>DHCV01000030.1:51109-71068 GCA_002399025.1 Bacteroidales bacterium UBA4893 | reverse complement strand
TTATTTGCACAAGACACCGTATGTCATTTTTGTAGATAAAAGCCTTTTTCTACTTCTTTATTAGTTTCAAGTAATAGGCTTTTTGTGATTTGTTCATTACTCTTACAAAATATGTTCCTGAAGGGATATCATTTATATCTAATGTATTATTATTAGATATCACTTTTAGTTTTTTACCTGTGATATCAATTAAAAATACTTCAGTAATATTTGTCGGTTCTATTCCTTCTATCGTTACATAAGTTTCTGCTGGATTTGGAATTAAATAAGGAGAGTCTTTATCTATCTTTGTTTGTGTATTAGTTTGGGTAGTATTTGTTTTAGATTTAGATTTAGATCCAGACATTGAGAGAAGTTCTGCTGCTTTAATACAGACTTTTGCTTTGCAAATTTGATCGTCTATACACATCAATACATAGAAACAAACTTCTTCTCCATTAGCTACCAATTGTGTAAGTTCGCCATAGTCAAACATTGCTATGCCATCTATATATGGTAAGTTTAAATTATAAAAATGAATTCTGTCTGGCTCTGTCCATACACTATAAACAACATTTGGGTTATTTGGCAAACCTAAGACGAAGTCAAAAACTAAAGAACCTTCCGTTGTGCGGGATTTCCGAATCACACACTTCCTTATTATTAGGATATGTTATCCGACTTGCATTAACCATTAACAAATAATCAGTAACTATTAACTAAGATATGTTATCCTTTTGATTATTCTTAAAAATGAAATAACGGATTGAAAATCCTTATAGTAATATAGTGCGGGATTCGGAAATCCCACACAACAAAAAATTAAAACCTTGTTTGAGTAAATTAAAACGAAGAAAGAAAAAATTAAAACTTGATTTTAATAAATTATTACTTGATTTGCGGTAAAATGAAATAAGGAGTTAGAAAAAACATCAATCATAATTGAAAATATGTCCCTTATATTTGTAAATATATCCCTTATATTTTTATTTATGTCCGATATATTTTCATTTATGTCCCTTATATTTTTCATTATGATTGATGTTTTTTGGGAATTGATTATTGGCTTGTCGCTTGTCTTAGAAAGTTATCGACTTTGTCGCTTTGCACAGCAAAGAAATCCGTATAATAAAAAAGTGCGGCATAACATATACCGCACAACAAATTTGTTTTCTTAATTGAAATCCTATCAATCTTTAAATCCTGTAAATCTTGATTCTGACTAATAAATTAATTAGTTTAATTCAATATTATATTTACTCCTTTGGGTTGGCGGACTGTGTAGTTGAAGGTTATGGTTTTTTGTTCTAATGGTTTTAGTGAGAAATCCCAAGTTAGTTTTCCTGTTTTTTCATCGTATTGTGCTTTTGATAGGTCTCCTGCTGTTATTTTTATGTTTTCTTGATTGGATAGTGGGATTTGGTCTACTACGTTTATATCTATTGGGGTTTGGTTATTATTCTTTATTGATAGGGTTATGGTTACTATTGTTTCTATGGTGTTGCTCAATAGTCCTGTCTTTTCTGGTTTTGTTTTTGATACTTTTCTATCTACTGCTACTCTTTTGTCTTGTCCTATTGATAGGTTTAGGGTGTCAGAGGTGTTGGATGAGCTTATATATGTATCGTTTATATAGTTGTTTTCAAGGTATATCTTGCCATTTGCATCCATTAGTTCTAAGTCTTCCCATTGTGACATTAGGGCTGAGATATATGCTGCTTTTCCAATTTTTGGTATTGTGTAGTGTTTGTAGTCGGCTTTTGTTGATTTGGTTTCAAGGGATATAATTTTTTCTTTTCCATCGCTTATTATGGTGTGTTTCATCCCTACTTCATATTCTTTTCCTAACATGGTTATTTGTGATACTGTCATTTCGGAATATTTTGTTGCATTTGCTGTTGGAACTCCATATTCAGCTGCATCTTCTGAAACACCAGCTACTTTTGCAGATATACTTTCAATATTATTTGTTTGTTTTCTATATGATCTTGTGTGTTGTTGATGAGGTTGTAAATAGTAAGGATATAGGGTGCCTAAAACTCTTCGATTATTGGGTTGCTCTGTTGAAAAGATTAGTTTTACATCGTTCCAGTCTTCTCCTGTTTGTTGGGTTAGTTGTGCTTTTAGTACAAATGATGCTGGGTCGGTTGGCTTAGTGAATTTTACATCGTAGAATGGTTGCCAATAGACTCCACCTACATTATATGTGTAGCTAAGTTTGGACATTGGTATATTCTTTTCGCTGTAAATATTAAGTCTTATATAGTATTCATTGCGTGGTTGAAACTTATCTACTGCACCTTGAAGAATAATATTTATTTGATTATTTACTTCATTAATTGTTTTTGTTCTCTTGGCAATTATGGCGTTTTCTTTTTGAAGCATTTTGTTTACTTCAATCATCTTATCCCTATAATAGCTTAGGCCATCTTTAATCTTGGGGATTGAATCAATGGATTGTGGTTGTGAGATTATCTTCATATTTTCCAAAACTTGCTTCTCCTTATTGAGTATTGATGTAAGAGTGTAAGAATCGGAATTTTGGTTGCTTAAAATTTCAAGTGAATCTCTTAGGTTTTTTAGTCTTATTTTCTTCTCATTGGATAGCTTTTCTTCGGATGGTTGTTTGGGTTGGACATATTGGATAAATGGGGTAAAATCAGTTATAATATAATCGTTGATTGAGGTAAATTGAAGACTTTGGGTTTGCATATACTGCGAATTACCTACGAGTATGATTTCATTATTTCCTGCTTTGAGTGGAAATGATACAGTTTTTTCAATTTGTGCCTGCTGCAAAAAGACCTTCACTTGATTGATTTTTCCATTATAAGTAGGTAATTCTTCCTGAGCAAATGAGTTTAAAGTGAAACTAAAAACTAATGCTAAAATAACGATTATTCTTTTCATAAAGCTGATTTTGTATTAAGTTTAATAATGCAAATATATAAACAAATATTATGCCAAATAAGTATTTTGAAATTTTGATTTCTAATTTTGAGTGAAAACATTTATCTTTGCAGATTGTATTAAAAGAAAAATAATAATTCCTATGAGTGATTTTGCTGCAAAATATGACCCTAAGCTAATTGAAGACAAGTGGTATGATAAATGGATAAAGGATAATCTTTTCCATTCCGAACCTGATGAAAGAGAGCCTTATTGTATTGTTATTCCACCTCCAAACGTAACTGGAATACTACATATGGGACATATGCTCAATAATACCATTCAGGATGTTTTGGTTCGTAGGGCAAGAATGTTGGGTAAGAATGCTTGTTGGGTTCCAGGAACTGACCATGCATCCATTGCAACAGAGGCTAAGGTTGTGGCTAAGCTAAAAGAAGAAGGGATTGATAAGAAAAATCTTACAAGAGATGAATTTCTTTCTCATGCTTGGCAATGGAAGGAAAAACATGGTGGAATTATTTTGGAACAATTGAAAAAGCTTGGTGCTTCATGCGATTGGCAAAGAACTCGCTTCACTATGGAGGATGCTCTTTACGAATCGGTTATTGATGTATTTGTTGACTTATATAATAAAGGACTAATTTATCGAGGTATTAGAATGGTGAATTGGGACCCTAAGGCATTGACTGCTCTTAGTGATGAAGAAGTTATTTTTAAGGAACAAAACTCTAAGCTTTATTATTTAAAATATAAGATTGAGGGAGAAGATAATTTTGTTGTGGTTGCAACAACTCGTCCAGAAACTATTTTGGGAGATACTGCTGTTTGCGTTCATCCTGAGGACGAAAGATTTTCTCATTTAAAAGGAAAGAAAGTAATTATTCCAATAGTTAATAGAGCTGTTCCTATTATCTTTGATGAATATGTTGATAGGGAATTTGGTACAGGTGCATTGAAGATTACACCTGCTCACGACATTAACGACTACACTCTTGGTCTGAAACATAAATTGGATAGCATAGATATTTTCAATGATAATGGAACATTGAATGAACATGGAATGCAATATAAAGGAATGGATAGATTCGATTGCAGGAAGAAGATTGTTGAGAATTTACGAGAAGCTGATTTAATGTTTAAGGAAGAGGATTATATTAATAAGATTGGTTGCTCTGAAAGAACTGATGCAGTAATTGAGCCTAAACTTTCTGTTCAATGGTTCTTAAAGATGGAAGATATATCAAAAGAAGCTCTTCGTGTTGTGGAAGATGACGAGGTTAAATTCCACCCTGCTAAGTTCAAAAACACTTATCGCCATTGGATGGAGAATGTTAAGGACTGGTGTATTTCTCGTCAATTATGGTGGGGACAACGTATTCCTGCTTACTATTTGCCAAACAAAGAGATTGTTGTTGCAAAAACTAAGGAAGAAGCTTTAAAGATTGCTTTGAATAAATTCCCTAATGAAAACTATACACTTAATGATTTAAAACAAGATGAAGATGTTTTGGACACATGGTTTTCTTCATGGTTATGGCCAATTAGTGTTTTTGATGGAATACGTTATCCAGAGAATAAAGATATTAAATACTACTACCCTACCAATGATTTAATCACTGCTCCTGAAATTCTTTTCTTCTGGGTTGCAAGAATGATTATTGCTGGCTTAGAATATAAAGAAGAAATACCTTTTAAAAATGTTTATTTAACAGGAATTGTTAGAGATAAACAGGGAAGAAAGATGAGTAAGTCGCTTGGAAACAGTCCTGACCCAATTGGTTTAATTGAAAATTATGGTGCTGATGGTGTTAGAGTTGGAATGCTTATGTCCTCCCCTGCTGGAAACGACCTTTTGTTTGATGAAAGCTATTGTGAACAAGGAAGAAACTTCTCTAATAAGATTTGGAATGCTTTAAGACTTATTAAGGGTTGGGAAATTGCAGATATTGAACAACCACAACACTCTAAAATTGCTATTGATTGGTTTAGAGAAAAACTTAATGAAACTCTTATTGAATTGGAAGATGATTTTGCAAAATATCGTTTGAGTGAAAGTTTAATGAAGGTTTATAAGCTTATTTGGGATGATTTCTGTTCTTGGTTTTTGGAGATTATTAAGCCAGCTTATCAAATGCCAATTGATAAAGAGACTTATAATCAAACCATAATGCTTTTTGAAGACCTAATGAAAGTTCTTCATCCATATATGCCATTCCTTACAGAAGAGATTTATCATATTATTGGAGAAAGAAATGAAAACGACTATATTATGATTGCTCAAATGCCAAAGATATTTGAAAGCCGTTCTACAATAGTTTCCGACTTTGCTTTTGCACAAGAAAAGATAGCTGCAATACGTCAGGTTAGAAATGAAAAGAATATAGCTCAAAAAATTGCTTTGGAACTTTTCGTTAAAGAATCTTCAAATGATAATAAAGAATTTGATGGCATAATTGCAAAGCTTTGTAATATTTCTAATCTTGAATATATCGCTGATAAAAAAGAAGGAGCATTATCTTTAATGGTCAGAACAACAGAAATGTTTATTCCTCTTGGAGATACCATAAACAAAGAAGAAGAAATAAAGAAGTTGCAACAAGACTTAAAATACTATGAAGGTTTTGCCAAAAGCGTTAAAGGAAAACTCTCTAACGAAAAATTTGTTAGTGGAGCCCCAGCACAAGTGGTAGAAAATGAAAGAAAAAAACTATCCGACGCAGAGCAAAAAATCTCTTCAATCACAGAACAATTAAAATCATTATTATAAAATGTAGAGACGTGATAATCACGTTTATACTTAATTGAAGAGTATGAAAATAAATACTAATAACTTTAATCAGGAAAAGTTTACTATTTACTTTTTATTGTTTTTGGTTTATATCATTACTTTCTATCCTCTTACAAAGGTTGGATTTACTGTTGGTGATGATATAGATTTATATACTGAAACTTGCAAAGGTCATTGGGGGCATGTTGTTGGGAATTGGCCATATTTACAAGGAAGGTTTTATTTTTTCATTTCTCGCTATATTCAAACTGTTCCCTACTTAATTGATAATCCTATTTATTTTGACTTAACTTATATTCTTCCAATTGTTGCAAGTTTTGTTTTATTTTCTACTCTAATTCAAAGAGTTTTTAAAAGCAATTCAATTACTCTTCTTACTGCTATTCTCCTTTCTTCAAGCTTTCAAATTATTGGTTTCCATTCCATAACAACTGCTTATCCTTTCTTTTTTACAACTGGTTTTTGTTTTATTTTAGCTTCACTGCATTTCTTTATTTCATTTTTTGACTTAAAGAAAAAGAAATATCTATATATCTCTGCAATTCTAATGTTTATTGCAACCTTGTTTTATGAAACCTTTATGATGTATTACTTGGTTTTCTTTATGGTTGCTATTTGGAAGAATGAGGTTTTTTCAATCAGAACAAAGGAAAACTACTTAAAGACTCTTAAAAATATTTTTCCATTTATTATTGGAGGTTTAATCTATTTGATTGCTTATTTTAGTTTTCAGTATTTTTATCCTCCTAAATATGCTGGTGCTTCTCTTTCAGATGATTTAACAATTGGTGGTTTGTTTTCAACTGCAACCTTAATGAGTAAGCTATCTTTTCCTTTGCAAGTTTTTTATGAATATAATGGTTTGCTTTTCAAACATACAATGAGTTTGGATGGAATTTTCAAAACTTATAGAATGGATTTGGTTGTTTTGGTGCAGGGATTGATTATTATGGTTTTGACCTATTATGCTTTAAATAAATACAAAAACATTAAATACATTCATCTTCTTTGGGGTTTTCTTCTTGGAATATGTCTTGTTTACATTCCCCTATTGATTGTTTCTTCCTCTTCTCATTACTATTTGCAGAACTGGCATAGCTATGTTCCTACATTCTTTTCTTTCTTTGGCTATTCTTTAAGTTTATTGATGGTTTTATTTGCACTTTTAAATCTTGTATCTTTTTCAAAACCATTAAGAATAATATTTCAAGTTTTTGTTTGCGTGCTTTTCTTTTGGGTTAACACACTTACCCAAGCAAGCAATAGAGCTGTTGCAAATGATATGGAAACATCAAATATTCGTTTTGAAATGGCTGATTATGCAATAAAACAAGAGGTTATTCCTAATTTCTCAACCACAACTCCAATTTGTTTTGAACAAGCTCACAACACAACTTCCTATATGGGACAATGGGTAACTAAACAGTATTTTAGTTGGAAAGATTTCTTTGTTAAGCAGGTTGGGAAGAAATATAATTTCATTGATAATTATGAACGTTTTGTAGAAAAGAACAGCACACAAGATAAGGTTTGGGTTTGCTTTTTCAAACAAGCCAGCAAAACTAATGATGCAATTATGTATTTTGCAGGACTTAAAGGAGTGGATTTACCTCAAAAACAAAATGAAATTATTTGTGATACAATAATTGTTTTATATCATAGTCCATTTAAGACTTTTAATGTTTCCATTGCAAGTCAAAATGCTTGGGATACTGTATCGATTAATAATCTCTACATTAATTCTTTTGGCAATTATCATAGTAATAATATAGCTGTTTCAACAAAAGAAGGACATAAGAGTAGTATTTTCAGAATAACAGGAAAAAATCTTATTGCATCAACCCTATCAATCAGCAATGTATTAAATGATACTCAAACATTATATACTAAATCATCCATCATTCTTACTGAACAAGAAAGAATTGATGATATCAAAACTGAAATAAAGAATAATCCTGCTTGGTATAAATCAATTGTTGAAAAAGCTAAGAAAGAAAACAAAAGCGTTGAAGAGGTCTTAAAAAACGATGCTAAGTGGATGTATGATAATGAGAAGAAATAAAAAAAAGCAGAACCAAAAATAGCTCTGCTTAATTCGTAAAAAATATATTAGCGTTTAAGCTATATTTTCTTTTGCAAATTCCTTATAGAAATAAGGTATTGTTTCTATTCCCTTAAAGAATTGTTCCAAAGGATAGTTTTCATTTGGAGAGTGAATTGCATCTGAACCTAAACCAAATCCCATAAGAATTGATTTAATTCCAAGTATTTTTTCAAACCCTGCAACAATTGGAATAGAACCACCACTTCTTGTTGGAATAGGTCTTTTTCCATAAGTTGTTTGATAAGCTTTTTCAGCTGCTTTATAAGCTGGCATATCAATTGGAGAAACATAAGCATAACCTCCATGTAGTGGAGTTACCTCAACCTTAACGCTCTTTGGTGCTAAACTTTCGAAGTATTGTTTAAATCTTTCTGTAATTACATTATAGTCTTGGTCAGGAACCAAACGGAAAGATATTTTAGCATGTGCTGTTGAAGGAATAACTGTTTTTGCTCCCTCTCCTTGATACCCCCCCCATATTCCACAAACATCTAATGAAGGACGAATACCTGTGCGTTCAATTGTTGAATAACCTTTTTCTCCATGAAGTTCATCAACATTTAAAGCAGCCTTATATTCTTTTTCATCATATGGTGCTTGTGCCATTAAAGCTCTTTCCTCATCTGAAACAAAAACAACTTCCTTATAGAAATCTGGAACAGTAATATGGTTATTGGAGTCGGTTAGCTTGGTTATCATTTCACATAGAATATTTATTGGATTAGCAACTGCTCCTCCATAAAGTCCTGAGTGAAGGTCTCTATTTGGTCCAGTAACCTTAACTTCAACATAACCCAATCCTCTTAATCCAGTTGTTATTGATGGAGTATCTTTATCAATCATTGAGGTATCTGAAACAAGAATAATGTCTGCTTTTAGCAATTCTTTATTTTCTTCACAGAACGGATAAAGTGATGGAGAACCAATTTCTTCTTCTCCTTCAAGCATAAACTTAACATTACATGGTAATTGATTGGTTTTAACCATATATTCAAAAGCTTTTGCATGCATAAAAGCTTGTCCTTTATCGTCATCTGCTCCACGTGCCCATATCTTGCCATCTCTAATTTCTGGCTCAAAAGGAGGTGTATTCCATAATTCAACAGGATCTACTGGCATAACATCATAATGACCATAAATCATAACTGTTTTAAGCTTTGGGTCAATTATTTTTTCTGCATAAACAACAGGATTACCCTTAGTTGGCATAATCTCACACTTGTCTGCTCCTGCTTCAAGTATTAGTTTTTTCCAATATTCAGCACATCTAATCATATCTGGTTTATGTGCCTCAATTGAGGAAATTGATGGTATGCGAATCAATTCAAATAATTCATTCAAAAATCTTTCCTTGTTCTCTTCAATGTAGTTTTTAATAGTATTCATATTATTTTATTCTTATTTTTAATTCTTATTCTTCTTCCTCAAAATACTCTGGAAGAACTAAATCTTCTTTCGATAGTACTGGAAAATTAATATAATCCCTAATTATTGATGCAGATGGGAACATAGTTTTTAGATTTAGAAATGGTCCAAAAGCATCTAATTTGGTTAAATAATCCCCACATTTTACGGTGAAATTGGGCTCTTCAAAAAAGACATAAGCTCTAAGGTCGGGAAAATTCTTAACTATCTCGTCTCTTAAATCAAAAGCTCTTTGTTTGGAACCTGCTCCTGTAAATACACCAATCTTAATCCTATATCCAACTGCTGTTCGTGATATTTCATTAAAAGAAATATGCTGTTCTAAAATGGTTTGCAATCTTCCATCAGCAATAATTTCTACCTGTGCTTTAATGTTTTGTGATAGTAGTGATAGAGCAAAAAGCAGTATAAGTATTCTTAGTTTTTTCATTACTTAGATTAGTAGTTATTATTTTGCTGCTCCATGAAGTTGTACATTAGGAACAATCAAAACAGGATATGGTGAAAGATTAATCATTTGTTGTGAATATGGTCCAAGGAACAAGAAATTGGTGATTGTTTTTTCCTGCTCAACCATAGTAACTATTAGGTCAGCATTAATACTTTTTGCATAATCCAAAGTTGCTGTTGTTATATTTTCAGTGTCAACAAAATCAGTATTGTATGGTAAACCATGTTGTGTTAGGAATTTCTCAACACTCATAACAAATCCCCTAACCTCATTTCTAACCGATTTAATATTACTTGTCTGAACTCCCAAAATACAAATATGAGATTGAGGGAACATCTTTGCGAACTCAATTGTCCAAGGCACCTTTTGACGAGTATCCCTTGAAGAGTCAATTGGAAGCACTATTTTTTCAAGATGTTTATCAAAATTAAATGTTTCTCTAACTATTAGAACGGGAGAATCACACTCAATAACTAATTTAAAGGTATTTTGACCTGCATATTTCTCATCAAATCCACTAATGCCGTGTGCTCCAATAACAAGCAAGTCAGGATTTTCTTCCTTAACTAATTTAGCTATTCCTTGATAGACCCTACCTGTACAAGTAATGTAGCTAATATCCTTACCATTCAATTTTGGTTTATAGTCTATTGCTAACTTTTTAAGGTCCTCAATTGCATCCTCTCTATCTTTTTCTTTGGATTCAACCCAAGCCATTAGAATATTTGCTCCTGTACGATTTGCTATATCAACAGCTAATCTTAGGGCAGTTAATGAAGATTGAGAAAAATCAATTCCAACTATTATCTGAGACATCATAAGCATTAATTTTTAAATTAATAATGAATTTATTGGTTACTTACAATGGAAAGTATTATTTTTGCAAATATAATTTTCCAAAATAATTTTTGGCAAATATATGAATAAAATACATAAAACAAAAATATTTCGCAATAATTTTAAATGAACGAGAACCTAAACCCTAATTCTTCAAGACTTAACAACACCGAAAAAGACTTCGAAAGAGCTTTAAGACCATTGCATTTTGATAGTTTTGCAGGGCAACCTCAAATTATTGAAAACTTAAAGATATTTGTTCAAGCTGCGAAGGAAAGAAATGAAAGTTTAGATCATGTTCTTTTGCACGGACCTCCTGGTTTAGGGAAAACAACCCTTTCACATATTATTGCCAACGAACTTGGAGTAAATCTAAAACTAACCTCAGGACCTGTTTTGGATAAGGCAGGAGAACTCGCAGGAATATTGACCAATCTGGAAGAGAATGATGTTCTATTTATTGATGAAATTCATCGTTTGAGCCCTGTGGTTGAGGAATACTTGTATTCTGCAATGGAAGATTATAAGATTGATATCCTCATTGAATCTGGACCAAATGCAAGAAGCGTACAGATTGAACTATCTCCTTTTACTCTAATTGGAGCAACCACACGTTCAGGACTTCTCACTGCACCACTTCGTTCACGCTTTGGGATTACTTCACGTTTGCAATACTATAATCACGAAACCCTTCACAAGATAATTAAACGTTCTTCAAATATTCTCAACACACCAATTGAGGATGATGCTGCCGAAGAGATTTCAAAAAGAAGCAGGGGAACTCCAAGAATTGCCAATCTTCTATTAAGAAGAGTTAGGGACTTTGCTCAGATTAAAGGCAATGGAATCATTGATTTAGAGATTGCACAAATGGCTCTCTTGGCTCTAAATGTTGATAAATATGGGTTGGACGAAATGGACAATAGAATTCTTTCTGCAATCATAGATAAATTTAAGGGAGGACCTGTTGGAATAACAACAATTGCTACTGCTGTTGGAGAAGATGCTGGAACAATTGAAGAGGTATATGAACCCTTCCTAATTCAAGAAGGTTTCTTGATGAGGACACTACGAGGAAGAGAAGCAACCCCATTAGCATATCAACATTTAGGAAAGAATTATCCCAACAAGCAGGGAGAAATAGGTAGTTTATTTGAATAAATGGTTAATGATTAATGATTAATGGTTAATGATTAATAAAGTTGAGATAATACAACTAAACAACTAACAAGAAATTAAAAATAAAAAACAATTAATATATGGCAACACATAAAATCAGTGCTAAGAAATTAACACTAAAACAAGTTGAAAAAATATTAGATTCCAACTTGAGATTGGAACTTTCGGAAGACGCAAAAAAAAGAATTCAGGATTGCAGAAACTACCTTGACAAGAAGATGAAAAACCAAAAAGAACCAATCTATGGAGTTACAACAGGATTTGGTTCATTATGTAACATCTCAATAAGCAAGGAAGAACTCTCACAACTACAAAAAAACCTTGTAATGTCCCATGCTTGTGGAATGGGTGAAGAGGTTCCAGAGGAAATTGTTAGAATAATGCTACTAAACAAAATACAATCTCTTTCTTATGGTAATTCAGGAGCTCAATTAGTAACCATTGAACGTTTGATTTCTTTCTATAACGAAGGAGTTTATCCAGTAGTTTACCAACAAGGCTCTCTTGGAGCATCTGGTGACTTAGCACCACTTGCTCATATGTGCCTTCCTCTTTTAGGATTGGGAGAAGTTTATTATGAAGGAGAACTATACACTGCAAAAGAAATCAACAAGAAATTTGGCTGGAAACCAATTGAATTAAAATCAAAAGAAGGACTTGCACTACTCAACGGAACACAATTTATGAGTGCATATGCAGTTTGGAGTATTTTGAAAGCTCAAAAACTATCATTCCTTGCTGACCTTATCATGTGCGTTTCGTTAGAAGCATTTGACGGAAGAATTGAACCTTTCTTTGACCCAATTCATCAAGTAAGACCTCATAAAGGACAAATTGAAACAGCAAAGAATATTAGAGAAATTCTTGAAGGAAGTGAGATAATAAAACAAAAGAAACAACACGTTCAAGACCCATATTCATTCCGTTGTGTTCCTCAGGTTCATGGTGCATCAAAAGATGCTATTGGCTGGGTATCAAGCGTAATTACAACAGAAATAAACTCCGTAACTGACAACCCAACAGTATTCCCAGAACTCGACCAGGTTATTTCAGCAGGAAACTTTCATGGGCAACCACTTGCAATAAACCTTGACTTTTTAGCAATAGCAGTTGCAGAGCTTGGTTCAATTTCAGAAAGAAGAACCTATCAACTAATTGGAGGAAAAAGAGACCTGCCTTCATTCTTGGTTGCAAACCCTGGACTTAACTCAGGCTTTATGATTCCTCAATACACACAAGCATCAATTGTTTCTCAATCAAAACAACTTTGCACACCAGCATCAGTAGACACGATTGACTCTTCACAAGGACAAGAAGACCATGTTTCATTTGGTTCAAATGCTGCAACAAAACTATATAGAGTTGTAAATAACACTGAAAGAATACTTGCAGTGGAACTCTTCAATGCAGCACAAGCACTTGATTTCAGAAAACAAAAAACAGGACTCAAATCAAGCCCATCAATAGAATCCTTTATTGAAGAATATCGCAAGGAAGTTAATTTTGTTAATGAAGACGAAATTATGTTCACTCTAATGCAAAAGAGCGTTGATTTCCTTGACAATATTGTAATTGTTGAAGAATAAATAACTTCTGAATGTCCTTTCTTCCAATAACAAAAAAAGAAATTGAAAGTCTTGGCTGGGATTATGTAGATATAATTATCGTTAGTGGCGATGCTTATGTTGATCATCCCAGCTTTGGACATGCTGTAATTGGAAGAGTGCTTGAAAAAAATGATTTTAGAGTTGCCATTATCCCTCAACCCAATTGGAGAGATGACCTAAGAGATTTTAAGAAACTCGGGCAACCTCGTTTGTTTTTTGGTGTAAGTGCAGGAGTTATGGACTCCATGGTAAACCACTACACTGCTTTAAAAAGAAAAAGAAGCGATGACGCATACACTCCTGGTGCAGAGGCTGGTTATAGGCCTGATTATGCAACAATAGTGTACTCCAACATACTTAAAGAAATATACCCTCAAACACCGATAATTCTTGGAGGAATTGAAGCCTCAATGAGAAGAAATGCTCATTATGATTATTGGTCAGATAGTTTAAAACCTTCCATACTTTTAGATAGCAAAGCCGATATGCTTGTTTATGGAATGGGAGAGAAAACAATTGTGGAAATTGCTCAGCGTTTGGATAAAGGTGAAAAGATTAGCCAGATAAAAGATATTTATCAAACTGGATTTATTTCAAAAGAAATTCCAAATAATGATAATTGGAAAACAATAGAACTACCCTCCTATGAAGATTGTTTAAAGAGCAAAACCAAACAAGCCACATCCATACTTCAAATTGAAAAAACATCCAATAAAATTATTGGTGAAAGATTAGTTCAAAAACATGGAGAAGGTTATGTTATAATCAATCCATTTAACCCTAATTTCTCATCCACAGACCTTGATAACTCATTTGACCTACCCTACGAAAGAAAACCACATCCAAAATACATTAAAAGAGGAAAAATAACAGCTTTTGAAATGATAAAGTTCTCTGTAAACATTCATAGAGGATGCTTTGGAGGATGTTCATTTTGCACCATTGCAGCTCATCAAGGGAAGCAAATTATTTCAAGAAGTGAAAACTCAATTTTAAAAGAGATAGACCTAATTGCGAAAGACCAAGAATTTAAAGGTTATTTAAGTGATTTGGGAGCTCCTTCTGCAAATATGTATAAGATGAAAGGGATAGATTTAAAGCTATGTCAAAACTGCTCTAAACCCTCTTGTATTTTCCCAAAAATATGCAATAACCTTAACTTTGACCATAAACCTCTTTTAGATTTATATCAAAAAGTTAGAGCACTACCCTATATTAAGAAAGCATTTGTTGGAAGTGGGTTAAGATATGATTTATTTATTGGCATTGATAAAGAAAAAGAGAAGAAATATCACACCAGAGAATATTTTGAAACAGTTTTTCAACATCATATTTCAGGACGTTTGAAGGTTGCACCGGAACATACAGAAGACAGGATTTTGAATTTGATGCGAAAACCTTCATTCAATCAATTTATTTCTCTAAAACATCTTTTTGATGATTTAAACAAGAAGCACAACCTTAAACAGCAACTTATCCCCTACTTCATTTCTTCACATCCTTTGTGTACATTAAAAGATATGCAATCTCTTGCACAAAAAACCAAGCAATTGGGTTATCGTTTGGAACAAGTGCAAGACTTCACTCCTACTCCAATGACAATTTCAACAGAAATGTACTATACAGGCATAGATATAATGACCAAAGAAAAAATCTTTATTGAAAAAACCCTTGAAGGCAAACGCAAACAAAACCAAGCATTCTTTTGGTATAAGAAGCAATAAATTATCTTCTTCCCATCTTGGTACCTAAAAATTTCGTTGAGGATGTCTTATAATTCAAAATTAAGCCAAATTGAGAATTATCATATTATCCTTTCATAGTAATCTGACAAAAAAAGTTCATATATTCTATACCAATAATAAAATGCTTCAATATTGGTCTTTTTTAATTTATTAAGTTTGGTTTCAAAGGGTTGTTTTATCTCCCAATTGAACATATCTATACCTTTGTTAAAAAAATCAACTTCTCTAATCTCACCATTTTTATTACCTTTGTCTATTAATACAGAAAGATATGCCACCTTTGAAGCAAGTGTTATTGCTTTTTCAATATGAAATGGTTCAGAAAAAATAAAAGGTTTTATTTGTTTAATACCATTATTCAATATATCGAACCTAGAATTTGCAACTGATTTCCTTAAACAAATAGATAATGAATTATTATAAATATCTTGCAATACATCACTACTATCTATTTTTAAATTACGATATTTCGCTTCTGTAAGAACAAATAAATTAAAAACATCTCTAACTATTGAAACATCATCTATCTTATCAAATAACATTCCAATGTCATACATTTGTTTAATAATCTCCATTCCCATTTCTTTATCTTTTTTTAAATAGGGTATACCTGTTGTATTAGGAGCAAATGCTGTTAACTTATCTCCAATAATATTATTAAAGTTAGGCACTCTAACTCTATTGAGATTGTTTTCAATTATGCAAAATGTAGAATTGATTGGTAGTTCAATTATATTTTTATAATGAACTTCTTCAAATAATACATCTAAAAGAATACTGGATTCATTACCATCTATTGATGACTTATAGAATAACTTATAATGTTCCTTAAATATTGAAGATTCAACCTTCCTTTTATTTTTTTCAAATCTTATAAATCCTTTATCCTCAATAGCCAAATTTAATATTGAACAAATATCCGTGCATTTATCTGGCACAATAATATCAATGTCTATCGAAAGTCTTTTTGTTGAATTAAGCAACAACATTAATGCTGTGCCTCCCTTAAAAACAAAATTTAATTTACTCTCAATCAATAGCTCTAATAAAAATAATGCACGAATAACTTTTTCAACTAAAATCTTATCTGCTTTATTATTTTTAGCTACTCGCTCAATATTCTCTTTCGATATACTTTCCTTACTTATCATAATCTCAAATTCTTGACAATAATTATTATTTTTTGTCGATATATAGTTGTAATATATCTTTTACCTCATCCTTTTTCCCTTTTCTACTTGAATACCTAAGAAGTTTATTTACATTAATAGTGAAGTGGTTAAATACTGCTTCTATAATTTTATTAATATTATTATTCTGATAGCATAAAAACTCCTTATCAATTATAATATCTACAACAATTTTCTCAATTGAAGGAATAAATATATCATTGTATTTTTCTATGGGAGATGCTGAAACTAGTCTTCTTACAATAATCGCATTAGTGTAATCCTCAATATTATTTCTTATATCATTGATATTATAAACTGAGCTATATCTCTCCTTTAAATATAAAATTACAGACTCTTTTGC
The DNA here is from genome assembly GCA_002399025.1 of Bacteroidales bacterium UBA4893. Classification (GTDB taxonomy): domain Bacteria; phylum Bacteroidota; class Bacteroidia; order Bacteroidales; family P3; genus UBA10566. Next base: position 54,510 of record DHCV01000030.1, on the reverse strand, counting down.
ATCGGCTTCCACATCAATAAATATATTATTACTATTAGTCAAATAATGTGCAAATTGATTTATAACACTACTCTCCCAAATACAAAAATCAATATAAGGAAAATGTTTTTTTAAATAAATGCCAACTTTATTTGCTTTATCAGAAAGAACTATATTAAATCTTTTAGTTTCACCCAATTCATAAACGCCCCTTCCAATTCTTTTGAGAATACCCTTTTTTATCCAATTATATATTCTCCAATTAATTGTAGTTCTTTTAATATTGGGATCAAAAGATTTAAAGTGATTATAAATATCATCTGTGCTAATTACAGAGTTATTTATAAATAAATCCATTATATTTGCTTTGTTTTCAGTATCCATATTTCTAAATTATCCTGCAAAGATATTCAAATTATTGACAAAATAAACATTTTACTGTCAAAATATAGTAAATGAATCATAAAAAAATAAACCAATAAATATCTAATAAGCAAATTGATAAGCTTTACCCCCAATTAAATTATATGAAGTTTTTCTTTGTGCGGTATATGTTATGCCACACTTTATTATTATTAGGATATGTTGTTCGATAAATAAATCAATAACCATTAACTAAGATATGCTATCCTTTAAATTATTGTTGTAAATGAAGTAGTAACAAAAATGTCGGAAGACTCAATGAGATATTAGAAGTTTTGAATTTTGAATTTTGAATTAATCTACTTTTGTAAGGACACATAGCTTATCCTCAAATAATTAATTTCAACCACCTAACTAACTTCTTATAAAAATTTACTAACTCTTCGTTTTAATTTACTGAAACAAGGTTTTAATTTACTGAAATCAAGAAATAATTTTTTCTTTTCAGTATTGCACCTTTTACATGATTAATCCCATATATGAATTATGTTAATGGATTTATTATGATATTCTGTATTTCAAATTATATGTTTTGATGCATTTTTTACGCTTTGAAGAGTTATATTTAGATAATTAAATCCACTAATTAATTTATAATATAATAACTATTAATTAGTTGTGATATTAATTATTTTATTTTTAATAAATACTTGTGAAAATAGCAGATAAACAATTTTTTTATTGATATAATTTTTATACTTTTGTTGATTATTATAAATAAAGCATCTTATGATCTATCCAACTATAACAGACTATATGTCATCCGTTCTGATTTCAGAAAGTTTTAGTACTAAGTCATTCTTACGACCTTTATTAGATTCAAACAAGCAGCCCATTTTTATTGCAGGAGGTCCTGCTGTTGTATTTAAAATGTATGATGTAAATAATCCTAAGAAGTTCTATGCATTAAAACTCTTTACCCAAGAAGTTGAAAATAGAGAAAGGAATTTTAGGGAAATTCATACATATATAAAAGAGAATCCCAATGAATACTTTATAGATTATGAATATATTTCAGAAGAGATATGGGTAAATGATAATGAATATCCAATTTTATTGATGAATTGGATAGAAGGAGAAACATTAAGCAGCTATATCAAAAAACAATGCGAGAATAATAATACAGAAAATTTAAAAGAACTTGCTGGAAAATTTGATGCCATGGCTTTATGGCTGTTAGAAAAACCAATAGCACATGGAGACTTAAAACCAGATAATATAATTATAACTCCTAATGGAGATTTAAAACTTGTTGACTATGATGGAATGTATGTGCCATCACTACAAGGAACAAATTCTTTAGAATTGGGCACAGCAGAATATAGACACCCAAAAAGAACATCCAAAGACTTTAATTCAAATCTTGATGATTTTCCAATATTAGTACTTTCCCTTTCACTACACACCCTTTCTAAAAATCCATCCATATACCAACATCAAAAAGGAGGCGATGCCCTATTATTTAGAAGTCAAGACTACAAACAAATTCTATCCTTCCCACATTTCCAATACTTCCAAAACAACCAAGACGACCAAATCCTATTCCCACGCTTTGCAATGTTGCAATATTCCATAACCCAACCCATAATCCAACTACAAGGACTAAAAACACTAATAGAATCCACAGCAATATACAAAGAACTTACTACAAAAGTAGAAGAAGAAGATGGAGAATGGATAGATGAATATGGAGTGAAATATAGTGCAAATCGAAAGAAATTAATTAAAGGGAATAAAGATTTAATAACATATAAAATAAAAGAAGGATGCAGAGTTATTTGCGATAATGCTTTTTTTCAGTATAAATCACTAACAAGTATAGAAATACCAAATTCTGTAACAAGTATAGGAGGATATGCTTTTCATGAATGCACAAGCTTAGAGAGTATAGTAATACCAAATTCTGTAACAAGTATTGATGGTGCTTTTAAAGATTGCACAAGCTTAGAGAGTATAGTAACACCAAATTCTGTAACAAGTATAGGAGAAAGAGCTTTTAAGGGTTGCACAAGCTTAAAAAGTATAGTAATCCCAAATTCAGTAACAAGTATAGGAAATAATGCTTTTAATGGTTGCACAAGCTTAAAAAGTATAGTAATACCAAATTCTGTAACAAGTATTGAATGGTGTGCTTTTAATGGTTGCACAAGTTTAGAGAGTATAGAAATACCAAATTCTGTAACAAGTATTGATGATGCTTTTCGTGGATGCACAAGCTTAGAGAGTATAGTAATCCCAAATTCTGTAACAAGTATAGGAGATAATGCTTTTTGTGGATGTAGTTCACTAACAAGTATAGAAATTCCCAACTCTGTTACAAGTATTGAATGGGGTGCTTTTCATGGATGCACAAGCTTAAAAAGTATAGTAATCCCAAATTCTGTAACAAGTATTGAATGGGGTGCTTTTGATGGTTGCACAAGCTTAGAGAGTATAGTAATACCAAATTCTGTAACAAGTATAGGAACAAGTGCTTTTAGTGATTGCACAAGCTTAAAAAGTATAGAAATACCAAATTCTGTAACAAGTATTGAACAGAGTGCTTTTCGTGGATGCACAAGCTTAGAGAGTATAGAAATACCAAATTCTGTAACAAGTATAAGAAATGAAGCTTTTGAGGGTTGCACAAGCTTAAAAAGTATAGTAATCCCAAATTCTGTTACAAGTATAGGAAATTATGCTTTTGATGAATGCGAATCACTAACAAGTATAGAAATACCCAACTCTGTTACAAGTATAGGATATTATGCTTTTAGAAAATGCGAATCACTAAAAAGTATAGAAATACCCAACTCTGTTACAAGTATAGGATATTATGCTTTTGAATATTGCACAAGCTTAAAAAGTATAGTAATACCAAATTCTGTAACAAGTATTGATGGTGCATTTAGTGGTTGCACAAGCTTAAAAAGTATAGTAATCCCAAATTCTGTAACAAGTATTGGTGGTGCTTTTAGTGGTTGCACAAGCTTAGAGAGTATAGTAATACCAAATTCTGT
>DHCV01000030.1:0-50843 GCA_002399025.1 Bacteroidales bacterium UBA4893 | reverse complement strand
ATGCAAAAGCTTAAAAAGTATAGGAATCCCAAATTCTGTAACAAGTATTGATGGTGCTTTTAATGGTTGCACAAGCTTAGAGAGTATAGTAATCCCAAATTCTGTAACAAGTATAGGAGATTGGGCTTTTGAAGATTGCACAAGCTTAGAGAGTATAGTAATCCCAAATTCTGTAACAAGTATAGGAACGGGTGCTTTTTATGGATGCACAAGCTTAGAGAGTATAGTAATCCCAAATTCTGTAACAAGTATTGGTAGTGCTTTTAAGGGTTGCACAAGTTTAAAAAGTATAGTAATCCCAAATTCTGTAACAAGTATTGAATGGGGTGCTTTTAATGGTTGCACAAGCTTAGAGAGTATAGTAATACCAAATTCTGTAACAAGTATAGGAGAAAGTGCTTTTGATGGTTGCACAAGCTTAGAGAGTATAGTAATCCCAAATTCTGTAACAAGTATAGGAGAAAGTGCTTTTTATGGTTGCACAAACATAAAAGATAAAGAAATTATAAATTTGATAAAAGAAATAAACGAAGATGCTTTTTCAATTTATAATAGTTCTCAGTATTATAATTATGATAATTATGATGATTATGATGATTATGACAAGAGTTATAGTAAATATGGAGGAGCATATGGTTATGATGATGATACAATAGATAGTGCATTTGAAGGTGACCCAGAGAATTATTGGAATATTGATTAAAAGATGAAAGTATAAATTATATATCATATTAAAGCCAATCATTTTTACGGAAGACAAGAAGAGGATTTAAAAGTTTTATTTTGGCATAATAAAAGGCAGAGAACATTGACTATAAAGTTGAAGAATTAAATAAATTGAGAGAAGAATTTGTGCAAAAGGTTTGATAATAATAAGATTTAAAAAGATAACTATGAAAAAAGTTCTGTTGGTATTGTTTACTATTTTGTGTTTGAATGCTTGTGGTAAGCAAACAGAAGCGAATGTAAAGACTGATGTTAGTCAGAAGGAAGATAGTAAGTTGGAGAATGGGAAAAGGATGTTAATTGAGCAAGCTTTTAATGCTTACATTACATTTGATACTAATTATTTGATTGATTTAAAAAAAGTTGATAAAGCTAATAATTTGGATATTGATAGGGATAAAATTGTTGAAGAGGTAAGATTAATATCTTTGGAAGGTTTGAAATTATTGAAAAAAGATAATTTGAAACAGGTTATGGATTTATTGGATAGAGAAATGGAGAAGTTCTATTTACATCCTGCAAATACTGTTGAAAATGAACTTTCTCTTCATAGTTCTTCAATAGTTTTATATAATATTTTCTGTGAAAAGGAAGAGTTTTTAATGAAAAGTATATTACTATTAGATCATTCCCTTACTCATATTGAATACAAACATTCTTTAACCAAGAAGTGGGATGAGAAATACATTGTTGTTCTAACTACCTTAACCAATTTTTATTATAATCTTGGCGCTAATGAAAAAGCTATTTCACATGCTGAAAGATTATGTAAATATATTGAGGATATTGGAGAAGTTAATGATAATGAAATTTATTATAATAATTTATCTCTTCTCAAAGATTTGTATGAGGAATCTAATAATAAAACAAAAGCAGATATTTGTCAAAGGAAATTAGATAAGCTCAATTAGTCTTAAAACAGAATTACAAAGTTTGAATATTCTCTAAAAAATCAATTGAAATCATGAAAAAATTACTATTTGCTTTTTCTCTGGGATTAATTCTAATCTCATGTGGAAATAATAAAGACAAAGAAAAATATTTACCTTATTATGAATTAATAGGTAAGCCGATAAGTGAACTGTTAAAAGTTGAAAAGAAGTTCCTAAGACAAGAAACAGAATTTGAAAAAATATACACCATAAACTCTAGTGCTAATTATATTTCATATAGTACTTTCTCCTTTGAAACAAAGGATACTGTTACATATATTGAAATGATATTAAATAAAAAATCAGGCTCATATTCTGATATAGTCAAAAACATTAATAAAGAATTTAAAAATAAATACAAACATCAGTCTTATGTTAATATTTGTGATATTCTCACAACCTCAGATTATAAGTATGCTGGTATTTATCTTAAATATAACCCAGATGACCCAACTACCGAAACATTTACTATATATAAAATGGATGACAAGAAAATAATGTCATTTAAAGCAAATTTAGAATCGAACACAAAATTTGAATTGTCAGAATTTGTAGAAAAATATGGTTTAGAAGTAGCACTTTCTGAGATGGGATTATTTATTTCCTCTAAAAAATATGAAGGTTATACAGAGCAAGAAATAAGAGAAATGATAGGGCATGATTATAATAGTACAGCAGCATTTCCTCTTATTAGATATGATATTGTGGCATACAAAAATCAAGATATTCCAACCTTTTCTCAAATATCAGGTACAATTATCAATAACCCAGACTTTATTAGAATTATCAATTCCGAGGGGAACAGAATTATGAATTTTAGTATTGATAGTATTAAAAAAAACAAAGAAGGTGAAATTACTTATAGTGGTTTCGATAATGTTTTAGAAGAAAGATTAGTTATAATTGTAAAAGAAGATAAACAAAAAAATCTGATTTATTGGCATATCAGTTACAAAGACGGATGGAGTGAGTTTGAAACAAAAGAACCGGATAATTTAAATAATATATTGGATAACATATCCTAATAATAAAATAAGTGCGGGAGTCGGAAATCCCGCACGACGGAATTGTAGATAGTTGGTTTTAAACTCTCATCAGGTTTATTTGTAGTTGCAATTCGTGAAACTGTTAGTTCTATTCTCATAATAAAATTATATTTATCATAAGTATCCACAGAAACATCAAAAATGTAAATAGTAAATCTTAAAAAGTGAAAAGTTTAAATTATAAAGTGAGAAAATAAGAATAACAAAAAGTACGTAAAAACCACATTCCCCCTATTAAGTATATATAGGCGTTATTAGATAAATACGTACTTTTTGCATTAAAACCAAGATTCAAATAAATAACTCCTTAAAAGAAATTACTAAAACAAAGATTCAAATGTTCGACCCACTTCGGGGTCGCAGATGATGGGGTTATAATCTGTATATTCTATAAATTCTACAAACCTTTGACACCTTTGGGGGTCATATCATTTCCGTTGTACGGTATTTCTTGCTAAGGCAAGCGGCAAGCCGATGATTTTTGATTGGTTACTTAATTAAAATCCTATTAATCTTCAAATCCTGTAAATCCTTATTCAGACAAAATAACATATCCTAATAATAAATAATTATTTCTTTAATAGACCATTATAAACTTTATCGTTTTTTATTATTGAAATTGCTTTTTGTAGGCCTTCGTCTGTATCTTTTATTGATTGGTAGTAATAGTTGATTCCATATAGGTTTCTCGCTATCATTGCTTTTAGAGTAGCCTCAATATAAACATCTGATTTTTTCATCATCTCAGCCATTTTCTTATCTTCATTTTGTGCTTTTTCAACAATTGTTTTTAATAACTCAGGATTATTTAAAAGCTCTTTTGCATAGGTTTGATATGATGTGTAGTTGGGTTTGGTGGTGTCTTTTACTTGTTCTAAAAGATACATTCCAACCATTTGATTTACCCATTCTTTCTTTATGTCATTATGCTCCACTCCTTCTTTTTGTGCATAAGCAGTAAATTCTTTCATCAAATTTAAAGAAGGGTATGTTTTGTTGAAGTCGTCAAAGGTTGGGTTTTGTTTTAAGAATGTGGTTCTATTTTCATCTACCCATTGCATTGTGAAGTTATTGAATATTCCTTTTGAACGAAGATTAATTAAATAGTCTGATGCTCTTGATGTATCTATTGGAACAAACACGTCTGGCATTATTCCGCCTCCTCCATATACTATTCTTCCGTTGGAGGTTGAGTATTTGAGCGAATCAGGGAATTTTATGGAGTCGGGGGTTATGAGTTCTTTGTGTTGATAGCGTTTCATATAGTCGTTATAGTATGAATCCAATCCATCTTCCCAAGGTTTTTGAATACAACGACCACTTGGTGTAAAGTAACGTGAGGTTGTTAGACGTATTTGTGAGCCATCAGGCAAATTGAATGGTCTTTGAACTAATCCTTTTCCAAAACTTCTACGACCAACTATAACACCTCTGTCCCAATCTTGAATTGCACCACTTACAATTTCACTTGCTGAGGCAGATGTTTCATCTATTAATATTACTAATTTTCCTTTTTCAAATTCTCCTTTTGATTGGCTTTTGAAATCATATCTTGGTGAAGATACTCCTTCTGTATATACCAAAATTTTATCTCCTTCCAAAAACTCATCACTTAACTTAAAGGCTACATCGAGAAAACCTCCTCCATTTCCTCTAAGGTCAAAGATAAGTTCTTTCATTCCTTGTTTTTTCAAGTCCTTAATTGCATTCACCACTTCGTTATACGAATTTTGAGCAAACCTGTCAAGACGGATATAGCCAAGCGATTTGTCGAGCATAAACCAAGTATCAACACTTGTAATTGGTATCTTATCTCTAATAATATCAAATACTATTGGTTCCTTCCTTCCTTTCCTTTCAATGGTTATCTTAACCTTTGTTCCCTTAACTCCTCTAAGATTTTTGAAAACCCAGTCTGTTTTTATGGTATCTCCTGTTGCATTTTTTTCATCAACCTTAATTATCTTATCTCCTGGCATAACACCAACCTTTTCTGAGGGTCCTCCTCTAATAACATCTACAACATAAATTGTATCCTTCATTATTTGAAAAGAAACTCCAATACCATCAAAATTCCCTATCAAAGGCTCGTTCATTTTTTCAACATCTTCCTTGGAAATATAGACTGAATGAGGATCTAATTCCTTTAACATATTTACTATCCCTTTTTCTACAATCTTCTGCATATCGGGTTTTTCTGCATAATAATATCGTATCATATTAAGGGTAAAAGACATTTTATTATCAGTTGCTAAAAGTTCGTTTCTATCAATGCTTTGTGCATTTACAAAGCTCGAAATTATAAAAAATAAAGAAAAAATTGTTTGTTTCATACAATATTATTATATTTGCACACGTTTTGTAGTTTGAATTGCAAAATTAGTAATTTAATTAATAAATCAATGAGTATATACGCAATTATCATCATCATTACAACTATTATTACCTTTATCGGGCTGTGGAAAGTATTTATTAAAGCAGGAGTTAAAGGTTGGTATAGCATAATTCCTTTTCTTAACGTATGGATGGTAGTAAAAATTATCAATAAAAAATTTTGGTGGTTTATTTATTGTCTTATTCCTTTTATAAATATTTTTGTTGCAATGCTAATCATTATAGAAATAATGAAGTGTTTTCGCAAAAATGGACTACTTATACAAATTGCAGGAGTTTTATTTCCTTTTGTTATATTACCTTGGCTTGGATTTTCAAAGAAAGAAACCTATACACATCCTTCTGAATTACCAAAAATTAAAAATTCATCAGTTAGAGAATGGGCAGATGCTATATTATTTGCAATAATTGCAGCATCAATTATTAGAATGTTTGGCTTTGAAGCCTACACCATTCCTACATCCTCAATGGAAAAATCTCTACTTGTTGGAGATTATCTATTTGTAAGTAAGGTTGCTTATGGACCGAGAGTTCCTAATACACCTATTGCATTTCCTTTGGTTCACCACACAATTCCTCTTTTAAACATCAAGTCATACGTTGAATGGTTAAATTTGGATTATCATCGTTTCCCTGGACTTGGCAAAATTAAGAGGAATGATGCTGTTGTGTTTAATTTCCCAGATGGAGATACTCTTTCAACTGCCTATCAAAGTGCAGATAGTTATTATAGCTTAGTTAGAAAATATGGCATGGATAGAGTTTGGAATTCTCCACAAGAATTTGGACAAATTATAACTCGACCTGTTGATAAAAGAGAAAATTTCATCAAACGTTGTATTGGACTTCCTGGTGAAACAGTTTCAATAGAAAATAGAATTGTTCACATTAATGGGAAACCTATTGAAAGTCCAAAAGATTATCAAATAACATATAAAATAGAAACAGAAAATGAAGCTTCTTTAAATGAAAAAGAATTGCTAAATATTGGAGTTTCAAAGGAAGATATGGATATGATGTATCTCTCCTACTATATTAATTTGACAAAACCTCAAATTGAGAATCTCTCAAACACGCCTTATGTATTGGATATTTTACCAATGCAAAGTGAGGATAAATCCTATTCTGCATTTTCAAAACTTCCTTGTAAGCTAATCTTTCATCCTGAATTGATTGACAAGGCTTCTGTTTTGAAGATGGTTAGCGTTGATAGTACTGAAATTAGTAATGCAATTAATTTCCCTACTTTGCCTCTCACTGGGGAATTGGTAGAAAAAATTAAGAAATTCCCTTATGTTAAATCCATATCACCAGTTATAAGCGTGAAGGGATATAAAGAAAAAAATCTATTCCCATACAATGAAAATATGAATTGGAACGTTGATAATTATGGTCCAGTATTGATTCCTAAAAAAGGGATGAAAATTGACCTTACTCCTGAGAATGTTTCAATATATAAAAGAGCGATAACTGCTTTTGAAATGAATACTTGTGAAGAAAGGGATGGAAAAATATATATTAATGGGAAAGAAACCACTACATATACCTTCAAGATGGACTATTATTGGATGATGGGTGACAATCGTCATAATTCAGCCGATAGTAGATTTTGGGGATTTGTTCCAGAAGACCATATTGTTGGGAAAGCTTCATTTGTGTGGTTAAGTCTAAATAAAGATAAAAATTGGTTTAACAAAATCAGATGGAGTAAATTATTTAGAATCGTTAAATAGATTAATTAGATAACAATAATTATAAACAACATTAAAACAAAACATTGAAAAACAAAGAAAAAATGAGAAAATTAACAATCCTATTGGCAGAGGGCGATTTGAACCTTGGACCAATAGTTAAAACTTTTCTTGAAAAGAACGAGTTTAACGTTAGACTAGTAACCGACGGACAAGCAGCCATTAAAGCTTATTCTTCTGAGGAAATTGATTTTGTAATCTTAGAAACATCATTAGAAGTGTTTGATGGTTACACTACTGCGGAACAAATCAGGGATTTAGATCCGAGAATTCCTATTATGTTCATCTCCGACAAGCACAAAGACATTGACAGTATTGTTAAGGGATTTAAAATTGGAGCTGATGATTATGTATGCAAACCATTCTCAATGGAGGAAGTCCTTTGTAGAGTTAATGCAATATCAAGACGTTCTATTATTGTACGTCCTGAGGATAATATTTTTGAAATTGGTGAATTTTATAGCTTTGACTATAATCGTCACATACTAACCTACAAGGGTGATTCAAAAAATCAACCTTCTGAAATTAAACTTACAGGAAAAGAGAGTGAACTCTTAAATATTTTCTGTTTGAGCATGAATCAAACTGTGGATAGAACTGTTATTCTACAAAAGGTTTGGAAAAATAACTCTTATTTTAATGCAAGAAGTATGGATGTGTATATCACAAAGATTAGAAAATACTTATCAAACGATCCAAACGTTAGACTTGCAAACCAACATGGTGTAGGATTCAAATTAACTATTCATAAGGAAAGTTAGTATGATGATATAAATTACCTATTAAACAAGAAAGGGAGCAAATGCTCCCTTTTTTAGTTCTATCAAAAATCAAATTTAGGATTATTGAAACATTACTTCAATAGTAATCCATTATAGTTTTGAAGCGATTCCAAACAATTAGTTTTTACACTAATAAAGTCTGTTATTCCTTGATTTTTGAAATTCTCAATTTGTTCGATAGGATTTCCCGCAACAACAACATGATTAATCTTTCCTCTTAGCTCAGGCATAACTCCCGAAACCAATTCAGCATATTCCTCATCGGAAGAACAAAGAACAACTATATCTGCCTTTGATTCCAATGCTGCTTTTGCACCCTCTTGTGCTGTATCAAATCCTGGATTATCAATAATCTCATACCCTGCAACAGCAAAGAAATTAGTAGCAAAACCAGCTCTTGCCTTACGCATAGCTAAATTACCAAAGGTCAAAAGGAAAACCTTAGGGGTCTTATTTGATTTTTCAACTTCCAATCTCAAATTCTCAAAAGGTTCTGCCAAACGAATACAATTCAATGTCTTAATAGCTTTTGCTGGATTTGTAATACCCTCGCAAAGAACCTCTATCTTAGAAGACATCTCTTCTTTTTGATTTGGATATTGGTTTGTTCCCAAAATAGTTGTCCTACGAAGAGCAACCTCCTTATTTCTCTTTTGAGCTGTCTTTTCAATCTCGTCTTGAACATACCCATCCTTAATTGCTTTTAGAAATCCACCCTTTTGCTCAATTGTCTTAAAAATATCCCATACGGCAGAAGCAATTGAAGAAGTTAAATTTTCAATATAGTAACTACCAGCAGAAGGGTCAACAACCTTATCTAAGTATGTTTCTTCCTTCAAAAGTATTTGTTGGTTGGAAGCAATCCTACGTGAGAAATCATCACTTTCCTTAAATGCAGAATCAAAAGGATAAACCGAAATAGAATCAGCACCAGCAATAGCACTTGACATTGATTCGGTAGTTGTTCTTAGCATATTAACATAAGGGTCGTAAATGGTTTTGTTATAGAATGAACTTTCAGTTGCAATAAAAACATCATAAGCACTATCGCATTTAGGATTATATTCTTGCATGATTTTTTTCCACAAAATTCTTGCTGCCCTAATTTTAGCAATCTCCATAAAATAGTTACTTCCTGTTGCAAACGCAAACACAGTTCTATAACCTACGGAATGAGCTGGAATACTTTTTTCGGTTAAATTAGCTAAATATTCGTTGGCTGCTGAAAGAGTATATGCTAATTCTTGAACTATTGAAGCACCTGCATTATTAAATACATGTCCATTCACAGTTATTGTATCAAAATTTGGAATATTTTCTTTAACAATAGTCAATAATGACGCTAACCTATCAAACATTTCTTCTTCTTCACAACCAAATTCTCCTTTATAAAGAGCATAAATTAAAGGATCATAATTCAAAGAACCATAAACTTTTTGAAGATCGTAATTTGATGATTTTAAATAATCAATAAATAATAGAAGAAAATCACGATAGCAAATATTCGTTTTAAAGTTTAGCTTAATTTCAGTTGGGTTAATACCATTCAAAAGAGTTTTCATATCTTCCATAGTTTTAACCTTTGTAACATCAAAACCAAGAGAGTTCACTCCTCTTTTAAGCCCTTCAATAGCAATTTGATTTGCAACCTTAATATCAGACTCAAAAATATCTTGACGAATATCCCAATTATTATCTTTCTTTGTTGTTGGTGCGAGATTCAAATCCTTAATATCCTCAGCCCTATAATAAGGTCTAACATCAATTCCTTCAATGGTTTTCCATACTAATTTCTTTTCATAATCGCCACCTTTAAGGTCAGCCATAATAACCTCTTCCCATTGCTCAGTTGAAACGGGAGGAAACTCTGAAAACAATTTATCTTTTTTCATATAATCTTTTTTAATATTTTAGCTTAAAAATCAATTTGCAAAATTAAAAAGAAATCAAGATATAACCTAATCTTTATTTGATAAAAATCCAAAACACTATCCACATGTCAATAATGAAATATATATCCAACTCGTCAAATAGTGATAATTTTAATAAATCAAGTTTCAGTAAATTAAAACGAAGAGTTAGTAAATTAAAACGAAGAGTTAGTAAATTAAAACGAAGAGTTAATAAATTAAAATCAAATTCTAAATTATTAGGGTAAAGATTCGATTTATTATCTTATTTTTGCAAACTCAAACACTTTTTTAATGAGTAATAATAACTGGAAAAACAAAACCATACTTTTTCTCGCAAGTCAGGCTATATCTTTGTTTGGTTCAACTCTGGTGCAATTCGCCATTATGTGGTATATTACACTTGAAACCAAATCGGGGGTAATGATGACTATATCAATAATCTGTGGATTCTTACCTACCTTTTTCCTATCTCCTTTTGGAGGGGTATGGGCAGATAGGTATAACAGAAAGCTTATCATTGCTATATCGGATTCCTTCATTGCTTTCTCTACTCTTATTCTTGCTATCCTCTTCCTTATGGGACATAACTATATATGGCTTTTGTTTGTGGTTTCTGCAATAAGGAGTCTTGGTGCCGGTATGCAATCTCCTGCAATTGGGGCAATGCTACCGCAATTTGTTCCACAGGATAAGCTCATTAAGGTAAACGGCATAAACAGCACAATACACTCAATTGTTATGCTTATTTCTCCTATGTTTTCGGCTTTTCTTTTAAGTGTGGCAAGCATTGAAACAATATTTTTCATTGATGTTTTCACAGCATTAATTGCAGTTGCTGTTTTGATATTCTTTTTGAAAATCCCTCCACACAAAAAATCATTAGAACGTAAAGCTAAGGGCTATCTAACTGATTTAAAGGAAGGATTAAGGTATATTTTGGCTCATAAATACATTAAGCATTTCTTTTTGTTCTGCCTATTCTTTTTCTTTTTGATTGCTCCTGTTTCATTTCTAACTCCTTTGCAGGTTACTCGTAATTATGGAGGTGAATATTGGCGTTTGACAGGTATTGAGGTGGCATTCTCAGTTGGGATGATGCTTGGAGGTCTGATTGTTAGCTATTTCAAATTATTCAAAAACAAGATTAGGACAATGGCTTTTGGAGCAATGATTACAGCTCTAACAACATTTGCTCTTGGATTAAATATTTTTTTCTGGCTATATTTATTTATAGTTCTTATGATGGGTCTTGGCGTTCCTTTGTTTCACACCAACTCCAATGTTCTCATTCAACAAAAGGTTGAAGAGGAGTATTTGGGTAGGGTGTTTGGAATCCTATCTATGATTTCCAGCTCAATGGTGCCACTTGGTATGCTGGTTTTTGGACCGCTTGCCGATATTGTTTCAATAGAAATCATATTATTATCAACAGGTTCAGCCCTTATTCTCCTTAGTATATTGCTCTATTTTAATAAGGAGCTCCTTTCGCATGGGGAATAAGGTTTTTTAGCTCTCCTTTGCTCATGTTAATGGTTAATGGTTAATGGTTAATGGTTATTGATTAATGGTTAAGGTCATTATGAAAAAAATAAGGGTTGAAAGCAATAAACTTTCAACCCTTAAACATTAAACAAGAGCAAAGCGAGTTATTTTCCTGTTGCTTCAAGTTCACGTATTAGTTTTCCATCAGCTTGTGCTCCTACCTTGTCTCCTGCTCTGGTTTTGGATGTAGCACGGCGTTTTAATGCGTTTATATGTTTTGGATTATCTTTTATAACAATATCAAAATCAGCAATTGCTCCTTTATAGTCTGCTGCATTATATTTTGCTGCACCTCTCCTATAAACATTATCCATATTCTCTGGTTGTAATTCTACCAATTTATCCCAAGCCTTAATCTCTTCTTTATAGTCTTTTAAAGCACTATTTAGAGCTGTTAGGGCAGTGAAGACAGTTGCATCAGCTTTTCCTAACTCAACTACTTTATTATAGTCAGTTATTGCTAATTTATATGTTTCAGGTGTTTTCAAAACATAGTTAGCATAAGCTCGGTTATTATAGTATTCAGCATTATTTGCGTCTAATGAAATCAATTTTGTATAATCTTCAATAGCCCCTTGCCAATTATTTAAGTTAGCATAAGCACTTGCTCTATTTTCCAATAATTTAGCATTGTTTGGGTCTTCTTTCAATACATTTCCAAGTTCTTTTGCATAGCCATTAAGGTCATTAGCATTCAAATATGCATTAGCCTTTGCTAACATGGTTGACATATCCTTTGGATTTGATGCCAAATACTTATCATAATCCTTTATTGCGTTAGCAACATCTTTCTTTTCTGAAAAAGAATGACCTCTAAGCAAGTAAGCACCTGCCTCTGATTGGTCTTTATCAATAAAGATAGAAAGGTTCATAATTGCCTTATCAAAATCTTTAAGGTTGTAGTTTGCAATACCTTCATAGTAATAAACATAATCCCAAGTAGGTATTTCTTGTTTACAAAGACCAGCTTTTGTTATCATACCTTGCCAATCCTTTGCTTCATTTAATTGTTGATAGGTATCAATCCACTTATTAATCTTTTCTGCCTCTTCGGGCGTTTGTGCATTTGCCATAAAGCAAACCATTGATAGCGTAATAGCTAAAAGAAATCTTTTCATATTCTTATATTATTTTATTATTATTTTTCTTTCCATTATCAGCAAAAACCATACCAATATTATATGTCTGATTTTTTATTCAGTTTTTTTATAACGTAGAAATGTTTTATTTTGTTGCCCATCCTAAATTTATATTTGAAATTTCAGATAAGTTATTGGCTTTCCTTGATTAATATAAATATTTTCATAGAATGTTCTAATAGAAATCACATCTTCATTAATATTTGATTCATATAGATTATTGGTAGAAAGTAAAATCGTTTTCTTTTGAGCAAGCAAAACTTCATTAAGAGTATAATCATAAAGTTCTTGCGAATCGGTTTTAAGATGAATTATCCCTTTTTCAATTAGAAATTTAGAATATAAATCTAAAAATCGTGGTGAAGTTAATCTCTTATTTGGTTTCTTTAATTGAGGGTCAGGAAATGTTATCCAAATCTCCGATACTTCATTTTCTGCAAAATACATATCTAAAACCTGTATATGAGTGCGGACAAAAGCAACATTATTAATCTTCTCTTCAACCGAAGTCTTACAACCCCTCCACATTCTTGCACCTTTTATATCTACTCCAATAAAATTTTTTTTAGGGTATTGCTTAGCTAAACCAACGGTATATTCACCTTTACCACAACCAAGCTCTAAAACTAATGGATTATTGTTCTTAAAGAAGTTCTTTTTCCAAGAGCCTTTCAAAGCAAATCCTTCCGAATTTTTTAGGTCTTCATATTTGTATTGAAACATATTAGGAAATGTTTCATTCTCAGCAAAACGTCTTAACTTATCCTTTCCCATTTATTATTTTCTATTTTCTTTATCCACAGATTTTCTCAGATTTTTATTTATTTCTCTGATTATATTATTGTAATTTGTGTGAATTCATGTTCTATTTTTATTATTTAAATTTATCTGTGTTAATCTGTGCAAATCTGTGGGCCACAAAATTATCTTAATCCCTTCACTTTTGATTCCACTGCTACAAAATCCTTTAAATAATATGGCTCAAAATATGCAACATCTTCAAAGTCTTTATCAAAATACTTCATTTGAGCCATTTCTGACATTAAGGTAGCATCAAGAAAAACTTCCTCATCAAGCCTGCAATTAGATTTATCTTCAAAAAAAGACATTGTCTTCTTTGCACCATTGCCAACAAAAACATATTCTGAACTGTTATCAATATACTTTTGGTAAATCCCTTTATCAATAATATCAGCACTTAAAGGTTTAACCACATTACCCTTTGAATCATAAATCTCACAATAAACTTCCATCCTTTTGGCATCAATCATTGCAACAGTATTAGCATTAGGATATTTTTCTTTAACTCCTTTTTCCAAAATTCTAAGAGTTTCAATACTGATTAGAGGAATATCTAAGGCATAAGCTAATCCTTTTGCAGAGGAAACACCTATCCTTAGACCAGTGTATGAGCCTGGTCCTTTACTAATGGCAATTGCCGAAAGCTCTTTATAAGGGATTGAGCTTTCATTTATTACTTGCTCAATAAAAATAGATAACATTTTAGAATGAGAATTGACCTCAGAGCTACTTCTTTTGGAAATAATATCCCCTCCCTTAGCCAAAGCCACAGAGCATATTTCAGTTGAGGTTTCTAAAAGCAGAATTAATGGTTGCATAAGTAGAATTTAGTTTATTCTAAGATATTTTTAATTAATAAGAGAGCAAAAATACAATAAATTCTAAAATTTCATTGCATTGAACTAAGAAAAATGTTTTGAAATATATGTATCCTTACAAATAACTTTCAGCATAAATTACCTTAACTAACCATTAATCATTAATAGATAATCATTATTCAAAAAATATTCTTATCTTTGCACTTCAAAAATTTGCGTCAGTGGTGGAATTGGTAGACACGCCACTTTGAGGGGGTGGTGTCGGTAACGATGTGCAAGTTCAAATCTTGTCTGACGCACTTTATTATAACTAAATTATGATCCTGAAAATTCATTCACAAGGCATTGAACAAGATCAAATTGAAGAAATTTGTGATTGTTTGGATAGAGGAGGAATAATTATATATCCTACCGATACCCTCTATGCCTTTGCTTGTAAGCTTGGACAAATGAAACCCTCCGAAAGACTGGCTGCATTGAAAGGAAAAAAATTTGAAAAAAGTAATTTCTCAATCGTTTGTAACTCTATTTCGCAAGCCTCTGAGTTCATAAAACCAATATCCAATAATCTCTTCAAACTACTTAAAAACAATACTCCTGGTGCTTTTACATTTGTTTTTCAAGCCTCAACAAAGATACCTAAAATTCTTCAAAGCAAGAAAAAAACTATTGGAATAAGGATTCCTGATTCTGAAATCGCACTTAAAATTGTTGAACAATTAGATTACCCCATTATAACAACATCTCTTCCAAACATTTGTGTTGATGATGAATGTTTCACTTGCCCCGATTATTTTGTTGACCTATTTTCCCAAAAGGTTGATTTAATAATTGATAATGGCACTTGCTCAAAACAACAATCCACTGTTGTGAGCTTAATTAATGAGGAGATTGAAATTCTAAGGCAGGGAGCAGGGCAATTAAAATACTAATCCCTCATTTTTCCCTCCACTAAAAACTACTAAAACTAAGAAATTATGAAGGGTAGTAAAAATATTATATTAGGATTAATTCTTATTGTTTTTTCTCTAAATCTCTTCTCACAGACCAATCAAGAAGACGATTCAATATATTATTATCAACAAATTGCAAAAAGAGAACTTGACTCAACCAACTACAAGAAAGTCGTTCGAATTCTTGATAGAGCAATAAAAGAAGGATATGTTTCAACGAAAATTCTAAAAACAAGAGCCATTGCAAACTATAAGCTACGTCAAACACGGAAAGCATTTTTGGATATTGATGAAATAGAATATGAAGAACATGAACTTATGGATATCTCACCCCTTATGGCTCTTTACTATATCAACAAAAAATCTCCCAAAACTGCTGTGAATATCTTAGTGAACTCCTATGAAGAGGATAATCGCAGGTTCTTCTTTTCCCTTTCCTTAATTAATGAAAGAGATGTGGGTCTAATACTTAAAGTGATTGATGAGGGGTTTGGAAATGAGGATTTCTCAATGTCTCTATACTCAATAAAATCAATGATAAATTATGCTACCAAGAATTATAATGATGCATATAATGATTTACTTACAGCTTTGGAACATAACCCAAAAGATGGACTTCTATATTTTCTTTATGGGGAAATAAAGTTTGACAGAAAGGAGTTCATTTCGGCTCTTGCAAGCTATAATTCAGCAATAATGTATAATGAAACCTCATCCCTAACCTACAAACAAAGAGCCATTACAAAAGGATTTTTGAATGATTTTAATGGTGCAATAGATGATTATAATATTATTTTGGAAAGAGAACCTCAAAACCCAGAAATATACTATCTTAGGGCAATTTCGAAGAACTATCTGGCTGATTATAATGGAGCAATTATGGATTTAAATAAAGCTATTAGCCTTAACGATACCTTTTCATCGGCATATAATTATAGGGGGATAGTATATATTAATCTTGGAGATTACCCTTCCTCACTCTTTGATTTCAATAAGACACTTTCTCTTAACCCAAATCATCCATTTACTCATAATAATATAGGTATTGCACTTGCTAAGACAGGGCAAAATATGAAAGCAGTGGAGTATTTCTCCAAAGCAATTTCTTTGGATAAGAAGCATGGGGATGCTTATTATAATAGGGGGAAACTTCTTTTGGAAAGGGGTGATTATAAGAAAGCTAAGCCAGATATTTTAACTGCTCTGGAAATAAACTACCAAAACCCTGATGCACATTATCTACTTGCCCTTATATATATTCAAGAAAAGAAGAAGAATCCGAGATTAAAATTGGAGGAAAAGATATGTACGGAATTAGAAACTGCCTCAGGAATGAATCATCCCAAGGCAGCTGAATTATTTAGCATTACTTGTGAAAAAATTGAACCAGTGGACCCACAAGAGGAGTTGGAAGAAATTGAGTCAGAGTATATTGAAGAGGATTAATGTCCACCACAACCTGAGGAAAGTCCTTTTGCTGTGTTCTTACAGCAATTAGGGAGTTTCTCAATTGCTCTTGGGTCAGCCTCAAATCCATTTGCCTCAACACCAGACTTAGCCAATGTTTTCGCTATTTTCTCAACTGAGGTAGACTTTGGCTTATAGACAACCTTTACATTCTTGTTCTCAACCGATACCTCAAAACTCTTAACACCTTTTTCATAAGCCAGAGTTTTTTCAATAATTGGAACTAAACTCTTACAACAAAACTTATCTAAGTTTATAACCGCTGTTTCTTCCTTTGGAGCCTTGTTTCCCTTTTGTGCATAAGTAAAGGAAAGGGTAAATAGCATAAGAGCTGTAATTAAAATCGTTCTTTTCATTTTTCTATTTTTATTTTATTGTTAATATTATTCTTTTAAGGTTATTAAGGAGTTTAAAGTCTTTAAACATCATTATTTTATCGTTAAACGTAGTCCTGCATAAAACAATCTTCCCATAACAGGAGCATATACCACTGAGGCATCAAACATATTGCTAAATGGTCTATCGGCACCAATAACAGGGGTTTCTTGTGTGTAGTTCGTAATATTCTCACAACCTACATATACATCAAAATTCTTAAACTTACGTGTTACCTGCCCAAGCATAAAGATATAAGGGTCAGAATAACCTTGTTTTTCGCCTATATTATTAGGTATTCTCTGCTGTCCATTAAACTGGGTTGTGAGGTCAAACATCCACTTATCATATTTTGTTTTGTATGAAAGCACAACCAAGCCCTTTAACTTACTCACATAGGGTTTCTCCATCAAAACCCCTCCAAAAGTTGTCTTAACATCATTATATCTTCCTGCCAAAGTAACAGTAAAACGCTTTATTGGTTCAAGCATAATATCCATCTGGAAACTATTAGAATAGGACTTACCATCAAGATTATAGAATATTGCCTGACGAGGGTCTTGTTCCAAATCCATAATCACCTGATTAATGAATTTAGTATAGTAGTAGTCCATTGTTATTGAAAACTCCCTTTCATCCTTTGTTTTGAATGACTTATAAATATTTAGACCTCCATTAAATGCATCCTCCATCATCAAATCTTCCTTAATAACAATCTGACGTGAGGAAGCAAGTATTCCAAAATTATCTGCAATCACATTAGCACTTCTATAACCCTTGCCAGCAGCACCTCTAAGAATTAAATCCTCCATAATTTTCCAACGGAAATGAAGTCTTGGTGTTATTAAATGCTCCTCGAAATGGGAATTATAGTCGTAACGCAAACCAGCAGTAGTAGTAAATCTATCACCATAAATAAAAGAAAACTGACCAAAAGCACCAGGAACAATCTCTTCCTTAAAGAAAGCATCCTTATATAAATACAGAGAATTGGAAGAATTAAAGAAAGTACCATTACCATTTGCAATATAGTCCTCCCTAAGATTAGTATAACGCATTGAAAGCCCAACGGTATATTGGTGTGCATGAGGAGTTTCGTTAGCAAAAATAAAATTACCATATAAATCACTTTGCTCACCCAAATAATTATTGAGCCCAAAGAACTGATCATTCCTAAAATAAGTACCAGTTATTTGAGTTCCAATTGAACCCGAATGACCAACCATCCAACCATTCTTTGTGAAAAAATGTAACCTGTCAACATCACCACCCAAACCATAAAGAGAAGTATCACCTCTCATATTATGCTTAAAGCCCATTTGTCCTCCTGTCCTTCTTTCGTGAAGATAATTAACCAAAGTGTGAGAATGGAACTTACTACCCTCATATTGCCAACGATTGACAAAATTAAACTGCGACTGGCGAGGATAATCCATAAAACCATCCTTTCCCAAATGATCAATCTCCTGCCAATTGAGTGAAGAATGCAATAACATACCAGTATATAACCTTTCATTAATCTTAAAATTCGCCTTAGCATTCAACTCACCTTTCAATTCCGAATTAACATAGAGGTTCAAAAACAAAGGGTCTGCCTCCATAGGCTTATCATATTCAAGATTAATCTGACCCGTAACAGTCTCATAACCATGCACAACATTAGCAACTCCCTTAGAAATAGAAATACTTTCCATCCAACTTCCAGGTACATAACCTAACCCAAAAGGAGCCGAAAGCCCTCTAAGAAAAGGCATATTCTCTAAAAGTAATTGCGAATAGACACCTGTCAAACCCAAGAGCTGGATTTGCTTTGAACCACTCACAGCATCAGAATAACCCACATCAACACTTGCAGTATTCTCGAAACTCTCACCCAAATTGCAACAAGCCAAATGTTTTAGTCCTTCGGAAGAAATAACCTCTTTTTGTTCCACACTCATCTTAGAATAGAAAGAACTTTGTTTCCTCTCATTAATAGAAACCGCCCTGAGCATAGTAGAATTCTCATTCAAAAACACCTTAACATTAGCCATAGGCTTATCCACCAAAAGAGTATCGGAGTGATAGCCAATATAGCTAACCACAAGTTTTTTAATCTTAGGATTAAGATTAATGGAAAAATTTCCCAGACTATCAGTCGAAGTACCTTTTTTAGTATTAAGCCAAATCAGATTAACATAAGGAAGTTTTTCGTTAGTTTTAGAGTCATAAACCGCACCCTCAAACCTATGTTGAGCAAACAAAGACCCACCAATAACCAAAGCAATTAAAAGGAAAATAAATCTATTCATTAAAAGTATTATTTTATATCTTACTGCTAACTTAGACACCAACATTCAAGAAAGATTACACTTAAACTAATAATTAATGGTTAATGATTAATGGTTAATGGTTAATGTCTTTGTGGCTTAATAATTTAATATTTAGACCAATTTAATCATGTGATTTCAATTTTAGAACAATTTGATAAATCACAAAATTTGATAATTGAATAGTAAAAATAACTCTTCGTTTTAATTTACTGAAATCAAGTTTTAATTTACTGAAATCAAGTTTTAATTTACTGAAACGAAGATTCAATTTTTGGTTTCTTTTTAAGGACTTTAAGTAGATTAACCATTAACCATTAACCATTAACCATTAATCTATAAACGCCTCTCTTATTTCCAGAATGGAGTTTTCTATTGCTGTGGTTAGCTCTGCTTTGGTTAGGTTGTAGCCTTCTCTTTGGAGGGAGGATACGAATTCTCGGTGGGAGCGTTTCTTTCTGTAGTCTGGTTCTTTGGATGGGTGCTTTAGGTATTTCTCTATTAGCTCTACATCTTCCGAAATATTCAGAACTCCATGATAGAATATTGTTTTATTCTTTGTAAACATTGATGAACCCATAATCTTCTTCTCTCCTATGCTCAGGTCGGATATTCCTTTTGAATACAGGTTCTCTATCCCCAATTTGCTGAGATTCTCAATTAGTTTTGAGTTGATTAACTTAAAGAGATTGGCAGGATTTTGAATCTTGTCACTCTTTTGTTTAAATGAGAATATCAGCATATTAGGGCTAAGGATAACAGACTCTCCTCCTGAGGGACGCTTTAGGGTAATTATTCCATCTTTCTTTACATTTTCACAATTTATTGCTCCTTCAATATTATTTGACCTTCCAAGTACAATATAAATATTATCAGGTTCTCCTATATAGTAGTCGAAATCCTTTAGAGATTCAAATATTGTGTAGTCAGGCAAATTATAAGCGTATAATACAGGTTGAGTACTCATGTCAGATAGGGGATTATTTGTGAATAGCATGGTCAACGGCTTCAAATCCTGCTTCCATAAATACTTCGGAAATTGTAGGGTGAGTATGTACTGTTTTTGCAATATCGTAAACAGTGGACTCCAACTGCATATAAGCAGAAGCCTCGTTTATCATATCAGTTGCATTATTGGCTACTATCTGCACTCCCAACACTTCTCCATATTTAGTCTCTGAAAGCATGCGAATAAAGCCTTCATTGGAGTTTTCGGTTAGTGCTTTACCATTGGCTGAAAGTGGAAACTCGCTTACCTTATATTCAATATTCATTTCCTTTATCTCATTTTCTGTTTTCCCAATCTGTGCCGCCTCAGGTTGCGAATACATATTCATTGGGTATTTGCTTAGGTCGAGCTTTTCGTTTACTCCATTGAGTTTGTTTACTACAAAAAGTCCTTCTGCCGATGCAATATGCGCAAAATGACTTTTCCCATTCACATCGCCAATTGCATAAACTCCTTCTAAGGATGTTTGAAGGCTTTCATCAACCTTAATAAATCCATTTTCTAATTCGATTGGAATATCACTCTCTAAGCTATTGGCTCTACGGTTGCGAGCATTGATAATTAAATCGCAAGCTATTTCCTCATCGTTCACTCGTAATATTCCTTCCTTGTAGTTATCCTTAATGGAAATCTCGGTGCTATTAATTACTACCTTTATCTTATCCTTTTTCAATTTGTTGAGGATATAGTTGCTCAGGTATTCATCTGCAAGAGGCATAAAGGAATTTGTTTCTAAGAGGATTGAAACCTTTTTACCCATTAGGTTATAGGCTTGTGCAAGTTCAATTGCAACTGGTCCTTCTCCATATACCAGAATATTTTCGGGCAGCTCTCTTTCCTTAAATACTTCCATTGGCTCAATTACTAAACCTTCAACATTAGATTCTATCTTTGGAGAGGTTGAACCTATTGCGATAATTATATTCTTTGCTTCCAACTGTCTATTCTCAACCGAAACTGTGTTTTTATCAATTAGTTTTGCTGCTGAATTTATTATCTCAACCCCATTCTTCTTCAACAAAAACTCTATTCCTGAGGTTAGCTTCTTAACATTCAAATCTGCTCTCTTCACTGCCTTATCCCAATTGAAACTAATTCCTCCTTTTTCAATCCCTTCAATCCCATATCTCGCTGCATCCTTCTTTATTTTGTCGTATAGCTTAACGCTTTCCAGAATGGACTTTGAAGGAATACATCCCCAGTTCAAACACATCCCCCCTATTCTGTCTTTTTCTATTAATGCAGTCTTCATTCCAAGTTGTGCTGCCCTGATTGCTGCAACATATCCTGCCGGACCTGACCCTATTATTATTAAATCATACATTTTTCTTTCCTCCTTAATTTTAATCTATTAGTAAGCCAACAGGCTCATTCAAATAACTCATAACTCTGTTTAGAAACCTTGAAGTTTCTCCTCCGTCGGCAATCCTATGGTCAACGCTTAGGGAAAGAGGTAGGATTAGTCCAATATCTAATTTATCATCCTTAACTATTGGCTGTTTACTAATTCGCCCTATTCCAAGAATTCCTGCCTGAGGGTAGTTGATTACAGGTACTGCAAATAGTCCTCCAATACTTCCATAGCTGGTTATTGTAAAGGTTCCATCCTTCATATCATCCATACTTAGCTTACCGTCCCTTGCTTTATCTGCAAGAGTTTGAATTTCCAAAGCAATTTCCTTAACGCTTAATTTATCAGCATTCTTAATTACTGGTACTACTAAACCTTTTTCAGTATCAGCAGCTATACCAATATTATAATACTTCTTGTAAATCATAACTCCCTTATCCATATCCATTTCTGCATTTAGGGATTTATGTTTTTTAAGAGCCAAAGCCACAGCTTTTACAATAAAAGCAAGATAGGTTATCCTTATATTCTCATCCTTGAAATAGTCTTTGTATTTCTTTCTAACCCTATCTAATTCAGATATCTCTACCTCTTCAAATACTGTCATATGAGCAGCATTATGCTTACTTTGAATCATATTCTTTGCAATGGTCTTACGGATTTGAGACAAAGGTTCTATTTCGAGCCTGTCCTCCAAAAGATTCTTTGTTGAAGAAAGTTGAGGTATTGGGGTTTTAGAGTCTTGTTTGGCGTGGTTCTGAATATCTTCTTTCATTACCCTTTGAGCTGGACCAGTTCCTCTTACCAAGTTTATATCTATTCCCATATCCTTAGCCATTGCTCTGGCAACAGGTGTAGCAAGTGCCTTTGTATGTCTTGTTTTATTCTCTTTCTGTTCACTAACTCCTTCCTTGCTTGCAGTTAGAACGAAATCATTACCTGCAACCTCCAATGTTCCTACAACTCCTGCACCATCCTCTTCAACGCTCTCCACCTTTGGTTTATCTTCAATTGGAGAATCTCCAACCTCATCAGCATTAAGTTCTATCTCCACAAGTGCAGCTCCAACCTTGATTGTTTCGCCTTCACTACCATATCTTGCGGCAATAACTCCATCTCTTGGGGAAGGGATTTCGGTTACAACCTTGTCAGTTTCCATTGTAACCAAGCTTTCCCCCATTTTTACCTTTTGTCCTTTGTCAACATGCCATTGAACAATTACTCCTTCTTCAAGACCTTCTCCTATATCAGGAAATTTAAATATATATCTCATATTGCCTTAGTATTTAACGATTTTCTCAATTTCATAAAGTATTTTGTATGCATCCTGCATATAGTGATGTTCTCCCTTAGGAAGAGGTACAATTACATCATAACTCGAAACCCTTGCAGGAGGTGCTTCAAGAGAAAGAAATGCTTCCTCTATTGCAATTTGTGCAATTTCTGCTCCAAGCCCAAAACTCTTTGGTCCTTCTGTAACGGTTATTATTCTACCTGTCTTCTTAACAGAGTTTCTAATAGTTTCTCTATCTATTGGATAAATGCTTCTTAGGTCAATTAGCTCAACACTAATTCCTTGTTCTTTTGCCATAACCATAGCCTTTTGAACCTCTCTAATCATAGCTCCAAAACTCACAATGGTTACATCCTTACCCTGAGTTAGAACATTTGCCTTTCCAAGCTCAATGCTAAATTTATCCTCACTCACTTCTTGCTTTATTGCTCTGTAAATCCTCTTAGGCTCCATATAAAGGATTGTATCATTGCTTTCAATTGCAGCAATAAGCATTCCCTTTGCGTCGTGAGGTGTTGAAGGAGCAATAACTTTTAGTCCTGGAATATGTCCAAACAATGCTTCCATACTTTCGCTATGATGCTCCAAGGCATTTATTCCACCACCATAAGGCATTCTGATTACCATTGGGGTTTCGAGTTTACCACGAGAACGATTCCTCATTCTTGTTGCATGGCTTATGATTTGGTTCATTGCAGGATAAATAAAACCACAAAACTGCATCTCTACCACAGGTCTTAATCCTGCAATTGACATACCGATTGCAGTTCCAACAATTCCACTTTCTGCAAGTGGGGAGTCAAATACTCTTTCAGCACCGTATTTCTTTTGGAGGTTCTCCGTTACCCTGAACACTCCTCCCTCAACTCCAACATCTTCTCCAAAAACTACTACGTTATTATCTTCTTTTAATTTTATATCGAGTGCATCATTAATGGCACCCACCATATTCATTATCTTCATAAATCTTACTTCTTACTGGTTTGTGAAACTCTTTCTTCTTTCCAACGATAGAACTCTTTTAGCCTATGTTCTTGGTCTTTTAGCTCCTGAGGCATTTCGGCATACATATACTTAAATATATCCTCAGCCTTATACTCCGGATAATTCTCAGCCTCTATAAACTGCCTGTCAACCTCTTTCTTAAAGTCTTCAATTATCGTCTCTTCTTCCTTCTCAGACCAAAGTTTCTTATCAATCAAATATTGCTTTAATCTCTTCAATGGGTCTTTCTTATCCCACTCTTGTTCCTCTTCTTTTGTCCTATACTTTGTTGGGTCATCACTTGTTGTATGTGCTCCCTTACGATAGGTTACTGCTTCAATCAAGATTGGCCCCTCTCCATTTTCACAAGCTTTCTTTGATTCTTCCAAAACTTTTAACATTGCAAAAAAGTCATTACCATCTACCTGAATTCCCTTTACTCCATAAGCCAAAGCTTTAATTGCCAAACTATCCGAAGCTGTTTGCATTCTTGTTGGGGTTGAAATTCCGTATTGGTTGTTTTGGATAATAAATATCACTGGCACCTTCCACACTCCTGCAAAATTCACAGCCTCATGGAAATCTCCTTCCGATGTTCCTCCATCTCCAACAAAGGCATATACTAATTCCTTTTTCTTATTGTATTTTATCTCGTATCCAATACCAGTGGCGTGGAGCAATTGGGAAGCAATAGGTACACTAATAGGCAAAACTTTATTGGCATTCTTATAAGCATTACCATCTTCGTAGCCCATAAACAAAAGGAATAGTTCTTTAAGTGTAACTCCCTTTGCAAGCATAGCCCCCATCTCTCTAAAAGCTGGAACCAACCAGTCTTTCTCTTCAATTATTACTGCTGTGGCTCCTGAGATAGCCTCTTGACCATAGTTTGGTGGATAGGTATAAATTCTACCCTGACGTTGATATGAAACAATCTGCAAATCGGCTGTGCGAGCAAAAAGCATATCCTTATAAGCTTTCAGTACCCTTTCATCGGAAACCTTAGGCATTAATTTCTTATCAATAACCTTTCCATCGTTATCGATAACCTGAAACATTAATTTATTAATTGGATTATATTTTTCAAACATGTTATTTATTATTATTTTGTTAATACAAATTTTTATCAAAAACGATATATATATATTCCATATTTCAAAGCTAATTATCAATGTAATTATTGATAAAATCAATAGAGTTGATGTTTTGCATACAATAAATCTATATTTAATAAGATTATTGACTAAAAGATAAGATAAAATTTATTCTTCGTTTTAGTAAATTTATTCTTCGTTTTAGAGAAATAATTCTTAGTTTTTACTCTTTTATATGGAATTTGAATTAGTTTTTGTATATTTGTGCCTTGAATAAATTTGTTTTATGAAAAAATTATCCTTTTTAGTAATTATTATCGCTATTGCGTTTGCAGGATGTAAAACAATTAAGCCTGCTGATTTTCAACCTGATTATCAAAATGCAACCATTCTTCCACGTATGTCAATTTGGTTCGACGTACCTTCTTTTGAAAATGCTTATGGAGCTAATTCCTATTCGGCTGATGGTTCAACCTCTCCTGAAAGTCCTTATGGTAAGGGTGTGTTTGAGGTTAATGATAAAACAAAAATCTATACTGCCGAAAAGAGAATACAGGATGGTTGTGATTTGTGGGTGTATGATGTTCAAAACAATATTATGGACCCAACAGGGAAAAGAACAGGGAATATTGTTTTAAGACTTGGAAATGCCTATAAGAAGAATAACTATAAATGGAGTTGGCTTTCGGCTTTTACTCTTGGAATTTTCAATGCTATGGGTATGCCTATGGCTGCCAATAAAACAGAAATAGAAGTAATTGTTGAGATATATGATTTGAGGAATAATTTAGTTGCAAAGTTCTCTGAAAGAGGAACTGCCAAAACTTATATGGCTGCCTATCATGGTTATTATGAATTTCAACGTAAATCTGCCTCAGAGGCTTTGGAGGATGGTTTAGTGAAGGTCAAGGAGCTAATCCAAAAAGACTTTCAAGCCATTAATGCTAAGCTTCGTTAGTCGTAATTAAACAAAAGTCAAGTTATGCCAAAGGTTTCTATTCGCAAAGCAAACGAAAATGACACTCCCTTAATATTAAACTTTATTAAGCAGCTATCTATTTATGAAAAGCTACCAAATGAAGTTACTGCTGATGAAGAAACCCTTCGTAAATCTCTTTTTGTTGAGCAAAACGCTAAGGTGCTATTTATTTTGGAGGATAATAAGGAAGTTGGTTTTGCAATTTATTTTTATAATTTCTCAACATTTACAGGCAAAAAGGGGTTATACTTAGAGGATTTGTTTGTTTTGGAGGAATATAGAGGGAAGGGATATGGGAAGAAATTACTTGCTTACTTGGCTAACATTGCTGTAAAGGAGGATTGCTCACGCTTTGAATGGATTGTTTTGGACTGGAACACACCTTCAATAGAATTTTATAAGTCTTTTGGAGCTTTCCCTTTGGATGACTGGACTGTTTTTCGCTTACATAAAGATAAATTAAACCTCTTAGCAAAACAAAACACACTTTGAAACTGAACAACCTATTATTATATGAATGGTGGGAAAACTTAAATTGTTTTTTATTGTCTTTACCTTAGGTTTTTGTTCGATACAATCTTTCGGACAAGATGTCCACTTTTCCACTTTTGACGCTAACCCAATGCTCCTAAATCCTGCAAACACAGCTTTTGGCAGTAATTTATTTCGTGCAGGAACAATTTACCGTAACCAATGGTCAACAGTTTCACAGGGCTATAACTCCTATCTTATTTCGGCAGAGGCATTGCCTTATAGCAGCAGGATAAGAAAGCATGGAGTTGGTGTGGGAGTTCGTTTTTTGGCTGATGTTGCTGGCACACTAAGATATGGTCAGAAAAGTATAGGGCTATCTGCCTCCTACTTTAAGGCAATCAATGCAAGCAAGGAACACTATATTTCTTTTGGGATAGAGGGTAACACTTCTTCATGGGGCTATGATTTAACAAATTCTGTTTTTGGTCGTTATCCTGAGGACAGAGAGGGTATTCTTTTGAATAATGTAACAACCTTTGATTTTGGATTAGGAACACATTGGCAAATGAAAGCTAATGACAAGCATTATCTTCAAGCAGGAGTTGCACTTTTTCACATAAACCAACCAAGTCTTTCCTACTACGAAAACACAGATATTATTCTTCCAATGCGTTTTAATGCCTATTTCTCCGACTTGATTATGATTAAGTATGATAATTTCATTAAGCCAACCATCTATTTTCAGAGCCAGAAAGAGTTTATTGAGGTATTGATTGGAGGAGACTATTGTTTTAATGTTGCTCAAACAAGTCTGGACTCAAAAATAATTTCTATTGGAGCATATTATCGTGCCTTAGATGCCTTAATAGTTATGGGCAAATACAGATTTAATGATTTTAATGTGGGTGTTTCCTACGATATTAATCTTTCCAAACTTACGCCAGCATCAAAAACTTATGGAGGAGTGGAAATATGGCTTCTTTATAGTTTTAACCCTAGTGGCTATAAGAGAACTAAAACCTCAATTCCATGTCCAGCCTTCTAAACAAAATATTTATTCTCTCTTCTCTGCTCTTGATTTTATCCATAAATTCATTTGCACAAGAGAAATATATGCGTGCCTACGAGAAAGAGGGCGACTATCAAATGGAGCAAGGGGAATACGAAACAGCTCTAAAACAATATCTCACTGCAAGAAAGTTTTTCGTTACCCCCCTAAGGATTTTCTATAAATGTGGTGAGGCTTGCAGGATGATGAAGGATTACGACAAGGCTGAATACTATTATCAGAAAGTTATAACAGAAAACGATACAAATGATTTAATTAGGGAATTCCCTTTTCTTCATCTTCATTTAGCTGAGGCATCAATCTCTAACGGCAATCTCTTTTCGGCAAAAGAAATATTGGATAGCCTTTTAGCTAAGACAAATGACAATGCAATCATACAAAAAGCCAAACACAAG
The DNA here is from genome assembly GCA_002399025.1 of Bacteroidales bacterium UBA4893. Lineage (GTDB taxonomy): Bacteria > Bacteroidota > Bacteroidia > Bacteroidales > P3 > UBA10566. Next base: position 23,246 of record DHCV01000030.1, on the reverse strand, counting down.
CAAAAATCTATTGAGTGGATATTAGACAATAATAAATATGTGTATGGAAACATTGTTGAGAATTTGGGAAAGAATGTAAATAATGAATCCTCACAAACATCACATTTCGTATTGAACGACAGCTTACTTTTTATTTCCAGCATAGACTACAAAAAGATTGTTGAGGATAATATAACCTACTATAAAGACACTTACCAACAGCTCTACACAAGCAAGATTGACTCCAATTCCCATACCCCAATTACGCATTATGAGGTTAGGGAAATCAATAAGAAAAGGTCAAACGTTACAAATATTAGCTTTGATATTTTAGACCATACTGCCTATTTCACCCTTTGCTCCTCCAACGATAACCAAAGGTGCATTATCTACTATTCCGAATTTAAGGAAGGAAAGTACCAAAAAGCTAAAAAGCTAAATAAGAAAATCAATCTCAGAGGTTCAAACAACTCCCAACCCAATATTGGCATATATAATAATGAGAAAATACTTTATTTTTCTTCAAACCGAGAAGGAGGCTATGGAGGCTACGACCTTTACTACTATGTTTTGGATGGAAAGGATAATGAGGTAATTAATCTTGGACCAACCATTAATACTGAAGGAGATGAAATAACTCCTTTTTACTCAATGAAAGATAATTCTCTCTATTTCTCATCCAACTATCACTTAGGCTTTGGAGGCTTTGATATATTCCAATCGGAAGGCTGGGCAACACGCTGGACTACTCCCCAAAACTTACTTCAACCTATTAATTCTCCAGCAAATGATATTTTCCCAGTAATTGTTGAACCAGACGAAAAAGGCTACCTAACCTCAAACAGGGAAGGCTCTTATGCAAACAATAATAAAACTTGCTGTAATGATATATATAGTTTTGAGATTTCTGGATTGCCAGAAATACCAACTATGCTAGAAATTAAGAGTAAATCAAACTTCTCACCCGTCTTCGACCTCCCACTCCAACTCTTTTTCCATAACGACCAACCCAACCCTCAATCCAATTTAACAACAACAAAAATAGATTATCAAGAGTGTTACAAGGAATATAAATCAATGAGCAATCTCTACAAAGCAGAAGCTACACGTTATATTAATGACTCAACCGAAAACATTATTATTGACAGCCTCGAGAACTTCTTCCAAATCCACATAGATAAAGGAATGAATAAACTTAATCATATGTGCGATTATCTTTATCAAAAACTCCTTGAAGGCGAAAAGATAGATATTTCAATAATTGGCTATTCTTCTTCACTACATAATAATATGTATAACTATGCCCTTTCAGAAAGAAGAATTGGAACAATAATCAACTATATGAGTAAGTGGGAAGAAGGAAAACTAAAACCTTTCCTTTCCACAAAAGCAAACGACAATCTCCCTTTTCTAAACATTAAAACCCTTGCAATGGGTAAACTGGAAAGCAAAAGCGAAAACCCCAAAAATGCAATAGAAAGAAGAAAATCTATTTACAAGATAGATGCAATGTATGAAAGAAGAATAGAGATTAGACTAATTGAAATTAGAAAATTAAGTCAAGATTTATAATCTGTTTTTCTTATTTGAAAATTATTAAGATCTTTTATTGTAAAAAATTCCTATTATTTCAAATTTAAATAGGAGATAATTCTACGTAAACGGCGAATAAATCAACTAACTCCTTATAAAAAACTTTTTAAACGAAGAGTTTTTACCCCAAAGATGCACATCTTTTGAGGTAAACGATGTGCATCTTTCACTATGAAAGATGTACATCTTTTTTTAAATATATTTTAGGGATTGGAGTTTGTTTTCCAGAAATTAAATTTAGGATAAATAGTCCTAATTAAACCTAATGAATGGTTTACATTTGCAAATATACAAAATTATTTTGAATATAATGTTGTATTTTCATTAATTATTTCTTATAATTTTCTAAGTAAAAAAGTAAGTGCTAAATACAACAAATTCTCTTTATTTTGTTGAGGTGTTGAGTTGTTGATTTGTTTGTTATTTGTTGCTCATCGTCATTGCGAGCCGAAGGTGAAGCAATCTAAAAAAACATATAATAAAGAACATAATAACAAATAAATAATTATACTAGATTGCTTCAGACTATGTCCTCGCAATGACGTTTGAAAATTAAAATCATGTTTAATCCATTGAATAAATTCAATAACTATTCAGACAAGAAATCTCTACTGATGACAAATTATATTGTTTTATATCACTTTTTCAAGTCAAGTATTTAAATATTCTCATTTGTTTTTGTATTTTTGCTTGTTATATTTAATTAAAACAAAGATAGCTTTATGAATATCCTACTTATTGGTTATGGAAAAATGGGCAAAATGATTGAAGATATTGCTCTATTAAGAAATCACAATATTGCACATGTAATTGACAAAGAAGAAGATTGGAATAATCTGGATGCAAATGAAATTGATGTTGCAATTGATTTTTCTTCTCCATACACTGTGGCGGATAATATTGTTGCATGCTATAATCGTAATATTCCAATTGTTGTTGGGACAACAGGATGGTATGGAAGGCTTAATGAATTTAGGGATTTGGCAATTCAGGAACAAAAAGGCTTGTTTGTAGCATCCAATTTTAGCATTGGAATGTCTATTTTCAATAAAATTAATGAACAACTTGCCATTTTAATGAATGCTCAACCCTCCTACGATGTTTCTATTGAAGAGATTCATCATATTCATAAACTTGATGCTCCAAGTGGTACAGCAATTACTTTGGCAGAAACCATTATTGACAATTTGGACAGGAAAACAAGTTGGGAGTTAGATTGCCAGGATGAAAAGCCTAATGTAATTAATGTAACAGCACAAAGGATTGGAGAGGTTTCGGGAACTCACAGTGTAACTTATTCTTCGGAAGTTGATGATATAATTATTACTCATCAAGCTCATAATCGCAAAGGTTTTGCCTTGGGAGCTGTGTTGGCAGCAGAATTTATGAAAGGTAAAACAGGATTTTATGGGATGAAGGATTTAATAAAATAAGAATTTATGAAAAGTTATTCTATTGGAATTGACATTGGAGGAACAAATACAGGTTTTGGATTAGTTGATGAAAAAGGCAATATAATTTCCACTACCTCCATTTCCACAAAAGATTTTGATATTGTTGAAAACTATCTCGATGAAATTGTTAAGCATATTATTCTATTAATTGAAAGATGCGAAGACGAATCTCTTCTTAAAGGAGTTGGGATAGGTGCTCCAAATGGAAATTACTACAATGGAACAATTGAACATGCTCCTAACCTGAAATTTCATGGAATTATCCCTGTTAAGGAATACATTGAAACAAAGCTAAAGGGAAAAGGATATGATTTAAAAGTTACTTTAACCAATGATGCTAATGCAGCAGCCATTGGGGAAATGATTTATGGAGGAGCAAAGGGAATAAAGAATTTCATAATGATAACCTTAGGAACAGGAGTTGGAAGTGGAATTGTTGTTGATGGTAAGGTGGTTTATGGAGCAGATGGATTTGCTGGAGAAGTTGGTCATACCATTGTTCAACCTGAAGGAAGAATGTGTGGATGCGGCAGAAGAGGATGCGTTGAAACCTATTCTTCTGTAACAGGATTAAGAAAAACAGCATTAGAGTTAATTAACAATACTAAAACAGAATCATCTTTAAGAGAAATAACTCAAGAAAACATTGGAGGTAAAACAATCTATAATGCAGCCATAAATGGAGATGAACTAGCCTTGAAATGTTTTGAAATAACTGCAAAGATGCTTGCAATAGGAATGGCAAATGCAGTTGCAGTAACTTCCCCAGAAAAGATTTTTCTATTTGGAGGACTAACAAAGGCAGGAGATTTATTAATGATACCTTTAAAAAAATATTTTGAAGAAAGTCTTTTTGTTGTCTTTCAAAACAAAATTGACTTAGAAATATCACACTTAGACGAAAACACAGCAGCCATTTTAGGTGCAGCAGCACTTACTTATTAAGTGAAAAGTTAAAAGTTAAAAACTAAAAGTTAGGATTAAAATATCTTATTTATGAAAAAACTTATACCCATTCTTTTTCTTATAATATTATCTTTTGGTGCTTTTGCACAAGAGAGGGAAGATCTTTTTATATCAATTTATATTGGAGATAAGAGTTTATTGGATGAAAAAGGTCTATTACTTAATTTTTCTGATAATCCTACAAAAATGTTTATTGGAACCAATGAAGAAAAATATAGTTTTCTTGATACTGTTGCATGGTCTTATCAACAAGAAATTAATGTTAACAAGAAATTCCTAAAGAATAGAAATATTACTCTTTGGGTTGAAAATGTTATTGGTCCAGCAAAGTTTTATTTAAATGATAAATTGGTTTTAGAAACTAATAATTGCTTTCGATCATATAAAGTTGATGTCCGTGATTTTTTGAAAAAAGGTAAAAATAACATAAGAGTTGATTTCACTCCAATATCTTCTTCTCTTAATTACGATAATAATAAATATAACACTCTAGCTTCTGAAAAAAGAGTAATTAATCGCTATCCTCAATATCTTTTTGGATGGGATTGGTATCCTAAAATGCTTTATCCTTCATTTCAATATTTACACTTAGATGGCACAGAAGAAAGTAATGAAGATGTTGAATATAATGTTCAAACCTTAAAGATTGAAAATGATACTGCTTACATGCTTTTGAACATTGGAGAGGATAAACATTATTTTCAAATTCCTAATCCTATTCTTTGGTGGCCTAATGGGATGGGAGATCCTTTTCAATATAAAACAACAACAAAAGAAATAGGATATAACAAAATTAATCAATACATACAATTTGGAATTAGAACAATTGAACTTGTTCAAGAAAAAGATTCTATTGGTCAAAGTTTTTATTTTAAGATTAATGGAAAGCCGATGTTTGTTAAAGGAGCAAATTATATTTATGAAAGCGTATTTGCTAAAAAAGAATTTTTTTTAGCAAAAGAATTAGGAATAAATATGCTAAGAATTTGGGGTGGTTCAAGTTATGGTGATGAACTTTTTTATTATATATGCGATCAATTAGGTATTTTAGTTTGGCAGGACTTTCCTTTTGCTTGTGCATTATATCCTGCTGACTCTAATTTTTTAGAGAATGTTAGAGAGGAGGCAATTCAAAATGTAAAACGAATAGCTAAGCATCCTTCATTGGCTCTTTGGTGCGGAAATAATGAAATTTGGGAAGGTTGGAATAATTGGGGTTGGAAGCAGGAAGTGAAAGATACTGCTCTTGCAGTTGAAAACTATAATAAACTATTTAAGGAATTGCTTCCAAGTATTGTAAAAGAATACACTCCAACAATAAATTATATTCATACTTCTCCTTTGCATGGTTGGGGCGAAAAAGAAAGCTTAACGCATGGAGACTGCCATTATTGGGGAGTTTGGTGGGGAGATTCAATATTTGAAACCTACACAAGAAAAGTTCCTCGTTTTATGAGTGAATATGGATTTCAATCTCCTCCTACTCTTTCAACTCTTGAAGATTATATGTCGAAACCTTATTCAAAAGAAAATCCTGAGTTTGCAATTCATCAAAAACATCCAAGAGGATTTGAATTGATTGATAATAGAGTAAAACAATGGTATGGCGACTACACACCTGACGAAGATTATATTTTTAAAGCAGGAGCAACAGCACAAGAAGCCTATAAAATAGCCATTGAAGCTCATCGCAGAGCAATGCCTTATTGTATGGGTACAATGTTTTGGCAGTTTAATGAACCTTACCCAGCAATTGGGTGGTCTTGTATTGATTATAATAATAAACCAAAACCAATTTATTATACTATCAAAAAAGCATATGAACCAATAATATTCTCTATAGATAAGTATTCTAACCCTGATTCAATATTTATATATATTTGCAATGATTCTTATGAGTCTTCATCATTAGATTACACTATTCAAATAAAAGATAACAACGACAAGATTAAATTCTCAGTTACTCCAAACACAATTTCAGCAGAAAAGTTTAAGTCAAAAATAATTTACTCCATTGCACTAAAAGACATTAAAGACTTTAACCCAAAAACTGATTATTTATGGGTAGAAGGAGAAATTGAAGATAATTATGGAGAAAATAATGGAAAAAAAACAATTAGTAACTATACATTCTTTGTTTACCCAAAAGACTATATAGACATAAACAAATACAACGAAGTTAAAAGAAAATACTATAAATAATATGAAAAAAAGAAGTTTAATATTTATTCTTTTAAGTTTATTTACTATTTGTCTTTTTGCACAAGAAAAAGATAGAAGAGCAGAATTGGACTACACGGGAAGAATAACAGAAATTTCTATCGCACCGGATGAAAGAATTTTTATTACTACTTATGTAGGAGAAATGTTTTATGCTGATAATATCTATTCTCCTTTTAAAGAATTGAAGAGGTTTTATTATAAAAAAGATAATAAATTTGAATTTGAATTTGAAAAAGATTTTAATTATCCAACTTTGGATAGAATATCATTTTTTAATAATGATACTGCAATTATTACTGGTTATATACAATCTTCAAAAAAGATGTATTCAAATGAAAATGGATATTATTTTACAAAAAATAACTTTCAAGATATAAAAAGTTTATCATTTGGGAAAAAAGAAAATGAATGGATTTATGATGTTTTTATATATAAAGAAGGGATTGGTTGGATGGGAGGTTCCAGTGGAAATATATACTATACTTCTAACTTTGGAAAGTCTTGGAAAAAGTTAAATTCTCCTTTTGATAAGTCTTCAAGAACTCATTCTATTTATATGATAAATAATAATGAAGGTATTGCAGGTGCATTAGCGAATTTATTATTTATAACAAAAGATAATTGGAAAAATTATTCTAAAATAGAAACACCCTTGGATCAGAATTTAAATAATGAAAATCAAATTAGATACAATGATGTGGAAAAAATTAGAAAGTGGAAAGATTATTATGTAATTAAGCAAGGTAGTAAAATATTTTATTCTAAAATAGATAAAATTGAATGGAAAGAGTTTATCATAAATCTTATCGATTTTGAAATAGACAGAGATTTAGATAATCTTTTTGCAATAACAACAGAAAATAAAGTTATTCAACTTGAAAATATAGATACTTATAAAATAATTTCAACTCAAAAAATTGTAGGAAGAATAAAAGATATGAAAGTTGTAAACAATTCTGTATATTTATTTTTGACTAATTCTCCTTTTGATTATATGTCAAAAGTAGCAAAGATAAATAGTAAAGAATTTTTCCAAACTTATTTATTTACAGAAGACAAACAAATTGAAATAAACAACAAAATTGTTAACGGAAAGAATCTTCAATGGTCATTTAATAACAATTATATATATGTTACAGAAAATGGTAATCAAGATTGGTATAGAGAAGCACAATTAAATTATAATATTGAAGATTTATCATTGCTAAATGACAGTACAGCAATTGTATGGAATAAGAAAGACAATTACCTATACTCAACTTCAACAAAACAAGATTTACTTTATTATCCTAAAAACCCATTATCTTCATTTTTTCTTTATCCAGTAAATAAAATAGAAATAAGAGAAGGTGGAGCAGGAGATGGTGGCTATTATAAGAATTTTTTAGTAAATTATTATTTAACTGATAGTATGCTTTCTACAACAAAATTAACAAAAGAAAGCCTAATTGTTGATTTTTATGATGACACACTATTTAATAATCAAGTAAGTATAAATGAAGTAGTAGAAACTTTAAAACAGTTTAATAATAATCCTCAACAATTACCAGTACTTAAAGATTTTAACATATCTGAAAAGGATAAAAAAGATTATATGTTATTACTTGATAGTTTGTTTAATAGTAAATACAGTAACAACTATAAAAAATTTAAGAAGGATACCTCTTTCTTTTATAATATAAATGAAATAATAGATACTATTAGTCAAGAAACTTTTTCAAATTTTATTACAAGAGAAAAAGATTCTTGGTCCACATCAAGAAGATGGTTTGAGGTAAATATTATTAATTCTAATAATGACACAATTCAAATGAATAATTACTGGTATCGAGCTAATGCTTTTTATTTTCCTTTAACAATTAAGTATAAGGAACAATATATTAATTCCTATAACCTGCCTTTATCGCTTTTAATTAAAAAATTATATCCTTTTACAGATAAATTTGAAAACAAAAAATTGTTGTTAGAAATTGTTACTTATTTAAATTCAAAAAGAAAATATTATCAATAATATGAATAAAAGAAGTTTATTATTTGGTTTATTAGGTTTAGTTAGCATAAGCCTTTTTGCTCAAAACAATCTACATTATAAGAGTAAGGTTGATTTGGTTGATCCTTTTATTGGAACGGCTTTTCATGGTCATACTTATCCTGGTGCTGTTGCTCCTTTTGGTATGGTGCAATTAAGTCCTGATACTCGTTTGGATGGATGGGATGGTTGTAGTGCTTATCACTATTCAGACTCTGTTATTTATGGATTTTCTCATACTCATCTTTCTGGAACAGGTTGCTCTGACTATGGTGATATTCTTTTTATGCCTACCACTAAAGGAAGAGAAACAAATAGTTTTGCTGAAGTTTTTTCTCATAAGAACGAAAAAGCAAATGCTAGCTACTATGCTGTAATGTTTTCTAATTCCCCTATCTTTGTTGAACTTACAGCAACTGAAAGAGCAGGGTATCATCGTTATCATTTTCATGGAAAGGATAGAGAAAGAAATCTTTTGATTGATTTAAAACATAGGGATTTATTACTTGCTTCTTCTTGGGAGAAAATTGACGATAAAACCATTGTTGGAATGCGTCGTTCTAAGGCTTGGAATGAAGATCAGATAATATATTTTGCTGCTTCTTTCTCCGAACCAATTATTTCTATTGATTATGATTCTTCAAAAGCACAACTATTTCTTTCTTTTGGAATAAATAGTAATGAAGATTCAAAGTTGGATATAGCTGTTTCTTTATCTTCTGTTAGTACTGATGGAGCTTTAAGAAATCTTAGAGCAGAAAAAGCCAAAGGATTTGATGATGCTAAGCAAATTGCCAATCAACTTTGGGAAAAAGAATTAAAAAAAATTGATATTGAAGGAGGAACTTTAGAACAACAACGTACTTTCTATACTGCAATGTATCATTCTATGATTTCTCCAAATCTTTATTCTGATGTTGATGGACAATATCTTGGAATGGATAGAAAGATTCATAAAGCTGAAAATTATAATCGCTATACAGTATTTTCTCTTTGGGACACCTATCGCACACTTCATCCTCTTTTAACAATCATTGACCAAAAACGCTCTAAGGATTTTGTTAATACTGCTTTGGATATGTACAATCAAAGTGGCATTCTTCCTGTTTGGGAGTTGGCAAGCTATGAAACTTATTGTATGATTGGTTTTCATGGAATTTCTATGATTGCTGATGCTTATATGAAAGGGATTAGAGGAGATGAAAAGTTGACTTTGCAAGCTATGATAAACAATGCAAGCAGCACCAGAAGAATAAGAAATCTTGAAAAAAGAGGAATTTATAATCCAGAACTATTTGGCTTAGATTATTTTGATCAATATGGGTATATTTCTTCCGAATTAGAACATGAGAGTGTTTCAAAAACATTAGAGTATTCTTATAATATGTGGTGTGTTGCTCAAGTTGCAAAACAAAGGAACGAAACTTATATTTATGAAGAGTTTATTAAGAAAGCTCAAAACTACAAGAACTTATTTAACCCTAAGAATAAATTTATTCAGCCTAAGATTAATGGAAAGTTTACTCCTAATTTTGATCCAAAACAAATAGATATTAATTACACCGAAGGCAATGGCTGGCAATATGGTTTCTATGTTCCTCAAGATGTTAAGGGATTCATTAAACTTATTGGCTCAGATGAAGCATTTACAAAACTTTTAGATGATTGTTTTAACTCAAAAGAAAAACCAACAGGACGTAATCAAGCCGATGTTATAGGTTTGATTGGACAATATGCACATGGAAATGAACCTTCTCATCATATGGCATATCTCTATACTTATGCAGGTGAAGCATGGAAAACTCAAGAATTGGTTAGACGTATTTTAACAACTCTTTATTCAGATAAGCCAGATGGTATTTGTGGAAATGATGATGCAGGACAAATGTCTGCTTGGTATATAATGAGCTCTTTAGGTTTTTATCCTGTTTGCCCTGGTTCAAATGAATATGTTATTGGCTCTCCTCTTTTCTCAAAAGCAACAATTAAGTTGGAAAATGGTAAAACATTTGTGATTAATGCTCCTCAAAAGGATAAAGAAATGTATGTTAAGTCCATTAAACTTAATGGAAAGAAATACAAGAATACTTACTTAAATCATTTTGATATTATGAATGGTGGAGTTATTGACTTTGAAATGGATTCGAAGCCTAACAAGAAATACGGCAAAAAAGAAGACAATCGTCCAAACAGCGAAATAAAAGACCATCAAATTGCAATTGTACCATATTTTGAATATGAGGGAACTCAAACCTTTACCGATAAAAAACAAGTGTTTGTAAATTCAATAAACGGGAATATAATAATGCCTACACTTGATTATCCAGATGGTAGGAGCTTGGTTCATTTTGGGGATAGTGATTATAAACGAAGAAATATAAAGATTAATGAAACTGTAAAAATCACAGCAGTTAATACAACTGAGGATAATATTGAAAGCACTCCTATAAGCATAAAATTTAACAAAATTCCTGCTGGAAGAAAAGTAAAACTTCTTAGTGAGCCAAATCCTCAATACACTGGAGGAGGAGCAGATTGTTTGATTGACCAAATTAGAGGAGGAAACAAATGGCGATTAAGCAAATGGCAAGGATATTATGGTGAAAACTTTGTTGCAGTTGTTGACTTGGGAGAAAAACAAGACCTTACTCATGTGGGAGGTAATTTCATTCAAGACATCAAATCATGGATATTTATGCCAAAAGAAGTTAACTACTATATTTCTGATGATGGTGAAAACTTCACCCTTTTGGAAACCATACAAACTCCAATTCACGAAACTGATCCTGTTCCTATAACTCACACATTCTATACTACCATTCCTTTTTCAGCTCGCTATATTAAGGTTGAGGCAATTAATCTTGGAACAATTCCAGATTGGCATATAGCAAAGGGTGAAAAAGTTTGGATATTTATTGATGAGATTATGATTGAATAATATTTTTCATAGACTTAATCAGCTTTTTCACTTAACTTAAATAAAAAAAGATTAGGATTTTTTATCAATATAGGTATCTTCTAATCGTCCATCCAAACAAATCGAGTTAAATATTAAGGTGAAGAGTTTTGCTCTAAGCTAACTTGTCTTAGTGCAACTCTGCACTAAATTAACATTTGTTCCGTTGTTCCTCTCTACTAAGGGGGTGGAACAACGGAACAAACTTATTAATCAATATCTTACAAAAGAAATGTGGGACAAAAGAATTTTTCTTCCTCTCAAATGTTAAAATTAGGTTTTTTGCTTCTCTTTTTTTGCTGCTGGGAAAAGAATATTATTTAGAATTAGACGATATCCAGCTGAATTTGGGAATAGACTTAGGTCAGTTACTGGGTCGCCAACATAATGCTGATAGTCTTCTGGGTCATGTCCTGAAAGAAATGTCCAAGTGCCTTTTGCAAAGGTTCCATGAATATATCGAACTTCATCAATTGATTTATTCTCACCCAAAACAACTACATTTGGTTTCAAAAATTTCTTATTAAAGGCAGTGCTTTGACCCATAAAACCTTTAATTATCTTTGTGTGATTTTGAGTTAACATGGTTGGTATCCAATCCCATTTGGCTGAAAAGTCAAATAAAACAAATAAATCATTCTTTTCATTTACCAATCTTGCTCTTTGGGGTGTTACATCAATATTTGACTTTTCATATTTATAGGGATTGGTTTCTATGGTAAAATCCCTAAATGCGAAACACTGAGAATAGTCCAATTTTTGTTGTGCATTTGGGTCCATTGCATCTCCGTCAAACATCACATCACAAATATCAGTTCCTTCAGCTGCTAAAGCTATATCAAAACTATCGGGAGCAGAACACATTGCAAACATAAACCCTCCTCCAGCAACAAATTCCTTAATCTTTTTGGCTACTGCCAATTTTAACTGCGAAACCTTCTTAAAACCATGTTTTGCTGCCATTTCTTCATTAGTTCTAACATCCTCAATATACCAAGCCTGATTGCGATAATTTGCCCAAAACTTACCATACTGTCCTGTGAAATCTTCATGATGAAGGTGTAACCAATCATAAATTGGAAGAACTCCTTTTAGGATTTCGTCATCATATATTACATCATAAGGAATGTCGGCATAAGTCAATACAAGGGTTACAGCATCATCCCATGGGAGTTTATTTTTGGGAGAATATACAGCTATCTTTGGGGCTTTTTGAAGCTTTACAACATCCATATTCACTTCTGGTTCTGCAATTTCTCTAATAATTTGCTCTGCTTGAACATCAGCTATATTATTATATGTTACTCCTCTTAACTTACATTGTCTTTCAATTTTTTCATCATGTTTTACCAAAAAAGAACCTCCTCTATAATTCAAAAGCCAGCTAACCTCTCCCTCTTGTGCCAAAACCCAATATGCAACTCCATAAGCCTTTATGTGATTCTTTTGAGTTTCATCCATAGGGATAAGAATATGCAATGAAAAAGCATAGTTGCTAAGTAGTAAAGCAATAATAAGAAATAAAGTCTTTTTCATATCTAATAATTAGAATGCTGAATCATCATCTGTTGGTAAATCATCATCTTGATTCATCTTTGATGCAATGATTGCATTTGGTCTTCCTTCACTGTCAAAATTAATATTTCTTCCCATAACGTCTTGCATTGGAGCATCAATCATATAATCCCTATTAAGGAATTTGGCAAAACGGCTCACAAATTTCAAACGTACATCACCAACTGGTCCTGAACGATGCTTTTGAAGTAAAATATCAGCCATTCCTAATGTTGGTCCCTTATCGTCTGGTTCGGTAAAACCATAATACTCTGGACGATAAATAAACATAACTATATCGGCATCTTGCTCAATTGCACCAGACTCTCTAAGGTCAGATAGCATAGGTTTTTTTGACCCTCCACGAGTTTCAACAGCACGAGAAAGCTGTGCTAAAGCCAAAACAGGAATACCCAATTCCTTTGACAAAGCTTTCAATTGACGAGATATGGTACTAATTTCCTGTTCACGATTGCCTCCCCTATTGTCTGAAGTACCACTCATTAGCTGCAAATAGTCAATAAAAATCATTTTAATATCATATTTCTGTTTCAAACGACGACATTTAGCTCTTAATTCAAATATCTTTAATTGTGGAGTATCGTCTATATAGATTGGTGCTTTTGAAAGCCTTCCAATATCTTGCAAACGTTCAATTTCATCTGGTCTTAATTGATCGCCTTTTTTAAGTCTATCACTTGAAATTTCAACCTCAGAAGAAATCAAACGCATGGTAAGTTCCAAAGCTGTCATTTCCAAAGAAAAGAAAGCAACAGGAATATTATGATCAACTGCCATATTCCTCACCATTGACAAAGCCAATGCTGTTTTACCCATTGCAGGACGAGCAGCAAGAACAATTAGAGTCCCTTTATGAAAACCTGTTGTTAAGCTATCCAACTCTCTAAAACCCGATGGAATACCTGAAGTAATCCCTTCAGCCTTTTGAGCTGCTTCAATTTCTTGTTGAGCTTCATAAAGCAAAGATTCCAAGGTTTGAAAATCACTCTTGAAATTCTTATCGCTAATATCCATTAAGTTGGTTTCGGTCTTATCCAAAAGCTCCACAACATCAGTGGTTTCTTCGTAAGCATCCTTAATCGTTTCTGTTGAAACCCTTATTAGTTCTCTTTGAATATATTTTTCTGAAAGAATACGAGCATGATATTCAATATGTGCACCAGAGGTTATCCTTGAAGTCAGGGTGGAAATCTTATAAGCTCCACCAATCATTTCCAAAGTACCATTTTTCTTCAATTGCTCAACAACGGTCAACATGTCAACAGGTGAGCTATCATAAAACAATTGCTTTATTGCAACAAAAATCTCTCTATGCTCGGGTGTGTAAAAATATTCCTCTCTAATAATATCGATTGAATTAGTAATTGCGTCTTGGTCAAGAAGTAGCCCTCCCAACACAGCTTCCTCCAACTCCAATGCCTGTGGAGGCAACTTCCCATTAAGCGCAAATGCTTGCTCTGCTGTAATCCTTGATGTCTTTGTCTTAAATTTATTATCCATCTTTTCCATAGATTGCAAAGATAAAACAAAAATAATCTGAAATGAATAAAAGATAAAAAATAAAATATCAACAAACCACTATAAAATGAAGACTCAATATATTTCAAAAGGGAATTTCGGTGTTAATAACTTTTATTTTGAGGGTTATCGAAATCTATTTAGTGGTTCAAAAAAAGAAAAGTTGCTCAGAGAAAAAAAGACTTTAAAAGAAAAAATTAAAACGAAGAGTTAGCAAATTAAAACGAAGAGTTAGTAAATTAAAACGAAGAGTTAATTTCTAAAGATTAGATTTATTTAACTAACTTAAACCTATAACCTAACCCCCACTCTATGTAATTTGCTTTTTTAAAAGATGTAGCTCTTATGGCAACTGAAGCCAATAAATTATCATAAACCAAATATCTTACACCTACCCTTTGAAAGAAATTTGGATTGCTTAGTGGTGTTGTTTTCCGAATCAGATAATGCCCCAATTCTGCAAAAGCTGAAAAACGATTTATCTTATATTCGTATGATGCAAAGGCTGATAGATTTAATCTATTGAAAAATGGAGCCGTTGTTGATACAAGAATACCATTTACATTCATAAAATGATTATCAGCCAAATCGTCATACCCAAGAGTTAAACCAAGCCCTAAATTATTCTTATAATTAAGGTTCTTATATGCAGTTGTATTTAGTCCAAAGGCATAAAAATAGCGTTCAGGATAGCGTTCAGGGTCATGAAAGTCTTGGTAATATAACTCGACTCTGTCATTGTAAATTGCACCAAAGCTGGATAACAAAATATCGTAACCCTTATCAAACTCTGGCTTTTCATGATTGTATCTAACCTCATTATCGTAGAAATTATATCTTAAGTTAATCTGTGATGAAAAAGTATTAATCCCTGAATTTGGTTTTTTCATTGAACCATTGGAAATATGAGAAAAATTAAAACCCAAACCAATTAGAAATCGATTTGAAGCAAGATATTCTAAAACAAATCCTTCTTGAATATAACAATTCAATGAAGAGCCAATTACATTATTCTCAATATTATGTACAGACCAATGTTTTTCAACATATGAAAGTCCAATAGCCAAATCATTTTTAAGCGTGAACTTCTTCCACTTAATAATCGGAGAATAGATAAAGGCATAAAGTGAATAAGAGTTTCCCAAGTGAACTGGTTCATTATAGGTCGAGAAGTTAAATCCAACTCCATAGTCTAAATAATTGTATAATTGATGCCAATCCTTTGAGCCGTCCGTATGGATTATATATCTTATAGACAAGGTTTTTACCCTATCAATGGGCTTACCCGTTCTGTTGCCTTTCAAGAAATCATTCATCTGAAAGACCTTCCCATAATGTGGAATAAATTCAATAGCTTGACTTGTTTGAGAATACAAATCAGTCAGAAAAAGAGATATTATTAGAAATATAAAGAATCGTATTTTCATTGATCTTTCATCACTCCTACTTATTTTTCTTTACTAAGATATTCAAGAATTTGCACTGCATTTGTTGCAGCTCCCTTTCTTAGATTGTCGGCAACCAACCAAAGATTAAGGGTTTTTTTATGAGAAAAGTCTCTTCTTATCCTTCCAACAAAAACATCATCTTTTCCTTGACAATAAAGTGGTGTTGGATATAGACATTCTTTTGGATTATCCATAACAACAACTCCTGGAGTGTTAGCTAAAATTGAGAATACATCTTCTATTTCAAATTCATTTTCAAATTCCACATTCACACTTTCACTATGACCCCCTATAACAGGAACACGTACAACAGTTGCAGTTAATTGAATTGAATTATCGGAGAGAATTTTTCTTGTTTCATCAAGCAACTTTTCTTCCTCTGTAGTATAACCATTTTCCAAAAAATCTCCTCCATGAGGGAATAGGTTTCTATGAATTGGGTGAGGATAAACTTTTTGGCAATCTTTATTATTTTCTTCTGAAACTAGTTGTTCAACAGCCTTAACTCCTGTTCCTGTTACGCTTTGATAGGTTGAAACAACCACTCTTTTAATTTTGTACTTCCTATGCAAAGGAGCTAAAGCCATAACCAATTGAATGGTTGAGCAATTGGGATTAGCAATAATTCTATCTTCTTTCTTAATGGATTGAGCATTAATTTCAGGAACCACCAAAGGTATATTCTCATACATTCTCCAACAAGAAGAATTATCTATTACAATTGTATTTTTTTGGGCAAACAAAGGAGCATATTCTTTAGAAGTCTTTCCTCCTGCAGAAAAGATTGCATAATCGCAATTCTGATTTATTGCATCTTCAACACTACAAACTGCAATTTCCCTACCAGCAAACAATATCTTTTTTCCAACACTCTTTTGAGTAGCAACCAAAACAATATCTTCGTTTGCAAAACCTCTTTCTTCCAAAACTTTTAAAATAACACTACCAACCAATCCGGTAGCCCCAACAACTGCTATTTTCATTCTATTATTTTTCTATTCTTCAGAGAAAGTACTAACATACTTTCTATATTCAGCATAAACATTGGCTCTTGACATAAAGCCAACGTATTTTCCATTATCAACAACAACCAAAGTAAATCTATCAGACCCTCTAAACTTTGAAACCATTTCTTCCAAAGGATCGGAAATATCTACAATAAAATGCTCTGAGTAGCGAATAAAATCTTTAACTCCATAAATATCATAAAACTCAGGCTTAAACATAAGAGGACGAAAATCATCAATAACAACTATTCCTAAAAACTTATTTTCTTTATCAACAATAGGGAAAAAGTTTCTGGTGCTTTTCTGTACAGCTTCCACAATATCTCTTAAATTACTCTCGTAAAGCAAAGGAATAAAGTTAGTTTCAACCAATTTATGTTTATCAATAAATTGAAGTGCTGTCTTATCTTTATTATGAGTCATTAAATTTCCTTCCAAAGCCAACTCTTCAGCATAAATTGAATATTTGTTAAGGGGTTTAACTACAATATAAGAAATTGTTGATGCAATCATTAAAGGAGCAAAAAGAGCATACCCTCCAGTTATTTCAGCAATCAAGAAAGTTGCAGTTAGTGGTGAATGCATAACTCCAGACATAACAGCAGCCATTCCAACTAAAGCAAAATTACTTTCCTCAACAACTAAAAGCCCAGACATATTTATTAATCTTCCAACAAAGAAACCTGTAAATCCTCCAATAAAAAGAGATGGTGCAAATGTACCTCCTACTCCTCCTGCAGAAGTTGTAACTGAGGTCGCTATAGATTTTAGCATTATTATTGAAAGAAGTATAATTAACAACATCCATTGATTATCTCTAAAAGGATAAAAAAAAGTGTTATTGAATAATGTATTTGTGTCAGATTTCAAAAGAATGGTTAATGCTGAATATCCTTCTCCAAAAAGTGGAGGAAAAAGAAAAACAAGAACGCCTAATATTAATCCACCTAAAATTAATCTTTTCCAAACTTTAAACTTTTTAAATTTCTTAGCAATCCATTTTGTTGATTTAAGAAAATAGAGAGAAACAAAGGCAGAAACTATTCCTAAAAATATAAAACCAGGTATCTTGATTAATTCAAAACTTGATGTAACATCATAACTAAACTGAACTTCTTTCCCTAAAAAGAAATAAGAAATCATTGAAGAAGTTATTGCTGAAATTAGAAGAGGAATTGCAGTTGACATTGTTAAGTCAAGCATAAGTATTTCAAAAACAAAAAGAATACCTGCAATTGGAGCCTTAAATGCTCCAGCAATTGCTCCAGCAGCTCCACAACCAACAAGAATTAGAGTATTCTTAGTGTTTAATCTTCCAAATCTTCCAAGATTAGAACCTAAAGCACTTCCTGTCAAAACAATTGGTGCTTCCAAACCAACACTACCTCCAAAAGCAACAGTTATTGAAGAAGTGATTATTGAACTATAAGTATGATGAGGCTTGATGTTGCCCTTTTTCCTACTCATTGCATACATAACCTTACTTACTCCATGACTTAAATCATCCTTAATAAAGTATTTTATAAGTAAAACTGTAATTGTTATACCAACCATTGGATAAACAAGGAAAAGGAAATTGGAACTATCAGCAGAAAACCACTTAGTATCAGTAATAAAAAGATATGTATAGTGAACAGTATTTTTAAGAACAACAGCAGCAAGTCCACATGCTAATCCTACCAATAAGGACATAAAAATCATAAATTGGAACTCGGAAATATTCTTTAATCTCCAAACCAAGAAATGCTTGTATAAATAGCTTAAACGTATTGATTTTATTACCTTCATTACAATAATTAAGCTACAAATATACAATTTTTTGTATTAATAGTGCAACTACCCCTTATTTTAAAGAAAAAAACTACATTTTAAGCAATATATTTAATCTTAGATGAAAAATTCATGACTGAAAAGCTCATAAAATTTCTCCACAAAAATAAAAATAACTAACTTTGCATAATATAAAACAAGAAAAAACAATAAAAAAAGATGATTAATTCCTTGTTTTCCAGTTTACCATTATGGATATGTGTTTTTTGGTTATTCAATTCACTCTTTAGCTTTAAGAGCAATAGTTTAGCTAAAAATTTCTTAATATTTTTCTTTTTTATTGCTACTATTAACTATTTCTCTCATTTTCTGTATTTCAACAGACAATATAACTCATATTGTTTTGCTGAAAATATATGGATTTTTACTTCTTTATCTCTATTCCCAATTTATTACTATTACATAAGACTTCTTACTAAGGATTCAAAAATTTCTATTTCATGGATATGGTTATTGATTCCTTCATTTATATTATCTATATTTTCGTTTATTCTGTTCTTTTTAATGGACAGTTATGATAAATACATATATGTTCATAATATTCTTTATTGGAATGGAGCTAATTCAGATTATAGTTTTATTATAAAGCTACAATTAATTAAACAAATAATTTTTAGAATATTATTTATTACTCAAGCAATTATTTTCACTTTTATTGGAATAAAGCATATATCAACATATAATAAATCTATAAAAGAATTTTATTCAGAGACCAAAAACAAAGAGTTTAAGTCAATCAAAATTTTGCTAATTGTTTTTATTTTTGCATCAATTACTTCTTCATTGTCTGCTATTATTGGGAAATCCTTTTTTATTGAAAATCAATTTTTAATTATCATCCCTTCATTGATTCATTCTCTTTTTCTTTATGGAGTAGGTTATGTTAATCACAAGCAATACTTTACCATTATAGACTTTAAAAATGATCTATTAAATGCAGACAAAAAAGACTATTCAACAGAAATCACAAAAAAGGATATAAATAATAATCACCTAAAAGAACAGCTTATAAAATTGTTAGAAACAAAAGAAATATTTAAGAATCCAGACCTTAGAATATCTGATGTATCTACACTTTTAAACACTAACAGAACCTATATTTCAAATTTAGTAAATGAAGAATTTAACCAATCATTTGCAGATTTCATCAACAACTATAGAATTAAGTATGCTAAAAATATCCTCCACGACAAAAAGCAAATAAATATAAGTATTTCAGAAATAGGATATATGAGCGGCTTCTTGAGTGAAAGTTCATTTTATCGAGTTTTCAAGGACAAAGTTGGTGTTTCACCAGGTAGTTATCGAAAAAAATTCTTTGAAACCACAAAATGTATTAATAAATAGTACTTATGCTAGCTTATTTGATAAAACAAAATACTCTCACTTTCTTATTACTATCTTCTTTATATTCTTAATAACTCCATCAGTAATTTCTGCAAAATATATTCCTGAACTTAACTTTGAAACATCTATTCGTATATTGTCTTTATTAATTGATTGAGCTATTATCTTTTTACCAAACACATTATATATATTTATAGAGTTGAATATTTTATCATTCAACATAGAAACATCTATATAGTCTGTTGCTGGATTTGGATAAATTAAACAATTGTCGCCACCAAATTCAATTGATGTTAGAAATGATGTTGATGAAGGGACAAATGCTCCATATATATCTCCATATTGGAAATTGCTTGTATCCATCCTAAATGTTACGACTAAGTATTTATTATTTGTAAAGAAATGACCAGCATACATTGGAACATCGCCGTTAAGTGTAGAGAATATTGTAAATATATTGTTATCAAGTGGAACTCCTGATGTGTTATAGTATCTGCCTTTAATTACTGATTCTAATGAAAAAGCACTATCTGCCCAAGTTACTAAATAGTTTGTTCCATCAAAAGAAGTATATGCAAAGCTTGGTTTATAAGAGTAGTCTCTTAAAATTATCCTATCATCAACAACACCAGAGGTTGAAACAAAACGAGAATACAAATTCCAATCATTTGTTTCTAACTCCCTTACATGGAAAGTTACCATATACTTTGTTCCGTCAAAAGCTATGGAAAGAGGATTATCGCTATTTGTGTTATCATCATCAATCATAAAAGTACTTCCAACAAGGCTACCTGTACTGCTAACAAACTGACCAAAAATATCTTGTTCGTAATCATAATGACTAATGCCGTGAGACCACCATACTACAAGATAATTTGTTCCATCAAAAGCCATAGCATTATCCCCTGCTGATTGAGTACTTAATTGAATAGGTGTAGATATTATTCCTGAAGGACTAATAGTTACAACATAGTTATAATCATTTTCGTTAAAACTCTGTTTATAAATAACAATGTAATTTCCATTATTAAAGTCAAGACAACCACCCTTAGGGCTGCTTATTGAGGCATTTGTAGCTACTATAAATCTATTGCCAACCAATAAACCACTTGGGCTTATAAATTGTCCGAAAATAGTATCTTCTGTAGATTTATCTGGATTAAATACTTGTTTGGCACCACTCCATAAGAATAAATAATTTGTTCCATCAAATTCAACAAGTGGAGCTCCACCTCTATAACCTAATGAAATCTTTGGTCCAACTAATCCTCCTGTATTTGAAATAAATTGAGCAGAAACCATACTAATACTATCCTCTGCAAATCCAAAAAGATAATTTGTACCATCAAATCCAACTTCTCCAAACATAGAAACATTGGTTGTTGAGGTAACAGGAAATTCTTGAGCTTTAATGCTGTTTGGCAATAGAAATGCCAAACAAAGAACGAATGCTAAAACTAATACATTTATTTTCATATAATTTTTGTCAGAATTTAAGGTGCTGACTCCGCACTTTTATAATTGTTTACATTTTTATCAATAACATCATTTCAAAATACATAAAACCTTTTACCTATATGAAGAATCTAAATGGTAATATTTTTCAATTTTACGAAACAAATATACAATATTTTCTACAAAAAAGCAAATAAATCTTTGCTCTTCTGTTTAAAATCCTTTATATTTCCTTACTTTAATTCATATTAATAAATTCAAAACATATTAAGGTTTAAATACGGATTTATATCATTTATTCTTGAAACATTTTCTCTTTCTATCTTAAAATACTATATTTGCAAAATAAATATACTAAAATAAATGAAAGTTATTTCTTACAACGTCAACGGAATTAGAGCTGCAACAGCTAAGGGATTTATATCATGGCTTGATGACGAAAGTCCAGATGTAATTTGTATTCAGGAAACCAAGGCACAATTAGATCAAATGCCAAATTTTGAACTTCATTCAATTGGATATCATACTTATTATTTTTCAGCTCAAAAGAAAGGATATAGTGGAGTTGCAATCCTTACAAAGATGGAACCTGACAATGTGGTTTATGGAATGGGTATTGAAAAGTATGACTATGAAGGCAGGATGATTAGAGCTGATTATGGAGACTTGTCAATTATTAGTGTCTATCATCCTTCAGGAACAAGCGGAGATGAAAGACAAGCTTTCAAGATGCAATGGTTATCCGATTTTGAACAATATATTAAAGAATTATCAAAGACCAGAGCTAAGTTAATTATTTGCGGAGATTATAATATATGTCATAGAGAAATAGATATTCACGATCCTAAAGGAAATGCCAAAAACTCAGGATTCCTTCCTGAAGAGAGAGAATGGATAGATGGATTCATAAAAAGTGGTTATACTGACAGTTTTCGTTATATCTACCCTGATAAAAAGGATAAATATTCGTGGTGGAGCTATCGTTTTCGTTCAAGAGAAAGGAACAAAGGTTGGAGGATAGACTATTGTATGGTTTCTGAAAATATTAAAGACAGAATTGTTGAAGCAGAAATTTTAGATAACGTACATCACTCTGACCATTGTCCAATTATGGTAAAGCTGAAGTAAGATTTATAGCTTTATATAGACAACCTTTTTAGTTTCAAAAAAATCGGAAGGGAAGTAATTATAGATATCATAAATTTTTATCTTTGGTTTCTTTCCTTTTCCTTGCAAAATAGGCTCCAATTCCTGAGTTAAATCTCCTCCTTTCAAGTAAAGAATTCCATTATCTAAGCTATGATACTCAATCTTTGAAATCTTATTCCTCACCCACTCAACAAACTCAGGCATTTGAGTAACGGCACGTGAGACAATAAAGTCAAAATGTCCACTAATGTGTTCAGCCCTCATTTGAATAGCATTAACATTCTTCAATCCTAATGCATCCTTTACCTCATTCACAACCCTTATCTTTTTCCCAATACTATCAATTAAAGTAAAATTTACCTCAGGAAACAAAATAGCAAGAGGGATTCCAGGGAAGCCTCCACCCGTTCCCACATCAAGAATTTCCGAATTAGGTTTAAAATGACATACCTTTGCAATAGCCAAAGAGTGAAGAATATGCCTTTCAAATATATTCTCAATATCTTTTCTTGAAACAACATTAATTTTTTCGTTCCAATCACTATAGATTGTAGGTAATATTTCAAACCTCTGCAACTGTTCATGAGTAGCAAAAGCAAAGTGAGTCTTAATAACCTTACTTATATCCTGATTTGAATACATAATATATATTTAGAATTAAACTGCAAAAGTAACAAAAATAAAAGATTTCCATAAACAAAAAACGCCCAGTAAACT
>DHCV01000038.1 GCA_002399025.1 Bacteroidales bacterium UBA4893 | reverse complement strand
TCCCCAAAAAATTAATGTGAGCCCTTTTTATGAGCATAAAACGAAGTTTTCATGACATCTAAACGAAGAGTTTATGAACACGAAATGGCATTTCGTTACGATGAAATGCCATTTCGTTTATAACCAAATGCCATCTCGTTAAAACGAAATGCCATTTCGTACTCATAAAGACGAAGTTTAAGGGTCATCAAAAGGCTGTTTGGGATCATGAAAACTTGGTTTTGAGGTCAGAGAAACCTTGTTTTAATCCAAAAATTAGTTGATTAATTATGAAAGGGATTTATGTTATGTGTGGGTTTGAGTTGATTTTCTACCTATGAGGAATGTATATATAAAAATAAACTCCGTTTAATTTTACATAAACGGAGTTTAGGGAGAAATATCTAAGGGTTATTTTTGCGTAACCTTAGTTTTATTTTTCACAAAGTTTATTCCTTAGTGTTTTCTTCCTTACTTTCTACTTCTTCTTCTTCTTGAGTATTATTATCTGTTTCTTGTTTGTCTTCAAGGTCAATAAGCCCTTTGCTGTTGAGCAAATTATACCATGTGAAGAGTTTTTTCATATCCGAAACATAAACTCTTTCGCTATCAAAGTTCGGAACAACCTCATTCATGTATTCTATCAACTTCTTTGAGTCGGATTTTGGATCAATACATTCTTTTCCATCTTCTTTTCTAAAGATGTTTTGGAATACTTTGGTTAAAGGCACATCTTCATCAATTGTGAATATGCTTATGTCTTGCAAGGAGCTAATCTTTGCATTTGCAAAAGCTGTTTGACGCTTACCATCTACTAAGGATTCTATTAATGCTCCATTCTTTGCTTGCGAAATCAATGTAAATAGTCCCGGTTTTCCTGATATTGATAATATCTTACTTAAATCCATACTTAAAAATTATTTGTTTTATTACAATACTTAGTTATTTCCTTATATTATTTCTATTTCCTCATCCCAAATCTCAACCCTATCTCCTTTTCTAATTTTCTTACGTTTCTGATATTCCACCTCTCCATTAACTCTTACCTCACCCTCAACCACCAAATCCTGTGCCAAAGCCCCACTATCAACCATATTTGTTGCCTTCAAAAGCTGTATGAGATGTATATATTCTTGATCTTTCCTTAAAGAGAACTCTGTTTTCATTACACTTATTATTAAAGTGTGCAAAAATACAATTTTATGACTATCTAACAATCTTATTGGAAGAAAAAAGACACATAAAAAAGAAAAAGCCTTCATTTACAAATCATAAATGAAGGCTTTTGAGGGTTAAAGTTTATTATTACTTAGCAACTCTTTCTAACCATTTTAGCATAAATATCATTGTGAACATTGATATCAAACATGCTGCAACAAATATTGTCCAAGTAGCCCAAACAGGAATGCTGTTGTAGAAAATAACTCCAATGAATAGTAATTGATTACCTAATGCTGTTGCACTTAACCAACCTCCTTGCATAATACCTTGATATTTTGGAGGAGCAACCTTAGAAACGAATGCAATTCCGAGCGGAGAAATAAACAATTCAGCAACTGTAAGTATTAGATATGTTCCAATCAATAACCAAGGAGTAACTCTCATTGCATCTGGAATACCACCCATAGCAAGTCTTTCCTCTGCAGTTGGAAGTCCAATTGAACCAAGAGACATTACTGCAAATGCAGCAGCAGCTATACCCATACCGATTGCAATCTTTTTAGGAGTTGAGATTTCTAATCCTCTTGCTTTCAGCCATCCAAAGAAACCAATAACAATTGGGGTAAGGAATACTACGAAAATTGGGTTAAATGCTTGGAAAACTTCAGCTCCTTGTAGTGTTGTGAAGCCTAAGTTTATGTTTAACATTTTAGTATAGTCATTTGCGAATAATGTTAGAGATTGACCGTTTTGGTGGAAAGAGAACCAGAAGAAAATTACAACTGCAAACACTGCGAAAAGAGCGTAAATTCTTTGTTTAACTTCCTTAGCATCCATTTCAACCACTTCATTTGTAGATGTTGCTGCAGCAACTTTCTTTTGAGATGGATCTGGTAATTTCTTTTTGTTAATAATAAATATAGTTAGTGAAATAACCATCGCAATAATAGCTATTCCAAAAGAATAATGGTAGCCTTGCATAAAGATATTTAGGTAATCATTGGCAAATACATCCAAATTGCTTGCATCTCCACCAACTTTTGTTGCAAGTTCTGCAAATCTAACCTTTGCATCTGCAGTCATAGCATCACTTCCACTTACCCATTGATTACAAAGTCTTGGAAGGTCAGCATTGAACTCAAATCCATGACTTTTTACCCACCAGTTTCTTAAACCTACAGCCATTAGTGGAGCAAACATTGCACCAACATTAATGAACATATAGAAAATTTGGAAACCAACTTCTCTTTTGTCCTCATACTTTGGATTATCATAAAGCTGTCCAACAACTGCTTGAAGATTTCCTTTAAATAAACCATTACCAAATGCAATTGAAAATAGTCCGAAACAAGTTAATGCCAAAATCAAAGGCATGTTTTCAACTGGAGTTTTGGTTGGAATTGCAAGTAGGAAATAACCTACTGTCATAAGTAGAAGTCCAACTAAGATAGTTGACTTGTACTTTCTTGTCTTGTCGGCAATTAATCCACCAACTAATGCCAATACATAAATTAAGGCATAGAAAACGGAATAAATGATTGCTCCTTCTGAGCCTGTAAAGCCAAACTTATTATTGAGGAACAATAGAAGAATCGCCATCATAATGTAGAACCCGAAACGTTCTCCCATATTGGCAAGGGCAGCAGAGATTAGCCCTTTTGGATGATTTTTAAACATAAATCTTCGTTTTTTAATTATTAAATAGTTTTACTTGAATTTTTCATTTTAACATGCAAATATACTGCAACTTATTTAATTTACACAAATAAAGAAGTAATTTTATAGAAAAAATTTAGTATTTTTGCTCAAAATAAGAGAATAAGCTTAAACTTAAATGAAGAAAGAATATACAGAAAGTGTAATTTTGGGCATAGATCCTGGAACTAATGTTCTGGGTTACTCGGTCATTGAACAAAAGGGGAAAGAAATTACATTATTAGAAATGAATGTTTTGAGATTGGGCAAAATTGAGAATATGTCAACAAGGATGAAGGATTTGTTTGACGCCATTGTTAATATTATTGACCGATATAAGCCAGATATACTATCCATTGAGGCACCTTTCTTTGGCAAAAATGTACAGTCTATGCTCAAGCTGGGCAGGGCTCAAGGGATATGCATTGCGGCTGCTTTCTCAAGAAGTATCCCCTTTGTGGAGTATTCACCACGAAAGATTAAGCAGTCAATAACAGGGAATGGAGCTTCCTCAAAAGAACAAGTAGCACTTATGCTTCAAAGAATTGTAAGCTTTGAAATGCCTAATTATCTTGATGCAACTGACGCTTTAGCTGTTGCAATATGTCATTTTCACTGCCAAAATAACCCTTTCCCTTCACCTCAAAAGCAAAAAAGACAAAGTTCAAAGGCTGCATGGAGCTCATTTGTAGAGAAAAATCCAGATAAGATTGCATAAGGTTTAGGCTTCCTTGCCGGCAAGAACAATAACTATTTCCCCTTTGATTGTCTTTTGCGAAAAATAGTTTTTTAACTCCAATAAGGTTCCTCTTTGATTCTCTTCATAGAACTTCGAAATCTCCCTGCTCACTGATGCATGGCGGTCAGAGCCAAAGTATTGAATGAATAAATCAAGAGTTTTCAGTAGTCGAAAAGGCGATTCATAGAATATCATAGTCCTTTCCTCTGTCTGCAAACCCTCCATTCTAGTCTTCAAGCCCTTCTTCTGAGGAAGGAACCCTTCAAAGGAAAACCTTTGTGAAGGCAAGCCCGAATTAATTAGAGCTGGAACAAATGCTGTAGCTCCTGCAAGAGTTTCAACCTCCAAACCCTCCTTAATACACTCCCTAACCAAAAGAAATCCAGGGTCTGAAATTCCAGGTGTGCCAGCATCAGATATAAGTGCCATAGTCCTACCTGCCTTTATTTGTTCCACAATAGAGGAAAGTTTCTTATGTTCATTGTGAAGATGAAAGGATGAAAGAGAGGTTTTTATTTCATAATGAACCAAGAGCTGTTTGCTCTGACGTGTATCTTCACAGAGGATTAAATCAACTTCCTTCAATATCCTAATTGCCCTTAGAGTAATATCCTCCAAGTTTCCAATGGGTGTAGGTACAAGATACAGCTTAGACATTATCAAATTTATGAATCATTAGTACCAAAATTTATACATTACACATGGTTTATACATTAATATATATGTAGAAGAAAAATACCTAAAACTTAAACCCTATTATCTCTCTAACTTCCTTTATTGTCTTTTGAGCCGAAAGCTTTGCTTTGTGAGACCCTTCATAAATAACCTCCTTCAAGTAGTTTTCATTGCTCTCAACCTCCCTTACCTTTTCCCTTAAAGGAGCAATAAATTCAATCATATCCTGAGCTAATTGCTTTTTCATATCGCCATAACGAATTGAACAAGCCGCATATTCTTTTTGGAAAAACTCGATAGTTTCTGTCTTTGAAACAAGTTTCATTAATCCAAAAAGACTTTCCATTTCTGGTGAAAGTGAGCTATTGGGTTCCTTTGGACCAAGATCTGTTTTTGCTCTTTTAATCTTTTTCTCTATCTCAGTGTCTGAATCCACAAGGAAAATAGCATTGTTTCCACCCTCACTCTTGCCCATTTTACCACTTCCATCCAAGCCACCTACCTTCACCAATTCGCCATCAAAATTATATGCAATAGGTTCTGGAAAATACTCAACTCCATAAATTCGATTGAAACGAGAAGCAAATTGACGGGTCATTTCTAAGTGTTGTTCTTGATCTTTTCCTACAGGTACGTGAGTTGCTTTGTGGATTAAAATATCAGCAGCCATAAGTGTTGGGTAGGTTAAAAGACCAGCATTAACATTTTGAGGGTTCTTTCTGACCTTGTCCTTAAAGGATGCTACCCTTTCCAATTCGCCCAAATAGGCATTCATATTCAAAAACATATACAGCTCACACACTTCACTTACAAGACTTTGAAGATAGATTACTGCCTTTAAAGGGTCGAGTCCGCAGGCTAAATACTGTGATACTATAGCCCGTACATTGGAGTTTAGGTCATGGGGGTTGGGGTGGGTTGTGAGGGAGTGATAGTCGGCTATGAAGAAATAACACTGGGCTTTATTCTGCAAAGAAACAAAGTTTTGCATAGCTCCGAAGTAGTTACCAAGATGCAGATTGCCCGTTGGACGCATTCCGCTTAATATGATTTTATCCATCGTAAAAGGTGATTTAAAGATTGCAAAGATAAGTTTTTTTCATAAATAATGAGATTTTTCCAATGACCAATGACTAAGTTTCAGATATTCAAATCATCTGAATAAGTAGTGTGAAGATTTTATGCTCCTCTGTTATAAACCACTAGTTCTTTTTATGAAAACAAATTGTTCAGTCTATACAAGTTTTAATTGGAAAGAGCTTTTAATTGTTTTACCTCCTTATGGACTAAAAAGGCTGTGAGAAGGGTTGAGAGGAAATCACTTACTGGCATTGCTATCCACACTCCACGAATTTGAAGAAAATGGGGGAGGAAAATTAGTAATGGGATTAGGAAAATTATTTGACGTGTTAGAGATAGAAATATAGATTGCCTGGCTTTGCCTATGGATTGGAAAAGGTTGGAGGATACTATCTGAAAACCTGCAAGAGGGTAAACAATAAACACAATTCTAAATCCATCAACCGCAATATCAACTAATTGCTTGTCTGTTGTAAATATCATACTAATCGCTCTTGGGAAGATTTCTACTCCAACAAATGCCAGTGTCATAATTAAAACTCCCCATTTCACTGACTTATAAAATGTATCCAGAACCCTCCTATATAACTTTGCACCATAGTTATAGCCTACTATTGGTTGCATGCCTTGAGTTATTCCAAAGACTATCATTACGAAGATAAATGAAACACGATTAATTATTCCGTATGCACCAATTGCAAGATCTCCACCATATTTTTGCAAACTGAAGTTTATAAGTATCACAACGAAACAGGCAGTTGCATTCATCAAAAAAGGGGACATACCAATAGAGAAAATATCTATAACGATCTTTTTCTTAAAGCGGAATATATCTCTTGAAAAATAGACTAATTTATTTCTTTTCATAAAGATAAGAATAAGCCATATAAGAGAGATGAACTGTGCTATTACTGTTGCCCATGCAGCACCTGCAATTCCCCATTCAAAAACGAAGATAAAAATAGAAACAAGAATTATATTGATTATTACTGAGAATATTGTAACCATCATAGCCAGTTGTGGATTTCCGGATGAGCGTACAATTGCATTTAAACCAAAGAAAAGATGAGTGATAATATTTCCAATAAGGATGATAAACATAAAGTCACTTGCATATTCTATAGTATTTTCACTCCCTCCAAACAAGTAAAGCAAATCGTCTAAGAAGGGCAAAGTAAAAAGGGTAAAAAGAGATCCAATAACAATACTTAAAAGGACTACATTCCCCAAAACATTTCTTGCATAGGTGTGATCTTTTCTTCCCAGACTGATTGAAACCAAGGTTGCACCCCCAACACCAACCAATGTTCCGAAGGCTGCTGAAAGGTTCATTAGTGGAAAGGTCAGAGCTAGTCCGGAGATTGCCATAGCACCAAGCTTCTGTCCAATAAATATACTGTCAATAATATTATAAAGAGACGATGCAATCATAGCAATAATAGCAGGGAAAGCGTATCTTCTCAGTAAGCTTCCTATATTGTCTCTTTCTAACAGCAGGGATTTATCTTCACTCATAACAAAGTTTGCAAAGGTACGAAATTAATTATATTTCCCCATCTACAATTAAAATAGTTTTACATAAATATATTCGGAATGGCTAATTAATGTAAGAGTAAAATTATATCTTCATTTCAGTAGGATGGAATCAAGTAATAATAAATTAGATCTTTGTTTTAAAATCTTAGAATTTGATTCTAAAAAAGCAAAACTTTATCTACTTTTGTTTATTCTAAGCAATGAAAAGAATTATTATTTTGGTTATGGTTGTAACTTTTCGCCATAACAAAACGTCTTGCTTATGAATATGGCTAATAACAAATGAAACTTACAATATTACTAAATGACATTAGAAGATTACAATCAATGCGTTATTGACTATTCCAAAGGGGTTTATAGGTTTGTTTTTAAGCAAATAAACGACTCAGAAAAGGCAAAAGATATAGTGCAAGAGAGTTTTTTGAAATTGTGGCAAAAAAGAAAGGATGTTGATGTTAAGAAAGTGAAAGCCTATCTTTTTAATACTGCATACCACAAGCTTATTGATGACATTAGAAAGGATAAGTATTTGGAAGATGAAACAAAGATTGTGGATAGAGGTTACCATCACCAAAACCCAGATGTAAAAGATATAATCAATGATGCATTAAATACTCTTCCTCAAATACAAAAATCAGTTCTTTTATTAAGAGATGGACAAGGTTATAGCTATAACGAAATAGGGGAAATACTAAATTTAAGCCAGCAACAAGTTAAGGTATATATTTATAGGGCAAGGGTAAGTGTGAAAGAATACATTAAAGATGTTAATAATATAATTTAATAATTATAAAAGAAAATGATTAGTAAGGAGAATTATCAATCGTATCTTCTTGATAGAATAGAAGGAGTTCTATCGGTGAAAGATAATAAGGAATTGGACAAGTTCTTAGAGCAAAATCCAGAGCTTATTCCTTTGGAAGATGAATATGATAATAATATAAAGATAGACGACAATTACGGAGTAGTATATCCAAATTTTGATAATCTTATTCGCTCTGAAAGAAAACTTATACCAATTATTATTAAATACACTTCAATTGCAGCAATGATAACCCTTTTAATAACATTTACCATACTCTTTTTTAATAATGGGAAAGAGAAACAACAGAGTATTCCTATTGCTAAAACAATCCCAAAAAATTTAAATGAAAACACAAATATAGAATTAGTAGAACCCACAACCATTAAAAGAGAGAAAACAATAATAAATAAATCCCCTAAACCAATTGCCAAAAACAAGGAAAAAATTGAGAAGATAGAAGCAAATACTTTGATTAAAGCAAAAACCAAATCGGAGCTTAAAGACATTCATGCCACTGATACAATCATATTAATAGTAAATAATCTAATAGAATATGTTGAAGTATTTGAGCCGAAACCAAAGATAGATACAATGTATATATATACTAATTGGCTCTGCAGGTATGAGAAAACACCTACAAAGCAACCTTACCAAAGAATACAAAACTCAATAAGAGGATTTCTTGCAAATAAATAAAAAGAATAATAACTAAAAAATAATATAAGTATGAGAACTAAATTGTTTATTTTAACCCTTGTTCTTTCCTATGGTTT
The DNA here is from genome assembly GCA_002399025.1 of Bacteroidales bacterium UBA4893. Lineage (GTDB taxonomy): Bacteria > Bacteroidota > Bacteroidia > Bacteroidales > P3 > UBA10566. The sequence goes on along the minus strand of DHCV01000038.1, from coordinate 110,234 downwards.
CAATTTATCAGGACAAGAAAAAGTTGTTTATATAGAACAACCCTTAGAGAAGAAAGTAAGTCATATCAGATTATCTAAAAATGCAGAGGCGGATATTTTATATTCCAAATCATCAGCAATGGGTAGTCCATCAAAATTACAAATAACTTCAACAGGGATAGATAGTAGCTTGGTTGGAGGTTTGCGAGATATTTGTAAATTAATTGACGATACCCTAATTGTTTATGAGAATAAAAGGCTAAAAGAGAAGCAGATTAGGCTTTTAGTAACAACCAAAGAGCCTATAGCCTCAATAGTATTGGATAATAATGCGAAAGCAAAAATAGAGTTTAAGGAAGATATTGAACACTTCAAGTTAATTGCCAACGAGCATTCAGTATGTGTTTTCCCTTCATCAGTAAATGCAGACTCAATTATTGTTATAGGTAAATCTTATTCAGAGATTACATTCTATGATATTTATGTAGACAAGAGCATTGAGTTAAATCTTGAATCAAAAGCAAACTTTGATGCCAGAAAAGGAGGATTTAATCCCGCAGGAGCTCAAACATTTTCTTTTACAATAGGTTCAAATATTTATCTTTTTGGAAGTAAGTATCCAAGAATAGAGTCTAATAACAATAAATCCAATTCATCAATATCTCAATCAGAAGATAAGCAAATTAGAATAGGCTATCCAGGGTTTAATTTTGAAATTGGAATGAATTCTCTAATTACATTAGCCAACGATAATACTTACAATTCAACCATAGGTATGTCTTCATCAATTGCTTTTTGGTTTCCAATTAATTTAACAAAGAAGCATAGTATATATACAGGCTTTTCTATGACTACTAATCAAATTAATATGATAAATCCATTAACAATTAAAGACGGGAAATTGACTATTTTTGACATTGAGAGCGAAGTTGGCATCTCAAATTATAATTCTAAGATAACAACTTTTAACATAGGTATTCCGATAGTTTTTGAATATGCATTAAACCCTAAAAGAAAATTTGGGATAATGCTTGGTGTTACTCCGAGCTATGTATTAAAAAGGAAAAATTTAGGATTAATAAATACATTTGAAAGAGATAATAGATCCTATACAGAAACATTTAACAACAATAATATATTAAACAGATTTCAGTTAGATGCAAGATTTTCGCTGAATTATAGTGCGTGGCAGCTATTTTTTGATTATGGGTTAATACCTCTTTTAAAAACAGAGAAAGAGAGGGCTGTTAATGTGTTAAGAATTGGTATTGCTGTGGATGCAATGAGGTATATGGGCTATAATAAGTGATTAATCCTTTAATCTTATTACACCTTGTTTGTCCATAAGATTCATCACTTGCAATGCTCTTTTATTAAGCCATGGGGTTGGTTTTGCTGGATTTCTTTTTAGAGGGGAAGGCAAAACAGATGCTAAAAGTGCCGATTCTCTTTTTGTTAACTCTTTAGCACTCTTATTAAAATAGTACTTTGAGGCAGCTTCAACTCCATAAATACCATCTCCAAACTCAATAACATTCAAATATACCTCCATTATCCTTTCCTTGCTCCAAAACAATTCTAAAAGGAAAGTATAATAAGCTTCCAAGCCTTTTCTTACCCAATTTCTTCCACTCCATAAAAACACATTCTTAGCAGTTTGTTGACTAATTGTGCTAGCTCCCCTAACTTTCTTCCCTAGTTTATTATACTCAATTGCCTGTTCAATAGCCTTTTTATCAAATCCATTATGTTTTAAGAATAAGTTATCTTCAGAAGCAACAACTGCAAGAATCATATTTGGTGATATTTCATCAATTTCAACCCATTCTTTCTTAATCCTTACGTCTTCTTGCGATGATAAAGTTTGCTTAATACTTCTTTGAATCATTAAAATAGTGATTGGAGGATTGATAAACCTATATGCTATAGTCAGTAAGACAGAGACTACAAATAGAAATATAATAGTAATCCAAATTGCTCTCCAAAATTTCCTGAAAAGGTTGTTTTTCTTTGAGCTTTTGACCTTTTTCTTATTCCTTTTCTTGTTCTTAGCCATTGTTTTCTAAGTAATTTATTTTATGTTTTCTTCGAACCACTGCCATAGGTTTTCTTTTGGGCAGGGTGCAATAAAGGTCATTTTTTGTTTTAAGGTAGGGTGCTCAAAGCTAAGCTCTCTTGCGTGAAGGGAAATAGAACTTATTCTATTACTTCTTCCAAATCCATATTTTAAGTCGCCCTTAATAGGGCAGCCTATATGTGCCAGCTGTACCCTAATTTGATGATGCCTTCCTGTGAAGAGCTCAATTTCTAATAAACTATAATGCTCACTTTGGGCTAAGAGACGGTATTTTAGTTGAGCAAGTGAGCCCTTTTCGGTGTTTTTGGTAACAAAAGATTTGTTTTGTTTCTCATCTTTTTGCAAGTAGTTAGTGAGAGTGTCTTCCTCCTTAGGTGGTGGATTTCTTACAATTGCCCAGTATTTCTTTGTGAAAAGTTTATCATGAATTTGCTTGTTGAGTCTTATTAATGCTTTCTCGGTCTTGGTAAATACAACAACTCCACTAACAGGACGATCCAAACGATGAACAACCCCACAATAAATATTGCCTGGCTTATTATATTTCTTCCTTAGATAGTCTTTAATGTAATCAACCAAGCTACTGTCTCCCGTTTTGTCACCATGAACAATTTGAGAGTTCTTTTTATTGATTATTAATATGTGATTATCCTCAAATATTATTTGTTCTTCAAACTCTTCCATCTATAAAGTAGCCAAAACCGATAATCCTCCCTTTACCTTATCTTCTAATTCAACATGTACATTAGATTCTAATGGAATAAAGACATCAACCCTTGAACCAAACTTAATAAACCCGAGTTCTTCTCCTTGATGCACTTGTTGATCCACTTTTGCATAACAAACAATTCTTCTTGCAAGTGCTCCTGCAATTTGACGAACGACTATCTTCTTTCCTTTGTCGGTTTCTATACATATTGTTGTTCTTTCGTTGAGGGTTGATGATTTGGGATGTTTTGCAATTAAGTATTTCCCGTTATGATAATTGGTATATATTATTTTTCCTGAAACTGGATAGCGATTAACGTGAACATTGTTTGGAGACATAAAGGTTGAAATCTGAATACATTCTGTTTTCAAAACCTCAGGCTCATACACTCTTTCAACAACAACAATTGTTCCATCGGCACTGCCAATTACTTGGTCTTCATTATGCACAAGTTCCCTTTTAGGTATTCTGAAAAATCTTATAACAATAAATGCAATGATTATTATAAGAGCTGCAAGTGAATACCAATACCAATTCCATGAGTCAATAAAATAATTCATTACACTTAGGATTATTATTGCCAAGAGAACGGTAAGAGTAATAATTTTATAACCTTCTTTATGTATATACATTTTATAATATGTATTAGTTTAGACGCAAAAATAAATAAATAAAAACAAAAGGGATTGTAGTAAAAAGAATATCAAAACGGTCCAGCACTCCTCCATGGCCTGGAAGAATATTGCCGCTATCCTTAACTCCCATTTGCCTTTTGAACATTGATTCAACCAAGTCACCAAATGTACCAATTATACTGATTATTGCTCCAAGAATCATCCAATCAAAAAATTCTAATGGAGAGTTTGTGAGTTTATACAACACAATTGAAGCAATCTGAACTGCAATAACTCCACCAAAGAATCCTTCCCAGCTCTTTTTAGGAGAAATTCGTTCAAAGAGCCTTCTTTTCCCAAATTTAATTCCAACCAAATAGGCAAAGGTATCGTTGCACCAAGCTAAAATAAAAACACTAAGAAGTATGATTGGGATAAATGTTTTGGGTTGAAAAGCAGGGTTTACAATAAAATTTGTCAAACCCATTGGAATAACTACATAAGCCACTCCTAAAATTGTATAAGCAATATTGGTAAATGGATTTTCTTTTTTGCGAAAAAGTTCTGCAATAAATATTGTAAAGCATATAAGCAGTGAAGTAAGTATTGAATATTTTGCATCTAATTGAAATGCTTTTAACACAAAGGAACTATATACTGAAGCTCCTAAAACATAACCCAATGTTTTCATTGGAAAAACTCCACTTAGTTTTGAATTCTTGTAAAACTCATAAAGAGCAATCATCGCAATAATTGCAAAGAATATAGCAAATACAATTGGATTAAGGAGAATTGCGAAAACAACAGCCAAAACATAAACTGCACCAGTAATTGTTCTTTGAATAATATTATTCATAATCCTAATTAGTTTGTATTTGGTTTTCAACAGTGAACAGATATAACTCCTTTATCTCTTCTCTCAAAATATAGCTTGGATTAAGAGTAATAATATGCTTAGGAGAATTTTCGGAAGTTTGATTAAGAGCTGTTGATAAATCTAAAGCAATTTGAGAGGTAAAGACGATGATAATTAATATGCTTGGAAATGATTCCAATTTTGAATTATCAATCTGATTTGAAGTAATTGTAATTAAACTATCTCTTGCCGAAACACTGTGGCATAATGTAATCCCAACCTTGCATGTATCATCAAAACCACTCTTGGAAACAATAGAATTCTTATCTAAAAACTCCTTTAAGTTATCTCCAAGTGTTGATATATGATTTTCCCATTCCCTATACTCTATCATGGAATTAAGTTTATCTATTAAATCAATCTCGTTTTTGCAGTATATAAACTTTCCACCTGATTTAACAATGTTTTCAGCAAAAACCATTAAAGGGTCATCATTGACAGGAACGTAAACATCAGCTTCCATATCTAAATTTGGATATGGAAAATCTGCCTTGTCTAAAATGGAGTTGCGCAATAGTTTTAATATTGCTTCTTTCTCCGAACTGCCTTTAATGTTTTTTTCCACTACTTAACTTTTATTTCGGGAATATCTTTGTCTATGTCTTTTTCCTCTGTAGAGCTACTATTAATATTTGTATTTTCTTCCTTTTCCTCAAATGGACGTTTACCAAAGATAACTTCTAAGTCTTCTCTGAATATAACTTCTTTTTCCACAAGTTGCATAGCAAGCTTATCAAGCTTATCTCTATGAATTGTCAGAATCTCTTTAGCTTTTTGATATGCCTCATCAATCATCTTGCGAATTTCGATATCAATGTTCTCTGCAGTTTTTTCTGAAAAAGGCTTAGTAAATCCATATTCGCTTTGTCCTGAAGAGTCATAGTAACTAAGATTTCCTATCTTTTCGTTAAGTCCATAATAAGCGACCATTGAGTATGCCATTTTGGTTGTCCTTTCCAAGTCATTTAATGCTCCTGTTGAAACTTCTCCAAAAACAATTTCTTCTGCAGCTCTTCCTCCTAAAAGAGAAATCATTTCATGAAGTAATTGTGTTTTTGTAGTAATTTGTCTTTCTTCTGGCAAATACCATGCTGCACCAAGAGCCTGTCCTCTTGGAACAATAGTAACCTTTATTAGAGGACTTGCATGTTCGAGCATCCAACTTACTGAAGCATGACCAGCTTCGTGATATGCAATTGTTTTCTTTTCGTTTGGAGCAATAACTTTGTTCTTTTTCTCCAACCCTCCAATTATCCTATCAACAGCGTCAAGGAAATCTTGTTTTGTAATTAGCTTTTTGTTATGCCTTGCAGCAATTAGAGCTGATTCATTACAAACATTAGCTATATCAGCTCCTGAAAACCCAGGAGTTTGCTTAGCCAAGAATTCAATATCAACGCTTTTCTTATCAAATTTTAGGTTCTTGGTATGTACTTTAAATATTGCTTTTCTTTCTTCAATGTCCGGCAAATCAACATGTATTTGTCTGTCAAATCTTCCTGCTCTTAGGAGTGCCTTGTCCAAAACATCTGCACGGTTAGTCGCTGCAAGAATAATAACTCCCGCATTTGTACCAAATCCATCCATTTCTGTTAATAGTTGATTTAAGGTGTTCTCTCTTTCGTCATTTGAACCTGAAGCAAGATTTTTACCTCTTGCTCTTCCTATTGCATCAATTTCATCAATAAATATGATGCATGGAGCCTTCTCTTTCGCCGTCTTAAACAAATCTCTAACTCTTGAAGCTCCAACTCCAACAAACATTTCAACAAAATCAGATCCCGATAGAGAAAAGAAAGGAACCTTTGCTTCTCCCGCAACTGCTTTGGCTAATAAGGTCTTTCCAGTTCCTGGAGGTCCAACAAGCAAAGCGCCTTTTGGGATTTTCCCTCCAAGGTCTGTATATTTCTTAGGATTTTTTAAGAAGTCAACAATCTCCATTACTTCAAGTTTGGCGCCTTCCAAACCCGCAACATCTTCAAAAGTAACCTTTGCATTATTTTCCTTGTCGTAAAGACGTGCCTTTGACTTGCCAACATTAAAAATGCCTCCTCCCATTCCTCCAGAACCAGAACTTCCACCTCTCATCAAACGGAAGAAAACAACCCATATTAAGATAAGGATTATAAAAGGTAAGAGAAAAGCTAAACTATCACTCCAAAAATTCTTTCTTTTTTCAGGAGTGAGATTTATTCTACTTGAACTAATGATTTCACTTTTTTTGACATAACTTTCAATCCCAATAGTATCTCTTGCAATCCATTGATTCTCTATATCCTTTAATTGTTCCCTGAAATAGGAGAAATTACCAAATTCATAAATATAAAATCCTTCCTTAGGACTTGAACCTTTTACAAATAATGAAGGTTTTGTTTTAAGGTCAGAATAAAATGAATCAACCTTAATTAACTCTGGTTTAATGTATATTTCAGCAAAATCTTCATTAACTACGATTATTTTTGAATAATCCTTTTTAAATAATACTTGTTGAAGTTTTTCCCATTTAATTTTTTTATTAACTGTAGATTCGCCATCTCCCGTAAAAACCATTCCAATCAAGAAAATGGCTACAGCAATATATATCCAATAAATACTAAAGGTGAATTTAGGCTTTCCTTTAATTGGACTCTTGAAGTTATTTTTACTCTTATTCTTATTTTGTTGATTATTGCTCATAATTAATCCTAAATTTATTGAACATTTTCTAAATGAGTTTGTGGAGCATCTTTCCACATTTGTTCTATCCTATAAAAATCTCTTGTTTCTTGGAGCATTACGTGAATGATAACATCAAAATAATCCAATAAAACCCATTGACAATTCTGTAAACCTTCGATTCTTTTAGGGTTAATCCCTGTTGCAAGTTTAATTTCCTTGTCAATTGCCTCAGTGATAGTATCTATATGAGAAGGAGAATTGCCTGTACAAACTATATAGTAATCAAATAATGATCCTTCTATTTCTTTTAAAGATATTATTGTAATATCCTTTCCTTTTTTATCCTGTATCCCTTTGATTGCTATATCTGTTAGCATTTGAGATGATTTGTTCGTGTTTTTTCTTACTGCCATTTAAAAGTTAAATTAACTTGCAAAGATACATTATTTTAGTAAAAGAATTACACTAAAAAATAAAAAACAAAATTATCTACTTTTGTCTTTGCCTTTTCACTTTATTAAAAAGAGTTTTCTTTTAAATATATAGTTGCAATCTTCAATTAGAGAAACGAATAATTTTCAAATCAATGGCTAAAAATTTTTTACACCTTTCAATCAAATAAAATGAGGAAAAAGTGTAAACCTTATTCAGGAAATGACATATTATATGTAACATTAAAGTTTATAGCAAGTAAAATAGTGGATAAAATAATAAAATGAGCATTTTTAATATATTTTGGTTTGATAGTTTGCATTCTACGCAGGATTATTTGAAGAAATCCAATTTCTGTTCTTTGCCTGAGTGGACAGTTGTTGTTACAAAAGAGCAGAAAAAAGGTAAGGGGCAAGGGCAAAACGTTTGGGAGGCTCAGAAGGGTGAAAATTTGACATTCTCACTCTTACTTTATCCAAAGTTTTTGCAGGCAAGAGATCAGTTCCTTATTACTCAAATTCTTTCTTTAGGTATTTATGATTTTCTTTCTAAATATCTATCTGATGTTTTTATTAAGTGGCCTAATGATATTTATATTGGAAAGAAAAAGATATGCGGAATCTTAGTCCAAAATCAAATCATGGGTTCAGATTATGAGGCTGTTTATTGTGGCATAGGAATTAATATTAATCAAACAGATTTTTCGTTTGCTCCAAATCCAACCTCATTGAAGATTGAGTTAAATATTAATTTTGATATTGAAATCCTTCTTCAAGAAGTTTTGGACTGCATAAGATTAAGATATGAAACATTAAAATATAATAAGCTTCCGGATTATAAAAAAGAATACTTAGACAGGTTATTATTTTATAATACTTGGGAAAATTATATTTTTAATGATTATGAAACTATTGAAGCAAAAATTATTGATGTTGATAATTTTGGTCGATTAATCTTAGAAAAAAGATCAGGAATGACTGTAATTTCAGATCTTAAGCAACTAAAATTTCTTTTTTAGTCTCTTGATTAAAGTTTTCATTTTTACTTAGTTAGTTTGGTTTAAAAGAAAAATATTGTTTTTTCTTTACGAAAAATTAGGTGGAAATACTGAAAGTTAATACCTTTGCACCCGCTTAAAAAAGTTCTTTGAAATAGGATAGTGCAAATTTGGAGAAAATATTTTAAAAATTTTGTAGTATCAAAAATTGTTTCTAACTTTGCAAACTATTTTCTTGTCTTTTTAAAGATAAAAAAATGCCGATGTAGCTCAGTTGGCCAGAGCAGCTGATTTGTAATCAGCTGGTCGGGGGTTCGAATCCCTCCATCGGCTCAAGTTAGGGAAGGTACCAGAGTGGTCAAATGGGGCAGACTGTAAATCTGTTGGCGACGCCTTCGCTGGTTCGAATCCAGCCCTTCCCACAAAATGTTTGTTGATTAGATAGTTAATAAACAAAAAATAAAATGCGGAAGTAGCTCATTTGGTAGAGCGATAGCCTTCCAAGCTATAGGTGGCGGGTTCGAGCCCCGTCTTCCGCTCCAAACGTTTAAAGAGCGGGTTAGAGAAATCTAACTCGTTCTTAATGACGTTAATAAAACTAAGCCGTTGTAGCTCAGTGGTAGAGTACTTCCTTGGTAAGGAAGGGGTCACGAGTTCAAGTCTCGTCAATGGCTCTTTCTTTACAATGTATATGTAAAACTGTATAAAAAAGATAAATAAATTTAACAATTAATTAATACGTCAATTATTATGGCAAAAGAAAAATTCGACCGTTCCAAACCGCACGTTAATATCGGTACAATTGGACACGTTGACCACGGCAAAACAACTTTAACTGCTGCTATTACAACTGTATTAGCAGATAAAGGTTTGTCAGAAGTTAAGTCTTTTGATGCAATCGACTCAGCTCCTGAAGAAAAAGAAAGAGGGATTACAATTAATACTTCTCACGTAGAGTATCAAACAGCATCTCGTCACTACGCACACGTTGACTGTCCAGGTCACGCTGACTATGTTAAGAACATGGTTACTGGAGCAGCTCAAATGGATGGAGCTATCATTGTTGTAGCTGCAACTGATGGTCCAATGCCTCAAACTCGTGAACATATACTTTTAGCACGTCAAGTTGGTGTGCCTCGTTTAGTTGTATTTATGAATAAGGTTGACTTAGTTGATGACCCTGAGTTGTTAGACTTAGTTGAAATGGAAATTCGTGATTTATTAAGTTTCTATCAATTTGATGGTGACAATACACCGGTTATCCGAGGATCAGCTTTAGGTGGATTGAACAAAGAACCAGTATGGGTTGATAAAATTATGGAACTAATGGATTCTGTTGATACATGGATTCCACTTCCTCCAAGAGATGTTGATAAAGATTTCTTAATGCCAATTGAAGACGTGTTCTCAATTACTGGTCGTGGAACAGTTGCAACTGGTCGTATTGAAACAGGTGTTATTAACTCTGGAGACCCTGTTGAAATTATCGGTATGGGTGCTGAGAAATTAAAATCTACTGTTACTGGAGTTGAAATGTTCCGTAAGATATTAGATAGAGGAGAAGCTGGTGACAACACTGGTCTACTTCTTAGAGGTATTGATAAAGACGAAATTCGTCGTGGTATGGTTATTGCTAAACCAGGTTCAGTTAAGCCTCATAAGAAATTTAAAGCAGAGGTTTATATTTTGAAAAAAGAAGAAGGTGGTCGTCATACTCCTTTCCACAACAAATATCGTCCTCAATTCTATTTCAGAACAACTGACGTTACTGGTGAAATTACTCTTCCAGACGGAGTTGAAATGGTTATGCCAGGTGATAACTTAACAATAACTGTTAACTTGATTGCTGAAATTGCATTGAACATGAACCTTCGTTTTGCTATCCGTGAAGGTGGTAGAACAGTAGGTGCAGGTCAGGTTACTGAAATATTAGACTAAATAATATAGGTTACAGAATTTTTATTCTGTAACTTTTTAGGGGCATAGTTCAATGGCAGAATAGCGGTCTCCAAAACCGTTGATGGGAGTTCGAATCTCTCTGCCCCTGCAATTTAAAAATAAAAAATTGATGTCTAAGATAATTAATTACGTTAAAGACAGCTATGATGAGCTAATGCATAAGGTATCATGGCCAACAATGTCGGAATTGCAAAATAGTACTATTGTAGTATTTGTGGCTTCATTAATTATTGCCTTAATAATATTTATTATGGATATATTGTTTGGCGTTCACCCTACATTGTTTTGGAAAGGCTTACTTGGTTACTTATATAGCATGATGGGGTAATTCCTATTTTGCTTGTTTTATATATCTTGCTTCCCCTAGACGTTAAGTCATTGAGATATATAAAGACAATCGGTTATTTATTTTTAATGATTATATCAATTTCAATTATTTCAATTTTATGAGTGATCAAGCTAAGAAATGGTATGTTGTTAGAGCAATTGCTGGAAAGGAAAAAAAAGCTAAAGAATATATAGAAAATGAAATTTCCAGGCTTGCTTTGCAAGAGTTTGTTTCTCAAGTATTGATTCCAACTGAGAAAGTTTATTCTGTGCGTAATGGAAAAAGAATATCTAAGGATAGAAATCTTTTCCCTGGTTATGTATTGATTGAGGCTAACTTGGTAGGAGAAATAACTCATATTATTAAGAGTATTCCTAATATAATTAATTTCATTTCTGAGAAAAATGGTAGTCCTATTCCTCTTCAAGAGAGCGAGATTAATAGGATTCTTGGTAAAATGGATGATTTATATGGTCAATCTGAAGAGTTAACAGACCCTTTTATTATTGGAGAATCTGTGAAAATCGTCGATGGACCTTTTAGTAATTTCTCTGGTACAATTGAGGAAATAAATGATGAAAAGAGAAAATTGAAAGTTACGGTTAAAATATTTGGTCGTAAAACTCCAGTTGAACTTTCATTTATTCAAGTTGAAAAAGAATAATCGTTTATTTTAATTTTTAATAATCTTTAAGCACAGTCAAAAATGGCAAAAGAAGTTGCAGGATTAATTAAATTACAAATTAAAGGCGGAGCTGCAAATCCATCTCCACCAGTTGGTCCAGCTTTAGGAGCAAAGGGTGTTAACATTATGGAGTTTTGCAAACAGTTTAATGCACGTACTCAGGAACAAGCTGGAAAGATTGTTCCGGTAATCATAACTGTTTATGCTGACAAGTCGTTTGATTTCGTAATTAAAACCCCACCTGTAGCAGTTCAATTAAAAGAAACTACAAAACTTAAATCTGGTTCTGCTGAACCAAATAGAGTTAAAGTAGCTTCTGTTACATTAGATCAAGTTAAAGCTATTGCTGAAGCAAAAATGGTTGACCTAAATTGCTTTACATTAGATTCAGCTATTTCTATAGTAAAAGGAACTGCAAGAAGTATGGGTATAACAGTTAAAGAATAAATCTTTAACAAGTATAAATTTAGAATTTTTCACAACAAATGGCAAAACATTCGAAAAAACAAAAAGAGGCTTTAGCTAAACACGATTTAACTAAACTTTACTCTCTTGACGAAGCTGTGAAAATTGTTAAAGACATTACTTACACTAAATTTGATTCATCGATTGATATTGATGTTCGCTTAGGAGTTGACCCTCGTAAGGCAAATCAAATGGTTAGAGGTATTGTTACTTTACCACATGGAACAGGTAAAACAAAAAGAGTATTAGTACTTTGTACTCCTGATAAGGAAGAAGAAGCTAAGGCAGCCGGAGCTGATTTTTTTGGATTAGATGAATATCTAGAAAAAATTAAAGGCGGTTGGACGGATATCGATGTAATTATAACAATGCCAAGTGTAATGCCTAAAATAGGAGCTTTAGGAAAAATATTAGGTCCTCGTGGCTTAATGCCTAATCCAAAAACAGGTACAGTTACAATGGATGTCGGTAAGGCTGTTCAAGAAGTAAAAGCAGGTAAAATTGATTTTAAAGTTGATAAATATGGTATAATTCATACAGGAGTTGCTCGTATTTCTTTTGAAAATGAAAAGATTTGTGATAACGCTAATGAAGTATTATCCACTATTTTAAAACTTAAACCAACTGCTGCAAAGGGAACATACGTGAAAAGTGTTACACTTTCATCAACTATGAGTCCTGGAGTAAAAATTGATCCAAAATCCATAAGTAAGTAAATCTTCACAAGTAAACTTTTGAAATATGATAAAAGAAGATAAAGGAAAGTTAATCGAATCTATTGGAGAGGAATTATCCAATTATCCTTATTTATATTTAGTTGATGTTGCAGGATTAAATTCTGTTGACACAGCAAGATTAAGAAGGATGTGCTTCCGTAGAGAGGTTAAGCTTATGACAGTTAAGAACACATTGCTAAGAAAAGCAATGGAAAAATCTGGGATAGATTATTCTGAAATTTTCCCAGCTCTTCAAGGTTCTACTTCGATCATGCTTTCAAACGTCAACAATTTACCTGCAAAGTTAATAAAGGAGTTTAGAACTACAAATCCTAAACCTGTATTAAAAGCTGCATATGTAGAATCATTCTATTTAGGAGATTCAAATTTAGATGTATTGATTAATATCAAATCTAAGGTTGAACTTATTGCTGACATCATTGCAGCATTACAATCTCCTGTAAAGAATGTTATTGGAGCATTGCAGTCCGGAGGAGGAACAATTGCTGGTGTGTTAAAAACATTATCGGAAAAAACAGAAAAATAATAGTATTGTTAAACATTTAATAAAGAAAATAAAATGGCAGATTTAAAAGCGTTTGCAGAACAATTAGTTAATTTAACAGTTAAAGAAGTAAAAGAATTAGCTGATATCTTAAAAGAAGAATATGGAATTGAACCAGCAGCAGCAGCAGTAGCAGTAGCAGCAGGTCCAGCAGCAGCAGGTCCAGCAGCAGAAGAAAAAACAGCATTTGATGTTGTACTTGTTGAAGCTGGTGCATCAAAATTAAACGTTGTAAAATTAGTTAAAGATCTTTGTAGTCTTGGATTAAAAGAAGCAAAAGAATTAGTTGATGCAGCTCCAAAGCCTTTGAAAGAAGGAGTTTCTAAAGACGAAGCTGAGGCTTTAAAAGCACAATTAGAAGAAGCTGGTGCAAAAGTTGAAGTAAAATAAGACATTTCACCTCAATATCAATATAGGAATAGGGTATTCTAATCAATGAATACCTATTCCTTATTTGTGTTTGTAATAGTATCTTATTTTTTAACTAATTAATTTTTAAACCTTGGCACACAATAAATCTAATAATATAGTAAGTTTTGCTTCAGTAAAACATTTTGATTATCCTGACTTTTTGGATATTCAATTAAAGTCGTTTCAAGATTTTTTCCAACTTGAGACAAACTCTGAAAATAGGGTTAATGAAGGATTGTATAAAGTATTTTCAGAGAATTTTCCAATTTCAGATGCCAGAAATAATTTCGTACTGGAATTTTTGGATTATTTTATTGATCCACCAAGATATTCAATTGAAGAATGCTTGGAAAGAGGTCTTACATTTAGCATCCCTTTAAAAGCGAAATTAAAATTATTTTGTACCGATCCTGAGCATGAGGATTTTGAAACAATAATACAAGATGTGTATTTAGGAATGATTCCTTATATGACACCTCGAGGTACCTTTATCATTAATGGTGCTGAAAGAGTTGTTGTTTCACAATTACATCGTTCTCCAGGAGTATTTTTTGGAACAAGTAATCACGCTAATGGAATGCAACTTTATTCTGCAAGAATAATTCCTTTCAAAGGCTCATGGATGGAGTTTACAACTGACATTAATAATGTCATGTATGCTTACATTGATAGGAAGAAAAAGCTTCCAATCACAACTCTATTGAGAGCAATCGGATACGAGACAGATAAAGATATTTTAGAGATATTTAATCTTGCTGAAGAAGTTAAAGTAAATAAAACTTCCTTAAAGAAAGTCATTGGAAGAAGACTTGCAGCAAGGGTAGTACGAGCATGGATAGAAGATTTTGTTGATGAAGATACAGGAGAAGTTGTTTCTATTGAACGTACAGAAGTAATTATTGATAGAGAAACTGAATTAATTGAAGAACATGTTGAAGACATAATTCAATCAGGGGTTCAAACAATTTTACTACATACTGATGATTCTCTTTCAAGCGATTATTCAATAATTTTTAATACACTTCAAAAGGATACGGCTAACAATGCCAAGGAAGCAGTAGAATTTATATATAGACAATTAAGAAGTGCTGAACCACCAGATGAAGAAACAGCAAGAGGAATAATTGAGAAGTTGTTTTTCTCAGATAAAAGATATGATTTAGGTGATGTTGGACGATACAGAATTAATACTAAATTAAATCTTAAAGTTCCAGAAGATGTACATATATTAACAAAAGAGGATATTATTTCAATTATTAGATATTTAATTGAATTGATAAACTCTAAGACTGATGTTGATGATATTGACCACCTAAGCAACAGAAGAATTAGAACTGTTGGTGAACAGCTTTATGCTCAATTTGGAGTTGGTTTAGCTCGTATGGCTAGAACCATTCGAGAAAGAATGAATGTTAGAGACAATGAAGTTTTTACTCCTACTGACTTGATTAATGCAAAAACACTATCATCAGTTATCAACTCATTCTTTGGAACAAACCAATTGTCTCAATTTATGGACCAAACTAACCCACTTGCAGAGCTTACTCACAAAAGACGTATTTCTGCACTTGGACCTGGAGGACTATCAAGAGAACGCGCTGGATTTGAAGTTCGTGACGTTCACTATACTCATTACGGAAGATTATGTACTATTGAAACACCAGAAGGACCAAATATTGGTTTGATTTCATCTTTATGTGTGTTTGCTAAAATCAACTCCTTAGGATTTATTGAAACACCATATTATAAGGTACAAAATAGTAAGGTCTTATCTGATGAAAATCCAATATATTTAAGTGCTGAAGAAGAAGAAGATATGGTAGTTGCACAAGCAACATCCTCAATCTCTAAGGATGGTAAGCTTGTTGGCAATAGAATCAAAACCAGAAAAATGGCAGATTTCCCAATTGTTGAATCTGACCAAGTAGATTTGATGGACGTTGCATCAAACCAAATCGCATCAATTGCTGCATCTCTTATTCCATTCCTTGAACATGACGATGCCAACCGTGCATTAATGGGATCTAATATGATGCGTCAAGCTGTGCCTCTATTAAATCCAGAAATACCAATTGTAGGAACAGGAATTGAATCATACGTTGCACGCGACTCAAGAGTTTTGTTGATTTCAGAAGGAGATGGAGTTGTTGAATATGTTGACGCAGAGAAAATAACTATAAGATATAATAGAGACGAAAAAGATAGAAAGGTTAGTTTTGATGATGATGAAAAGACATATTTCTTTACAAAGTTCCAAAGAACAAACCAAAGTACTTCTATAAATCTTCGTCCTATAGTTAGAAAAGGTGATAAAGTTAAAAAGGGACAAGTGCTTTCTGAAGGATATGCAACTAAGAACGGCTCTTTAGCTTTAGGAAGAAACCTTCAAGTTGCATTTATGCCATGGAAAGGATATAATTATGAGGATGCTATTGTTATTTCTGAAAAAGTAGTTAAAGAAGATATTTTCACCTCGGTGCATGTTGAAGAATTTATCACAGAAGTTCGTGAAACAAAGCGAGGATTAGAAGAATTAACAAAAGATATTCCTAATGTAAGCTTAGAAACTACAAAAGACCTTGACGAGAAAGGTATGATTCGTATTGGTGCTTATGTGAAGGAAGGAGATATTTTGGTAGGAAAGATTACACCAAAGGGAGAGTCAGACCCAACACCTGAAGAAAAACTTCTTAGAGCAATTTTTGGAGATAAGGCAGGTGATGTTAAGGATGCTTCAATGAAGGTTCCACCATCAATTAGTGGAGTTGTTATCGATAAAAAGCTTTTCACAAGAATTCTAAAAGATAAAAAATCAAGATCTAAGGATAAGGATATAATAAGAGAACTCAAAGAGAAGAATGACAAAGAGTTATCTGATTTAAAGAATAAATTGGTTGATAAATTATTTGTTATTTTGAGTGGAAAGGTATCACAAGGAGTATATTCTGCATTTAATGAGGAGTTAATTCCTAAGAAAGCTAAGTTCAATCAAAAGATGTTATTAGCTGTTGACTATAATAACATTAATCCAAATAAATGGACAACTGATAAGGAAACAAATAGTTTGATTAAAACCTTATTGAACAACTATAATATAAGATATAGAGAAATTCAAGGAGTTTTTGCTAGACAACAATTTGTAACTGCAATTGGAGATGATTTGCCTTCAGGAATTGTCCAAATGGCTAAAATATATATTGCCAAGAAGAGAAAATTAAAAGTAGGAGATAAGATGGCAGGACGACATGGTAATAAGGGTATTGTTGCTAAGATTGTTCGTGAAGAAGATATGCCATTCTTAAAAAATGGAAAACCAGTTGATATTGTTTTAAATCCACTTGGTGTACCATCTCGTATGAACTTAGGACAAATTTTTGAAACAGTTTTAGGCTGGGCAGGTAAGGAATTAGGTCTTACTTTCCAAACTCCAATCTTTGACGGTGCAACCTTAGATCAAGTAAATGAATACATGAGAAAAGCAGGGTTGCCTGAGAATGGAAAATGTTATCTTTATGATGGAGAAACTGGAGAGAGATTCGATCAACCTGCAACAGTAGGTTATATCTACATGCTAAAACTTCATCATATGATTGATGATAAGATGCATGCACGTTCAATTGGACCATACTCATTAATTACTCAACAACCACTTGGAGGTAAAGCACAATTCGGAGGTCAGCGTTTTGGAGAAATGGAAGTTTGGGCTTTAGAAGCATTTGGTGCCTCTAACATACTTCAAGAAATTTTAACAGTAAAGTCCGATGACGTTATTGGAAGAGCAAAGGCTTATGAAGCTATTGTTAAGGGTGATAATATGCCAACACCTGGAATCCCTGAATCATTTAATGTTTTAATACATGAACTTAGGGGATTAGGTTTGGAAATTACATTTGATAATAGTGAAAATAACTAATCAAAAATTAGTTCAATAAATCATCAAGTAGCATTAAGTAAAATGGCAATAAAAAAAGAAAGTTTAATAAATAGTAATTTTAATTCGATGACAATCAGTTTGGCATCACCAGAATCAATTCTTGAACGCTCAAGAGGAGAGGTGCTTAAACCAGAGACCATCAATTATAGAACATACAAACCAGAAAGAGACGGACTTTTCTGTGAAAGAATATTTGGACCAATTAAGGATTGGGAATGTCATTGTGGTAAATACAAGAGAATTCGCTATAAAGGAATTATTTGTGACAGATGTGGTGTTGAGGTAACTGAAAAGAAGGTTCGTAGAGAAAGAATGGGACACATTCAATTAGTTGTACCTGTTGCACATATTTGGTTTTTCCGTTCACTCCCTAACAAAATTGGTTCATTGCTTGGTCTTAAAACAAAGGAATTAGAGCAAGTAATTTACTATGAGAAATATATTGTTGTAAATCCAGGACAGATAGAAATTGAAGGAATTAAAAAAGGAGTGCTTTTAGATGAAAATCAGTATTTTGAATGTCTTGAATCTTTACCTGCAGAAAATCAACTATTAGATGATGAGGACCCAAATAAGTTCATTGCAAAGATGGGTGCTGAAGCATTAATAGTTCTTCTAAAAGAATTGGATTTAGATACTTTATCATATGATTTAAGAGATACTGCTAATAAAGAAACATCTCAACAAAGAAAACAAGATGCTTTGAAGAGATTGAATGTTGTTGAAGCTTTTCGTGATGCAACCAATAGGATTGAAAATCGCCCAGAATGGATGATTGTTCAAGTTGTGCCTGTTATTCCACCAGAACTACGTCCTTTGGTTCCACTTGATGGAGGTCGCTTTGCTACCTCAGACTTAAATGACTTATACAGAAGAGTTATCATAAGAAACAATCGTTTAAAAAGATTGATTGAGATTAAGGCTCCTGATGTAATTATGCGTAATGAAAAACGTATGTTGCAAGAAGCTGTTGACTCATTATTTGATAATTCAAGAAAAGTTAGTTCTGTAAAATCAGATTCTAATAGAGCATTAAAATCTCTATCAGATAGTTTAAAAGGAAAACAAGGACGTTTCCGTCAAAACTTATTAGGAAAACGTGTTGACTATTCAGGTCGTTCTGTTATTGTTGTAGGTCCTGACTTACAACTACACGAATGTGGATTGCCAAAGGATATGGCTTCTGAATTGTTCAAACCTTTTATCATTAGAAAAATACTTGAAAGAGGAATTGTAAAGACAGTAAAATCAGCTAAGAAAATTGTTGACAGAAGAGATCCTGTTGTTTGGGAAATATTAGAAAGTATATTAAAGGGACATCCTGTTCTTTTAAATCGTGCTCCAACCCTTCACCGTTTAGGTATTCAGGCTTTCCAACCACGATTGGTTGAGGGTAAGGCAATTCGTCTTCATCCACTTGTTTGTGCTGCTTTCAACGCTGACTTTGATGGAGACCAAATGGCGGTTCACGTTCCTCTTGGAAATGCTGCAATTTTGGAAGCTCAACTTCTAATGTTAGCCTCTCATAATATTCTAAATCCTGCAAATGGAGCTCCTATAACCGTTCCATCTCAAGATATGGTTCTTGGTCTATATTATATGACCAAGGGAAGAGTTTCGGATTCTGAAAGGAAGATGAAGGGAGAAGGAAAACTTTTCTATTCTCCAGAAGAGGTTCAAATAGCATATAATGAAGGTGCAGTTGATTTACATGCCAACATTAAGCTAAGAAGAACCTTTACTAAGAATGGAGAGCAAAAAACTGAGAGAATAGAAACAACTGTAGGTAGAGTTCTATTCAATATGGTTATTCCTGAAGAGTATGGATATGTTAATCAAGTATTGAAGAAAACAATACTTAGAGATATTCTTGGAGATATTTTAAAGGTTTGTGGAACAAAAGAAACAGCTCATTTCCTCGATAATATTAAGAACTTAGGTTATAAAATGGCATTTAAGGGAGGACTTTCTTTCAACTTGGGTGATGTTATCATTCCTGAAGAAAAGGCAATCCTTATTGATAAGGCTAATAAGGAAGTTGATGATGTTGTTCTTAACTACCAAATGGGTCTTATCACAAACAATGAAAGATATAATCAGATTATTGATGTTTGGACAAATACCAATAGGGATTTAACAAATGTCGTAATGAAAGAGGTTGCAAAGGATAGACAAGGATTTAATCCTGTTTATATGATGCTTGACTCTGGAGCTCGTGGTTCTAAAGAACAAATTCGTCAGCTCTCTGGTATGCGTGGACTTATGGCTAAACCTCAAAAGTCTGGAGCAACAGGCGCTGAAATTATTGAGAATCCAATTGTATCAAACTTTAAGGAAGGCCTAAGTGTATTGGAATATTTTATTTCAACTCACGGTGCTCGTAAGGGTTTGGCCGATACAGCTTTGAAAACTGCCGACGCAGGTTATTTAACTCGTCGTTTGGTTGATGTTGCTCAAGATGTTATTATTTCTGATGAGGACTGTGGTACTCTAAGAGGTATTCCAACAACTGCTCTTAAGAAAAACGAAGAAATTGTTCAAACCCTTTACGATAGAATTTTAGGTAGAGTAACTCTTCATGATGTTGTCCATCCTCAAACAGCAAAAGTAATTGCTCATGCTGGAGAAGAGCTGACTGAAGAAATTTGTAAGGAAATAGAAGAATCACCAATTGAAGAAGTTGAAATCCGTTCCGTTTTGACATGCGAATCCAAGCATGGAGTTTGTGCAAAATGTTATGGTCGTAACTTAGCCTATGGTAGAATGGTTCAAAAGGGAGAAGCTGTTGGAGTTATCGCAGCACAATCAATCGGAGAACCAGGAACTCAGCTTACTCTTCGTACGTTCCACGTTGGGGGGGTTGCAGGAGGTAATATTGGAACAAGCTCCAAGATTATTGCAAAATATGATGGTTTATTAATTATTGATGAGTTACGTTCTGTTGACTACAAGTCTCAAGATAAAGAAGACTCTCAAATTGTTATTGGACGTTCTGCAGAATATAGAATTATTGACGAAAATACTGATGCTATCTTAGCTTCAGGATATATCCCTTATGGAGCAAAACTATATTATAGCAGCAAAACTCACGTTAAGAAAGGCGATTTAATTGTTGAATGGGATCCATATAACGCTGTTATAATCACTGAAGCAGCTGGAAAGATTTCATTCGAAAGTATAGTTGAAGGTATTACCTTTAGGGTTGAATCCGATGACCAAACCGGTCTTCAAGATAAGGTTATCATCGAATCACGCCAAAAAGCTAAGAACCCAGCAATCAATATTGTTAATTCAACTGGAGAAATTCTAAAGAGTTATGATATTCCTGTTGGAGCTCACTTAATGGTTGAAGATGGACAGAAGATTAAAGCCGGAGATAGCTTGGTAAAAATCCCTCGTTCATTTGGAAAAGCAGGAGATATCACTGGAGGTCTTCCAAGAGTTACCGAATTGTTTGAGGCAAGAAACCCATCAGACCCTGCAGTTGTTGCAGAAATTGATGGTGTTGTTTCATTCAACAAGAAACTTAAGAGAGGTAATCGTGAAATTGTTATCACAAGCAAAACAGGAGAAACACGTAATTATCTTGTTTCTACTTCAAAGCAAATTCTTGCACAAGAAAATGACTTTGTTAAGGCAGGAGCACCTCTTTGCGAAGGAGCAATCACCCCAGCAGATATTCTTGCCGTAAAAGGACCAATGAGAGTTCAAGAATATATTGTTAATGAAGTTCAGGAAGTTTATCGTTTGCAAGGTGTTAAAATCAATGACAAGCATTTCGAAGTAATTGTACGTCAAATGATGCGTAAGGTTGAGATTGATGATCCAGGCGATACAAATTTCCTTGAAGGAGAAGTTGTTAATAAGATTGAGTTCAATGAGCAAAACGACAGTATATTCGGAATGAAGGTTATTGAAGACCAAGGCGAAAGTGAACTGTATGTTAATGGACAAATCATAAGTGCAAGAAAACTTAGAGATGAAAATTCTACTCTAAAACGTAAGGATAAAGCACAGATAGTTGCCAGAGATGCTCAACCAGCAACAGCTCGCCAAATACTTCAAGGTATTACAAAAGCATCACTCCAAACCAAGAGTTACTTGTCAGCAGCATCTTTCCAAGAAACAACAAAAGTTCTTACAGATGCAGCAATCAATGCTAAGCAAGACGACCTATTGGGCTTGAAAGAAAACGTTTTAGTAGGACATTTGATTCCAGCAGGAACAGGTTTGAAAGAATATAGAAATGCTTTCGTTGCCAACAAACAACAATTGGAAGAACTAATTGCGCAAAATGCCCCTTCAAAAAGAGGTAGAAAAGCAAAAGAAGAATAGATAATAAATTAACTGAAATGGAAAATAAAGAACAAAAAATGGACATCGAATTACCTGTTGAAGTAGCACCAGGAATTTACACTAACCTACAACTAATAACTCATTCCTCAACCGAGTTTATTATTGATTTCATTCAAGTTTTGCCAGGCGTTCCAAAAGCTCAAGTTCGCTCTCGTGCAATTCTTTCTCCTCAACATGCAAAAAGATTTCTTTATGCATTGAAAGAGAATATTGATAAGTACGAACAACAAAATGGAGTAATTACAGAACCTGATCAAGCTATTCCATATCAAATGAATCCAATGGGAAAAGCATAAGAAACTTTAACCATAAATAATAGATAGAGCGTAATTGAATTTTCAATTACGCTCTTTTTTTGTTTAGTCGTTTAGTTGTTTAGTTGTTTAGTTGTTTAGTTGTTTAGTTGTTGTTTCGTTTGGTTGTTGTTTTGTTTATTTGTTTAAGGAGCTTAATGTCCTTAAAGTCCTTAAAGCCGTTTTCTAATCATGAAATTTATTTTTCTAACTACGTATTCTATAGAAATATTTATTCATAGAGTGTTGAAATATTCAAGATAATTTCGTATATTTGCAGATGTAAACCATTCATTAGGTTTATTTAGGACTATTTATCCTAAATTCAATTTCTGGAGAACAAGCTCCAATTCCTAAAATATATTAAAAAAAAGATGCACATCTTTCACTATAAAAGATGTGCATCTTTCGTATCAAATGATGTGCATCTTTGGGGTAAAAACTCTTCGTTTAAAAAGTTTTTTATAAGGAGTTAGTCAAATTAATCCTCGTTTAAGCAGAATTAATCCTCGTTTAAATAATTTTTTTCTTCATTTCAATAATCCTTTTCCTTGTTTAGAGAAAGAATAATTAGACTTGAATTCAAAGTAAGGAAGTTATTCTTTGAAATAATCTCATTATTTATTACAAATTGAATGTCAGATTTGGGGTTAAAGTTATGTTTTTTTGAGAGATATTGAATTTAATTTAATCTAAGATTTATATATTGAGGGTTTTTTAAGTGCTGGTCTGTATTTTTAGGGGGGTGTTCTGAAAAAAGTGTATTAATATTTGAAAATACTCTTTAAAAATAGGGGTACGATATTTGAAAAATAGTATTTTTGCAAAATAAACCCCGTAATTTTATACCTATATGTCAAAAATGCGTTTTTTTGCACTTAAAGAGCTTATGAATCGTAAGCCTATTGATGTTAATTTACCTTCTAAAAACCTTTCTGATTATTATTCTTCTTTGGTTTTTGATAAGAAAACTATGCAGGAATATTTGCCTAAAGAGGCTTATACGGCTGTTGTTGAAGCATCGGAAAATGGTAAACCTATTTCGAGAGATAAAGCCGATTTGATTGCTAATGCAATGAGGAATTGGGCTAAGGGCTTTGGTGTAACTCACTATACTCATTGGTTTCAGCCCTTAACTGATGGTACTGCTGAGAAGCATGATGGCTTTATAGATTTTAGTAGTCAGGGAGATGTTATTGAAAGGTTTTCAGGGAAGTTGTTAGTGCAACAGGAACCTGATGCTTCTTCTTTTCCTAATGGTGGAATAAGAAATACTTTTGAGGCACGAGGATATACTGCTTGGGATGTTTCTTCTCCTGCCTTTATTGTGGATGAAACGCTTTGTATCCCAACAATTTTTGTCTCCTATACAGGTGATGCTCTTGACTACAAAACTCCTCTTTTGAAAGCTCTGAATGCTGTTGATAAGGCGGCTACTGATGTTGCAAGGTTGTTTGATAAGAATATTAATAAGATTTCTGTTAATTTGGGGTGGGAGCAAGAATATTTTTTGGTTGATAGTGCTTTGTATAATGCAAGACCTGATCTTTGTTTGACAGGAAGAACACTTATGGGGCATTCTTCTGCAAAGGATCAACAATTGGATGATCATTATTTTGGTTCAATACCTCAAAGGGTAATATGTTTTATGAAGGATTTGGAAATTGAGTGTCATAAACTAGGTATTCCTATCAAAACCTGTCATAATGAGGTTGCACCCAATCAATTTGAAATAGCTCCAATCTTTGAAGATGCTAACTTATCAAATGACCATAATCAGTTGGTGATGGATTTGATGAAAAGGATTGCCAACAAACATAATTTTAATGTTCTTTTCCATGAAAAACCTTTTAGTGGTATTAATGGCTCAGGAAAACATAATAACTGGTCTTTGCAAACAGACACAGGAGTAAATCTTTTTGCACCAGGAAAGAACCCAAAAGCAAATATGTTGTTTCTTACTTTTGTAGTCAATACAATAATGATGGTATATAAGAATCAAGATATTTTAAGAGCTTCAATAGTTAGTGCCTCCAATTCCTATAGATTGGGAGCAAATGAGGCTCCTCCATTAATTCTTTCAGTTTTCTTGGGAAAATACTTAACCAATATGTTGGATTCTTTGGAAAAGAAGGTTGGAGAAAAGAAAATGACAGCAGAGCAAAAGACAGCTTTAAAGTTAGGTATTGGACGTATTCCAGAAATCTTATTGGATAATACTGATAGGAATAGAACATCGCCTTTTGCATTTACAGGTAATAGATTTGAGTTTCGAGCAGCAGGCTCTTCTTCCAATTGTGCTGCTCCAATGATTGCAATTAATGCTGCTATGGCTCATCAATTAAATCAATTTAAGAAGGATGTAGATTTGTTGATGGATAAGGGAGTTGGTAAGGATGAAGCAATTTTTAAGGTGCTTAAGAAAATGATAAAGGAATCCAAGCCAATTTGTTTTGAAGGAGATGGATATTCTGATAATTGGGCAAAAGAAGCTTTGAAAAGAGGTTTAACAAATATTGAATCTGTTCCAGATGCATTACTAATGTATGAATCAGAATCAGCTAAAGAAGTTTTTGTTGGAGAAGGAGTTTTTAATGAAACAGAGTTAAAGAGTAGGGTTGAGGTAGAGCTTGAGAAATTTGTGAAGAAAATACAGATTGAAAGTAGAGTCTTGGGAGATTTGACCATTAATCATATAGTGCCTATTGCAGTTACTTATCAAAATCGTTTGCTTGAAAACCTAATTGGGCTAAAACAAATATTTGATAAGGAAGAATATGAAGAATTGTCCTTTGCCAGAAAGCAATTGGTTAAAGAAATATCTAAATATGTTTCAGAGATAAAATTGCAGGTAAAGGAAATGACCAATGAAAGGAAAATTGCCAATAGGATAACTAATATGCAAGAAAAAGCTTTTGCTTATTCCAATAATGTAAAGCCATATTTAGAAACAATAAGAGAATGTGTTGATAATTTGGAGATGGAAGTAGATAATGAAATATGGCCATTGCCAAAATATAGAGAATTATTGTTTGCAAAATAATTTCTAATTTTCATATTGTTTTTGCTAATTTAATTGGGTTTTTCTTATAAGTAGTCTGACAATTAGAGACAGAGTTTTTTATTTTTTATTTTTTTATCTAATTGTTTGAGCATTTGAGAAATATAATATATCTTTGCAAATTGAAATTCAAGCTATAATTTCATTATTTGGTAGAGAACAAATTCGTTACAAATCAAAATAAGGAGAATAATTAATATGACTAAAATCAAATCGTTAGCTGACTTAAAAGCTATGAAGCAAAGCGTTCAAGAAAAAATTGATACGCGTGCTAAGGGAACAGCCGAAGGCTTAGTACAGGTTAAGGTTGCAATGGCTACTTGTGGTATTGCAGCAGGAGCAAAAAAAGTTATGGACTATATGATGTCTGAAACTGAAAAAAGAGGAATGGATGTTGTCTTTACTCAAACTGGTTGTATGGGATATTGCCACGCTGAACCAACAATTGAAGTAACTCTACCAGGTAATGAGCCAATAGTTTTTGGCTATGTAGACCTAAAAAAAGCTGATGAAATCATCGATAAATATATTAAAGATGGTGAATTAGTAGAAGGAATTATTCCTGTAAACTACGAAAAAATTAATAATTAATACCTAACAAATTTATTCAACTTTTAGGAGGAAAAATATATGGCTAAATTCAAAATGCACTTATTGGTCTGTGGAGGTACGGGCTGTAATGCATCAAGGAGCCAAGAGATAGCTGCTAATTTAAAGAGCTCTCTTAAGGACAATGGTTTAGAAAATGAAGTTCAGGTTATCTTAACAGGATGTTTCGGTTTTTGCGAAAAAGGTCCAATTGTTAAGATTATGCCAGACAATACTTTCTATACGGAAGTAAAACCAGAAGATGCAACCGAGATTATTATGGAACATGTTGTTAAGGGAAGAAAAGTAACTCGTTTACTTTACACTGACCCTGAAAACAAACAACATGTTGCTGACTCAAAACATATGGGATTCTATAAAAAACAAATGCGTATTGCTTTGCGTAATTGTGGTTATATTGATCCTCAAAATATTGAAGAGTATATAGGAGCTGATGGTTATGCTGCTCTTGCAAAATGTTTGGGAGAAATGACTCCTGAGCAAGTTATTAACGAGATTAAGCTTTCTGGTCTTCGTGGTCGTGGAGGTGGTGGTTTCCCAACTGGTTTGAAATGGGAGATTGCTTCAAAGAATCATGCAGATCAAAAGTATGTAGTTTGTAATGCTGACGAAGGTGACCCAGGTGCATTTATGGACCGTTCTATTTTGGAAGGTGACCCTCATTCTGTTTTGGAAGCAATGACAATTAACGGATATGCAATTGGAGCTACTATTGGAGTTATTTACATTCGTGCTGAATATCCATTGGCAATCAATCGTCTTTTGGTAGCAATTGACCAAGCTCATGAGTATGGTCTATTAGGAAAAGATATTTTGGGTTCAGGTTTTAATTTTGATATCGAACTTCGTTATGGAGCTGGAGCTTTTGTTTGTGGTGAAGAAACTGCACTTATTCATTCAATGGAAGGACTACGTGGAGAACCAACCTTCAAACCACCATTCCCTGCACAATCAGGATACAACAAAAAGCCAACCAATGTTAATAACGTAGAAACTTATGCTAATATCCCAATCATCATAACAAAGGGAGCTGATTGGTTTAATAAGATTGGTACTGAAAAGAGTAAGGGAACAAAAGTTTTTGCTCTTGCAGGACAAATCAATAACGTAGGGCTTATTGAAGTTCCTATGGGAATAACACTTAGAGAGGTTGTTTATGAAATTGGTGGTGGAATTAAGGGAGGAAAAGAGTTTAAGGCAGTGCAAACAGGAGGTCCTTCTGGAGGTTGCTTAACAACTAAACATCTCGATACTCCAATTGACTATGATAACCTATTGGCTTCTGGCTCAATGATGGGTTCTGGAGGTATGGTTGTTATGGATGAAACTTCTTGTATGGTTGCAATTGCTAAGTTCTATTTAGAGTTTACAGTTGAAGAATCTTGCGGAAAATGTAGCCCATGCCGTATTGGTAACAAGCGTTTACATGAAATCTTGGAGAAGATAACTAAGGGCAATGGTACAATGGAGGATTTGGATAATCTTAGAAATCTTGGAAGAGTAATTAAGGATGCTTCTCTTTGTGGATTAGGACAAACATCTCCAAACCCTGTGCTTTCAACAATTGAAAACTTTTATGATGAATACGTAGAACACATAAAGGATAAAAAATGTAGAGCAGGTGTTTGTAAGTCATTAATGCAATATGTTATTGATCAAGAACAATGCGTTGGATGTACTGCTTGTGCAAGAAATTGTCCTGTTAATGCAATTTCTGGAGAAAAGAAAATGCCTCACTTTATTAATACAGAACTTTGTATTAAATGTGGTGCATGTATTGAAAAATGTAAATTCAATGCAATTAGCATTTGTTAAACTCTAAAAATGTTAAGATTAAAAAATGGAAAAAATAAACATAATAATAGATAATAAGCCATTGCAGGTTGAGAAAGGTCAAACTGTATTGAAAGCGGCACATGCCCATGGCATTGAAATTCCTACTCTATGTTATTACGAATTGGATGGTGTTAAATTAGAAAATCGTCCTGGAGGATGTCGTATATGTGTAGTAGAGATTGAAGGAAGAAAGAATTTAGCTCCAGCTTGTGCAACAGAAGTAGCTGAAGGAATGGTAATTCATACTTGTTCTTTAAGAGTTGTTAATGCTCGTAGAACAGTTTTGGAATTAATCCTTTCCGACCACCCAGCAGATTGTTTGATTTGTCCTAAAAACGGAAAATGTGAATTACAATCTTTAGCTCAACGTTTGGGAGTAAGAGAGATACCTTATCAAGGAGAGCAATCAACATATAGAAAAGATTTATCACCAGCAATTATTCGTGATGTTGATAAATGCGTTATGTGTCGTAGATGCGAAACCGTTTGTAATATTTGGCAAACAGTTGGAGCTCTATCAGCAGTTAATCGTGGTTTCCAAGCAGTAGTTGCACCAGCATTCGAACAAGACCTAGTTAAGAGTCCTTGTACTTATTGCGGACAATGTATTATGGCTTGTCCGGTTGGAGCATTAAGCGAAGTTGACCAAACACGTCAAGTGATTACAGCAATATCTGACCCTAAGAAAACAGTTGTTGTTCAAACAGCTCCTGCAGTGCGTGTTGCATTGGGAGAAGAGTTTGGAATGGAACCAGGTAACATTGTTACTGGACAAATGGCAGCTGCTTTAAGAAGAATTGGATTTGATTACGTTTTTGATACAGATTTTGCAGCCGACCTTACCATTATGGAAGAAGGAACTGAGCTTCTAACTCGTATTTCAAAATTCACACAAGGAGATAAAAATGTTAAATTACCTATCCTAACTTCATGTTGCCCTGGTTGGGTTAACTTCTTTGAAACAAACTATTCCGATATGTTAGATGTTCCTTCAACAGCAAAGAGTCCACAACAAATGTTTGGAGCTGTTGCAAAGAACTACTTAACAACAAAACTTGGAATTAAGCGTGAAGATATGGTTGTTGTTTCAATTATGCCTTGCGTTGCTAAGAAATTCGAAAGCCAAAGAGATGAGTTTAAAGAAAACGGAAATCCAGATGTTGACTACTCATTAACAACTCGTGAATTAGCAGAACTAATCCGCCAATTCAATATTGATTTCAAAACACTTCCATCTGAAGACTTTGATAATCCACTTGGAGAATCAACAGGAGCAGGAGTTATTTTTGGAGCAACAGGAGGAGTTATTGAAGCAGCAACTCGTACAGCTTATGAACTATTCACAGGAAAGAAACTTGAAAAGGTTGACTTTACTGAATTAAGAGGTTTGGAAGGAGTTAGAGAAGCTACAGTTGACTTTAATGGAACACCAATCAAAATAGGAATTGCACATGGATTATCAAATGCTCGTCAACTATTAGACCAAGTGCGTAAAGGTAATTCAGGTTTCCATGCAATAGAAGTTATGGCATGTCCAGGCGGATGTATTGGAGGAGCAGGTCAACCATTCCATCATGGTAACTTCGACATAATCAGAAAACGTCAAGAAGCAATCTATCGTGAGGATGCAGGAAAACCAATTCGTAAATCACACGAAAACCCATACATTCAAGCCCTATACAAAGAGTGGTTAGGAGAGCCTTGTGGAGAAATTTCACATCATTTGCTTCACACTCACTATTTTGATAAATCAAAACATATAGAAATAGAAGGATAAAAACATAAGAACTATGGCAAAGGTAAAATTAGCAGAAAGCAAAATAAATAAGATTAAGGAAATTTGCACAAGCTTTGGCAACAAGCCAGGTGAAGCAATTAATGTCCTTCATAAAGTACAAGGAGAGTTTGGTTATTTACCAGCAGAAGTACAAGAAGTAATAGCACAAGAACTTAATGTTTCAGTTGCACAAATATACGGAATTGTAACCTTCTACTCTTTCTTCACAATGACACCAAAAGGAGAATTTCCAATTTCAGTATGCATGGGAACAGCTTGTTATGTTCGTGGAGCAGAAAAAGTTTTGGATGAATTTAAGAGAGAATTAAAAATTGGAGTTGGAGAAACAACACCAGATGGCAAATTCTCGTTGAATTGTCTTCGTTGTGTAGGTGCTTGTGGATTAGCTCCAGTAGTACTTATTGGAGAAAAAGTTTACGGACGTTTAACCCCAGACGGAGTTAAAGATATTCTAAACGAATACCGTTCATAAGCTATAACCCAATTATCTTATAACAAAAGGACGTCTTGCATAAGCTCGGCGTCCTTTTTTGTTTTTCTTATAACATAATTAGAAAATTTTTTCTGTTTTTAGCTTACTTTTTATAAGAATTAGTTGTTATTATTAATGAAGTTCTATTTTAATATTAGAAATTCGTTTAGATTAAAAAAGTACTGAGCTAAGATAATTAACCAATTAAATAAAAAATACTATGAGAAAGATAGCATTAATAATAGCATTTATTTTGATGATGTTTCAAAGTAATGCACAGCAAGAATACGATACAATAATATATTATCCTCCTGCAGTATTAAATTGTCCTATGTGGATGGACACAGCTGAATTCTTAAACCCTAATGACCCTTCAGGATACTATTCTACTTTACGCCATTATGAATTATTAGGGATAATGTGTGGATATAATGTTGCTCCTGTTGGTTTTGAACCAACAATTGGACCTAATGACACAAACAAGTTAAATATTAGAGCATTTGCTCAACCTTATAGTTTAGATTCATTAGCAGTAGTTATTGGAGTTGCAGCTAAGATAATAGGAACTATGCCAAATATGAGTCCAACCTGGTATTATTTTCATTTATTGGATTCATCAAAAGTTGAAGTAGCTCATGTTCAACTTCCCCCCTATGGTTCTAGCCAAACTCCATGTCCTACTATTTTTGAAATAGAGCAAGGAAAGTATTATTTTAATAATCAGGTTCTACTTAAAGATTTTTATATAGCGGTTGATATGCCGTCACAGCAATCTTATTCTCAAGGAGGAACGCCTTATAAATTTGATCATTCTTGCACATTTACGGAGGACAGTTGTTTGAAAATAGATAGAGGATGTTATCAATACGAACCCCCTTATCTTTTAAAAAGAGGCTCGAACCAATGGACAAGGTTTGACCAAGATACAATATATTACTATTATAGGAAGATGCATATAGGTTGGTTTCCTATTATTTTAGTTCCAAGACCTGATACATCAAATTTGGTTAAAGATATTGATATTGATATTACTTGGAATATACTCCCTAATCCAGCGAAAGACTATATAAAGGTAATGAGCCATTTTAAGATAAATGATTTTGAAATATTTGATATTAGAGGTATAAAGGTTAAATCAATTCCAATAAACTCTCATGAAAAGCAGATAAATATTAGTTACCTTCCAACTGGAACTTATTTAGTTAAAATAAACACAATAAGAGGTTCAGCCACAAAGAAACTTATTAAAGAGTAATAGAATAGAAATTTAATCTTAGACGAAGTTAAGGATATTCTAAACGAATACCTTTCATAAATATAACCCAATTCATATAAACAAAAAGGACGCCTTGCTTATGCTTGGCGTCCTTTTTTATGTTATAGATTTTTCTTTTTCTTAGAATTGCAATGCAATGCTCCTTTCTCTAAATCTTCTTTAACTCTAAACAAGACAATTTTTCTAATTAAATCTATTGGAAGAGGTTTGGAAATTGGGAATTGAATTGTTCCTTTTGAATGTTTATATTCTTTTAATTCTTTTTCAAACGCTTCAATACCACTAGATGTTGGGAAAAGACTCACATGATTTTTAAATCCTGCAAAATAAACTATTGGTCCATTTCCCTTATAGGTTGGCATTTGATAACTAATACATTCAATTGATGCAGGAGCATTTTCAATAATCAACTCCCTAATCTCAATAAGCTTAGCCTTAATATCTCCATCAAAACTATTAATATAAATATCTACGTCTTTGGATTTCTTATACATTATATTATGCTTTCCCTGCAACTTGTTTTAATATGGTTTCTAATTGGGTGCCGTAGGTTTCCCAGCGGTAGTTTTCTTTTACAAAGTTATTGCCTTTTTTGGCTATTTCATTAGCAAGGGAAGGGTTTTGAAGGAGATTTATTATTGAATCGGCATATTCTTTTGGGGAGGATGCGATAAGTATATTTTCATTATGAGTTGCTCCCAAAGCTTCATTGGCAAGAGGTGAACTTATGCAAGGAAGTTTCATTGCCATTGCTTCAAGGAGTTTGTTCTGAAGGCCAGTTCCTATTTGCATTGGTGCAACAAAAATCTTACTCTTGGCATAATATTCTTTCATATCATCAACCCAACCAGTAACTTTAATGTTCTCAGAACTTAGGCATTGAACTGAAGTTGTAGGGTTAGCTCCTGCAATAACTAATTTGATATTGGGTAGTTTTTCCCAAACCAAAGGCATAATCTCTGTGGCAAGAAATATTGCAGCAACAGAATTAGGAGCATAGGACATACCTCCTGAAAATATTATATCGAATTCCTTATTATTATTGTTTTTATAATTAAAATAGGAATCATCAACTCCATTTGAAATAACAGTAATTTCATCTTGAGAAGGGTGTTTGATTTCTTTCTTATCTGTCTCAACAATAATTGTGAGCTTATTGAAGATATCAAACATCTTGGCTTCATATTTTTGAAGTCTTTTTGCTTCAATGTTGAATAAACATTTCAGTAAAAAACTACTTTTGGAAGCTCTTCTTTTCATATTGGTTGAAAGAGCATCTTGGAAGTCTAATACCTTTGGGTAATTAATATTTGAGTATTTTGCGGTTCTTACAAATTGATAGTAAATAACATCAGGGTTTACTTTCTTAGAGAAGTATGTAAATTTCTTAATATTTTTCTTGTGGGTGAAGTATCCTGTTTGGAATGGAGTGCCATCAAGAAGGGATTGGGTCATTCCCAAGATAAAATCCCATTTATTAAACTGTCCAATAATGATTTCCTTAACAAAGGTTTTGAGAATGGTTTCTGATTTAGGGTTGATTTTTGTGTTATTTAGGCAAAACAAATATATATCATTGTTCTTAGCGAGTTCTTTTATTTGATGGAAAGCCCTTAGCTTATCGCCTTTGTCTAAGGGATATGGAATGCGAGAAAGTACAACTAATATCTTCATTAATAATCTCTTTTAATGATTTATATTTGATTTGCAATTTATTCTTTGTTTTCTAATTGGTTGTATTGGTCAACCAATTCCTTTGCTACAGCGTTAATATTATATTTTTCGCTTATTAGTTTCTCAGCATTAAGGGCAATCTTTTTTGAAAATTCTTTATCTGTTATACATTTATATATACTATCTGCAAATTCTTCGGGAGTATCTGCAATTACTATATTAATGTTGTTTTCATACAGAATGCCTTCAGCTGCTTGTGAGGTTGCAATAACACATTTCCTAAGCGACATTGCTTCAAGAATCTTTATCCTAATTCCACTACCCGAAAGCAAAGGTACAACCATTATTTCTTTGGAACAAATAAACCTTGCGCTATCAGGAACCTCACCATAAATAATTACTCCTTCCCTGTTCAAGTTTAGGAGCCATTGAGGCATTGCTCTGCCAGCAAAATAGGTCTTTACATTTGGAAGCTTTTCATGAACCATATCCCAAACAT
Organism: Bacteroidales bacterium UBA4893; assembly: GCA_002399025.1. GTDB lineage: Bacteria > Bacteroidota > Bacteroidia > Bacteroidales > P3 > UBA10566. Next base: position 76,915 of record DHCV01000038.1, on the reverse strand, counting down.
TATCCAAAAACCACTCAATAGCTTGTTGATTAGGAATCCAATTCATTGAGCCAATATGAAATAATGAATCCTTCTCTTCAATGTCCTTATCAATAAAGTCAGGAGTTTCAATCCCAACAGGAACATGCTTACAAGGAACCCTACATCCTTTTTTAACAAAATAATCAGCATCAACCTTAGTAACAGTATAAACTCCATCAAATTGATTAATCATCTCAAGCTCATATTTCTTAAGGCTTTGAGCAAGTTGGTTGAGATAGATTTTCTTTAAAGGATTATTTGTAGTTTGTGCAGTCTTTTCCCAAATCAAATGTTCAATATTTGGAGCTCTTAGAACAATCTTTGCTTTAGAGTTTTTTCTTATAACAGAAATATAGTGAGAAAGAAAAACGCTTTCAAGTTGAATTACATCAAATTCCTCCTCTTTCAAAAGAGAGGCAAGCCTTTGCTGCATTTCTACAGAATAGAAACGCTTAACATGATAGCTTTCATTTTTGAGAAAGCTAAATAGTGCAGAAAAAACATTAAGTTTTAAATCGACAAATATGGTTTCAAACTTAGTTTTCTCGATATAGTCTTGTGGGAGTTCAGAAATTTTAACCGGATGCTTGAAGCTATTAAAGGCAAGAACTTTTACATTATGTTCATTATTTAAAAGTCCCATCGTTAGTGTATGCATTCCCATTGAACCGCCGTCAACAACGGGAAAAGGAGGTTTATAGCAAAGCTGTAAAATCTTCATTATTTATTTTTAATTTTATGTCCAGTTAAAAAATTTTTAATCTTATTCATAGCCTTAATCCAACTTTCAGGATTCAAGAGAGCTGAATCGGATGTAGCTTTAATTGTAAGGAAAATACCAATTGGCAAGAATACCAACGTTGAGCTCCACATGCCTAAGAATGACGAAACAGCACCTTCAACTGAGGCTTTCTCTCCAATCATTCCCACAACATAATACAATATAAAGCTCAAAACCGATACAACAACAGGCATCCCCAATCCACCCTTACGAATAATTGCTCCTAAAGGTGCTCCAATAAAGAAAAGAATTAGACAAGCAGCTGAAAGAGTAAACTTCCTATGTAATTCATTTCTATGTCTTATGATTAATTCACTGTCTCCATTTCGTTTTGAATCCAACATCTTCATATCATTTTGAAGATATTGTGTTTTTTGAGAAGCTTGATTAATAATTTTCTGATTATCTTCCTTTGAAAGTGCTTTAAAGTCTTTGTAAAACGAAAACTCATACAAAGAATCCATTCTAATAATATTTGAATCCCTAATAATTGGAGAAGTGATTTGGTTTTTAATGCCACTAACTATTGATTTATTAAAGTCAGAATTTTCTTTTCTTAATTCCCCGATATTTCTGTTTAGCTGAGAAATATTAAGCATTTTATAGTGATTATTATATCTATCTTCATCAGTTTCTTTAAAAGCAAAATCAGAAACATCAAACCTAATTAACTGTTCCTTGAAATTAAGTCTAACTAATGGACGAGTATCAATAGATTGGTCATCAACGCTTTCATCATAAGTATATCCATCAATTAAATTAAAAACAAGAGTATTTCCATCATCCTCACTATACATTTGACCCTTTTTTGCAACTGTTATACTTATATTGCCTACACTCTTACTATGATCATAAATTACAACATCTGTCAAATTTTTCCCTTCCTTATCCTTTGCTCCAACTCTTATTATATATTGTTCTATATCTGCATAGAATTCATTAGGTCGAATATTTACAGTAGGCTTTTTTGTGTTTATCTCATACATTAATGTCCTCATTTTCTTTTCAGCAATTGGCATGAAGTTATTAGAGAAGAAGAAAGCAAAGACTGAAAGAAATGCAACAACAACAATTAATGGTTTCAATATTCTCCATAGAGATATACCTGCAGACTTCATTGCCACTAACTCGTAGCGTTCTCCAAAATTACCTAAGGTCATTATGGATGCAAGCAATATTGCTAATGGTAATGCCATTGGTACTAAAGTAACAAGAATATACCAGAATAATTGTAGGATTACCAACGTGTCTAATCCTTTTCCTATCATTCTCTCCAGAATCTTCCATATAAATTGAAGCAGAAGAACAAATTCTGAAATAGAAAATGTTAGTAAAAGCGGACCTAAGAATGATTTTATTATAAGTATATCAAGTTTTTTCACAATAAAACTTTACGATTAAAGCAACAAAAATACAAAGATTTAATCTTTTATTCGTATTTTTGCTCCCAAATAAAATAAATAAATTGAATACAATATGAAAAAGTTGATTATGATTTCAGCCCTTTTATCATGTTTACTTGTAATGCCAGAAGGAATTATGGCACAAAACAAAACTAACGACAAAGAACAATTCAAGTATATTATTGATGAATTTGCTGATATTAAAGTAATGCGTTATCAAATCCCAGCATGGGATAATTTAAGCTTAAAACAGCAAGAGTATCTTTACTATCTTTCTCAAGCAGCAAACAGCGGAAGAGATATATTATGGGATCAAAATTATAAGTATAATTTGACAGTGAGAAGAACCCTTGAAAATATACTTTCTACTTATAATGGAAAACGTCAAGGAAAAGAATGGGAAGACTTCATTGTATATGCAAAAAGAGTTTTCTTCTCAAATGGCATACATCACCACTATGCAGAAGATAAAATTATGCCAACATTCTCCAAAAACTTCTTCTCAACTCTTTTGAAACAATCCAATCAAAAGAATTTCCCAACCAATAAAGGGGAAAAAGTTGATGCCTTCTTCCCAAGGGTAACAGACATTATCTTTAGTAAGAAAATTGCACCTTACAGAAAAGAAACAGATAAAACAAAAGATATTGTTTCTTCTTCAGCAGTTAATTTCTATGAAGGTGTTACAAGGAGTGAGGTTGAAGAATTTTATAACAAGAAGCAAAGTCCAAATCCTGAACGTCCTCTGTCATTTGGCTTAAACTCAAAGGTTATAAAAGAAAATGGACAAGTAAAAGAACAAGTTTATAAACTCGGAGGTCTTTACTCAAGTGCAATCAAAGAAATAATCTATTGGTTGGAAAAAGCAAATAGTGTTGCCGAAAATGAAAGACAAAGAGAATACACTTCTTCTTTAATAGAATATTATAAAACAGGAGATTTGGAAATATGGGATAAATATAATGTTCAATGGGTTTCTGATGTTGAATCGATGTGTGATTATGTAAATGGTTTTATTGAAGACTATGGAGATCCAATGGGAATGAAAGCAACCTGGGAAGCAGTAGTAAACTTCAAAGACTTGGAAGCAACAAAGAGAACAGAGCTAATAAGCTCTAATGCACAATGGTTTGAGGATAATTCCCCAGTTAAGCCTGAATATAAAAAGAAAGAAGTTAAGGGAGTAAGTGCAAAAGTTATTAATGCAGTAATGCTTGGTGGTGATTGTTTCCCAACTCCACCAATTGGAATTAATCTTCCAAATGCTGATTGGATAAGAAAAGAATATGGAAGTAAATCAGTAACTATTGCCAACTTGACATCAGCCTACGATAAAGCTGCATTAGAATCTCCAAAAGGAGTATTGCAAGAATTTGCAGCGTCTGAGGAAGAAATTGAAAAGGGAAAGAAATTTGGTTCTTTGGCAGGTGATCTTCACACTGACCTTCACGAATGCTTAGGGCATGGCTCTGGACAACTATTACCAAACACCCCAGCAGGAGCTTTGGCAGACTATTCTTCTTCTTTGGAAGAAGCAAGAGCAGACCTGTTTGCACTTTATTATATGATGGATCCATATTTGATAGAAATTGGATTAATCCCAGACCTTGCAGTTGGTGAGGCAGAATATGATAGTTATTTAAGAAATGGATTGCTTTCACAATACGCAAGAATTGAATTTGGAAAAACTGTAACACAAGCACACATGCAAGCTCGTAAGTTAATTTCTACCTATGCCTATGAGCAAGGAGAGAAAATTGGAGCAGTTGTTAAGGTTAAGAAAAACAACAAAACCTATTTCCAAATTAAAGACCACAAAGCTGTAAGAAAGATTTTTGGAGATTTGCTCGCAAAAATACAAGATATTAAATCTACAGGTAATTATGATGCTGGAAAGGATTTAATTGAACGTTATGCCGTAAATATTGATCCAGTGTTGCATCAAGAGGTAATTGATCGCTATAAAAAACTAAATATTAAACCTTATGGTGGATTTGTTAATCCAGACATAACTCCAATTGCAGACAAGGAAGGAAAAATTATTAAGTATGAAGTAACTTATCCTACAGATTTCCTAAAACAACATCTTCAATATGGAAAGAAATACTCTTTCTTACCAACAATGAATTAGAATTTTAAATCATAAAAACCTTAAGGCCTAAGATTCAAATAAAGTTCTTAGGCCTTTTTTTATTTAATTTTAATCTCGGAATCATGCCACGATATGTAGATGAAGTCCCTATTTTAATAGTTCAAAATAAGGTTTAATAAGTTTGAAATAAGGATTGCCTTATTTTATCTTATTAAGTTAGGCATTATTTAAGACTCAAACTTTATTCTTAAAAGTTTTTTACTATCTTTGTAGCTTAAATAATGTAAAATATTTATCTGTTTGTATGAAAATTACTGATATTGTTAAGATTTTGGACGCCCAAGTTATTGTGGGACGAGAAGATATGGATTATAGCATTGACCATGGTTTTGCTTCTGATTTGATGTCGGATGTTTTGACTTTGGAAGAAGAGCATTTGATTCTAATCACCGGACTATGCAACAACCAAACTATTCGTACTGCCGAAATGGCAAATATTTCAGTGATTTTATTCGTTAGGAATAAACAAGTTTCTGAAGATATGATTGAACTTGCTTTGGAGAATGATATAATAATCCTTTCATGTAAGTATTCAATGTTTAGGACTGTTGGACTATTATATGAAAATGGGCTTGTGCCTGTTTATTAATTTTTTAAGTTTTATGATGCATACTGAATTTATTGTTGTTGAAGGAGATTTTGCCAATGCAGGAAAGGCTTCAAGCGAGATTAAAAAGACCCTAAAACAACTTAATATTGATAATCAAAAGATAAAGAAAATTGTTGTTGCTGTTTATGAAGCTGAAGTTAATGCTATTGCTCATGCTTATGGAGGAACAATTTTTGTTGATTTGGACGAAGAAAAAATTTGTGTACTAATTAAAGATAAGGGACCTGGCATTCCAGACATAGCTCGTGCAATGGAGAAAGGCTATTCAACAGCTTCAGCAAAAGTAAGAGAAATGGGTTTTGGAGCTGGAATGGGTTTGCCAAATATTAAAAATAATGTTGATGAGTTAGACATTCAATCAGAAGTTGGTGTAGGTACTGAGATTAAGATGATTGTTAATTTTAATTCATAAAATGTTTTAGATTTTTGAACAATGAATGAAAACTATTTTTATCATGCTTTAAGAATTGACCATAAGATTTGTTTTGGTTGTACCCTTTGCATGCGCAATTGCCCAACAGAAGCAATCAGGGTTCGCAATGGAAAGGCTACAATTTATGAAAATAAGTGTGTTGATTGTGGAGAATGCTATAAAGTATGCCCTTCGGGAGCAGTCTACGTTGCTGAAGACGATTTTCAAAGTATATATAACTTTAAGCATAGGGTTGTTCTTATGCCTTCAGTTTTTTTAGGGCAGTTTCCTGAAGATATTAGGGCTTCGCAGGTATATTCTGTTATTTTAGAGATTGGATTTACTCATGTTTTTGAAGTTGAGGCTTCAGCATTTTTACATTCTATACTTTCAAATAAGTATATTCGTGAGCATGAAACTAAAAAACCTCTTATATCAACCTTTTGCCCTGCCATTGTTCGTTTGATTCAAGTTAAGTTTCCTGCTTTGGTTGATAGTCTTATTCCTATTAAAGCTCCCGTTGACTTTACTGCAATTTACATTAGAAAGAAACTAATTGAAGAAGGAGCAAATCCAGAGGATATAGGAATATTTTATATAACACCTTGTGCTGCAAAAATAGCTGCAACTAAATCTCCTGTTGCAGAGGACGCATCAACAGTTGATGGAGTGTTGAATATGGACACTATGTATAATATTGTATTGAAAGAAATCAAACAAAAAAAAGAATTTAATAAGAATATAACTGCAAATAATGATGTAACCTCTGATTGTGTAATATTTTCGCTTACAAACGGAGAAAGACGATTAAATAACTTCAAGAAAAGTTTTGCAATAGATGAAATTCATAATGTAATAGAGTTCTTAGAAAGGGTAGAAGATGATGAGATTGAAGACTTGGATTTCTTAGAGCTAAGAGCTTGTGATGAAAGCTGTGCTGGAGGGATATTAACATGTGGCAATAGGTTTTTGATTAACGATAGAATGATGCAAAGGGCTAAGAAATTAGCTGAAAGAGAACGTAATGGAGAAACTTCCAGAAGGAAAGCCATTATGAACGAAAGAGAATATTTGACTCAAAACTCTCATGTTGGTAGAATTAAACCGAGAAGTATGATGGTTTTGGATGAGGACAGGAGCGTTGCGTTTCAAAAACTTACTAAAATAAAAGAAATAGAGTCAAAACTTCCTCACACTGACTGTAATGTATGTGGAGCTCCTTCATGTCATGCTTTGGCTGAGGATGTGGCATTTGATAGAGCAAGTATGACTGATTGTGTGTTTATGCAACGAAACCTCGAGAAAAGAGGCTCCTTAAAGGTTGAGGAAAGTGTTGAGATTATGAAAAATATTTGGGGAGAGGATAAGCTAAAAGACTATATCTTGAATAAATAATCCTTAAAAACTACAAGTAAATAATTTTCAGATGAGAATAGGAACCAAATTTGTAATAGTATTTTTTCTATTATTCTTTATTTTAGTTTCAATTGGGGCTAATGCTCAAAATCTTAGAATAGAGCTTAAAGGTAAAGATTTGGAGAATAAGAATGTCAAGCTAATTTCTATAATGGACAATCTTTCCAATCTTGAGCAGGAGATTGATAGTAAGCAACTAAGTATAGGAGATTCTATTGTTAATTTTTCTGTTTTGATCGAAAACACATCTTTTGTAAAGATAAGAATTGAAACATTTGACTATGGTTTTGTTGCTCAAAAAGGAGCATCATATAATTTGAGGTTAATGCCTTTTAATTTTGACATTAAAGACTCCATAAACACTCTTTTCTATAAAATTGAACTCCCTATTATAATCGAGAACACAACAGATAATAAACTTAATAGAACTATCTATTCCATTGATACAACCATTGAAAACTATTTAGTAGAATATAAAAAGGAGATTCTTTACTATAGAGATAAGAAGAAGGTTGATTCGCTTAAGAAAATGGTTTATTCTTTGATTGACACCTTACAAAATGATTATGTTAGAGATTATGTTAATTATTCTATTGGTAAAATAGAGTTTTCAGCGAAGACAGTAAATGATAGAAAGCTTAAAGCACAGCTTTTCTATAATAAACCAATCCTCTATGATAATATTGGTTATATGGAATGTTTTGAAATAATTTATGGCCAATATTTTACTGAAGGGAATAAGGTTATTTCAAAGCAAAACCTAAATCGTTGGTTTGAAAACAATAATTATTTCTCACTAATTGACTCTTTGGGGGTTGACACTCTTCTAAAGAATGAAGTTTTTAGAGAGTTAGTTTTCCTAAGAGGAATGAAAGAAGCATATTTTTCAACCCAATACAATAGTCTTCATATAGTAAATATGTTGGAATCCTTTATCTATCAAACAAAATTCAGGGAGCATGTTACTATTGCTAAAAATCTTTTAACTCAATTTGCTAAAAAATCTTTCTATGGCTCCAAAGCTGAAGAGTTTTCTTTGCAAGATATACATAATAATTACATAACTATAGATAAATATAAAGGAAAGCCTCTTATTCTGAGTTTTGTTAAGCTTCACGAGCCTTCATGTCTTAGAGAGTTGAACATGATGTATAGTTTTGTGGATACATTAAAAGATAATTTTAATTTTTTAACAATAGCTTGTGATAATAGCTTGGATGCCTTGTTTAATTTCTTGGTAAATTCTAACGTTGGAGTTAGATATAAATGGGATTTTGCTCACTTTGGAAACAATTGGGATTTGCTTAAAGATTATAATGTAGTAGTATTTCCAACCTTCATTTTAATTGATGCTAATGGAACAATAATTCAAAATCCAATGAGAAAACCCTCCGAAGGAAGCTTAGTCCCTTTTATTCCAAGAAAAGAGATTATTAAGGAAAAGTTTTTCCTTGATCCAAAATAATAGTAAGTTTTGGAGTTTTATGATAAAGTATGTAAATTTGCCACTTAAAAAATAAATTCAAACTAAAATGTCTGATAGTATAGTAATTATTCCAACCTACAACGAAAAAGAGAATATCGAGAATATAATTCGTACGGTTTTTTCGTTAGAGAAAGATTTTGATGTATTAATTATTGACGATGGATCCCCTGATGGAACGGCTCAGATTGTTTTGGATTTAGTTAAAGAATTCCCTCAAAGACTTTTTTTGGAGCAAAGAAAAGGTAAATTGGGTTTAGGTACAGCTTATCTCCATGGTTTTAAGTGGGCTTTAAATAAAGATTATAATTTTATCTTTGAAATGGACGCAGATTTCTCTCATAATCCTCATGATTTACTTAGACTTCACAAGGCTTGTAGTATGGGTGCAGACCTTGCAATCGGCTCTCGTTATGTGGGAGGAAAAATCTCTGTTGTTAATTGGCCAATAGGTAGGGTTATTATGTCTTATTATGCATCTTATTATGTAAGATTTGTATTAGGAATGAAAATCTCTGATGCTACTGCTGGTTTTGTTTGTTACAAAAAAGAACTTCTTAGTAAAATGAATTTCAATAAGGTTAAATTTATTGGTTATGCTTTCCAGATCGAAATGAAGTATACTGCACACAAACTTGGCTTTAGATTAGAAGAGGTGCCAATAATTTTTACTGATAGGGTTTTAGGACAATCAAAAATGAGTATGAAAATTTTTAAAGAGGCGTTTTTTGGGGTTTGGAATTTGAAATTTAGGAACTGGAATAAATACAATAATGATTAAATAGTTTTTTGAAAAGAATAATTGAATATAATGAAGAGAAGATTTAGCTTATTACTAATATTATTTAGTTTTTCTGCCATTGCATTTGCTCAAGAAAGACTAATAAAAATTGAAGATGTACAAAATAGGAAATACTATATTAAGGAGATTTATGACGTTCAATTTATGGGCAAAAGTGATTCGTACTCCTTTACGAAAGATGGAAAATCACTTTGGATTGGCAGTGTAAAACAAGATCCTAAGGAAGTCTTAAAATTAGAAGATATTAGCCCTAAACCATCAATCTTTATGGGAATTAAATATATTTCTGATAATGAATTTATCTACTCAACTGAGAATAGGGAAAAATATGTTTACAATTTAAAAACTAAGGCAACCAAAAAACTATACTCAACTGAAAAAGAATGGGGTTTTGTTGAAGTAAGTGAAAATTACAACACCATAGCATTTAAGCAAGAAGACAATCTTTTTGTGAAAACAGATGCTAAAATAAAACAAATAACCTATGATGGTTCTAAAGATATTGTTTATGGAGAGTCAGTTCACAGAAATGAATTTGGAATTGAAAAAGGTTTGTTTTGGAGTAAGGATGGCCAGAAATTAGCTTTCTACAGAATGGACCAATCTATGGTAACTGATTATCCATTAGTAAATACTCAAGAAAGAATTGCAAAATACTCTCCTGTAAAATATCCTATGGCTGGAGAAAAATCTCATGAGGTGCTTGTTGGTTTATATGATGTAAAGACTGAAAAAACAATATATCTTAAAACAAGAAAAAACGAATCATTAGAGGAAAGAGAAATGTATTTGACTAACATAAGTTTCTCTCCTGATGGTAAAACAATTTATATTGCTAAATTAAATCGTTTACAAAATCATCTTTGGTTTGAAAGCTACGACTCTCAAACAGGAAATAAAATAAATACACTTTTTGAGGAGACTTCTAATAGATATGTTGAGCCTGAAGCACAAATGGTTTTTGTCCCAAATTCTTCTAATCATTTTCTTTGGCTGAGCGAAAGAGATGGCTTTAATCATATTTACCTATATGATATATATGGAAATGTTGTAAATCAACTCACAAAAGGAGATTGGATGGTTACTTCAATTGAAGGATTTAATGAAAAATCAGATGAGGTATTTTTCTACGCTACAAAGGAATCGCCGATTGAAAGAAATTTTTATGGTGTAAGTCTTAAGGATGGAAAAATAACGAAGTATTCATTTGGAAAAGGAACACATAGTGTTGCCTACAATTCAAAAGCTACTTTATTTATTGACACCTATACTAATTATAACGATACTCCTTCTAAGAGCCAATTGCTTGATAAGAAAGGAAAGGTATTAAAGGTTTTGAATGAGAGTGAAGATGCTTGGAAAGATTTAGATAAACCAATTATAGAAATTTCAACATTAAAAGCAAATGATGGAACAGATTTATATTATAGAATGATTAAACCTCATAATTTTGATCCAAATAAGAAATATCCTGTTTTAGTTTATGTTTATGGCGGACCCCATGCACAACTTGTAACAAACTCTTGGCTTGGAGGTACAAATAATTTCTTTATGTTTTTAGCCCAACAAGGTTTCATTGTTTGGACTTTAGACAATAGAGGTTCAGCAAATAGAGGATATGAGTTTGAATCTGCAATTTGGCATAACTGCGGAGAGAAAGAAGTGCAGGATCAAATGGTTGGGATTAATTACTTAAAATCACTTCCTTATGTTGATAGCCAAAGGATAGGTGTTGATGGTTGGAGTTATGGTGGATTTATGACAATTTCTCTTATGCTAAACCATCCCGATGTTTTCAAAACCGCATCAGCAGGAGGACCTGTTGTTGATTGGAAATGGTATGAAATAATGTATGGAGAAAGATATATGGGAACGCCAAAAGACAATCCGAAGGGATACGAAAATTCAAGTCTGATTAATAAAATTGATAACCTTAATGGGAAATTATTAATTATTCAAGGTTATCAGGATGCAACTGTGCTACCTCAACACTGCATTGAGTTCTTACGAGTTGCGGTTAAGAAAGACAAGCAAGTAGATTTCTTCCTTTATCCTGACCATGAACATAATGTTAGAGGTAAGGATAGAATACATCTTTACAAAAAGATTTTCCAATTCCATAGGGATAATTTACTAATACAAAAATAAGCTAAAATAGTAAAATAAAATCAAGTTTTACTTAAATATTGTCAAGAATTATTTGAATAAAATCAAGATTTAAAAAAGGATAAACTTAGATTATTTCTAAGTGAAAATATAATAAAAAATTAAAAGAATAATACAGATAATTATATGTTTACAGGCATAATAGAAAAAATGGCAAAGGTTGTTGCTATTGATCAAGAAAATACAAACTATCATTTTACATTGGAAGTTGATTTTGCAAAAGAACTTAAGATAGACCAATCAATGGCTCATGATGGTTGTTGTTTAACAGTGGTTAAATTGGATTATGATAAAAATCAATATGTAGTAACTGCAATGAAAGAAACAATGGATAAAACCAATCTTTCCTCTTGGCAAGTGGGAACAGAAGTTAATGTTGAGCGTTCAATGAAAATGGATGGTCGCTTTGATGGTCATATTGTTCAAGGGCATGTTGACCAAGTGGCACGTTGCACAAAAGTTATTGATGAAAATGGTTCTTGGAGATATTTCTTTGAATATGATAAAGATAAAAATATTTTTACTGTTCCAAAAGGCTCAATAACTGTTAATGGAGTTAGTCTTACTGTGGTTGATTCTAAAGAAGGTATGTTTTCTGTTTCCATAATCCCATTTACTCAAGATGTTACAAATTTTCATAATTTCAGAGAAGGAACAATTGTGAACATTGAGTTTGATGTCTTTGGGAAGTATGTTCAAAGACTATTGGAACAATATCTTGGGGATAAAAAATGATAGAAACCACTCATATGCCCGATAGGGCTGTAATGGTAGGCGTTTCAACCCCAAACAATTCTTTTGAGAAAACTCAAGAGTACTTAGAGGAACTTTCTTTTTTGATTGATACTGCAGGAGGAATTGCTGTGAAGAGCTTTATTCAAAGACTTCCCTACAACGACCCAAGAACTTTTGTTGGGAGTGGTAAGTTGGAAGAGATAAAAGAATATATTCGTGCTGAAGAGATTCAATTTGTTGTTTTTGATGATGAACTTACCCCTTCGCAAATGAGAAATATTGAGAAACAACTTAATTGTCAAATTTTGGATAGAACAGGTTTAATCCTAAATATATTTGCCCAAAGAGCCAGAACCTCGCACGCCAAAACTCAGGTAGAATTAGCTCAATACCAATATTTATTACCACGTCTAACTCGAATGTGGACCCACCTCGACCGCCAAAAAGGAGGATTGAACATGAGAGGAACAGGAGAAACTCAATTAGAGACTGATAGGAGAATTATCTTGTCTAAAATTTCCTTATTGAAAGAAAAGTTAAAAGAGATTGATAAGCAAAAGATTGTACAAAGGAAAAGCAGAGAGAGTTTAATTAGAGTTGCTTTAGTAGGATATACAAATGTTGGGAAATCAACACTAATGAACCTACTTGCAAAAAGTGAAGTTTTTGCAGAAAACAAATTATTTGCAACCCTCGATACAACCGTTAGAAAAGTAGTAATAGATAATCTTCCTTTTTTATTAACAGACACCGTTGGTTTTATTAGAAAACTACCACATGGACTTATAGAAAGTTTTAAATCAACCTTAGATGAGGTACGTGAGGCTGATGTTTTACTGCACGTAGTAGATATTTCTCATTCAGGATTTGAAGAACAGATTGATGTTGTTAATCAAACTTTGGAAGAAATTAAAGCCAATGACAAACCAATCATTATGGTGTTTAATAAGATTGATGCATATCACTATATTCAAAAGGATGAAGATGATTTAACTCCAATAGAAAAAGAAAATTGGTCATTAGATGACTTGAAAGCTTCATGGATGGGCAATAGTTCTATACCTGCTTTCTTTATTTCAGCAAAGGAGAAAGAAAATATTGATGAATTTAAACAGGCAATGTATGACTCAATTAAACGTCTTCATGCACTAAGGTATCCATATAATAATTTTTTATACTAATTAAATAAAATAAGTTATGTTACAGACAGACACATCATCTGAAACAGCAGAAAAAATTGCAGAACATGCAGATAAAGTTGTAACAAATGTTGAAAGCGTTACAACTGCAGCGGCTCAATCAACCGCAGAAACAGTAAAGCAAAGTATTGATATGATTCAGCAATTGCAACAAAAGGGGATTAATCTACTTCTTGATTATGGACCCAAAATACTTGTTGCCATTCTATTACTTTGGATAGGATTTAAACTAACTAACTTCTTATGTAGGAGAATTAAAAAACTAATGATTAAGAAGGAAGTCGATTCTTCCTTAGTCCCTTTCATTGTTCAAATTATTTCAATAGTCCTTAAAATACTAATTATCCTTAGCGTTATAAGTATTATTGGAATACCTATGACTTCGTTTATTGCCCTTTTAGGAGCTATGGGCTTAGCAATTGGTATGGCTTTTTCAGGAACTCTTTCCAATATTGCAGGAGGAGTTGTTCTTTTGGTTTTGCGTCCTTTCAAATCAGGGGATTATATTGCTGCTCAAGGAACTGAAGGCACAGTAAAGTCAGTTCAAATTTTTACAACAATATTGATAACTCCAGACAACAAGACTATTTCAATTCCAAATGGTCCGCTTTCTTCAGGTACAATTACTAATTTCTCACTTTTAGACACAAGACGTTTGGATATTAATCTAAAGCTTGCACACGGAGTTAATACAAATCAAATTTCAAAAGATGTCCTTGATATTCTTAATCAAGACCAAAGAGTATTGAAGACCCCAGAACCAATGGTAGTTACAAATATTACAGAATCTTCTATCACCCTTAGTGCAAGGGTATGGGTAAATACTGATGACTATTGGGATGTTAATTGGGCATTGAGCGATAAGGTTTATCAATATCTTTATGATAACAAAATTGATGTTCCAATCGTTAAGCTATAAAATTTAATAAGATTATTCAATGAGCAAATCCAACCCCCTAAGTTTATTTTCTTTCAACAAAGTAATTGTCCCAATTATTTTGGGGGTTGGAGTTGCCATTTTTTTAGTTGCTAAAGATTTTTCTGAACCAATTATTTCAGAAGTCCCAGTTGGTGAAGGGGCATATTATTGGGTTGATGCGAATAATGATAATGCAAAAGAATTAAAAGAGCTTCATTTTGTCGATGAAGCCAATAAGGGAAACATACAAGTTGACTACCAACAGGATATTCTAAAGAATATTCTAAAAACCTGGACTTGGGGTTCAACATTTTGTTTGCTAATAGCATTATTCTTTGCGATGATGAGAGATGTAATGTATATGTATAGATTACGTTTTCTCTCAGATAAACAGCTGTCATGGAAACAATGCTTTCAGCTAATTATGATATGGGAGTTTAGTTCTGCCATAACCCCAACTGTGGTTGGAGGCTCAGCAGTTGCCCTTTTTATTGTGTCCTTGGAAGGAATTGGTGTAGCTCGTTCAACTGCAATAGTTATGATTACGGCTTTGTTGGACGAACTATTCTACATAATAATTGCTCCAATAACCATCCTTTTGGTAGGGGTCAATCTCGCATTCATATCTGATTTTGACTTTATGGTCTTTGGACAGAAGTTTGGAGTAATAACAGTTTTCTTTATTGGCTATGGATTTATGTGTTTGCTAACAATAATAATTCTTTTAGCAATTTTCATTTATCCAAGAGGGTTCAAATGGCTACTTTATTCTTTGTCTCGCAAAAAAATATTCAGAAAAAATCAAGCTAAACTTCAAAAGATAGGGGATGACGTAATTGTTTCTTCTAAGGAATTTAAAGGTAAGAGTTTCCTCTATTGGATAAAAGCCTATTTTATAACTGTTGGCTCTTGGATGTCAAGATTCTTAGTTGTTAATTTCCTGATTTTAGCCTTTACTCCTTTAGCAGACCATGTTTGGATCTTTGCAAGACAATTAGTAATGTGGATAATCCTTTGCATAAGTCCAACACCTGGAAGTAGTGGAATTGCAGAATTTGCTTTTCCAGTATTTTTCAGAGAGTTTATTCCTCTTGGACTTGGCTCAACTCTTTCAGTCCTATGGAGAATATTCACTTACTATCCATATATTATATTAGGACTGATTGTCCTCCCTATATGGTCAAAGAGAGTTATCACTCGTCAAAGATTAAAAAGAAGAAATCTTCAATAATAAATCCTATATATATTCTAATCAAAAAAAGTCGGGAGATAAATAAATTTATTCCCCGACTTTTTCAAATTATCTCAGAGATATTTCCAAATAAGTCCCTTTTATTTTTGAATAACCTTCGTTTAAATAATTTCTAAAGCTAATTTCTCAAAACTAATACCATCAAAATTTCCAGAACTCATCATTAATAAGTTCCTATTTTCCCATTTTTGGCTCTTAATGACTTCAATCACTTCATTAGAGTCAGTACAAATTATAATATCTTTTCGTCCAAATGATGAATAAACTTGCTCAGGAGTAATGGGTGGGAGTCTTTTGTGGGCAATAGTATGAGGATTAAAATAAACTATTGCAATGTCTGCCTCATCCATAGCTCCTTTATATTCTAAAAGAAACTCCTTGGTCAAACTGCTAAATGTGTGAAGTTCCATTGCTGCAACGAGTTTTCTTTGTAGATACTGCTCCTTAAGAGCCGAAATTGTTGCTTTTAGTTTGGAAGGAGAATGTGCAAAATCCTTATATATTGCAACATTATCATTTTTCTTTACCAATTCCAATCGTTTGGAGGCACCTGTAAAACTGCTTATTGAACTTAAAAAATCCTCATTACTAATACCAATCTCCTCACAAATCAGCATTGCTCCATAAAGATTCATCAAATTATGCTTGCCAAAAACAGACATTTCATATTCTTTACCCTTCCAAATAATAGTTGTTATTCCATTTTCAATCTTATGAGGAATTATTCCATATGGGAGTTTTTTGATGTCTTTTCTTGCATTCTCAGAAACCTCTTTAACCCTTTCGTCTTCCCTGCAATAAACCAAAGAACCACTTCCCTCAATCTTTTCACAGAAAATCCTAAACTGCTCAACATATATTTCAAAAGTAGGGAATACATTAATATGATCCCAAGCAATACCACTTATTAGAGCAATGTTTGGTTTATAAAGATGAAATTTAGGTCGAAGGTCAATAGGGGATGTAAGGTATTCGTCTCCCTCCAAAACCATATATTTTGCCTTTTCGCTTATTCTAACCATAACCTCAAAACCTTCAAGCTGTGCCCCAACCATATAATCAGTATCAATATTCATCTTGTTCAAAACATGAAGAATCATTGCAGTAATGGTTGTTTTCCCATGACTTCCCCCAATCACAATTCTTATTTTATCCTTAGACATTTCATATAGAAACTCTGGATAGGAATAAATCTTAAGGTTCATTTCTTGAGCCTTTATTAGTTCTGGATTATCTTTTTTTGCATGCATACCCAATATAATTGCATCCAAATCATCATTAATATTATCTCTATTCCAGCCTATTTCTTTTGGTAATAGACCATATTTCTCCAATTTGGACTTAGCAGGGTTAAAAATCTCATCATCGGAACCGCTAATAATATATCCTTTTTTGTGTAGGGCAATGGCTAAATTATGCATTGCACTCCCTCCAATTGCAATAAAGTGTATTTTCATAAAACTTGTTTATTTACTTGCAAAATTACTATTTTCTCTCTCTAAAAAGTTAAAAAAATTAGAAAAAGTTTGTTTTTCCAAAATTCAGTAGTATATTTGCAAGTTGTAAATACTGAAAAAAATTAATCAAATAAGTTTTAACAAAAACAAAAATTAATCATGAAAAGAACAATCTTACTTATTGCGGCTCTTGTTATTGGAGCTACAAGTGCAAATGCACAAAGGTTTATTTCAAAGGATTATGCGCCTAATAAAGATAAGGCTATATCAACTTCTGAAATAACTCCTAACAAAAAGCAATCAGAAAACTTAAGAAAGGATTTCACCTATGGTGAACCTGTTATGACAGTTAAGTTTAACGATGCTAACCAATATGTTATTCAAAATCTTCCAGGTCACACTGGTGGAACTAACCAAGGTCAATGGCGTGTATTAGACACAACAGCAGCTTCTACTACAATTCTTCAATCAACTTATCCAAGATTATTCCAATATTTTGGAATGTCTACTCGTGGTTATTATTGGTTTACACAATTGCTAAGTGGTGAAGTTGGTGATGGATTTGCATTAATTTCTCCTTTGGAAGTTTTCTATGCTGATGGTCAAGTTAACACAAAAGCATTTAATGCAGCAATTAGACTAACTGATGGTTTTGAAACTACTAATTTTAATACAGTTGATGTAGTTTTTAATCAATACACAATGCGTTTCAACAGAGACCGTTATTTTATTGATTATAGTACTGATCCTAATTTTACAACTTACGATTCAATCGAAATCAATATAAATGGTATTGATTTTGCTGTAAATGAAGAAGCTCGTGGTCAAAAAATTGTTACTCTTCCTGTTGCAAACTCAGTAGATAAAGAAGCACTTTTTATTCGTTTTAGATATTTATGTGAACAAATTCCTCAAACTAATCTTCCAGCAGGTTACCGTTGGATTATAGATGAGGTTAATGTTTATGATGGACCTGAATATAGAATGAATGTTCTTTCTACAAAACACTTCTATGCAGCTTATGGAGTAGTTCCTTCTTTTATGAAGTTAGACTCAGTATTCTTTATCTCTACAATTGAAAATACAGGTGGTAACACTTTATTCAATGCTTATAATGAAGAATTAACTCATCAAGCAACAAATTTAGAATTTCCATATGTTTTTGGAGCTTTAGTTCCTTCTGTAATTAATCGTTCAGTAATGCAAAATATTACACCCGATACAAGAGTTGATACTGTTGTTGATAACACAGGTTCAACTACTGGTTATGACATTAGAAGACATATTGAAATGGAAACACAAGGTGCTAGATTATATAATGAAGTACCAGGACTTTATGGTCTTTCAACTGGAGTTAAATATCTTCAATCAATAGATAGTACAAATTATCAAACTTTACCAATGGAAGACTCATTATATTACAGAGTTTCTGAAATGCCTGCTTCAACCGATCCTGCTGGAAAAGCTCGTTGGGCATCTGACGCTGATGTTCTAATTGAAGGAGCTACTTGGGCATATGGTTTTGATGGTGGATATATATCTGATAATGCTCCAGGTGCAGTTAATGGTGGATATGAAGTATGTAATCGTTTCGTGACTCCTATTGACTTAGACACTACTCCAGGAAATGCAATTTATGCAAAGGGAGTTGAAATCGTTCCAGCTGCTGACTCATGCGATGCAGGATTAAGAGTTCAAGTTTCTCTAAAATATTATGACTTTACTGAAGGAACAGTTGCTGATGCTTTAATCGTTCCTGCAGGTGCACAATCTGAAGTTACAGTTATTAATGAAGGATTAAACAATGGAGTATTCACAAATCCAGATGCAAGAGAATGGTCAACTGACTATAGTTCAGTTTATTTGCCATTTGTTGAAGAAAACGTATTACTACGTCCAGGACAATTATACTATGCTTGCTACAAATTATTAGATGATGGAAGATTCTATGTTGCAAAGGATGATAAAGATTATTTCCCTACTTTCAAAACTTATGATTGGTGGGCTCAAATAGTTATGACACCAGGTCAAGAATCTGAAGGTTATGCTTGGGGATATCCTTTCGGTGATTGGTACTCAAATTTAAACTCTCCAATGATTCGTTTGATGGTTTCAAGAAATCCACTTTCAATCAATGGTGTAGCTCAAACAACTCCATCATTTAACCTAAATGCTTACCCTAACCCTGCACAAAATGAAACTACAATAGAATACGCATTAACTTCAAATGCTAATGTTGTTATTGTTGTAACTGATATTATGGGAAGAGAATTAGTAAAGTTAAATGAAGGCAATAAAGCAGCTAACACTGTAAATAGAGTTTCATTAGATACTAAAAACTTTAATAATGGTACTTACTTCTATACAATCAATGTAAATGGAGTTAAGGAAACTAAAAAACTTGTTATCAATAAATAATTCATAATTTATAGATAATGTAAAGGAGCTTGCAGTTTTGCAAGCTCCTTTTTTTGTAAGGAAAATCAATATTCTTTGTCATAATAAAGACAATAAAATATAATAATAACTTTTTTTACGTTTTTTATTTGTATTTTTGCCAGTTTGAAATAAATAAAATTATTATATTAAAACGAACGAGAAATTAATGAAGACAAGCTTTTTGAAACAATTCACAATTATGTTGCTAATATCTTTTGTTAGCGTAAATCTATTTGCAATACCAGCAAATCCAAAACCAATTACAATAAAACAACCTCAGGGAAAAACAATAACCTTAACCCTAAAAGGTGATGAAAAGGTAAATTGGGCATCTTCAATTGATGAATATACATTAATTAGAAATAGTGAAAATGTATTTGTTTATGGACAATTAAACGAAAGGGGAGACTTAATTCCTTCAAATTATATTGCATCAAATCCTAATGAAAGAACTGCAGAAGAAAGATTATTCTTAAGCACTCTCCCACATAATTTGCATTTTAGTGAAAGTCAAATTCAAGAAAGAAAAAAATTATATCAGACAGAAAATTCTCAAAAGGCAGTTACCACAGGACAGGTTCGCCTACTACTTATCTTGGTTGCTTTTTCAGATAAACCTTTTACCTATACTCAAAGTGATTTCAACACAATGTGTAACCAAGTTGGCTACAATTTGAACGGAGCAACAGGAAGTGTTAGAGATTATTATTATGATAATTCAGGAGGAGCTTTGGAAATGATAATTGATGTTGTTGGTCCAGTTACCCTTCCTAATACTTCAGCCTATTATGCTGCAGGTGGAGGAGGAATGGGAGCTTTTGTAAATGGAGCCCTAACACTTGTTGACCCATCAGTCAATTTCTCACAATATAGAAATGGAGAAACAAGGGTTTCAAACATTCACTTTGTTTTTGCTGGTCAGGCACAGTCCTCAACAGGAAACACAAGCGAAATTTGGCCTCATAAATCCTATGTGTCAAATAGTATTCTTAAAGATGGTGTTCAATTTTCAAGCTATTCTTGTTCTGCTGAAAAGAAAAGTTCTTCACAAATGGACGGAATAGGAACAATGTGTCATGAAATGGGACATGCCTTAGGACTAATGGATTTATATGATACTGATTATACTTCAAGTGGAGGAACTGCAGCAACTCCAGACACATGGTGTTTGATGGCATCAGGAAGTTATAATAATAATCATAATACTCCACCATATTTGAATGCTTGGGAAAGAGAAATATTGGGTTGGGGAGACCCTATCACCCTAACGAACACTTCATCAAATGTTTTACCTTGTACTGCGGACTCATTGATTTCTTATAGGGTTGATATTAGTCCATCAGAGTATTTCCTAATTGAGCACAGAAAACAAAAAGGATGGGATGCTTATATTCCTGGAAATGGGATGTTAATTTATCACGGAGATAAGAATAAATTAGAAGGTACAAATGCTTTCTATTATAATGAAATCAATGTTAATCCTGCTGATAGAGGATTTTATATAGAGGTTGCAACCGGAAATCTTGCACATAATTCAACTGCATTAGCTCCATTTGGTGGAGCAAGTGGACAAAACTACTTTACCAATTCCTCAACTCCTTCAACTGCCCTAAAGAATGGAACTCTTGTAAATAAACCTATAACTCATATTACATATATTAATGATTCAACAATGACATTTGATTATATGTCAAATTCTCCACAGGTTAGAACCTTAGGAGTAGATACTGAATCTATAAGAGGAAGCTCTGCAACCGTTAACGGTTCAATTATTTATTTAGGGATTGAATCGATTACTGAAAGAGGATTTTATTGGCATACTAATCCAGACAGTGTAAACTCTGTAAGTGGAACAAAAGTAATATCAACAACAGCCGACTCATCATTCTCTGCAAATCTTACCTCTCTTCCTTATAGCTCAACCATTTATTACAGAGCTTATGCTTCAAATGCCTCAATAATGAGCCTTGCAAGTGAAGTCCTGAGCTTTAACACCACAGATGGTTTGGGAACATTACTTACTTCTAATCCTACCAATGTAAATAATAATGGAGCAACATTAAATGCATCGCTTATAAGTGTTGGTGACGCACCATTGATAACAAAAGGATTCGTTTATTCAACTAATTCATCAGATTCTCCAACAATTGAAAATGATAGTGTTCTAACATTAACAGATCCAACCTTAGGAGCATATTCTTATGTTCTTGGAGGATTGTCAGAACAAACAACCTATTATTACAGATCTTATATAACAACTTCTATAGGGACAAAATATGGCTCAAGAAAGAGTTTCACAACAACCTTCCCTGCAATTGTTAATAATACAATTTCAAATAATCAAGAGTTTTGTGGTCAAGGAACACCTAATGAACTTATTGGACAAGTTCCAACTGGAGGTCATGGAAACTTTACTTATAAATGGGAACAAAAAGTAAGAAATGGTTCTTGGTCTGATGCAACTCAAACTAGTGATCAAGCTAACTACCAACCAGAATTAATTACAGATAGTACTTTTTATCGTAGAATTACATTCTCAAATAATTTAAAGGATACTTCAAATACAATTCTTATTAATATTAAAAACTCTTGGGGAGGAGTTCTCAATTCTCCAAATGATACTATTAATATTAACTCGACAACCGGAACGATTCGTTTAACAACACATATAGGAACAATTGTTAATTGGGAAAGAAAGAAAGATAATCAAGATTGGACAATCATTGATCATTCAACATCTCAATTAACACAAACTCTTGACTCAACTGGAAATTATACTTATAGAGTAAAGGTTCAGAAAGATAACTGCCCTTCTGTATATTCTTCCGAGAGAGAAATTTTTGTAAAGTACCCACTATCATTAAATGATATTGAGCTTAATATTCAAATGAAGGTATATCCTAATCCAAGTAAGGGTATAATTAAGATTAGCTCTTCTTATAACCTGCCTGTAAATCTAAGAATTATAAATAGTTTAGGTCAAGTTGTAAAATACGAAAATACAACCATTAATGATAAGGAGTTAGATTTAACTAATTTTGAAAATGGAACCTATGTACTAAGCATTTCTTACCAAGACAAACAAACAACTAAAACAATAATAATTAATAAGTAATATAATTAAAAATGAAAAAGGTAATTAGCACAGAGAATGCTCCAAAGGCTATTGGACCATATAGCCAAGCTATTAAATTAGACAATGGATTATTATTTATTTCTGGCCAAACCCCAATTGTCCCTCAAACAGGAAAAGTAGTTGAGGGGGAGATTGTAGAACAAACTCATCAAGCACTAAAAAACATTAAAGCAATTGTTGAGGCTGCAGGCTATACCATGAAAGACGTTGTAAAGACAACTTGTTTATTAAATACAATGGATGACTTTGCCGCAATGAATGCAATATATGCAGAATACTTTACTGAAAACCAACCTGCAAGAGCAACTTATGCAGTTGAAAAACTGCCTTTGGGAGTATTGGTTGAGATTGAAGCAATAGCTTATAAGGCGGAATAATTATTGTTCCCTTTTTTAACGAGAAGAAGTTATCTAATTTTATGGGTAACTTCTTCTTTTTCTCAAACATTTAGTAAATTCTTTCGTATTAATTTCTTGTATGTTATCAAACAAAAAAAAACAACAAATAGGACTTTTCTTTGGGAGCTTCAATCCAATCCACCTAGGGCATCTTATAATTGCTAATTATATTGTTGAGAATGATTTTGTTGATAAGATTTGGTTTGTAGTCTCTCCTCATAACCCTCTAAAAAACTCGCAAGAACTTTTAGAAGAAGAACATAGGTTGAAATTAGTCAAGCTCGCCATTAGAAATAATAAGAAATTCTCAGCTTGCGATGTTGAATTTTATCTCCCAAAGCCTTCCTTCACAATAAACACTCTAAACTATTTGAAAGAGAAGCATAAAAACAATGAATTCAGCATTATCATTGGGGAGGATAATCTTGAAAGTTTTGAGAAATGGAAAGATTATAAAGACATTATTAAAGACTACAGAATAATTGTATATCCTCGACCAAAAAATATTTCAAATAAGTTTGGGAAAACAACTACAATACAAAGAATTAATGCCCCAGAAATTGAAATATCTTCAACCCTGATAAGAGATAATATTAGAAATAAAAAATCAATACAATATCTTTTACCAGAAAGTGTTAGGAGAGAAATAGAAAAAAATAAATATTATTGTAACTCTTAAGATAAAGTTTCGTAAGAGTGCATAGTTAATTAGATATAAATAAAACATATATAAATGAGACAATTAAAAATTACTAAGCAGCTCACAAATCGTGAAATTACCTCCTTAGATAAATATTTGCAAGAGATTGGTAGGTTAGAGATGATTTCTCCTGAAGAGGAAGTTCTTTTAGCTCAAAAAATCAAGCAAGGCGATCAGGCTGCATTAGATAGACTTACTAAAGCTAATCTTCGTTTTGTTGTTTCAGTATCAAAGCAATACCAAAATCAAGGGATGAGCCTTCCTGATTTAATAAATGAAGGAAATCTTGGATTGATTAAAGCTGCACAACGCTTCGATGAAACAAGAGGATTTAAGTTTATTTCCTATGCAGTGTGGTGGATTCGCCAAAGCATTCTTCAAGCATTAGCAGAGCAGAGTAGAATTGTTCGTCTTCCGCTCAATAAGATAGGTTCTCTGAACAAAATCAATAAAGCCTATGCTCGTTTGGAACAGGAATTTGAAAGAACACCAAACCCAGAGGAAGTTGCTTTAGAACTTGATATAACTGATGCAGAAGTTAGAGAAAGCATTCGCCATAGTGGAAAACACTTATCTATGGATGCACCTTTGCTAAGCGATGAAGACAACACCATGTATGATTTTATGCGTAGTGAGGAAACCACAACCCCAGAAGCAGAACTAATGTATGAAAGCTTGAGAATGGAAATAAATAGGGCAATTTCGACCCTCACACCAAAAGAAGCCGATATATTAAAGATGTTTTTTGGATTAGAGGGCTATCCACCAATGACCTTAGATGAAATTGGAGAACAATTTGATCTGACTCGTGAAAGAGTACGTCAAATTAAAGAAAAAGCAATCCGCCGACTAAAACACACTTCTCGTTCTCATATTCTCCAATCCTATTTAGGATAAAAATTAGACTTCTTACAAAGCAAAAATATAATAAATGATTTTATGCCGCTTCAAACTATTGGAGCGGCTTTTTTTATTTTCATAAATTCCTAATAAAATAAGATTTCCTCCTGATTTTACTCCTCTAAAATAAAACCTCGTTTGTTGCAAATTAAAACGAAGAAAGAAAAAATTATTACTTGATTTCAGTAAATTAAAACAAGGTTTCAGTAAAATAAAACAGCGTTTTAAAAAATAGAAGAAGAATTTAAGAGTAGAATTTAATTAATATTTGAGTATGTGCCTTTAAAAAAATCATATAATAAATAATTTGAATCAGCTTAAACTTATATTCTTACTTTCTTGAATCGGAAATATTTTATGATTTAAGAGAAATAATTTACGAAATAAGAGCACATATGTTTTTACAAAATATAAATTTGCACAAACAATGATTAAAACCTGCTGGCTACAGAATAAATAATGCCATAAATATTATGAAAAGTATTATCTCCTTTAGATTTAAGAATGCACTAACTTTTATTATTGTTATATGTGCATTATCTATAGGTTTTTCTGCCTGTAGTGATGATGAAGAACCCACCACAACAACACCAACAGCAAAGGTGTTGAGTAATTATTTTATTATTCAAGATGCAAGTCTTGTTCAAGGAGCAATTCCTTCAAATCCTAATGGAAGGGATCTTGGGCAAGTATCTATTAATGCCAATGCAATTGCAGGAGGAACGTCAATTATTTCATTAAACTCCCAAGATAACATTCAAAAGCTCTATGTAAGTGTAAAAGGAGCTAATTCATATTACTCAATTACTCCTACATTGCAAAAGAATACAATTTTTGACTTTGTTCTGCTTTTTAGTCAAAATCTTTCAGATCCATACTTTGAACTACAAATTACTGCTTTGTTTGATGATGGAACAACTTCACCAATTTACACAACAAGAGTTACAATAATATCAGCTGGAACAGGTGGTTTACAAATTAGTCTTTCTTTTGATAACGAAAAAGATATAGATTTATATGTAGTTCAACCTGATGGAGAAGTTATTTACTATGGGAATCAAGGAGAAGAAATTTATGATACAATAACAGGTGAATATATTTATGCTTGGGGATTAGATTTAGACTCTAATCCTGGATGTTATATCGATAGTATTAATAATGAAAATGTTTTTTATCCAACAGAATATATCCAAGCTGGTACCTATCAAGTTTGGGTTAATATGTATGAAAATTGCGACGAATCAATACCTACAAATTGGGCAATAACTGCTCTAAAAGCAGGACAATTAGTAACTCCAACTTATGGAAATAATCCAGCTATAGGAGTTTATCCAATTGGAGAACCAAGTAATGGAATTGGCTCTGAATTAACAGGAGCATTAAAAGTTATGGAATTTACCATGACAGGAATAACTCCTCAACCAACAAAGATTAAAAAATCTTCTCCACTTTCTCCTTCAGCAAAAATGAAATTACAAAGAGTAGGAGTAAAGTAGAAATTGTATATTATTGAATAATCGATAATATAATTTTAATAATTTTCAATGTTTCAAAACGACCTTATTAGCCCTAAAAAGCTTTTGAGGTTGTTTTGTTTTATCCCCTTACCAAATATTTATTATGCTTTAATAATGTTTTAATCTACCTCAATAACTATAATCAAAAAAATACAAGTTACATTTTTTGTTTATCATTTTTAATACGAAAATAAGTCAATCATAATTGAAAATAAGTCCCTCATATTACCAAATAAGTCCCTTATATTTTCAAATAAGTCCCTTATATTTTTATTTTTGATGGACTTATTTTTGATTATGATTGAGTTTTTTTATTCTAAGGTTAGTATATTGATATAGGTAATAATCTTGAAAATACAACTTTTGGGGAATTGAATCCGAAAAAGTTGTATTTTTATCTTTAATTCTTATTATTTTACTTTTCTTTTATCTCTACTCTTAGAATTTATTATTAATTTTGTTCTTTAAATTAAAATACAACTTATATATGTCAAAGAAAGTACTTTGTTTGGGAAATGCCTTAGTGGATATTATAACTCAATTGGAATCGGATTCTATTTTAGAAACTCTTAATTTACCTAAGGGTAGTATGCAACTTGTTGATAGAGAGGTGTCAGAAATGGTGCAAAAAGCAACTTCTGAACTTAAATCATCTCTTCAGACTGGTGGCTCTGCTGCTAATACTGCTAATGGGATTGCTAATTTGGGAGTTGGCTCAGCTTTTATTGGAATGGTTGGCGAGGATAAGTATGGCGAATTTTACATTAAGGATATGAAAGATAATTCTATTGAGCCTCGTTTCTTTAGGAGCGAAAACACTCCGACAGGTTGTGCAGTTGCGTTGGTTTCTAAGGATGGGGAAAGAACTTTTGCCACATATTTGGGTGCTGCAATTGAGCTTAATGCTGATTTGCTGACCAATGAGCTTTTCAAAGGTTATGATTATTTTCATATTGAGGGTTATTTGATTGTTAATCATGCATTGATTAGAAAGGCAATTGAGTTGGCAAAGCAAGAGGGTTTAAAGGTTTCAATTGACTTTGCGAGCTATAATGTGGTTGAGGAGAATTTGGAATTTTTGAATGATATTTGCAGGAATGTTGATATTATCTTTGCAAATGAACAAGAGGCTCAGGCTTTTACTAATAAGAATGCTGAGGAATCGCTTGAAATTATTTCAAAAATATGTGAGATTGCTGTTGTGAAGATTGGTAAAAAAGGTTCGTTGATTAAGTCAGGCGACAAGAAGGTTGTTATTGGAAAGAGAGAAAGAACCTGTGTTGATACTACCGGTGCTGGAGATATGTATGCTGCTGGTTTCTTGGCTGGATTATGTATGGGAAAAGGCTTGGAGGATTGTGGACAAATGGGCAGTATTTTGGCTTCTGAAGTTA
The DNA here is from genome assembly GCA_002399025.1 of Bacteroidales bacterium UBA4893. Lineage (GTDB taxonomy): Bacteria > Bacteroidota > Bacteroidia > Bacteroidales > P3 > UBA10566. The sequence continues at coordinate 49,623 of DHCV01000038.1, read as the reverse complement.
TTGAAGTATATGGAGCTAAGATGGATAGCACAGCTTGGGAAAGAATAAGAAAAGAAATTGAACAAATTAAAAAGTAGGAAATTGCTCTTAATTCTTCCTAACATTTTTTAGAATTAGTAAATTCATGGGGTTTGATGAAAGACCTTCAATGTTTTTTTGACTAAAGCGGAGTACTTGGTCGTAGTACAAAATTACTATCGGAGCTTCTTCCATTATTAATTTATCCATATCTCTATATAACTTAGTTCTCTTCTCCAAAGAGGTTTCTTTTTGAGCTTGTTTAAATAATTTGTCAAATGTTTTGTTTGAGAAATGAGTATAGTTTGGCCCCCTTGGGCAGAAATTCGGTGAGTAAAATAGTGATAGATAGTTTTCTGCATCGGGATAATCTGCAATCCAACTTCCTCTAAACCACATTATTTTAGATTGAGCAATATGTTCTCTTAAAGCACCAGGAGGGTTAACATCTATCTTAATATCGAAACCTAAAAGATTTAGTTGTCCTTGAATATATTTGCAAAGATCCAAATATGTAGATGTTGTGGCAAGAGAAATTGGAGGTAGCCCATTCCCGTTGGGATAGCCTGCTTCCTGTAATAGGAGCTTAGCTTTTTCTGGATTATAATTATATCCGATTGAGTTGGATGTGTCAAATCCTGCTAATCCTTTTGGGATAATTCCATTTGTTCCAGCCAATCCAATATTGTTCCTTAGGTATTTAATCATCTTTTCCCTATCGAACCCATAGTTAATAGCTTGACGAATCTTCTTATTCAAAAGTGGATTATCCTTTGGACTTTTCTCCCTATCAACCATAAATCCTAAATACTCGGTATTCAAATATGGCTCTGTTGTAAGATTAATCTTATCTCTATACTTATCTTGAAGAGTACCATGCCTTGTTAGGATTTCGTCCTTGTAGTTTGGATCAATTCCTGAAATAAAATCAATGTTTCCCTTAACAAATTCTAAGAAAACAGATTGTTTATCAACAATAAAACTAATGTTAATCGCATCAAGATAGGGAAGAGGATTACCCTTAGAATCCTTTTCAAAATAGTCTTTGTTTTTCAAAAGTACTAACTTAACTCCTTCTTTCCAAAGTTTGAAGTAAAAGGGACCAGTCCCAATGGGGTTCTTTCTAAAATCTTCACCATAATGTTCAACTATTTCTTTTGGAACAACCGAAGCATAGGGCATTGTTAGCAATCCTAAGAAAGGGGAAAAAGCTTCTTTTAACTCAATTTTGAAGGTAGAATCATTAATTGCCTTAAATGAATACTTTTTTTTTAAGGCATCCAACTTAACTAAATTAAAAATCCAAGCTCCGGGAGATGCAACCTTTTCGTCCAGTATTCTATTAAAACTATATTCAAAATCCTTAGCAATAACCTTTCTTTTCTTGCCCTTAAAGAGAGAATGTTCATGAAAACATACATCATCCCTTAGAATAAATGTATAAACCAAACCATCGTCCGATATTTCCCAACTCTTAGCAATGGAAGGTTTGATATTAAGTGAAGAATCTAATTGAACCAAGCCATTAAAAATCTGAAGGTTTGCCCATATCATTGCTTGGTCTTTTGCAAATGCTGGGTCTAAGGAAGAAATGTTTGCACTCTCGTTATAGCGAAAAATCTGAGTTCCTTCCTCTGTGGAATATTTTTTGCAGGAAGATAAAAGAGAAATTATAAAAATAAATATTAATACAGAGCAAAACTTATTCTTGTCAAGTAGATTAGTCATTCAATGTCTTTCTATTAGAGTTAAGTTTTAATTAGCTTTTGAGTGTTTCAAAATTCTTTCCAAAAACTCCTTGAACCTTATCTACAGAAATAAATGCATTAGGGTCTAAGGCTTTAATTGTGCGCATTATATCAACCTTGTCTTGCTTTCTTGCTATTACCATAACAATCTTTTGCTCATTCTTAGTGTACCAGCCGTGAGCATCAATTATTGTAACCCCTCTTTTTAACCCACTACCAATTGCATCTGCAATTTCATCTGCCTTAGCCGAGAAAACCATTATCTGATATGATTGTTTATTGCCCTCAATTGTTAAGTCCAAAACATAGGTGAAGACAAACATCACTATATATCCGTAAACAATGTTGGTTATTGCCATACCTGGAAGTATGAAAGCAGAGGCGATAATAAATATATCTATATATAGAATAACTGTTCCCGCACTTATATTCCTATACTTAGTAATAATCAATGCAATAATGTCTGTTCCTCCTGAATTCCCACCATAGTTAAAGGTTGTTCCTATTCCAACTCCTGAAATTCCTGCTCCAATTATTGCACACATAAATGGTTCAAATTGGGTAGCATCAATTATTCTTTCAATATGAATCACCTGTTGCCAAAGAATGAAACTAAGTGATGCAACAACTATTCCGAAGATAGTATTTATTCCGAATTTTGAACCAAGAGTTTTAATCCCAATCAATAGTAAAACAATATTGATTGCAAAATTGGAGATACCCACTGGTATTCCTGTTCCAAGAAAAATGATTGAAGAAATACCAGCAACTCCTCCACCAACAATTTTCTGAGGGATAAGAAATACAGCCCAAGCAAATGTGTACATTAAAATACCTAAAATAATCATTAGATATTGAAATACTATCTTGCCCGTTGAGGTTTTTTTAATTGTGTTAATTGGATTAATGTTTTGCATTTTCTTATAAGTTTATTTTGCGAAAATTTCGTTTAGTGTTTGTATTAAGTTTTCTCCTCTTAGATTTCTTGCAACTATGTTTCCATTACCATCAACCAAGATATTTTGAGGGATTGATTCTAATTTGTAAAGTTTAACAACAATGCTATTCCATTGCAATAGGTCTGAAACATTTTCCCAAACCAAGCCATCATCACTTATACCCTTCAACCAACGATTTCTATCTCTATCAAGAGAAACTCCTAAAATATCAAAACCTTGAGAGTTATATTTATTATATGCTTGAACTAAAAATTTACTTTCGTTTCTACAAGGAACACACCATGAAGCCCAAAAATCAATTAAAACATAACGTTTACCTTGAATAAATTCAGAAACCTTAATGTCAACTCCATTTGGATTAGGAAGAGTAAAGTCAATCAACTTTTCTCCAATTTGTTCAGTTTTTTGAATATCCTTGATATAGTCTTTTAGTAAGTTATATTGATACATCCTTTTTGCATCTCCACTTAAGGAATTGATAATCTCCTTTAGTTGCACATCTGATAAATAAGGGGCTAAATAATTACTGATCAGGAGTGGAGCGTAGAAAGTAGAAGGATTTTTCACAACATCATCCATCAAACACTGCATTGGATTCTTTGTTTTATTGCATCTATTTATAATGTTTGCATAAACATCATTCTTGGTTGAGCCTTTTATTGAAATATTCTCTATATCTTCTTTTGTGCCAGTGATTTTTATATTATCATTCTCCATAAAGAAAGAGAAATCTCCGTTTTTTGTTGGAAGAACAATTTGGGCAACACATACGAAATCAACAACTCCTTTAAATTCGAACTTGCCATCTCTAATTTGAGTTGTGTAATTTCTTTTATTACCGTTTTCTAAAAGCATGTTTAGCTTAACAACACCATCAGAAACTCCTTTTATGTCAGCAGTAATAGAATAACCATTTGTACCAATTACTTCTTCCAATTTGTTTGTAAGCTCAGCAGCTCTAATATTTTTGGCAACAATTATTCCTTTGTCATCAATCAAAACATTAAAAGGGATGGAGTTAACAAGATATTTCTTCACAACTTCACCCTCCCACATCTTCAAATCCGAAACATTCTCCCATTTGAGCCCATCTTCCCTAACTGCCTTTTTCCAATCCTCCATGTTCTTATCTAAAGAAACACTCAAAACATCAAACCCTTTTGAAAGGTATCTCTCACGTGCATTAAGAATATTCTGATTTTCCTCTCTGCAGGTGCTATTCCATGATGCCCAAAAATCAATCAAAAGGAATTTCTTACCTCTCAAATGACTATAGAGATTAACCTTTTTCCCATTAACATTATTTGATGTAAAGTCAGGAGCCTTTTGTCCCACTGCAATATTATTTAGAGTTTTCTCTCTTTCTCTTAACTTAAGATAATGATAGGTTTGTGTTGCTGGTTTTTTCAATGTGTTTAGGGTGCGGAACAATTCTTCATAATCCCATTTATAAGCTAAATATGAAGAAATAACATCAGCACAGAAAATATGTTCAGGATTATTCAAAACCCAATTCTCCAATCTCCTCAAATGCACATCATAATCTTCATTCTTCAACGGACTTGTAACGTTAACCCATTCGTCTGTCCATTTAGAACCCTTAAAAATAGTCTTGCTTGCTTTCTTAGCATTAATCTTGACAGTATAGGTAGTAGGTTCAAGATAAATCCTAAAATCTCTAACCCCGTTAATTGTCAAAAGAGCTGGAATAACCTCCTTAATTGGGGATCGGAAAGTGAACTTCCCTTTCTCAACATAAGCAGTATCAACTCTTTCATTCCCATCTCTGAAATAGGAACGCAAGGTAACAAAACCTTCCTTGTCTCCCTTTATCTCACCATTAATAACATAACCCTGCCCAAAAGGAACAGTTTGGGAAAAAGCAACTGCCACAAAAGCCATTGCAAAAATAAAAGTAACGAATTTCTTTATCATATTTCTTATATCTTATTATTAATATTCTTTTTTCATCAATCTGTCCACCTCTCTTTTGGTGTCTTTAGTCTTTATGCTTTCTCTTTTATCATAAGACTTCTTTCCCTTTGCAAGAGCAATTTCCAGCTTAGCATAGCCTCTGCTATCAACAAACAACAAAACAGGAATAATAGTCAAACCTTTTTCCTTAGTTTTTGATTGTAGTTTTCGTAGTTCATTCTTATTTAGAAGCAATTTTCTTGCTCTTTTTTCCTGATGATTATAGTAGGAACCAAATCTGTACTCGGCAATATGAAGGTTATTTACCCATAATTCATCACCCACGAAAGAGCAATAGGCATCGGATAAGTTTGCTTTCCCTTGACGAAGGGATTTGATTTCAGTCCCATACAACTGCATACCAGCAACAAAAGTCTGCAATAAAAAATACTCAAAAGCAGCTTTCTTATTCCTAATATCAATTATATGTTTTTCATCATTTGCCATAGATTGCAAAGATAGTAATTTTCTAAAATACTAATAGAAAAAACATAGGTAAAACCAAAAAAAAGATATTCCTACCGAAGTAAGAATATCTTATAATTAGGTTTTAGTAAAATGGATTCAAATAATAATTAATTAGAATCAAGATTTAATTTCTTCAAATCAAGTTCTAACTTATAATAATTTCTTTGGTTTGATATCTAATTTCACTGGTTCAATCATGTTTTCTGGAAGTAGGATAGTATCGAGGTCTTCCTTAGAAAGAATATCATGCTCAAGCACCAATTCATAAACTCCTCTTCCTGTTTCCATTGCTTCCTTAGCAATCTTTGTAGAGTTTTTGTACCCAATAATTGGATTTAATGCAGTAACAATACCAATTGAATGTCTTACTTGCCTTTTGCAATTCTCAACATCAGCTTTAATATTGTCAATACATTTTGTTCTAAGTGTATTGAAACCATTTGTTAGTAGATCAATTGAGTTGAACAATGAATAAACCATAACTGGCTCCATAACGTTTAGTTCCAATTGAGCATTTTCACTACCTAACATTACGGTTGTGTCATTTCCAATAACTCTATAACAAATTTGATTCATCACCTCAGATATTACAGGATTTACCTTTCCTGGCATAATTGAGCTTCCTGGCTGCATTTCTGGAAGGAAAATCTCATGAAGACCTGTTCTTGGTCCAGAGCCCATAAGTCTTAGGTCATTACAAATCTTAATTGTCTTAAGTGCAATTCTTCTTAGTTGAGAAGAAAGACCAACCAAAACAGAGGTGTCGTGAGTTGATTCAACTAAATTCTTAGTTAGCTTTACATCCCAGCCAGTTATATCTCTTAATGCATCAACACATAAATTGCTATATCCAGGTTGAGAGCAAATTCCTGTACCGATTGCAGTAGCACCCATATTTACGGTTAGGAAATTTTTCTTTTCTTCAACAAGTCTTTTTAATTCAACATCCAAAGAGTCAGCAAAGGCTTGGAAAGATTGACCTAAGGTCATTGGAACAGCATCTTGAAGCTGAGTTCTTCCCATTTTTATAACATGAGCAAACTCTTTTGCCTTTACATTCAATGATTCAACTAATTTTTCATGAGCTTCAACTAATTTCTTAGTTTCCATATAAAGTCCAAAGCGAAAAGCCGTAGGGTAAGCATCATTGGTTGATTGAGAGCAGTTAACGTGGTCGTTTGGTGAAAGGAATTCATATTGACCTGCCTCTTTACCCATAATTTGTAAACCTCGATTAGCAATTACTTCGTTGGCATTCATATTCATTGTGGTTCCTGCACCTCCTTGAATCATATCGGAAAGGAAATGCTCGTGCCATTTTCCTTCACAAATCTCATCGCATGCCTTTGCAATAGTGTTGAATTGTTCATCAGTCAATAAGCCTTGTTTGTGATTGGCAATAGCTGCTCCTTTTTTAGTGATTGCAAAACCCTTAATGAAATTAGGGTATTCACATTGGCGTTCGTTTGAGATTACGAAGTTCTCAAATCCTCTCTGAGATTGAATCCCATAAAGTGCCTCAACAGGGATTTCTTTTGAACCCAAAAGGTCTGTTTCTGTTCTTGTTTTTCCTGAATATTTAATTTTTTCCATGTTTAATAATAGTTTGAGTATTAATTAATAGTTTAATTTGCTCTGTAATCTGATTTACTAAAATAGTTTGACTTATTAATCTATTTGTCAATTTTATAGCATTAATCTTACAAATTACCTAAGTTAAAATCGTTTGCAAAGATAAGAAAATTTTGCCAAACAACGAAATAAAATGATATTGACTACTTTGTTAGCTTAAAAGTTGATATTTAATCTAATAACCAAGTATTTTCAGCATTGCCTTATGGCTTTGTTCTTTAGCAAAAAGCTTAGTAGACCACTCACCATTCTCATCCTTATCCAAAATAATATGTTTTGGTTGAGGAATTAAGCAATGCTGAATGCCACCATAACCAGCCAAAGATTCTTGATAGGCACCTGTGTGAAAGAAACCAATGTATAAAGGTTCCTCGTCTTCATTATTATATTTAGGAAGGAAGACTGCATTGGAGTGAGCCTCTGCACTATAATAATCTTGACTATCGCAGGTCAAGCCTCCCAAAAACACTCTTTGATATTCATTATCCCAACGATTAATTGGCAAAAGAATAAACCTTTGGCCAATTCCCCAAGTGTCAGGAAGGGTTGTGATGAAAGAAGAGTCAATCATATACCAAACCTCTCGGTCGTTTTGCCTTTTTTGATCAATAATTGAATAGAGGATACAACCACTTTCCCCAACAGTAAAAGAACCAAACTCAGTAAAGATATGTGGTTCTTGAACTTCTTGCTTATTGCAAATATCCTTGATTTGAGCAAGAATTTCTTCAGCCATATATTCATAATCGTAGGAAAAGGCTAAGGAATTCTTAATTGGGAACCCTCCTCCTATATTCAGCGAGTCCAAATCTGGACAAACCTTCTTCAATTCGCAATAAATATTCACGCATTTCTGCAATTCATTCCAATAGTAAGCAGAGTCCTTTATGCCAGTGTTGATGAAGAAGTGAAGCATCTTTAGCTTAAACTTAGGATTTGTAGCAATCTGGTTTTTGTAAAAATTGATAATATCATTATACCTTATCCCTAATCTTGAGGTATAAAAATCAAACATTGGCTCTTCTTCAGCAGCAATTCTTATCCCAATCTGACATTCTGTTTCAATATGTTCATCCAAGAGTTGAATCTCTTCGATATTATCAATAATTGGAATAACATTAGTAAACCCATTCCTAACCAACTCGCCAATATTCTCAATATACTGAGGTCTCTTAAATCCATTACATATAATATAATGCTCCTTACTTATCTTTCCCTGTTCAAATAATTCATTAATTAAATTAATGTCAAAAGCCGATGAGGTCTCAATATTAACATCATTACTAAGTACGGTTTCCATTATGAAAGAAAAATGAGAACTCTTGGTACAATAGCAATAATTATAGGTTCCTTGATAGTCAACCTTCGCAATTGCAACATTGAAAAGTCGCTTAGCTCGTTGGATTTGAGATGTAATCTTTGGAAGGAAAGTAATCCTTAGGGGAGTTCCATACTGCTTAATTACATCCATCAAAGGAATATCGTGAAAGTTTAGTTTGTTGTCTTCAACAAGGAACTCCTCTTGAGGAAATTCAAAAGTTTGCTCTATTAAATCAATGTACTTATTTTTCATTTCGTAAATCTGTTTTGGTTAAATCATTAAAATTATACTCATTTAAGTCAATTAGGTTGCAAATATCGGATAAATCTAATTAAGTTGAAAGAAAATAATATTATTTTTTACTTAAATCATATCCAAGCATTAAAATTATGTTTAATTTTGCAACCTTATTGGTTCAATAATATAAGAGTTTGAATCAGATTGACTGCACACAAATAAATTTAATAATAAAATAAAAATGAAACAATTAGTTTTAAAATCTGCTGTAATAATAATATTATTTGCAACAATATTTGCAGCATGCTCTCAAAAGAAAGAAGTATCATCCAAAGACCTTAAAAACTTAGTTGACTCAGCTTCTTATTGCTTAGGTGCAAATATGGGGAAACAAATGATGGTTGATAAGATGGAAATTAATCCAGAAGTATTAATGAATGCTTTCTATCAAGCATATGAAGGTGATACTTCCTTGTTGATTAGGGAAGAGAATATGCAAGAAGTGATTGTGAAATACCAACGCACTTATGAAGAGAAGCAAAAAGAAGCAGCAAAAGAAAAAGGGAAATTACATCGCCAAACAGGAGAAAAATTCCTTGCAGAAAACAAATCAAAAGAAGGAGTTATTACAACAGCCTCAGGTTTGCAATTTAAAGCTGTAAAACAAGGCAATGGAAATACCCCTACGGATGAGGATAGAGTTAGAATACAATATCGTTTGAAACTAATAGATGGGAAAGTGGTTGAAAGCACCTTTGAAAGAGGTCAAGACCCAGTAATTATGGGGTTAAAAAACATTATTCCTGGAATGGTAGAAGGACTAAAACTCATGAAAGAAGGAGGGTCCTATCTTCTATGGGTACATCCTGACTTAGCTTATGGTGATATGGATAGTCCAGAATTGCCAGCAGGAAGTGTTCTTTGCTTTGAAATAGATTTGATTGAGGTTGTTAAAGACTCAAACCTAAAATAGATTTTCCATAAATAGAATAATTCTAAGGAGAATATCGCCAGATATTCTCCTTTTTTTGTCTATCAAATTATATAATTTACTGTTTAATTTAGATTAAATTTGAAATAAACTTCTCAAAGCCTTATTATAGCTTAATAAAACAAGGTTTAAATTTAATAACATGCTATGATAATTTCAGTATGGTGCCACCATAATCGTTTATCGTGCCACCATAACCATATTATGGTACGACCATAACATAACTATGGTGCCACCATACGAAATTTATTCTTCGTTTAAATAAATTTATTCTTGATTTTAATATTCTAATTCCTTGTTTTAATAAATTCATACTTGATTTTAGTATTGAGCTTGTTTGATTAAACTCAACCAAAAGAATAAGCAATGGAATAATAAGTCACAATATTTATTGCTTAACACTGAATTAATGAAAGTCGGTTAGGTTAATAGTCCAAAGTTTTGTATATTGGACTATTACTTTTAGGGTTTTGGATTTAGGGTTGTTGATTAATCTTCTTGTAAGTTTTCAATCTTATCCAAATGCCAATCTATAAATTCTGGGAGTTGGGTTAATGGAATAAAGTCTTCTTCCTCTGGATTGTTTGGCAATGGGCAAAGTTCAAAATATTCTAATAGGGTAGCAGAATCATATTCCCCAATCATTGCCTCAATCAAAGAATATACAGCAATCAATTGGTCTTCATCCTCTTCCTTATAATCCTTTAGGGCAATCTTTAACCCAAATTTCTCACTCAGTTCATCTTCCGAATTTTCCAAAGGAATAAACCACAGATCCTTACTATTGAGAACGTAGTCCTCAAACCTAATCCTCACCTTGCCTCCTTGTGCTTGCTTAAATGCAACTATATCCCAAAAATCTAAGATAGGAATATCGGTACATAGCTCAATTACATCGTCAAAATACTCTTCGTCGCCTTCTGCAGAAAAGGTTATCTTCCTGCCATTAGAGGTTAGTTCACCCAATTCATAGGTAATCCCTTCGGAGTAGGTCGCCAAAACATTGTCAAACTCTTCTAGCAACTCATCCTTTTCTTGTTCAGGCAAATTATCAATGTCCATTAAAAACTCAGTTTTGGTCATAAACCAATCCCAAAACTCTTTAACTGTTATCTTTTTCATAATATTATATGTACTTCTTTTTCTAAATTTATATTGAATTTGTTCTTTATCGAATCCTCTATTTCATTTGCCAAATTAAGAATCTCTTCTCCTTTTGCACCTCCATAATTAACCATAACTAAGGCTTGTTTTTCGTGCATACCAACATTACCAACCTTTTTCCCTTTCCAACCTGCTTGTTCAATTAGCCAACCTGCAGCAATCTTGACTCCTTGAGTAGATTTGAAAGAGGCAATATTTGGATACCTAGCTTGAAGGGTGTTAAACTGCTCATGGCTTATGACAGGATTTTTGAAAAAAGAACCAGCATTTGGTAAAACCTTTGGGTCAGGGAGCTTAGAATTACGTATTTGTGTAACCAACTCACACATTTCTTTGGAAGAGGTTATGTTTAGGTTTTCGTTTTGAATTTTTTCCTTAAGGGCAGAATAGGAAGTGTTTATTTTTGGAATCTTTGAAAGCTTTAGTCTGATTTTCCAAATTATCTCAATGTCCTTTTGATACTTAAAAATTGAATAGCGATAATCAAACTTACATTCTTCATTATTATACTCTTTCCATTGATTAGTTCTTGGGTTGTAGGTTGTGCATGAAATAAAAGAATCTTTAATCTCTTGACCATAGGCACCAATATTTTGAACAATTGCAGCTCCAACGCTTGAAGGAACAGCCGCTAAGTTCTCAATTCCCCACCATGATTTATCACAAGTGAAATTCACCAACTCGTCCCAATCCTCTCCTGAATAGGCTTCAATAACCACAGTCTCGCTATCCTCTTCAATTATCTCTATTCCCTTATTTTTCACAAGCAAAATAGTTCCATCGAAGTAATCATTTACGAAAATTGAATTACTACCCAAACCTAAGATTATATTTCTTTTGTTGAGGGAATCAGGATTGGAATTAATTAGAAAAAGATCTTTCTCGGAGTTTATTTCTATTAGTTTTTCAACCTCACAATCAAGTGCAAAGGTGTTAAGGTGCTTGATATTATAGTTAGTATGTGTCATAAATACTTGTTGAAAATAATGCACAAACTTACAAAAAATTAGTAAAGTGCTATTGAATAATGAAGAATAATTTTTAATTTTGTAAAATCAAATTAAACAAATGACACCTATGAAACACAAATCCCTACTTTATAACGATAGTATAATTGTTAACTACCAAGACGAAGGACAAGGCTCCGAAACCTTAGTGCTTTTGCATGGCTTTATGAATAATATTGATGTTTGGGCAAACTATGCCTTTAAGTTTATGAAAGAGATTCGAGTAATTGCAATTGATCTTTTGGGTCATGGCGAAACCGGAGATAGCACTGAAGTACATACAATGGAGCTTCAAGCAAATATGGTTAAGGCTGTTTTGGATCATGTTGGGGTTAGCAATTGTGTTATTGCAGGACATTCAATGGGGGGATATGTTGCATTAGCTTTTGCAGAACTATACCCAACCTATGTTAAAGGACTTTGTTTAATTAATTCTCAAGCATTGATGGATACGACTAAGGCAAAAGAAAACAGATTAAAGACATGTGAATTTATTAGAGATAATAGGGCTTCTTTCATCGTAAGTTTTATTCCAGAGCTTTTCTATTGTGAGAATAGGGAGAAATTATACCCTGAAATAAAGGATATTCAAGATATGGCGATGCAACTAAAGGCTGAAAGTATTATTTCGGCTCAAATGGGGATGCTGCAAAGACCTACAAGGCTTGATGTGTTAGCAGAGGCAAGATTTCCTGTGCTATTTATTGCAGGGAAGAAAGATCCAAGAATTGTTATGGAAAATATATTTGCTCAAGCAATGATGCCTTACCATTCAGAAGTTATGATGTTGGAAGATGTTGGTCACATGGCTCATGTTGAACAAGCAAATAAGGTTCAGCATAGATTATTATCATTTACTCATTCGTGTTATATCTAAAAGTTAAACCTACAATATGAAACATAGTCTAATACTGCTAATACTAAGCTTTTCAATTATTATTTCTCAAATAACTTTCTCGCAGAACAACCCTAATCAAAGTAAAGAATATCCAAAGAATAGTTTTTCGTCACCAGTTAAAATCCCAATCTCGCTTTCAGGAAGTTTTGCTGAGCTAAGGACTAACCATTTTCATTCTGGAATAGATATTAGAATTGGAGGAAAGGAGGGAGAAAAGGTATATTCTCCTTTTGATGGAGAGGTGTCAAGAATTAAAATACAAGCCTTTGGTGGAGGGAAGAACCTCTACATTGCACATACTAATGGCTACACAACAGTCTATATGCACCTTCAGAAATTTTCCTATAAGATAGAGAAATATGTTAAGGCTTATCATTATGCTAATCAAACCTATGAATTTGATATCCCAGTTCCAAAAGGAAGACTCAAAATCGAAAAAGGAGAGTTTATAGCTTATGCAGGCAATTCGGGTTCAAGTTCTGGTCCACATCTTCACTATGAGATTAGGGATAGCAAAACAGAAAATATTATTAATCCTTTCCATTTTGGATTGGAAGTAAAAGATAATCTTCCTCCTTATATTACTTCAATTTTGATTTCTCCAGAAGGAGAGTTTTCAAGGATTGAAGGATTGAGGGAAAAGAAAATCTTTAATAATATTAAGGATAATGATACAATTAAGGTTACAAATAAAATAGTGTTGGGGATTAAGTCCTTCGATAAGGAAAATAATAGTAATTCGCGAAATGGAGCTTATTCTTATAGCCTAAAAGTAAATGATAAACCTTTTTGGAATCTTCAAATTGATGAGTTTTCGTTTGCCGTTTCCAAATATATTAATGCCTGCATAGACTATGAAATCTATTCAAAGACAGGTCAAAGGTATTTAATCAGTAAGAAGCTCCCAAATAATCAATTCCCTCATTTTACTACCTTTGAAAATGAAGGAGTTTTGGAATTTGCTTCAAATGAAATCAAAAAGATTGAATACATTATCAAAGATTTTCAGGCTAACACAAAGACCCTAACATTTTATTTGCAAAGCCAACCAACATTTCCAAGCAACTACCACCAAGAAGAAGAAAGACCAACACATATTTTCTATTGGAATAAGGAGAATAGGATAATTGATGAAGGAATTCAAGTTATTGTTCCTAAAAACTCACTCTACGATGATTGTTTTGTAACTTACGAAAAGGTTATTGATACGTCAACTAATGAACAAATCTATAAAATACTTTCTCATGAGGCTTTGCATACAAATATGGAACTTAAAATTCAGATACCAAAACAATTAATTGATAATCCAAAGCTTAAAAATAAATTTTTGATTGTTGAAAAAGGAGGGAAATATGCTGTTTCAAAAGGTGGGAAGCAAATAGGTAATGAAATTATTGCGAAGGTAAACTCTTTTGGAGAGTTTTCTGTTTCAGTCGATACCCTTTCTCCAACCATTAATCCTATTAACTTCAAGAACAATGTGAAGCTAAGTAAGAATCAAAAGACGCTTAGGGTAAGAATTAAGGATAATTTGTCAGGAATTGCGTCCTATAAAGGGTATTTGAATGGGAAATGGGTTTTGATGGAGTATGACGGAAAGAACTCAACCCTAATTTATACAATTGACTCAAAAGAACTCAATTTACCAACAAATAATCTTAGAGTAGTAATTACTGATAGAGTGGGAAATAGTAGTGAAGAAAATTTCAAAATAATTAGATAGGGAAAATTAAACGAAGGATTAAAAAATTTATCTCTGAAATAATTTTATTTATCTCTGAAATAAATTATTTTTTCTCCTATCTTTTTTCAGATAAACTGGATAATTTTATCTCCTTAAGGAAGACTGATAACAATGCTTAATCCGTTATAGGAGTATGAAGAAGTATTATCGCAAGCAGTTTGATTAGAATTGCCAAAATTAATAATAGTGGTACGGTCGTTATCAGAATTTTCGGGAGTTATAACGAGCTTTATGTCGCCTGAAATTAACCAATTGCAAGCACGATTGAAGGCAAAATAAGGCAATCCTTCGTTTATTGATTCAGAATTGAGTGCAGAGAAAGTCCATCTCATATTTTTTTTATCATTTGCCTCGCCTTCGCTAAAAAGAATATTAAGAGTTTTATCATCATCATAAGTATCTGTGTTGAAGCCTTCTTTATAGAAAATAAATCTTCTTGTTGAAATAATCACATTTCCGAGTGGGGTTTCAATTTCTGCAGAATCAATGATTATGCTCTGAGTTGGATAGTAAGTATTATCATATCTATTAGTTATTCCTTCATACTTAATAATAAGATTAAGATTGGAATTACAATCTGTCTTAAAAATCAAATCAGATGAAACTGGGTCGACTTTAATGTTAGTAGACATATAATAATCAATAATCTGAGCTTCTATAGTTGAAAGTGAATCTTTCCAGTGTGAAGAAACATTTGCAATAATCTTTCCTTTTCTCACTCTATGGTCAAAACAAACCAAGGTATCCAAGCCAAAATCAATTGTGAGTTTCAGTGGATATTCGCTTGCTTGAAGCGGGTCTAATTTTTCTTTTGTTATGATTGGATAAATTGAAGAGTTGCTATTAAGAATTGATTCTTCGTCAAGAGCCAATTGGATGATATGAACAATATTTGAGATAGCCATTTCGGAAGAGGCAACGCCTTGTTCAACGGTGAAACTATCTTTTGTGGTAAATCTTCCTGTTGGTCCGTATGTTTTGTCTTCTTCAGTACATGAGATAAAGAAACCAACAGATAAAAGAATTAATATTCTTAATTTTGTTTTCATTTTATACTATAAATATTTGTAGTTTGATTGGACAAAATTAATATTTTTCTCGAAATATTTGGTAGTTAAAAGAAATTTTCGGAATTTTGCACTCCATTTTGAAAAGAATAATAACAGTTTAAACATATATAATCATGTCTAAGATTTGTGAAATAACAGGAAAGAAAGTAATGTCAGGACATAAAGTTTCTCACTCAAATATTAAAACCAAGAGAAAATTTTATCCAAATCTTCAAACAAAGAAATTCTTTATTCCAGAAGAAAATATCTGGGTTACATTGAAAGTTTCTGCAGCAGGAATGCGTACTATTAACAAGAAAGGAATAATGGCTTGTTTAGAGAATTCAATTGAAAAAGGTATAATAAAATTATAATAAGATATATTTTTATTGGTTAATAATATTGTCTTCAATCTTTTTTGAAGGCAGTTTTTTATTTTAAATATGTGAAAGACTATGATATATTCATTTGATTTTGATATTAGAGTTGAGTATTATGACACTGATAAAATGGGTGTTGTGCACAATAGTGTCTACTTTTTATATTTTGAAAAAGGAAGAACCGAAACTATGCGTAGCTTAGGTTTCCCATATAACGAGATAGAACAAAGAGGAGTGATTATGCCATTAGTTGAACAATACTGCAAGTATATCTCACCATCTTACTATGATGATATTTTAACAATAAGAACATTTATTGATGAAATGCCAACTTCAAGGTTTAATTTCCGCTATGAGATTTTTAGGAAAGAAGAAAATAATCACTTTACTCCAATTGCACTTGGACATAATTCTCTTGCTTTTGTGGACACAAAAACCAATCATCCAATACGTCCACCAGAGTGGATGTCTAAAATATTAAGAGAAAAATTAGGAAAATAGAAAATTAGTTGTATCTTTGCAACCTCAAAAAATATTAATAATTTAAAAGAAAGAGGTATTAATTATGATTATAATCCCTATTAAAGAAGGCGAAAACATTGAAAGAGCTCTAAAGAAATTGAAGAGAAAGTTTGAAAAAACAGGCGTGGTTAGAGAATTACGTGCAAGAAAACAATTTGATAAACCTTCAGTAATAGCAAGAGAGCGTAAGAGAAAAGCTATCTATGTACAAAAGCTTAGACAAGAAGCGTTAGATAAGTAGTTTACGTTTTAATCATAAAATAAAAGGGTCTGGAAATTTGGTTTCAGGCCTTTTTTGTTGTATATTCGCTACGTGAAATTGGACGAATTTATCAACTATTTAATCACTGAAAAGCATTACTCAACCCATACAGTAACTGCTTACTCAACCGATTTGAGGCAATTTGAAAAATACATCAAAGCATATTTTGACAAAGATGAAGCAAAGGATGTTAATTCAGATATGATTAGGGATTGGATTATGCAATTAAGTGATAATAAATTATCCAACCGTTCAATTAATCGCAAAATTGTTTCATTAAGAGCGTATTTCCATTATTTAATCAAAAATCAAGAACTTGAGAAAAATCCACTTTTGAAAATTCTACCAGTAAAGAGCTCGAAAAGAAATCCAATCTTTATTATGGAAGAGGATATGGATACGATTATTAATAATTTAGAATATGATAATAACTTTTTTGGAACAAGAGATAAATTGATTATATATCTGCTTTATGCCACTGGAATAAGGAAAGCAGAGCTTTTGAATTTGGAAGAAAGTGATTTTTATTTGTCAAAGAAAGAAATAAGAATTTTTGGGAAAAGGAGAAAGGAAAGGATTATACCAATTGGTAACCAAATAATAGATTTGGTTAAAGAATACACTAAACAAAAGAAAGAATTAGCAGTTGTGGAAAAGAAATTATTTATCAATGAAGACTATTCTAATCTTTCCATTACTCAATTAGATAAAATTGTAAAGAAGTATCTATCTGTTACCAATATTGAAAGAAAGTCCCCCCATATTTTACGACACACATTTGCAACACATCTTATGAATGAAGGGGCTGACATTATGAACGTGAAAGAGTTATTGGGGCATCAATCACTTGAAGCAACACAAATTTACGCTCACAATACTATAGAGAGGCTAAAAAACGTTTATAAACAAAAGCACCCCAGAAGTGAATAATATACTTTACTTAACAAAAAAATAAAGGAGGTTTAATATGAACATTAACATTAACGCAGTGAAGTTTCGTATGGCTGATAAGCTTGAAGACTTCATAATTGACAAAGTTTCAAAATTAGACAAATTGGTTCCAGATAATTTAGGAGCAGAAGTAACCCTAAAAGTCGATAAACCAGAGTCTGAAAATAATAAAGTGGTAGACCTCAAACTCTTGGTAAGAGGTTATAATCTTTTTGCTTCCAAGCAAGGAGATAGTTTCGAAAAATGCACTCAAGATTGTATAGATGCTCTAAAAGCACAGATAGACAAACATAGAAAAGATAAATAAACGTGTTATCAATTACATAAACAAATATAAGTGTAAGATTAGTCCCGCATTTAAAATGTGGGACTCTTTTTATGAGAAAACAAATTATATAAATATAATATGGAAGATATACTTCAAAAATTAGGAATTAAGAAAGAAGGGAAGAATATTATTTCCTCTGAACTTATCCATCACTACATCAACTTAAGACTTATAGCTTTGGATTTACCCATTGATGAGAGTGATAAAACAAATCATAAGGATTCTAGCTTAATAGATATAATTAAAGGCTTAATTGATAACTACAAAGAAAATGAAGATTTGTCAGCAAATGGGCTTTGTCCAAGTGATGAAAGAATTCAGAATTTTCTTACAAAATATTTTAAGGATGTTGAAGGAGTTGATGATGTTAAATTACCAAATAAAACATTTACTCTTGATAATTATGGTGTAGCAAGAGAATTATCTATCCCAAAGGGAGAAGATAGATATATTTCTGAATATGTTTCATCTTATAGAATTAAGCAAGGGGTATTACATAATCCTGTGAAAGATAGGAGAACTACAAAGGGAGTTTTTCACGTTGCAGAAGGAGGTCTTCCAATACCTAATAACACAAAAGCAGTCCCAATTCAAACAGCAAAATATATTTTCTCCAAAGCTTTCTCTCAAAATACAGATATACTAAATATTCCCTATACAGCGAACAATCCAAAATCTGCAAAAAGCTTTGTTTCCTTATTACTTCGCCCGATTGTTTGCCCTGAGGTGAAAGGATTAACGGAAAGAAAGACAATGGAAGTAAGATTCTTTGCTCCAGGAAGTCTTGTCAGTAATCTTGATTTTGTTGAAAGTATATTTGGAAATGGAGGCAGTCCTTATCATTTTAAGAATGACTCAGCATTAGATGTTTTACATTGGACGGGACATACTGGTTGCGTAGTTTTAGCTCCACAACTAACCAAACTAACTAAAAAAGAAGTTGGTCTTCCGCATATTTCAAATGCCACATTACGCCAAAAGAGAGATGGAATGTGTTGGGAAAAAGAAGATGAGCTTTATAATGATGGACAATCCTTTAAACTAACAGTTAGAACTCATGAAGGCATAATTGTTACAGTTATTGCAGATAATTATTTTGGCTATTCAAAGAAAGAAGTGAAAACCATGATAAGCTATTCTTCTAACCTTTATGGAAACACAGAAGAAGAACATGCGGGAGGAGCATTAGTATTTCCTGCGTACAATCAAGGAGATTATTATCTTGCTAAGCCAACTAAAATAAAATATACTTTCCAAAATACAATTGATAGCCTTGCAGATAAGATTGAAGTCTTCCCTTCAGGATATGGAATAGATAGAACATATAAAAACATATACTATCTACCAGAAAATGTTGAGTTTAATGTTAGAACACAATCCATAACCTGGGAGAGAAATGATAAACAAGAAAAGCTAAAACTCCTTCCTAATAATATTTATATCCTTCCAAATGGCTCTAAGTTCAGAATGGAGAAAAATATGGGAGCTGCCAACTATCGTTTAGTTGAAGTTTATGGAGACGGAACCTTCTGCCACAAACCTTGTACAGTTTCAGGAGGAGGAAAGAGTGAAATATCTAAATCTATTCTTGATGCAATAATTTCAAGTTCATTCTTTGTAAATGATTTTGATAATGACTTTAAGAAAATAGAAGAGATATTTAAATATGACTACTCAAGAAGATTTAAAGGAATTGATAGCCCAATTCCAATGAGTAGAACATTCTTAGATAGTAAGCGTTCAATGGGTTCGGTTATTAAACTCCTTAATGTTTCAAGCAAATACACAGATGAGTATAACTCTTGGTTAAAAAGTATTCCTCAATATATTAAAGGTTTGGCTTTTATTGTTAAACGATTCTATAAAGAAGAATGGGGAAATGATTGGAAGAAACATTTTAGTGTAGATATTTTAAATGGAATTAATGGAAATGAGCTTAAGTTTGATGATAAAAAGATATTTGCACGTTATTTAAGAGTAGGATTTCAAGAGAATGGAAAGTGGAGAACATTCAAGCTTAGACAAGATTATGCTCAAGCAGATAAGTTGCAAATGGAAGACGATATAACAGCTTCTATTGTTGTTCCAGCCAGAGTATTAGGTAATGTTGGAAAGGCAAAAGATAATCCAAGTGTTAAAATAACAGAGAACTGTGAGTATCGTTTCTTCCAACGTCCCGATGATGCAATAATACGTGGCTACGACAAAAAGGCAGAGGAAGATATTGCAAGTCCAAACACTTTCATCTCCAATTTTGAGCCATTAAGCATTGAAGATGCAAAAGAAATGATTGAAGATGTGATTAATTTCGACAATTTCACTCTCCCAATGCAAAATTTAATTAAAGATGTTGCTGAAAGTCAAGACTCAGCTTATTTTGTTTCTTCGGCTCACCCTCGCATTGTTAATGGAAAGCCTTCTGCAAATGTTCGCTATCTTCAAACAAGAGATGATATTGTTAATCCTTTCAATAAGTATGTAGCTGAAATTGGAATTAGGCTTGCAAGAAATCTTAATGTTGATGAGAACTTGCATTTGATAGTAAATGCTGTTTTGCCAGGAAGGAGAAATAATCCAAAGGCAGAAGGGATTAGACCTTTGGCGGTATATAATCCTGTTCATTATCAAGAGTTGCCAGAATTGTTTATGGACTTTATTTGTAGCCTAACAGGAAAGTCGCCTTCTACAACAGGGGCAGGAAGCGAAGGAGCTTTAACAAAGGCAGCTTTCAATGCTCTTTGTGCAGTAACAGACCTTAATAATGCACTCTTATCTTTTATCCTTACAAGTTATAATGGCTTTACTACTCCCGCAGGACACATTGGGAGTAAATACAAAATATCTCATGATATAAGTCTTTTGATTCCTGAGCTTTGGTCGAGACTAAGTGCAAGGGAAACAAATCCTGAGTTTATGATTGAGGACAAAGGACTAGAAAAACTGAACGACTTTGTTTATAATGGAAAGCTTGTTAAAGCATCTGTTTTGGGATATAGAATAACAAAACATTTCGTTAATCATCATTTTGGTAGAGTGTTTGAAAATCCTAATGTTGTCTTTGAAGATGATATGCTACAACCAGAATTACAAAGTATGGATGAATTTGTAGATGGAATAAATAATATTGTAGAGAACTATGCAATTGTTGCAAAGAACTATTTTGAAGATGGATCAGTTGAAAGAGCAATCCCTCCTTTGAAAGCCCTTTTAAATATTATGGTGAATGGAGAGTTTGAAGGCAAAGGAATTGATTCAAAAGAGATAAGAGATATGTTTAGTAGAGATTATGTTTTAAATAGTCAATGGTATAAGGAAAGATTGAAAGCTAAACAAGAATATGACCTATCTCTATGGAAAAAACATAAGCAATATTTTAACAGCTTTTTATCTAAAGCACATAACTTAAGCAAAGATAAGCAAGAGCTTTTGGAAGAAAAACAAAAAGAGATTGAAAAAAGAATTTCCTATTATCAGACAAATGAATATTTAGAAAGTCTTATTGGTACAATAGGTAAGGATATTCTCTAATCGAAACGAATACTCTTAATAGGGTCAATTTTACTAATGCTTCGAGCAGGAATTAATAGAGCAGCCAGACAAATTATGATCGTTACAAGATTAACCATTATGATTTGGATGGCTGAAATCTCTATTGGAACAGAAGTTAAGAAATAACTCTCTTGTGGTAGAGTGAAAATATTAAATTTAGCTTGCACAAAAGCAATCCCTAAAGCCAATACATTTCCAAACAGTAATCCTCTAAGGATAATATAAGTTGCATTATAAAGAAAAATCTTAATAATGCTTTTGCTTGTTGAGCCCATACTCTTCAAAACTCCAATGGTAGTTGTTTGCTCAAAAATAATTATTAGAAGAGTTGAAGTAATAGTAACAATTGAAACAAGCATCATTATAATTAAAATCAAAATAACATTACTATCTAATAAGCTTAGCCAAGAAAGTAAATTGGGCTCAATTTCACCAAGGGTTTTAATTGTTTTATCCTCCGATAAGGAATAATAAATCTGTTCTGAAGACTGCTCGACCTTAGAAAAGTCCTTTAGCAAAACCTCATAACCCTCTACAGTCTCACTATCCCAATTATTCAAACCCTGAACCTGAGCAATATCACAAATAACAAACCTTTCGTCGTAGTCACTAAGCCCTGTCTCATAAATACCTACAATATTAAAAGCTCTTGCCCTATAATTATTTTCAATATGGAAGAATACCCTCAATTTATCTCCAATACTGAGGTTAAGCCTATTGGATACTACTTTTGAAACTAATGCATCTGTACTTTGATTATCACTAAGGTTTAAAAATCTTCCATTAATTAAATATTGATGAAAGAAAGATGTGTCGTAGGTTTTATCTACTCCCTTAAGCAAAATGCCTTGAAAATCTGTCTTTGTTTTTATAACACCACCTTTGGTTGCATAAGGACTTATGGATTTAACATTTTGAATACTAAGTATTCTCTTTTCTTCTTCTTTAGAAAGTGAAATCCCTTCGGAGTTTTCTGTGAGCTTCAAATTATATGGAACAATCTGAACATGAGAAGCAAACCCAGTAATTTTTTCTTTTACTTCTGATTTGAATCCCTGAAGAATAGAGATGGAAAGTATCATGACTGCAACTCCAAGCGTAATGCTAAGGGTAGCAATAATAATTATTGGGCGAGAGAGATTTTTGCCCTTGCGTTTGGTTAGTCTTTTAGCAAGAAAATACTCATAATTCATTTTGCAAAAGTACATAAAAACAAATTATGAATTGTATTAGAAACCCAGATTAAACCTATTTATTCGTTTATCCCCTATTAAATGAATGGGGATTTCACAATAAATTGAATGAAATAAATCCTATGAAAAATCAATTTTCTTTCTCTTAAAATAACTCTTCGTTTTAATAAAATAACTCTTCGTTTCAGTAAATTAAAACTTCGTTTTATTTGGACTAAAGCGATATTTAGAATTTATACTCTCCAATTGAGCCAAATCTAACTTGTTTTTGATAGGGTTAAGATATAGAAACAACTAAACTATAAAAAGTTAGATGGATTTTGGGGAGAGAAACTCTTTTATTGTATCGACATTAAAAAGCATTATTGAAGCAAAGAAAATATAAAACATTCTTCCAGCAATATTATCTAAAGTGTCTTCGGTTAGCATTGAGGTGAGGATAATAAATAGGAAAGAAAAATATATATAATTATTTATTATTCCTGCTTTTATTGGAGGGTAGAAAATCCAAAATAGAAATATGAATAAGCCAATTAAACCAAAAACAATTGTAATATTTAAGTATTGATTATGGGACTTATATCCAGAATTGCATAAATCAGACTCTCTTTCACAAAGCTCCTTAGCAAACTCTTCTTCAAAATCACCTGTCCCAACCCCAAAAACTAAGTTCTTTCTAATTAATGAAAGAGAATTACGCCAAAGTTCCAATCTCTGCAATTCGGAAGAGCCAAGAATTTGTCCGGTTTGAGAATAGGAGTTAAATTGATAGAACATCTTGTAAAGACGAGGTCTAAAGGAGAATTTTTCTGTATAAACCTTGTTGGCAATTCCATTTTGAATGTTCAGAATATCCCTATCGGTCAAAAGCTTAAAACTTTCTGCATCCTTATATGGAGAAATAGAGTTCATATATCTTAGAAGAATATTAAAATCATCACCAATATCTTTTCCAGTCTTTTCTTTCCACGAATCTTTAATCTCTTCAAAATTACACATCAAGTAAATATAGTTACCATTCTCAATCAGTTTAACATGTTTTAGATTATAGTAATCATTGCCAAGGGGAGTTTTTGTCAATAAAGGCTTAGAATAAACCTTATTGGGAGTAAAGAAAAACTTATATTCTTTAACCATCCAAAAGCAGGAAACAACTATAATTAAAGAATAAACACCAAGAATAAAATAACTTAGCTTACTCTTATGTTTCTTTGTAATATAATAGGGGATATATATGATAAGGAAAAGGGAAAGTATTGTAATTCCTGTTATTGCCTGAGTGATTATAATATAAGTAGTAAACCAAATAATGATAATAAGAGCAATAGTTTTTTGAGTCAAAGAAAGAGTTTTATGATGAACAAGAGAAAGTTTGGCAATAAGTAAAACCGCAAAGACAAGATTTAATGAAAAACGAATATGAGAAGTTGAAGGTATTAGGTTTCTAAGGTCTGGATAATCATTACTAAGAAGATTAATACTTCCCCAAATGGTTCCAACCAGAAGAGAAATAACATATCCAATAAAACCAATCCTCAATATGTCTTTTCTCAAATCTGAAATAGCCAGAATGCCAATCGGAACCACCAAAAAAGCAAGTTTCCTAATAAGCTCATTCCATCCAAAACTAAGATTATCTGTCCACAAAAGCCCAATAATATGCAGAAAGTAAAGACTGAGCAAGACCAAAAGTATATTCCTTTGCGACTTAATCTTTTCCCATTTCTCTTTCCACGACCCAATAAGAAACAACCTAACCAAAAGCATCACAATCCCCAAATTAATAAGGAATATAGAAAGGCTAATCCCTGCAACACAAACCAATAGGGTTAAGATATCAAAATAGTAAGTAAGATTTCTTTTCATCAATCAATCATAGACTTGTTTAAGACTAACCCAAAAACGTTTTTTCTTATAATATATTTCATAAGAACTTAAATATAAGTCAGATTTTTATATCTTTGCACCTTTATAAATCAAACCTACTTCAAATAAATAAAAAACTTATGAAAAAGTTAGCAGTAATAGCCTTTGGGGGCAATGCTCTTTTGAGAAGCGGACAAAAGGGAACATACAAAGAACAAATCAAAAACGTAACCGAAACATGCGATAGTTTAACCAATCTCCTAAAACAAGATTATAACATTGTTATTGGACACGGAAACGGACCACAAGTTGGGAACGTTATGCTTCAACATGAGGCAGGAAAGAAGAAATTTGACCTTGAACCTATGCCTATGGACTTTTGCGTTGCCGAAACTCAGGGTTCAATAGGCTATCTTATTGAATTAGGATTTAGAAATGTTTTCGCCAGAGAAAATATTACAAGAAATGTACTTACCCTCCTAACCCAAGTTGTTGTAGATAAGAATGACCCTGCCTTTCAAAACCCAGTAAAGCCCGTTGGACCATACTACACAAAGGAAGAAGCAGAAGCATTTGCAAAAGAAACAGGAGCAACATACGCACAAGACTCAAAAAGCGACAAATATAGAAAGGTTGTAGCCTCACCAAAACCTATTAAGATAACAAATATAGAATTAGTTAAAGAATTGGCTCTTGAAGGAAACGTTGTAGTTACTGTTGGAGGAGGAGGAATTCCAGTTATTGAAGAGAATGGAATAAAAGGAGTAGAGGCAGTTATAGACAAAGACCTTGCATCAGCACTAACAGCTGTTGAGATTGGAGCCGATGAGTTCTATATATTGACCGATGTTCCTAAGATATATATTAATTTCCGCAAGCCAGGCGAGTTAGCCCTTGATGTAATAACCGTAAAAGAAGCAGAAGAATACCTTTCACAAGGACATTTTGCCGAAGGCTCAATGGCACCAAAGGTTAGAGCAGCACTTCATTTCGTTAAGAATGGAGGAAAGGAATGCATAATAACCGAAGCAGGACAATTAGGAAACCCTGACTGTGGAACAAGAATTGTTTGGTAAGATAATTATTAAGATATTAATGGAGTTTAAATCTCTTAATTCAAAAAAATAGTTGCAAAGTGGTGTAATAATAACATTATACCACTTTTTTATTTTTATTTAAGAAAAAATGTAACTTTGCCCTATTATAATTAATAAATCTCTAATAGATAGAAAAGAATTTTATTCTCACTATTTGTTTTAGGCTTTTCTCTCTCTGGATTAAAAGCTCAACAAAAAATCTATCCTCAAATCAATAAAGTAACCATTTTTAGGCAGACAGCCCAAATTGAGAAATCCTTAGAGGTTTCTTTGGTTAAGGGATATAATGAAATAATACTTTCAGGGAACTCTTCAATGTTAAACCCTCAAAGTATTCAGTTTAATTCTTCTAAGGACTTTGTGATAACAGATTTCTCTCCCTACATTCAATTAGTGAAATCAAATCAGAAGCAGGAAGATAAGCTTACAGATAAAGAAAAGGCAAGAGTAAAGATTATTAAAGATTCAATTGAAATCTTAAGGGACAGAAGAAAGGCAGTTAGAGATAAGATTGATGTTTTGATGGAAGAAAAATCTACTTTAAGCAATATTAAAGAAATTGACTCTCCTCAAAAGGTTGATAGTATAATAAGTGTAAAAGAAGCATTGGAATACTATGAAGCAAAGAGTATTGAGATAAGTAAACTTCTTTATGATTTAAATGAGGTTGATATTGACCTTCATAAACAAATACGCAAACAAAAAGAAGACCTTAAAATTATTCTTCAAGAGGATGAGCAAGGCGAGAAACTAAGTAAGAAAGAATATTATATTAAGTTAAATCTTTATGCAAAGAATGATGTTAAAACCAAGGTTAACTATAAATATAATGTAAGTGGAATTGATTGGACTCCAATCTATGATATTAAGTTTTCTTCTTTAAATAAGCCTGCAGTATTTCTACTTAAGGCAGAATTTAAACAAGAAACAGGAGAGGACTGGACCGATGTTTCAATTGTCTTTTCAACCGAAGAACAAAGCACCAACCTTAAGCCAATTGACTTACAACCTATGGTTTATAAAAAGAAAATAGCAGGAGGCCAAAGACTGTTGCAACTGTAAGTACTGTTGATGATATTGTATCAACAAGCGAAACTGGTAAAAGGATAACGAATGAAGAAATCGAAAGAATGACGGCAGAAACTGTTGACGGTATTATTGCTACAGTTGGTGGAGTTTCAGATAATGATGGAGGAACAACTCGTGGAGAAGGAAGTATGGTAACCTATGTAAATGGAGTTGCAAAAAAAGGTTCTGTAAATATTCCAAAACATGCAATTGCAGAAGAACAAGTTGAACTTGGTGGAACAAGAGCAAGTCAAGGGGATTACAAACAAAGAATGGCTGGAAATAGTGTTGATTATGTTACTGCTCAAGTTGGAGGTATAAGTGAAAATAGAAAAATACAAGAAGATAAACCTGCATATGAAATTATAACAGAGAATGCTTCAAAAGGAATGTCTTCAAGTAATAATTTATTAACTCAAGAATATGATGTGAAGATGAAATACTCCATCAAGAGTGGAGATAAATCGAAGATTATTCCTTTGGAAGAAAAGAAGACTAATGTAGATTATAAATATTTCTCTGTTCCAAAGAAAGAAAAGGTAGTTTATCTTGCAGCATTATTCCCTTTGTGGGAAGAGTTGGGATTGGCAAATGCTCGTGCTAACTTATATATTGATGATAAATACGTTAATTCAGCTTATATAATAACAAATCAAACAGCAGATACTTTAAAACTATTTGTTGGAAGGGAAAAGAAGATTGCGATTGATAGAAAAGTAATAAAAGGAAAGCCAATAGAAGCCAATAGAAAAGGAACTGAGTTGGAACAGGTAATTAATGTAAAGGTAATTGTAAAGAACAATAATAATACTCAAGTTGATATTAAGATTGATGACCAAATCCCAATTTCCAATTCCGAAAAGATAACTATTACAAAAGGAGAACTCTCAGGAGCAAATTATAATGAAAAGACAGGTCTATTATTCTGGGAAACAAGTTTAAAACCATTAGAATCAAAAACATTTACTTTCTCATATACTTGCAAATATCCTAAAGATGTAGTATTACCTTTAGATTAATTGGATAGAGTATAATAATGTTGTAAAAGAAAAAAGAATTAGAAATGAAAAAGAATTTAATTATAATAATAGCAATACTTTTAATAAGTAATCTTACATACTCTCAAGAGGAAAATAAATTATACCCTAAAATTAATAAGGTAACAGTCTTTTCTTCTTCGGCTCAAGTAGAGAAAAGCATTCCTCTTTCTCTAAAGCCTGGTTTTAATGAAATAATCTTATGCGGCAACTCTCCTTACTTAAAAAGACAAAGCATACAGTTTAATAATTCTTCCGACTTTATGATAACAGAATTTACACCCTACATTCAAACTGTTAGAAAAGATAAATCAGCCGAAGAGAAATTGGATGCTAAGAATAAGCAGTTGCTAAGCAATTTAAAAGACTCTTTGAAGAAAGTAAATAAAGAGATTTATGATATAAAAACTTTAGATGAAGTTTATTTTAAAGAGTATGAAGTAATGTATTCTATACAGTCATATTATCAAAAGGATTCTCTTTTGGAGGCAAAGAAAATGAAAGATGTTTTATCTTTTTACAGAAATAAATCCATTGAAGTTAAATCTTTACTAGCAAAAACTGAAAAAGAATCTCTAAGACTTGAAGCAAAGAAAAAAGAATTAGAAACAAATATTCAACTAATTCTGCAAGGAGATGAAGAAACTCAAGAAAATAATATTAATGAATACTATATTAAGCTTACTTTATACACACAAAAAGATACTCAAACCTCTCTTCAATATAAATATAGTGTAAATAGAATTAAGTGGGATCCTTTCTATGACTTAAAATTTAATAAGTCAAGTAATGATGCTCAATTTCTGCTTAAAACAGAGTTTCAACAAAACACTTCAGAAGACTGGGACGATGTTAAATTAGTTTTTTCAACCCAAGATTCTGAAGAACAAGGAGAGCCTTTTGAATTACAACCTATGGTTTATTCTCTTTACAGTTCTAATTATATTCCAAAATCAAATGGAACATTGGCAGGTAAAATTGTTGATGCTCAAACAGGAGAGCCAATGCCTTTTGTTAATGTTATTGTAGAACAAAATGGAGGGCAAAAAGGAGGAGCACAAACAAATATGGATGGTGAATATATGATTAGACCTTTAGCTGCTGGTTATTATGATATAGTTGCAAGTTTTGTGGGATATAAGAAATTAAAAAAAGATAGAGTTAGAGTTAGTTCTTCAGGCTATTCAGCAGGAGGAAATCTATTTCTTGAACCTTCAGGACAAAAGTTAGAAGAGGTAGTTATTGCTTCCTATGCTGTTCCTTTAATAGATAGTGAAGAAGGAATGGAAGACTATAATGGAGTTCTTGAAATAGGATCTGATTTTGAAATTGTAGATGATACAAAAACAATATCTTCTTTTGATGATGAATCTTCTTCAAAAAACTCTCTTGCTACTTCTCTTGCTAAAGAATATGAGGTTGAAATGAATTATACAATTAAGAGTGGAGAAAAAGCAAAGATTATTCCTTTGGAAGAGAAAAAAGCTAATTCTTTCTATAAGTATAATGCAGTGCCTAAGAAAGAAAAGATTGTATATCTATCTGCTCTTTTGCCTTCTTGGGAAGATATGGACTTGATAAATGCTAAGGCAAAAATTTATATTGATGAAAGTTATGTAAACGATTCCTATATTTCCATTAATCAAACTTCCGATACGCTTTCAATTCCAATTGGAAAAGATAAGAGAGTTGTTATTGACAGGAAGGTAAGTTTTACTCAACCAAAGAAATTTAATAGAAAAGGCTCCATTTTAGAAACAACTGTAACAATAGATATTACTGCAAAGAATAATAAGGATGAGGTTGCAAGTTTAAGGATAGATGATCAGGTACCTGTTTCTAATATTGAAGATATAATAATTGAAAGAGGAGAAATATCTGGAGCTATTATTGATGATAAGACAGGGCTATTGTATTGGGATATAAAACTTAATCCAATGGAGTCACGCTCCTTTAAAATCATCTATACAATCCGTTATCCAAAAACCACAAAAATTGCTTTTGATTAAAAAGAAGAATTAAATATTTACAAACAAAAACACATCAACTATGATTAGAGAAATATCAATTAAACAACAGTATAAAAAAGCAAGCTTATGGAAAAAAGTTTTAATGTTTTTTTCTTATTCAATATATGTCTGCTTGCTATATAGCGTTGTAGCTTTTATTATTGATTATTTTTCTTGGCTTTATGACAAGGAGTTCGCAAGACAAAGCATGCTAAGCTTATTGTTATCAGGAATTATTTCAGGGTTTATTTTTTCTGTCTTTCTATTTCATACAAGACTTTTTAATCAGAAAGACAAACATAGTAAATAAAACTTAAGTAAAGAAAATAAATAATAGGGGTAGGGTTATGCCTATAATTAATTCTATCCCTCCTCTTCCTAATAATCCTTTCTTCCCTTTATTCATTATCGCACCAGTAATAGTAATAAGGATTAGGGATACGGCAAAAAGGTCTGAGAATATTGTCCACCAAAGATTGGGATTATAATGCAATCGATTAATTCCACTAATTAAGGGACGTTTCTTTACTGATTCATACATTCCCTTCCCAGTGGCTAAATCCAATTCTAAGGATGAGCCACCTTTGAGAAATACTTTCATCCTAAGAGAGTCTGGAAAATAATGTTTGGTATAATTCTTCTCTTCCTCGTATTGGCTAAGCAATTCTTGTTTCACTCTTATTTCATCAAAGTCCTTAGCATTTAAAGGGTAGGAGCCTTGGACTACAAATTCGTATTGCTTTATTGAATAATCAGAATTGAAATCCTTCTTATGGTTTAGGAATATTCCAGAGAAGGCATAGAGAAGTATTACTCCTGAGAAAAAGAAAGAAAGGTCGCGATGAATTACTCGCGACCACTTCCTTATTTTATTACCGAAATTCTTTCTTTCAGCCTCTTTCATTACTTAATCTCGTAAGAATCTGCAACTATATAAAAGAAAGATAGGTATGCCTTACCTGTTTTTGCTTTTTCTTCAGCAATGCGTTTGCGGAAATTATCTATTCTTTCCATTTCGCTATCAGCAGGAGTCTCGTTTAAAGCTTTCTTTTCCGTTTCGCAACCAGCTTCATCTTCTCCATGTTTTTCAGCAGTTTTTGCTTTAATACCTTCTTCCCATTTCATAAGATATTCCTCATCAATTCTCTCTTCCATAACCTTACCTTTAACAGAAACCATAGAATTTACACAATCCTTAGAAAAAGCATCCTTGCCTTCTCCTGCCTCAATACGGATAGTCTTTGAATCATCTTCACCCATAAGGAAGATTTTCCTTCCACCATGAGCACAAGTATGAGTACAAACTCCTTCGATTGTGATATCTTTTTCAGTTAAGGTTTCTCCTTTTGCCAGAACTTCATCTACTGTAAGTACTGAATTTTCATCTGCTTGTTTTGATTTGTTTTGGCAGCTGCTAATAGAAAGCATGGAGAATACTCCAATTACTGCAATTAATAATAAGCTTAGTCTTTTCATTTTTCTCATTTTTTTATTTATAATTATTTGTTTTGTCAATGATTAATCTCTTTGCAAAGTAAATCATTTTTTTTAATATTCCAGCTATTCCTAATAGAAAAAGCATATAAATATTTTATTCACTCTCGCTTTCCAATCATTTGTTTTATCTTTGCAAATGGATTAAATAATGATTTATTATGAGAGATGTAAAAGAAAGCTTTAGGTCATATAGCTTATTAAAGAAGATTTTGTTTTTTAATACTTACGCCATTAGTCTTGGGGCGATTTATTTTATTATTATGATTGTAATATCTCCCTTATTTGATACAATGGGCGAAGATAAATGGGTTATGGACTCTGTAATTCTTTATTTAAAAGATGTTGGTTCATATATTCAAGCTGCTGGTTGGGGTTATACTATGGCTGCATTTGCGTTATTTACTCCAATATTCTCAGGAAAGAAGAAGAAATAAAAGGATAGAGCATTAGTTTTCATCGGATAATCTTATTATAATTTCAAATATTTTTGCAGATGGGAATAAATTCTTAACTTTGTGCCCTAAATAAATAATTTTTTGACACAATAAAATTTAAATTATATGGCATTTAACTTAAGAAACAGAAGCTTTTTGAAGCTTTTAGACTTTTCTCCAAAGGAAATTCAATATCTTTTGGACTTAGCACGCGATTTGAAACGTGCAAAATACACAGGAACAGAAACTCAAAGACTTAAAGGAAAGAATATTGTCCTTTTGTTTGAGAAAGATTCAACCCGCACACGTTGTGCTTTTGAGGTAGGAGCCTTAGACCAAGGAGCTCACGTAACTTACTTAGGACCTTCAGGTTCTCAAATGGGGAAGAAAGAATCGATGAAAGACACTGCAAGAGTGCTTGGAAGAATGTACGATGGTATTGAATACAGAGGTTATGACCAAACAACCGTTGAGGCTTTGGCTGAGTTTTCAGGAGTACCTGTTTGGAACGGGCTTACAAATGAATTTCACCCAACACAAATCTTGGCAGACTTCCTAACAATGACTGAACATATTGACAAACCATTAAATAAAATTACTTTCTGTTACTTAGGAGATGCTAAGAACAATATGGGTAATTCATTAATGGTTGGTGCCGCTAAAATGGGAATGGATTTCCGTGCTGCTGCTCCTAAATCATGCCAACAAGATGCTGAATTAGTTGCAAAATGTAGAGAAATTGCAAAAGAAACTGGAGCTAAGATAACAATCACTGATAATGTTGAAGAAGCTGTTAAGGGATGTGATTTCTTATATACTGACGTATGGGTATCAATGGGAGAACCAGCAGAAGTATGGGAAGAAAGAATAAAACTACTTCGTCCTTACCAAATAAATATGGATGTTGTTAAGATGACAGGTAATCCTAACGTTAAGTTTATGCACTGCCTTCCAGCATTCCACAATTTAGAAACTCAAGTAGGTAGAGATATCCACGCTAAATATGGTTTGGAAGCTATGGAAGTAACTGAAGATGTATTTGAAAGCCCAATGTCAATAGTATTTGACGAAGCAGAAAACCGTCTTCATACCATAAAAGCAGTTATGGTAGCTACTCTTGGAGCATAATATTTAAAAAATAAAATTGTTCTTAGTAACAAAATTTAAAATCCTTATTCTGTCATGAATAAGGATTTTTTTGTTTTTTTATTATAGTAATGATTATTTATGTACTTTTGCGTAGGAAATAATTTAAATATCATGAAAAAAACTCTATTATCTTTAATTGCAATACTTTTTTGTTTGCAATCCTTTGGTCAAATTGTTAGAATTGGAAATGGAACAACAAATAATTTAGAGATTCCTTTCTTTATTGATGACAGTACATCCACATTTATTCAGCAGATTTTTACAGCTCAGGAGATTAATCAAAATGGTATGTATATTGAGTCAATTGCATTAGAGTCTTATAATTTTTCTTATTTATGTAATGGTAATTTATCAATATATATTGGTACAACCACTCTAAGTTCTTTCCAGAATGAATTTATTTCTCTTGATAATTCGACCAGGGTTTTTAGTAGAGATAATTATGGAGTGTTTACTAATGATCCTTTATATGATTTTAATGATACCATAGCTTTATCTTATATTTATTTTGACAGACCTTATTTTTTGGATGGTAATTCTAATTTAGTTATAACATTTGTCTCAAATAAATCGCTAAATTATAATTGTCATAATGATACATTAGGTTATTTGTCTGAAGAAAACTCTTTACCTCTAACTCGAACAGCTTATTTAACTTATCCAAATACTTTTACGATTGATTCTACACCTGATTTCGGAAATAATTCTAATCATAGAAACAATATTAGATTTAATTTTACTACTTGCCCTAATGGTTTTAATTTGAATGTAAGTGATATAACACCTAATCAGGCAAGAATAAGTTGGGAAGAAAATGATACCACTTCTAATTGGATAATAGAATATAAATTATCTTCTGAATATGATTGGAATAATGCAAATAATGAATATTCAGATAATAATTATATTATTTTAGATTCATTATTTGAAAATAGTGATTACAATGTACGACTTAGAAAATCATGTAATGATACTACTTTTAGTTTATGGAGTGAAATCTCTTTTAGAACTATTTGTGCAACAATAGATACTATCCCATATTATTTTGATTTTAGTTCACTGGCTAATTACACACCTTTGTGCTGGGGTGGTAATTATTACATATATGGAGGTGGTGTTAATTTGAATGTTTATGATTTAGGAAATAGAAACTATTTTATTTCTCCTAAAATTACAAAAGATATAAATAGTTTAAGTGTTAAATTTCATGCAAGAAATTATGCTTGGTCAGATGCAGGAGTTAAATTTTCTTTTGGAGTAATGAGTGATGCTAATGACACAAATACTTTTGTATCTTTGTTTGATACGTTGATTTTAACAAATTTTTATACTGATTTAAGTTTCTACGAAATAAATATTGACAATAATATTGTTGTAGGAACAAACAATCATATTGCATTCAGAGTTGAAGCTTTAGGAAGAAATGGAGCTCATAGTATAGGAGATGTTACTATTGATTATAAACTTCAATGTCCAAATGTATATGATTTCAGGCCGATAGAAACCACTCATAATTCAATTGCTTTCTCTTGGAATACTACAAATAACTCTCATAATGGTTATCAAATAGCTTATTCTCCATATTCTGATACCTTTAATCCTGATAGTACTACTACAATTATTAATCTACCTAACACATCATCTTTACCTTTTCTTATTTCAAATTTAACTCCTTCAACTCATTATTCATTCGCTATAAGACAGAACTGTGGAGGTGCTTGGACAATAATAGATGCATATACAATGGGTTCTCCAGCTATTTTACCATATAGCTGTGATTTTGAAACTCAAGAAGAAAGAGATAAATGGATGTTCTCAAATGATGATTGTATAAATAAATGGGTTTTTGGTCAAGCAATAAATAGTGGAGATATGACAGGATATTCTATGTATGTTTCAGATAATAATGGAGATAGTAATACTATGAATTATTATTCTAACACAGTAGTTACTGCTTCACGATTATTTGAATCAAATGGAGCAGGAGGTTATACAATTACTTTTAATTCAAGAGTAAAAGGAGATTATAACTTTGATAATATGTTAAAAGTTTTTGTTGTTGATTCAAATACAAGTTTTTTAGGTACTAATACTCCTTATGCTCCATATTATGCTTCAAAAAATTATTCAGATGGTGCAATATTATTTGGAGGTGAAGTGAACAGTCCTTATTCTTATTTTCATAATGATGCTTTCCCATATTTTTATAATAATTCAAATCCTATTGTCATCAATTCTCACACAATAAATATTCCATATCAAGGAGAAATTGGAACTATAAAGAAATTAATTTTACTATGGACAAATAGATATGCTGATGCTTATGGAGGACAAAGATATTATCCTGCTGCAATAGACAATATAACAATACAAGAAAATCCTTGTGCTTCTCCAACTTTAAGTGTTTTAAATTCTTATGAAGACAGTGTTGAATTAAAGTGGACTGCTGGATATAGTGATAGTGCGTGGGTATTATATTATAAGCCATTTAATTCTGAAGTTTATTCTTTTATTAATTTAGATACAACAACTTTTGTTTTAGAATGTCCAGATCAAGTTCAATATAATGCTTATGTTAAGGTTTTATGTGGAAATGGAAACTGGCAAGAAAGTAATGTTATAACCTTTTCTCCTTTGTGTAAGAAAATTACACTTCCATATAGTGAAGATTTCAATATTTATTCATCAACATCTTTTCCTATATGTTGGTACAAAACTTCAAACGTGGAATTGAAAAATACAGAAACATATAATCTAACAACATCATTATATTTGAATAATAATTCTTATTTATCACTCCCTATGTTAGAAGATACAATTTCAACTTCATCTGTAAATTTATCTTTTAGATTTAGGAGAACTTCATCGGGTTCCAAATTAATGATTGGTGTTATGGAGAATCCTAATGATTTATCTACATTTGATACAATAAATATTATCAACGCTCCTTCAGATAATTTATGGCATAGATTTGAAGTAAATTTCAATAGTTATAATGGATTGGGAAGATATATAACTATATTATCCAAATATAATTCTAGAGTGGATGATATTTATGTTGATTATTATACTCCTTGTCCAAATGTGTACGATTTTCGTGCTGATAGTATAACTTATTCAATGGTTAAGCTTATATGGGATACTTTTAATTATCAACAACAAGGATATCAGATTTCATATCTTTTGGAAGGAGATAGTTTGAATAATGAAACGATAATTAACTTTAACGATACAATAATTAATTTTCCATATCAAATCAATGGATTAAATCCTGCATCAAATTATAGAATTGGAATTAGGCAGAATTGTGGTAGTAATTGGGCATATATAAACATAATAACAAAAGGTGCTCCAGCAACTTTACCATATTATTGTGATTTTAGTTCAGTGAATGAAAGAAATGCTTGGGAAATATCTAATGGAAATGCTCCTAATAAATGGTTTATAGGTCAAGCTGTAAATCAATCTCCTATTGAAGGCTATTCTTTATATGTTTCTCAAGATAATGGATTAAATAATACTTATTATTTTGGAGCATTAGTTAGTCAAGGTGCTAGTACTGTAGTTGCTTCTCGATTATTTGAGGTTTCTGGGGCAGGAGGGTATACTTTATCTTTTAATTCAAGAATTGGAGGAGAGATTAATTTTGATTATTTAAAAGTATTTCTTGTTGATGAAGATGTTGTATTTACAGGTTCTTCTACACGACCTGATTTCTCTACTACTTCATATACAGATGGTGTAATTCTTTTTTCAGGAAATAGGTCATATTTTTGTAATCCATCAAATCCAACAACAATAAATAATCATACTATTCAACTTCCATATTTAGGAGCAAATGGGACAATTAAAAAATTAATTTTTGTTTGGACTAATGATGGTAGAGGGGCTCAACCACCAGCCGCAATAGATAATATTTCTATTCTTCCAAATAATTGTGTGGTTTCAGAATTAAATGTATCCAATATTACTCAATCAAGTGCATTAGCATCATGGACAGCCTTTGCAAATGACAGTTCTTGGTATTTATATATTAAAGAAAATGATTCAATTTATTATGATTCAATTCCTGTAATTAATAATCTAAGTTATTCTTTTTCAAACCTATTACCAAATACAAAATATAATGCTTATCTTCGATTAGTTTGCGATTCCACTTTTTTGGAAATAAGTAACATTGTTACTTTTACTACTGATTGTAATTATTTAACACAAATCCCTTTTTATGAAGATTTTGAAACATATAACAGTTCTAACTATATTGACTGCTGGAATAGAATAAATCCATTAAACAATAATACTCCAAGAGTTTATAATGGTGGATATCAAAGTTCTTATAGTTTAGGTTTATACTATCCAAATTCATATCCAAATACAAGCAGTTATGCATTACTTCCTACTTTTGATTCATCCATTCATATTAATGATTTATTTATGAGATTTATGATGCAAGGAGAACAAGAAAATTTAATAGTAGGTATTATGTCTGATGAAAATGATGTGTCAACTTTTGATTCAATAACGACTCTTTCTACAACAGAAACTTCCTGGGTTGAAAAAACAGTATATTTTAATAATTATACTGGGAATGGACATATTATAGCATTTAAAGCAAAAGTACCAAATACTTACTCTTCATATCCTTATATTGATATAGATAATGTATATATAGATAATTATAGTAATTGTTTTACCCCAATTAATCTAAGAGCAACCAATATTACAACTGATAGCGCCGAGTTAAATTGGAACACAATAACAATTCCTGCTCCTAATTGCTGGCTATATTATAAGAAATCTTCTGACATTAGTTTTGATTCAGTTTATGTAACTTCTTTACCTTATCACCTTACAAATTTAGCACCTTCAACTTTTTATAATTTTTATGTTAGATTAGACTGTAATACTCCTACAGATAATAGTGATACAATTACCTTTCATACACAATGTGGAAAAATATCTTCTTTCCCTTACATAGAAAACTTTGATTCTTATTCAAACTTTGGATTAAATTATCCTCTTTGCTGGTCATCAATTAATAACCCAACAATTATTCAAGAAAATTACTCATCATATCCTTCAAGTTTAATGCTTAATAGCAATTGGAATACTCCTCATTATGTAATTACTCCTCAAATTGAAGAAGATATTAATCTTTTAAAAGTTAAATTTAAAATGAAGGATATATATGGTGCAAATGAAAATTTCACTTCTACATTAATTGTTGGTGTTATGAGCAATAAAAATGATACGAATACTTTTGAAGACGTTTTTGAAATTTCATGTAATGATAATATTATGAGAGAATATGAAGTGCTATTTAACTCAACTCTTCTTGCTGGTACTGACAAATACATTGCATTTAAAACTGTAGGAAATCCTTATTATTTTACATTAGATGATATTGAAATAGATTATATCCCACAATGTGCTCAGCCAACTCAAATATCAATAAGTAATGTTGGTTCAAATCATGCAACTATTAATTGGTTGCCTACACATTCTTCAGATACTGCTTGGTATTTATATTATAGAAAGATTGGCACTGCAACAACTGACTCTGTTTATGTTACTTCAATCCCTTATAATCTCATTGGAATATATCAAGCATCAACATATGATGTTTATGTAAAAACTATTTGTGGTAATGGACTTTCAACTGCAAGTCATTTTTCGCAGTTTAGTACTCCTTGTGCTACAATTTCATCAATTCCATTTTTTGAAAATTTTGATACAGTATATTGGATTGAAACTGATATGCTTCCTTGTTGGACGGGATATTCTACAGACCCATATAGAATTCCACAAGTAACTTTTACAAATAATTCTCCTCCAAATGGATTGGATATTCTTGCATTTGATGGTGATTATTCAATTGCTTCAACTCCGCAAATTGATTCAAGTATTAATATTAGTGATTTGAAAGTGAGTTTATCGATTAAAAGACCTTATTATTACATTATTTATTTAACTATTGGAATTATGAGTGATCCAAATGATGGAAGCACTTTTGATTCAATAACATCAGTAGCTGCTACTTATCAAAATATTTGGGAAACTATAAATGTTGATTTTAGTAATTATACAGGCAATGGTCGTTATATTTCATTTAAATGTAATTCTTGTAATTATTATATTGATGATGTCCTAATAGACTATAATCAAAACTATTCACCTCCTTGTCCTGAGCCAAATTCATTGACAATAACTAATACAACTGAAAGTTCTGCTTTCTTTACTTGGAGTCCTGCTGGAGATGAAACATCTTGGGATGTATCATTAGATACATTAGTTAATCATATTAATGTAAATGACACAAATTATCAATTCTCTAATTTATCAGATTCCACACATTACACAGCTTATGTCCGTTCTAATTGTGTATATTCTCATTCTCCATGGGTAGGAGTTGAGTTTACAACTAATCATAAAAGATATTGTCCTTCTCCAATAAACGCTTTAGTAACAAATATTACAGATACTAGTGCTTATTTCTTATGGCAAAAGGGTGATGACGAGGTTCTTTGGGAAGTAACTTTAGATACCACAATAACTCCAATTCAAGTAATAGATACAAACTTTATGTTTGATAATCTAATTGGTGCAACACCTTATATCGCTTATGTTAGAGGAGTAGATTATTCTTATATATCCAATTGGGTTGGGGTTGGCTTTACAACATTGGTAACTATTTTAGAAGGAGAAGTAGAAACTCTTGATGCTAGTTCTATTACAGATTCTTCTGTAATTTTAAATGGATTATTAGTAAGCAATGGTAATGCAACAACAGGAGTTGAAATGGGATTTTTATTAGATAATCAACCTGACATTAATCTTCTATCAGAGGGTGTTGTTAAAATTCCAATAATATATAATAGTACTTTAACCGACTTCCATTATAGACTTGAGAATTTACCGTCAGATTCTTTATTCTATTATACAACTTACTTCGTAAATATTGCAGGAACGGTTTATGGAACAGTAAAAAACTTTACTACACTTTCATTAAATGAAGACATAATTAGTGATGATTTGTCAATAAATATATTTCCTAATCCAACAAATAATAGCTCAGTAATAAGAATAAATAATTTGAATGAAAAGGCTATTATTTCTGTTTATGATTTATATGGTAGGCAGCTAAAAAATTATGATATTGAAGCAAATAAAGAAGAACTAATCTTAGACACCAAGAATTATCCTTCAGGTATTTATTATATTAAACTAACAACAAATAATACTAATAAAACAATTAAACTAATAGTCAATCATTAATTAGAAAATGAATTGCTTTTTTAAAACGCTGTTTCAGGAAATTAAAACGAAGAAAGAATTTACTGAAACGAAGAAAGAAAATTTTAAAACGAAGAAAGAATAAAATAGAACAAGGGAATTGAAAAATAAGTCAATTCCCTTTGTCTTTTATATTAAGAAAAGTGGATTTTGAAATATTAAACCCATTAATTCGTTTAATTAGGAAATGGTTATGAACATGAATTTGACTAAATATTTATTATATATATTGGGGATGGTTCTATCTCTAAATTCTTGTTCATTTAGTCAAACTAAAACTAATATAATTATGAAAGATAATACTGAAATGAAAGAGATATATTTTGCAGGTGGTTGTTTTTGGGGAACGGAACATTTCTTAAAGCTTATTAGAGGAGTGAAAGAAACTCAGGTTGGTTATGCTAATGGAAATTTTGCAAATCCAACCTATAAGGAAGTCTGCTATGGAGACACCGGTTTTGCTGAAACGGTTAAGGTTACTTATAATCCAAATGCTGTTTCCTTAGAGCTTTTGATTGATTTATTTCTTCAAACCATAGACCCAACAAGTCTAAACAAACAAGGAGGTGATATAGGCACTCAATATAGAACAGGCATATATTATATTGATGAAAAGGATTTGCCAATTATTGAAAAGAAAATTGTAGTTATTTCAAAAGAATATGATAAGCCTATTGTGGTTGAGGTATTGCCTTTAAAGAATTTTTACGATGCCGAACTCTATCATCAAGATTATTTAGATAAGAACAGAGGAGGCTATTGTCATATTGGGAAAGATTTGTTTGATTTGGCTAAGAAAGCAAACCAATATAAAGAAACTCCAAGCTATAATCCTTTTCAAAAGCCAAGTGATGAGGTTTTGAAGAATAAATTATCAAAAATTCAATATGAGGTAACTCAAGAAAATGCTACAGAACCGCCTTATAAGAATGAGTATTGGGACAATGAAGATGAAGGGATTTATGTTGATATAACAACAGGAGAGCCTCTTTTTACTTCAAAGGATAAGTTTGATTCTGATTGTGGCTGGCCAAGTTTTGCAAAGCCAATTGACTATAATAAAATTGAGGAAGAAGTTGATGACAGTTTTGGGATGATTAGAACAGAGGTAAGAAGCAAGAAAGGCGATTCTCATCTTGGACATTTGTTTAATGATGGACCTAAGGAATTGGGAGGAATGCGATATTGCATTAATAGTGCATCATTGCGTTTTATTCCAAAGGAAAGTATGGAAAAAGAGGGCTATGCCAACTATCTATATTTGTTAGATAAATAGAAATCTATTACATCTATAATCTTAGCCCCATATTTTTTTACTATCTTTGCAACATTAAATTTATATGGTTTTTAATGGAAAAAAGAACTGAGTTAGATGAGATTGGCGAATTTGGATTGATTGAAAGATTAAATCCAAAGCAAGATATTAGGAATCAATCAACAATTATTGGAATTGGAGATGATGCGGCTGCCTTAAAGTATAAGGATAAAATTGTTTTAGTTTCAACTGATGCTATGCTTGAAGGAGTACATTTTGATATTGCTTATACTCCTTTAAAACATTTAGGTTATAAGGCTTGTGTGGTAAACTTCTCTGATATTTATGCAATGAATGG
This sequence comes from Bacteroidales bacterium UBA4893, assembly GCA_002399025.1. Taxonomy (GTDB): domain Bacteria; phylum Bacteroidota; class Bacteroidia; order Bacteroidales; family P3; genus UBA10566. The sequence continues at coordinate 8,165 of DHCV01000038.1, read as the reverse complement.
AGAGCCAAAGCAAATCACAATAACAATTTCAGCAAGCAATAGATATTCCGTTGAAGCTTTGGAGGAGCTTTATGCAGGCATTCATTTGGCTTGTGAGAAGTATAATGTTGATATTGTTGGTGGCGACACCACATCATCTGTTTCTGGTCTTTTTATTTCCATAAGTGTTATTGGAGAGGTGGATGAGGACAAGGTAGTTCGCCGTAATGGAGCAAAGGTTTATGACCTTGTTTGCGTTAGTGGAGATTTGGGAGGTGCATATGCAGGACTTTTGGTTTTGCAAAGAGAAAAAGTAACCTTTAAGGCCAATCCCAATTTTCAACCTGACCTTGCAACTTATGAGTATGTCTTAGAGCGTCAACTTAAACCAGAGGCAGGCAAGAAAACTATTGAATGGCTAAAAGAGAATAATATTCTTCCTACTTCAATGATTGATATTTCCGATGGCTTAGCCTCCGAGATGTTACATATTTGTAAAAGTTCCGATGTGGGCTGTGAACTTTATATTGAAAAGTTCCCAATTGACTATCAAACATCTAAAACTTTAGAAGAGTTTAAGATAATGGCGGACCTTGGAGCATTGAATGGGGGAGAGGACTACGAACTGCTTTTTACTATTAATCAAAAGGATTTTGAAAAGATTAAAGAAAATGAAAATATAACAGTCATTGGGCATATTACAGATAAATCTATGGGTTGTCAGATGGTAACTCCTCAAAATACTACCATAGAGCTTAAGGCTCAAGGCTGGAATCATTATAGAAAGGAAGAAGAAAAGAAATGAGCGAAATAAAGAATTTACTACTTGACTTGGGTGGAGTTATACTAAATGTGGATTATTATAAAATGGTTGAAACCTTTAAAGAATATGGGGTTAAGGATTTTGATAAACATTTTACACAGGCTCATCAAGTAGAAATAATTGATAAATTTGAGGAAGGGAAATGCTCAATTGAGGAGTTCCGTAGCGGAGTAAGAGATTTGATTGGAATGAATTTAACCAATGAGCAGATTGATAATGCTTGGTTTTCAATGATACTTGATTTGCCAAAGGAAAGAATTGAATTGATTGGTCTTTTGAAACTAAAGTATAATATTTATCTCTTTAGCAATACTAACGAGCTTCATATTGAGATGTTGAAGAAAAGATATGAAGAGGAGTTTGGTTTTGATATATTCAAATATCTTTTTACCAAAGCCTATTTTTCCAACGAAATCAAAATGCGTAAGCCACACCCAGAGTCTTTTGAGTGGCTACTGAAAGATGCAGGCATAAAAGCAGAAGAAACACTTTTCATTGAAGACACGTCCCAACATATTGAAGGAGCAAAAAAAGTTGGACTTAATACCTATTGGCTAACTGGAGGAGAAACCATAATTGACCTTTACGATAAAAAAATTATATAATGAAGTTCAAGCTCCCATCATTTATCAACAAAAAGAATATCTTCAAACTCATAATCAATCGCTACTTTTTGATTAGTGTTGGTTTTGCCTTGCTTTTGATTCTTGGTGAGAATAGTTTAGTTTATTATTATAAACTTCAAAAGCAGTTAAATGAAATGCAGGCAAAGAAAGAATTTTACCTTAATGAAATCAAACAGGACAGCATTAATATCATCAAACTTAGAACAGATATGGATGCCATTGAGAAATATGGTAGAGAAAAGTATATGATGAAGAAAGACAACGAAGATATATTTATTATCCGTTAATAGTAAATGGCTATTTTATTCTTCTTCCCCTTTAGAACAAATAAGAACAGACAAAACATTATTCAACCATTCTTTCTTTGAATTATCATTTTTTCGCATAATAATTCTAAAATATTTTGTATCTTTGCATCAATAAATCTACTCAAATTCAAAAGAGTAGAATTTAATACAAACAAATTTCCTTAAAATTCCTTAAAAACTACGATGCACATCGTAGATAGTCTACGATGCCCATTGTAACACCACCACGATGCCCATTGTAGCACAATTTATTTCCTATTAAAATATTTTTATATCCCGTTTAATTGGAATTATATCCCGTTTCCTTAGAAAAAGATCCCTTTTAATTTCAACAAAACAAGACTTTAATTTCCAAAAGAGCTTATATAATTCCAAATATATGAAGTTTAATTTTAGGAACTCATTTTTACATTTCAAATACCTCTTTTTTTATTTGAATTATGGTTTTATTATTGAATTAATGACTAAATAATTATAATTTTATTTGACTTTTTAGCACCAATAAACTAACTGAAACCCTAATTATATAAAGAAATAACGCATATCTTTATTTATCTGAAGAAACTAAATTATTTATCTTTCGATAAAAATATTTCCATAATTATTATGTAGAAAGAAATTAAAATTCTATATTTGCCGCATTAAAAAATAAATCAAATAAAACTAAAGATTTATGAAAAGTCTTGGTTGTATTTTCGTAATAAATATCTATAAGAAAGATATTTTCTTCCTCTGCAAAAATAAATTTAGCAGGCGATGGTGTTAGCTATTTATATGCTAGCACCTAAAATCTAATTCTAATTAGAAAAGATATAATCTATTCTAATTAATTTGAGATTGATATAATCAAAATAAATATAGTTTATATTAGAACAAATAATTAAATGATTATTGTATCAACTCATATCAGTTAATCAAATTTATTTTTAAACAAATGAAATAATCAGTGAAATGAAAAAGAGATTATTATTATTTCTTGCATTTATAATGATGACGTTTATTATAAATGCACAGACAGGTTGCAATGTTATTATTCTTAACAATGGACCTGAATGTCTTTTGACAGAATATTTAGACAAAGTATTTCCTCAATTACTTAATGAAGACATGGAGGATGCAATAGCAGCATGTCAAGGTAGTAATGTAAGATATGATGCAGTAAGTGACAATGCAGTAAGTTATAATTGGTCGGTATTAGGAGGAACGGTAACAGGGACAAATGGTAGTAGCGTTTATGTTACGTGGGGTTCAACAAATTTTGGCTCCATTAAAGTTATAGTAACTCTTACTGATGGTACACAATGTGAAACAGAAAAAAATGTATTTCTTATTGAAACACCTAATATTAACACAGCTACAGAACCTGAATATTATATAGATCCAAATAGTGGGGAAAAAATAATTGAAGTATGTTTTGGAGGGAAGGTTGAATTTATAAATACAAGTGTAAACGATCAAACAAATATTACAGGTTACTATTGGGAAAGCATTTATAGCACAGCTTCTACAGAAAATTATACAATAGAAAATATTCAACAAGAGACAGGAGTTATTCATAAGATAATGTCTTATTGTGGATGTGAAGTTGAGGAACATTTTAAGATAAGAATAATAGATGGGGAAAATTTACAATTATCGTGCTATGGAACGGTTTGTGAAGGGAGTACCGTAGTATATAAAGCTTTAAATGCCAATTGTAGTCAATTTGACTGGATAGTAGAAGGAGGAACAATAATAAGTGGGCAGAATTCACCAACTGTAGAAGTGTCATGGGGAAGTCCTGAAAGTGGGTATGGAACAATAGGCTTAGACGGAACATTATGTAATAATATGTGTCATTCAATAATGTCAGTAAAAATACCTATCATATCAAGTCATGCAATTATATCAGGACAAGAAGAAGTATGTCAAGGTAAAACAATAAAGTACGGGTTACCATTATGGGGCAGTACAAATTATCAATGGACAGTTTCTCCAAGTCAAGGAGTTAATATACATTATGGAGATAATATAAATGAAATAATGTTAGAATTTATTACTCCGGGAACTTATACTCTAAGTTCAACCTATGAATGTGAATTTATAGATTGTGGTCCACTTACCAGTCCAACAAAAACAATAGAAGTAAAACCGGTTTTAGCAATAGTTAGTGAAGATAATAATATTTGTGCTGGCAATATTGGAACATTTTCTACAGATGCCAATGTAAGCGTTACGTGGAGAGTATTAAATCAAAATAATCAACAAATCAATACAACAACACAAAGTGCTACACTAAACTACCAATTTAATACAGTAGGCTCATATATAGTTAAAGCAGAGAATCCAAATTATTGTAATGTTGCAAGTTTTGCAGTAAGAGTAAATGGAAAACCAACCGCATTAACAGCAGGGATGATTGAAGGCGAAACAACTGCTTGTCCTAATTCTTCTGTTATGCTATCTCTTCAACCAACAGCAAATATTGATAATTGTCACTTAGAGTGGTCTCCAGTTTGCTCAACTGCTGCACCGCAAACAGGCATTGGAGATAATTTTACCGTAACATTTGCACAACAAGTTTGCGGAGTAAATGTTTTTAAAGTTGATAATGTTTCAGGCTGTAAGTCAGATCCATACCTTTATAATATTACTGAGTTTTCTTTAAATCCATCAAATCTACCAACATCAAAAACAGTTTGCCCAGGAGAAGTAATTACCCTTTCTTGTCCAGAGCAAGAAGGAGTATTTTATGAATGGTTAGTAGTTCCTGAAGAAAGAGCAACAGTTATCGATGATAAAACATCTCCAAGTGTTAATGTTCTAATCAACTATATGGCAAATGGAAACTACCCTCAATTTAGTATTAACTTAAAAAGAACTTATTGCAATACATTATCATCTACAACTCCAATTCAAATTAATGTTATACCACAAGCAACTGCCCCTACCATAACTATGAGTGATGAATGTTCAAAACACTCAATTGCATTTACTGCAACAGGTGGAAGTAATAATCCTGCAAATTACACATGGATAATAGATGGTGAAACCTATGAAGGAGTTAATCCTGCATATCACATTTTCAATACCGGAGGAGACTATAATATCCAGTTAACATATACTCCAGACAATACTTGCGATCCTGTAACAGTAACGCAAACAATACATATCTTTAATTCACCAACTATTTCAATTGGAATAAGTGGGACAACACTAACGGGAAATATTATAAATGATATCGATAATCCAATTGGACTAAACTATTCTCAAGGATGGAGTACTCCAGACGGACAGATTAGTGGTAATAGTTGTACAACAACAACGCCAGGCATGTATTGTTTTTCTCTTACCAATCCTAATACAGGATGTATTTCATCAAAATGTTATAATCACTCCGGCAATAATTGCATAAATGACATAACTTTTTCTAATCCAATATATTCATGTAATGAGGTAACATTAACTGCCAGCTCGCCATATAATTTAGCATGGAATACTGATGGAGAAGTTGTATTAAGTAATAATACACATACTGCAACAATAACATATGATCAGGTAGGACAACATTTAATATATGTTTATGCAACAAATAGTAGTCCTGATTGTCATATAGGGAATAAAACAGTTACTATTCCTTATATACCTGACTTTAAATTAAGTTATGATTGCTCTACACATAGCTTAAAAATTGAAGACAAATCTAAATACTACCCTGCATCCAATCAACAAACAAGGGTATTGCATTTCACAATAACTGGAGGGTACAATGTAACAATAGGAGCTGGGCAAATGGAAACGTTTGTAAATATTCCTTTACCACAAGCTTCAATAACATATACCGTAACACTCAGTCATTTGGATTGTACTCTTCAAAAATCAATTGACCTTCATCCTTCCCCAACAATAACCAGTATAACTCACTCAGGGCCTAATCCTACGCTATTATGCGAGAAAGTTCCTTTCCTTTTTACAGCTATAACAACAGGAGCACCAAATTTAAAATATTATTGGGATTTTGGAGATGGAGCAGTAGGGAAATATAATAATATATATCATACATTTGGTATAGATGTACAAGACATACATCTAACATTGACTGTTACTGATAATAATGGATGTACAGCAACTAATATTAAAAATTTAATAACTGCAAATAATAATGCAACAGGAGGATTAGAATTCCCTGCAGGACACGAATCTCCTGTTTGTCCAGGTGAATCCAGATTAATATCATATTCTTCTCCTGATAATATTATGAGTTATTTATGGAATCCAATTAAAAATTCGATTAATACTACTTCATATGATTATGAATACTTAACATATTACACAGGAGATTATAAGGTAAAAGTCATAAGTAATATTGGCTGTATAGGTCAAAGTGATATAAATGTAGGGTTCTTAAATAAACCTTATGCTTATATTTCAGCACAAACAAAATACTGTGTAGGAGAAACTGTTGAATTAAAAAGCATTATGGGTCCAAATTATGTTTATAGTTGGACAGTAACAGGGCCTAATGGTCAAGTAACTTTAAACAATCCAGACCAATCAACTACCTCATTTACTGCTCAAACACCCGGAGATTATACTGCAACACTTGTTGTTTCAATTCCAGGAGAATGCAGTACTACTGTTAGTCATAACTTCCATGTATATTCAAATCCTCCTGTACCCCAACTTATTTTTGGAGGAAATCCATGCATTCATACACCACCAGTCATTTTACAAGAACAAAATAATAATTCCGTCTATTGGAATATTGGTATTCATAATAATATTGCACATTACTATACTCCTGGCTTTGCCACAGCATATAATGTTGATCCAATTAGTGGATGTAAGTCTGATGATGCTAAAATTTTTATTGAGCCAGCACCTAATTTTGATGCTCTTTTAACAGGATGTTATAAGAAATGTGTTCCAGATAATTTAGATGTTTATGGACTTTCTGCTATTCCGGTAGAATGGAAATGGTATTATAATTCTCAAGGAATTGATGGGGGTAATGGAAATACAATGTCATTACCAATACCATTCTTGGGAACATACTATTTAGAATCAGGTTATAATAATAACAATTGCTATACATCATCTCCAACACTAACAATAGAACAAGCTGATAACTGTGGATGTGATGGAATAAGTATAACTTCCAATAATAAGGATGAATGTTATATAAAAGAATGCAAAGTATTTTATCAATCCTCAGTTATATTATGTAATAATAGTGGTTCAACAATTACTTTTGACCAACTTAACGCAATGACAGGAGTAAATATTGTTAGCTCATCACCTTCTCTTCCAATAACCTTAAATAATGGAGACTGTACCTATATTCAAATAGAATTTGAATTAACAGATCCTTCTGTTGCATTAGCAGAGTTTAGTTTATATAGTTCTCAAAGTGATTGCATGAAAAAATTCTCTGTCAATATAGATATTTCAGGATGTATGACAGATAAATGTGAAGTAGAATTAAAGGAGATAAATTTTAAAGAGAATATGGATGGCATTTTGGTATTTTACTATGTTTTGGGTTTGCCAAATAATCCATCTGTTGTCTATAATGTATGGACAGAACCAGACAGGATTCATTTCTATAATTTAAATCTGCCATATATTGATGGAATAGCAATGTTTGACTATGGAGACCTAACACAAATGGCACTAAATCATGAAGAAGTTTGCTTCTATGTATTGATGTGTATTGATGATAAAATTTGCAAAGCAAAAGTCTGTATAAAAGCAGCAGAACTTCTAGGAATGTCTGGATCTAAATCTAAAACAAATACTACCCAAACTAACACTCAAACAAAGATAGATAAAGACTCTCCTTATTTAGTCCCAAATCCTGCAGAAACTTATGTAACGATAGAAGGAATAGAACCAACAAATATTACTGAAGTATTTTTAATTGATATCACAGGTAAAAAACTAAAGGTGATATCTAATAATAATACATTAGATATAAATGATATTCCTTCAGGAACATATTTTGTAAGAGTAATGAACAAATCACAAAAAGCCTATTACTTGAAACTAATAAAGAAGTAGAAAAAGGCTTTTATCTACAAAAATGACATACGGTGTCTTGTGCAAATAAGGCACCGTATTTTTTTTATTTAAAAAATTATAAACAAATTTAGGTAAAAAAGTGTTTATATAGTGAAATAGTTTTGTTGTCAATTTAAATTCTTAGATTATGAAAAATATATTACTTATTATCAAACCATTAATTCTTCTTGTGTTTTTATTTCTAAACATAATCAATCTCCAATCACAGGGAGAGTGGCAATGGGCAAAGTCTTATTCAGGGCAAGATGATAATATGAATGGGGGACTATACAATCAGATAACCCGTTCTGTTTATGATTCACAAGGCAATATCTATATTGCAGGAACTATGGGAGAAAATGCTTTCTTAGATAATGATGAAAATCTTTC
>DHCV01000037.1 GCA_002399025.1 Bacteroidales bacterium UBA4893 | reverse complement strand
ACATCAACTATTAATAAAGATAATAATTCTATATACATATCAGGTTACGCATACCACTCCTTAGCATATATCTTAAATAATCAACTTGTTTATGACTCTACAATTTGCAAATTATATTTTGATGATGGAACTCAATTACTATTTGAGACAGATACATCAACAGGCACACCTAAAAAAGTTGGCTTATTCTTTGCCAAATTAAATAAGGAAACAGGAAGATATATTTCTCATGGAGTAACTAATGGGGTATTCTTTCAAAGGCAATCAGAAAATTCTTTTGTTGCAAGAAATAATCAAGTAATTAAAAAATTAAGATATATACATCATTTAAAAGGAATAGATAGCGTATATCATACAGGAGGAGTAACATATCCAGGTTTTGCTATTGTTCGTTGGATGGATAATGGAGAGTTAATTGAAGTAAATAATATTCCTGTTTTTGCTGATCCTGGAAAAACAAGGGATGGTAATACAATAATGAATGATAATGGAGATTTATTTATAACAGGAATGTATAGTAATAATATTAGTTTTGGAGATATTTCTTTAAATGGAAGTAGTGGAAGAAGTAATGCTTTTATGGCAAAATATACTGATACTACCTTTCTTCATCCTTATCTTAGCACTGCAGAAGATATAGCAATAGAGAATAGTAATAACTTAATTATTTATCCTAACCCTGCCTATAATGAAGTCAATATAAAAGCACAAGGAGAAATGATAATTGATTTTTCTCTTTATAATATGAATGGGCAGTTAATATTTATGAAAAATAATCCAAAAGCAAAAACAGAAAAACTAAGCCTTTTTCTATTGCCAAAAGGGGTTTATATCCTAAAAGTAAGAACCGAAAAGAATGTTTATTCTCGTAAGATAATCAGGAATTAGATAAATATTAATTCTTATTTATATAGTTGACATTGTATTTGAGGGGAGGCTTATTATAAAAACCTCCCTTTTTAAAATGCATTATACTAAAGATTTTAGTTGCTCGGTTATTGAGGTGATTTTTTGTTCGGCGTCGGAAAGTTTCTTTTTCTCGTTTTCTACTACCTGAGCAGGAGCTCCTGAAACGAACTTTTCGTTTGAAAGTTTCTTTTCAACAGACAGCTTAAATCCTTTATAGTAATCAAGGTCTGCGGTGAGTTTCTTTATCTCATCTTCCTTGTTGATTGTGTCTCCAAGAGGAATAAATAACTCCGTTGTGCGAACCATAAAAGAAAGAGCGCCATCCTTCTTGTCTTGGATATATTCCAACTTAGAAAGATTACAAAGCTTGGTTATTATTCCATCGAAAAGAAGGTTATCGTTTGAAGAAGACTTGATATGAAGCTCAAGCTCTATCTTCTGAGGGATATTCTTTTCGTTTCTTACCTGACGAATTGCAGCAATCTTTTTGTTGTGTGGGATTTCCGAATCCCGCACTATATTACTATAAGGATTTTCAATCCGTTATTTCATTTTTAAGAATAATCAAAAGGATAACATATCTTAGTTAATAGTTACTGATTAATTGTTAATGGTTAATGTAAGTCGGATAACATATCCTAATAATAAGGAAGTGTGTGATTCGGAAATCCCGCACAACATAAATTGGTACTAAATAGAGCGTTATTTAGAATAGCTTTCTATGGTTTCTTTTAGGGAATAGAAATCTATATTTTGTGCGTCAATTGTGATTTTTGATTTTTGGTAAATGGGTTCTCTTTTTGTTAGTAGGTCTAAGAGGTAGGTCTCTATTTCTTCTTGGGTTTTATTTTTTAGTAGTGGGCGTTTTTGTTTAGAGTTTTTTTGACGGTTTATTATTGCATTGTAGGGCATTTCTAAGTAAATGGAAATTCCTTCTTTGTTTATTATGTCCATATTTTCATTAAAGCAGGGTAATCCTCCTCCTGTGGAAATTATAACGTTATCTTTTACAACTAACTCTTTAAGGATTTCGTGTTCAAATTTGCGAAACATTTCTTCTCCAAACTTTTCAAAGAAGTCAAAAATAGAGATTTTGTATTTCTCTTCAAAGTATTTGTCTGTATCAATGAAATTGTAATTCATTATTGAGGCAAGTTTCTTCCCAACTGTGCTTTTACCACTAAACATAAATCCAATTAGAAATATCCTCATTCTCTTTCTTTTTTTTAACGAGTGAATGCTGTTTTGTCTAATGTAGCAAAGTCTTTTTTCAAAAACTTATAGTATCCTGCTATGGCAACCATTGCTGCATTGTCGGTGGTGTATTGGAAAGGTGGAATAAAAACTCCCCAATGATGTTTCGTGCCAAGTTCAATTAGTTTTTCTCTTAGATAGGAATTTGCTGAAACTCCTCCTGCAATTGCAATGTCTTTAACTTTTAGGTCTTTGGCTGCTTTTTCCAATTTCTTTAAAAGCATGGTTACAACTCTATGTTGAACAGAAGCACAAATATTGTTTAGGTTTTCTTCCAAATAGTTAGGGTTTTCTTTTAAGTGGTCTCTAAGTGTGTAGAGTATGCTTGTCTTAACCCCCGAAAAGCTATAATCGTAGTTAGGCATATTGGATTCTGCAATTTTTAAAGCATTTATATTTCCTTCTTTTGCTAATCGGTCAATATGTGGTCCTCCTGGATAGGGAAGAGATAGGATTTTAGCAACCTTATCGAAGGTTTCTCCTGCTGCATCATCAATTGTCTTGCCAATTATCTCCATTTCGTAGGGGGACTTAACGTATATGATTTGAGTGTTTCCACCGCTAACTAATAGACATAGAAAAGGAAATGAGGGTGATTTTGTTTCATCACTATCTTTTATGAAATGTGCTAATACATGTGCTTCTAAATGATTTACGTCAATTAGTGGGATGTTGAGTGCCATTGCTAAACTTTTGGCAAAACTTACTCCCACAAGCAATGAACCCAAGAGTCCAGGTCCACGAGTGAAAGCAATGGCTGAGAGGTCATCTTTACTTATACCAGCTTCCTTAATGGCTGTATCAACAACAGGGATAATGTTTTGTTGGTGGGCTCTTGATGCTAATTCAGGAACAACTCCTCCGTATTTTTCATGAATCTTTTGAGATGCAATAATGTTTGAAAGTATTTGATTATCATTAATTACAGCTGCTGAGGTGTCATCACATGAAGATTCAATTGCTAATATATAGGACATTTTTTTGTTTTTTGTTTTTTGTTTAGTTGTTTAATCGTTTAGTTGTTTGAAAAATTTTAAATTATTTGCTCGCGTGTAACATTATAATGCAAAATAAAGTAATATATTTGCAAAAGTAATGAAAATAGATAAACAAAAACCTAAAAAAAGATATTTAAAGCTTATTCTAAAAGTTATTAGTTACTCACTATTAACGGCTTTTATATTGGTTTATTTTTTCATTGCTTTTCTCAATACTTCCATAATGCAGTCAATTTTGGCAGCAAAGGCATCGGATTTTTTCTCCAAAGAGTGGAATACTGATTTTAGGATAGGTGCAATTAGTATTAATATCTTTGATGGAGTTAATTTGAAGGATGTCTATTTAGCAAGCCAAAAAGGGGACACAATCCTCTATGCCGATAATATTTCTGCCAAGTTATTGCGTTTGCCTACTTCAAATGGGATAGATGTCAGCTCGGTTAAGGTTGAGAATACTACTTTTAATCTTGAAGTTGGGGAGGAAGGTTTGAATTTTGGATTTATAATTGACTATTTTAAGAGCGACAAGCCAAAGAAAGTCAAAAAGACTGCATCAAAACCCTTTGTAGTATCTGTAAATCGTGTTAGATTAAAAGATGTTAGTTTTTCTCTTCGTTTGCTTGACAACAAGGATGTATATCCTCAGGATATGGTTGCTATAAATAATATGCGTTATGGAAATATTAGTGCTGATATTGAGGATGTTTCTGTAATTAAAGATTCCATAAATGTCAAGATAAATAATTTTGTTGCCAAAGAAGTCTCTGGGCTTGAAGTTACGAATATATCAGGGAAGTTTACTGTTTCTCCGAAGTCAATAATAGCGAAGGATGCCAATTTGAGAACCCTAAATTCGGATTTATATTTTGATGCTTCAATGAAAACTGCAACTTGGAAAACCTATTCAAAATTTATTGATTCTGTCTATTGTGTTGGTGAGATTAAGAAAGGAAGTATTGCAGGAATGAAAGACGCTACATATTGGGCTGAGGTAATTAGGGGATTTGAACAAAAGGCAAATGTTAGCGGAAAGTTTAGGGGGACAGTTTCTAATTTGGAATGTGATGACCTTGAACTAATAACCGCAAGAGAAACAGTTGTGAGAGCAAAGGGAAAGATTATTGGACTACCAAATCCTGACAGTACAATTTATGATTTGGAGGCTCAAACAATTCAAACTTCCTATCAAGACTATAAATCAATGCAATTAGGTGAACTTTTGGAGAATCTGCCAATTCCTCCAATGGTTTCTAAGCTTGGTATGATTAATTTGAACGCTCATTTTGTTGGGTTAATAAATAATTTTGATGCCTCAGCCATTGTCAATACTGAGATTGGGGATATTGATATTGTTGGGAGTTCGATTACGAACCAAGACGTTACAACCTACTATGCAGATATTGTTTCAAACCAATTTGATGTTGGGTATCTTTTGGATATGGATTGGTTGAAGACCACTCAACTAAATGCTAAGGCAGAAGTTAAGGGAACTGATATTGAAACTATGGAGGCAAAATTGCTTGCTAACCTAAAAGATTTGAATGTTAAGGGAGTTAATTATGATTCTGTTTTTGTGGATGGTGAGATGAAGAATAAGGAGATTACGGCTCAGTTAGCAATTAACGATGATGATGCTAATCTTAATGCATATTCGGAGTTTTACATTGGTAAGCAGAAAACCCTCTATGTGGATGCAGATATAAAACATGCCGACCTATATAAACTAAACCTCTATAAATTTGCCGACAGCACAACTTGCATATCTGGGAAAATTATTGCTGATATTCAAGATTTGGGTCTAAATAAGATGAGTGGTAATTTAAGGATTGAGGATTTGAATTTTAAGATTCAGGACACAAATGCATTTGAGATAAAGAATTTTAGTGCTCAAATGAGTTCTTATGAAAATGGAAATAACATACTTACACTTTATTCTGACTTGATAGATTTCTATATGGAAGGGAAATACTCTTTTGATACCTTAGGGCAGGATATTGCTTGGATAATGAAAAGATATATTCCAAATCTCAACTTCCTCAAACCAGAAGAGGAAAGGGTTATAGATACCTTGTTTGACCCAAACTATCAGATAAAAACAGATATAACATATAATGCTGTATTAAAAAACCCTAAACCTATCTTCACTCTGTTTGCCCCCGAAATAGAATTAAGTAATAACACCACTCTAAAAGGCTATATTAACCCTTCTCAAAAGATTATCCTTCATGCAAGTGCCAACAAATTCAAAGGTATGGGACTTAATCTTGAAGATATTGATTTGGATGCAAGGGCAAAAAATGATATTCTTAATGTTTTGATGAATACTTCAAAATATCAAATAACTGATAGTTTAGCATTAAAGAATCTTGCATTGGATATATTTTCGAATAATTCAAAACTCGATTTTGGTCTGAAATTTTCTGATAACCTTTCTCAAAATAGAACATCTGGTAATTTGAATTTCAAGTCTTTAATATCTGATGATTATATTCAAGGAGAATTTGAAAACTCCGAATTGGAACTTTTGGGAAGGCATGTAAGGATAAATAATGATAATATCCTCAGTTTTAATGGTGAGCAGTTGGCTGTTCTTAATCTTTCGCTCAATAGACCAAATGAGAGTATTATTATTAATGGTATTGCTTCTGATAAGAGTACTGATAGGGTTGAGGTTGATTTTAAGAATGTTAATCTGCAATTTATTAATCCTTTCTTGAAGGATGCTGGAATTGAGTTAGGGGGCAAGATTAATAGAAATATTACATTCCAGAGTCTTTTTGCAAAACCATTCTTTACTTCCAACTTGATTATTGATAGTCTTGCAATAAATAATAATCTTTTAGGGTTCACAGAGCTAAACATAAGTAATACTTTGGCTTATGAAGAGTTTTTGGTGGATGTTAAAATTCTCTATAAGGGTAATGAAGGAAAGCAAAATACTCCACTTTCAATAAAGGGTTTAATTTACCCCGAAAGCAAAACCAATAATTTTAATCTGAATTTAAGCCTTCAAAACTTTGACCTGAAAGTTATTGATAAATTTATTTCAAGCTTTGCCTCCGAAACACAAGGGTTTTTGAGTGCAAATGATATTAAGATTAGAGGAACATTTGATCAACCTGATATTAGGGGAGACTTAATTTGTAATGAAGGAGCATTGAAAATCAATATGATTAACACTAAGTATTATTTCTCCGACACCATAAACCTCGATAATAATAAATTCATTCTTAATAATTTTCTTCTAACCGACGAGCAGAAAAACAAGTTAAATATTGTGGGAACAATAATACATGATAAATTTGTGGATTATTATCTCAACCTTCAAGCACAGGCCGAAAAGATAAAGATTCTTAATACTGATGCTTCTTCCGATCAAATGTATTATGGTCAAGCCTTTGTTTCAGCACAAGCATCCATTTTGGGAGACTTAACAACATTAGATATAAATGTAAAGGCTAAAACCGAAAAAGGGACAAAATTAGTTATCCCAATTTCAAGTAAGACCTCTGTTTCTGACCATTCGTTTATAAAATTTACATCATTTGATAACAAAAATATTGATTCCCTTTCTTTTTTAAGTAACGTAACCCAAAATAATATGGACTTGAATGTTAGGGTAGATTTGGAAGTTACGCCTGATGCTGTTATTTCAATGCCTTTGAATTTTTCGCAGATTGCAGGAAATCTTGTGGCATCAGGAGAGGGTGATATGAAGATAGAGATTAATAATAAGGGAACGTTCAATATGTATGGGCTTGTAAATATTGATAATGGGACCTTTGGAATGTCTATCATTAATTTAATAGATAAAACCTTTGTGTTAGAACAAGGTGGCACAATACAGTTTAATGGAGATCCAACCAATGCTTATCTCGATGTTGCTGCTGTCTATAAGACCAAAGCATCACTTGCCCCAATTCTTGGAGCAGCCAAATATAGTAAGCAAGTAGATGTAAATAGCGTGATTTTGCTTACTGGAAATATGATGAATCCTATACCAAAATTTGATATTCGTCTTCCTAATACCGATCAGCAAACAATCGACGAATTATTTATGCATATAGATAGGAACGATGAAAAACAAATGATTGAACAGACGGTTTCACTATTGCTTTCAAGACAGTTTTATGCAAGTGCTGGAACAATTGAGAATAGCACCACAGGGGGAAATTTCTCTTCATCTGCATTTGAATTAGCATTCGGACAAATGGCAGGTATAATAACTAATATGATAACCTTTGTTGATGTTGGTGTTAACTACACACCTGGAACTGAAATAGTGTCCGATCAGTTTGATATTAATTTCTCTAAAAGTATTGGCAGGTGGGAGATTGAGGCAAACTCAGTTATTGGAGGTAAGACCAGAGAACAAGCGGAGGCAGCCTCAACCTTTATTGGAGATATTAAAGCAGAATATAAGTTTACTGACGCTTTTCGCTTTAAAGTATTTAATAAATCCAACGCAAACGACTTCACTAAATATAATATAAGCCCTTACACACAAGGTTTGGGTATAACATATAAGAAAGAATATGATAGTTTTGCAGACATATTCAAATCTAAGAAAGAACGTTCAAAAGTATTAAAATAAACAAATATGGATAAGAAAGAAAATAATTATACAATAGCACTAGTTGCACATGATGAGTGTAAGAAAGATTTAGCAGAATGGGTAGCTTTCAACAAAAAGAAACTCTCTAAGCATAAGATTGTCAGCACAGGAACCACAGGCAGGATGGTTGAAGAGGAAATAAATAAAGGGATTTCTACAAATTCAAGAGAATATATAACAGTAAGCAAACTAAAATCAGGACCACTCGGAGGAGACCAACAATTGGGAGCAATGATATGTGAAAATAAGATAGATTTATTGTTTTTCTTTTGGGACCCAATGTCACAACACCCTCATGATGTGGATGTGAAAGCACTATTAAGAATTGCTGTAATGTACAATATCCCAACAGCATCAAATAGAGCAACAGCCGACTATATTATATCTTCCGAACTCTTTGAAGATAACGACTATCAAAGGAAGATATACGATTACAAAAGCTATACAAATAGAAAAATAAAGTAAAATAATAATAAAATAAAGATTAAGATGAAAAAAATTATTCTATTCCTAATGATTGGAATATTTGCTTTTGCACCAATTGCGAAAGCTGATGAGGGTATGTGGCTTCTAATGTTTTTAGATAAGCAAACATACAAAGATATGAAAGCTAAGGGACTAAAACTTACTCCAAAACAAATCTATGACATTAACCAAGCTTCTTTAAAAGATGCTATTGTTCAATTTGGCAGAGGTTGTACAGGTGAAATTATCTCAAATGAAGGTCTTCTTTTGACAAATCACCACTGTGGTTATCCTCAAATTCAAGAGCATTCAACCGTTGAACACGATTATTTGATGAATGGTTTTTGGGCATATTCAAAACAAGAGGAATTACCTTGCCCTGGACTAACTGCCAAATTCTTTATTAGAATGGAAGATGTAACCTCAAAAGTCCTTGAAGATGTAACAAAAGAGACTAAGGAAGAAACCCGTTCAAAGATAGTTAGAGATAATATCAAGAAAATTAAGGATGAGGCAGAAAAGGGTAATGGCTACACTGCACAAGTTGCCACAATGTTTAATGGAAACCAATACATACTCTTTGTTTATGAAATATATAATGATGTTCGTATGGTTGGAGCACCTCCTTCCTCAATAGGTAAGTTTGGTTCAGACACAGACAACTGGATGTGGCCTCGTCATACAGGAGATTTCTCATTATTTAGAGTATATTCCTCCAAAGATGGTAAGCCAGCAGAGTATTCAAAAGATAATATTCCTCTTAAACCAAAACATTTCTTGCCAATATCAAGACCGTTGCAAAATCCAACT
>DHCV01000032.1:12901-13809 GCA_002399025.1 Bacteroidales bacterium UBA4893 | reverse complement strand
CCTATAACCATTGTTCAAGACTTTCCTATTCGAGGGAAGGCAGTTTATTTAGCAATCAAACGAAGGAGATGGCGTCATAAAGAACATAAGAATGAAATCATTCATAACGATTACACTCTTATTGCCGAAGGTTCAAGAATAACGCAAGAACTTTCGGATTTTTTAAAAGCTACAGGTAGAGACCCGAGCAGATACCATTAGCAATATAGCCAGTTACTATTCTGTTCCAGCCGATAAATTACAAAGGCAATACAAGAAACATAGTAGCAGATTTTTAGAATGGAATCAGAAAGAACATGCAGAGAGCTATTTGCTTTTTCCCGAGAATATAGGTGAATATCTAAGTATAGATGAAGTATCCCTATCACAAGGAGAATTGTATACTTTCGTTACCAATAAAAATGGCAAAGGCAAGAAAGGAACCTTAGTAGCATCAATCAAAGGGACCAAATCAAAAGACATTGTAAATATTCTGGAAAAGTTACCATTAGAATCAAGGTGTAAAGTAAAAGAAGTTACGTTGGATATGGCAAAAAATATGGAATCCGCAGTTAAACAATCCTTCCCGTGTTCTACATTGGTTATAGATAGATTTCATGTAGTAAAGTTAGCAATAGAAGGATTACAGCATCTCAGAATATCTTACAGATGGGAGGAATTAGACAAAGAAAACAAAGCAATAGACAAAGCCAAAAAGCAAGGAAAGAAATATACAGCCATTGAATTAGAGAATGGAGATACACCAAAACAACTTTTAGCTAGATGTAGATATATTTTATCTAAAAAAGCATATAGTTGGACTGCAACACAATCGCAAAGAGCTAAACTATTATTTAAACATTATCCTCTCTTAGAGAAAGCATATAAACATATATTGGAATTTAGAAACATATATGAGCTTCATTCTA
>DHCV01000032.1:0-12640 GCA_002399025.1 Bacteroidales bacterium UBA4893 | reverse complement strand
AAAATACTTAACTTCTTTAATAATAGAAACACTAATGCAAATGCAGAGTCATTCAATTCTAAAATTAAACTCTTTAGAGCTAATCTAAGAGGTGTTACTGATACTCAATTTTTCCTTTTCAGACTTTATAAACTTTTCGCTTAGTCCCCAAAAAATTAATGTGAGCCAAAATATCTTCAAACACATTAATCCAACAACATCTGCAGATCCATAAATATAATCGTTTGCTTCTTCTTTTGTTTTATATTCTTTCTTTTCTAAATCAGCACTCATACTTTTTAGAAAGTTTTCAATATATTCATTGGGGATATTATATTCTTTAACAGTAATTTGAAAAGAATGTAGGATAGGATTAGTGCTTATTCCTAAATCATAAGCTATAGAATAGTCTTTTTTAAGTTTTTCTAACAATGCTTTTTATCATAGTCATGAAAAGTATCAACTATTTCATCAGCTAATCTTACAAATCCATAAACACTATGAATAGCTTTTCGGGTTTTTGAATCAAAAAATTTTGATGCAGAATAGAATGAAGTGCTATACTTCTTCGTAGTCTCTTTGCTTACTAGGAAAGCCAGCTCATTATATTTCTCAATTGAGTTTTCTTTCTTTTGCATAGGAAAAGATTATAATTGTTAAGTTTATGTATGCAAAAATAGAAAAATAATGTTAGGAATTGCAAGTATGAAGTATTTTATTTTTTAAGGGCTAAAAATCAATAATTTAATCTCTTTTGTGAAGTGTGAATTAAACAATTTAATTTGCCTTTAAGTCCAAAACAAAATAAGATTTGAAATACTATAATTATAGGGGCGCTATCTTACCCAAAAATTGTTTTAAAAATAAGTTTAATGTCTCCAAAAAAAGTTCTAGTTTCAATATAATTTAAACTAAGAGCTATCTTTTGGGGCATTATTTCTTTTATATAGTATTCTTCTGGATTATCACTTTGTGAAAGAAGATCGTTCTCGTTGCGAAATGTTATAGAAGAAATATCAGTAATTCCTGGTCTAACATTTAAAATTTGTTTTTGCTCTTCAGAATATAAATCAACATATTTTCTGACTTCAGGTCTTGGTCCAACTAAAGACATATCTCCTTTCAAAACATTAAATAGTTGAGGAAGTTCATCAATTTTATATTTCCTAATAAAATAACCAATGTTTGTTACTCTTGGGTCTTTTCCATCTTTACCAACTGATAATAACCCTTTAGAATCAGCACCTATAATCATTGAGCGAAATTTGTAAAGAGTAAAGTCTTTATTCCCTTTGCCAACTCTTTTTTGTTTGTAGAATATTCCTCCCTTTGAAGAAAATGATATTGCTAAGCCAACAAAAATAAAAATTGGACTAAGTAAAATTAGTCCAAATAATGAGCATGTGAAATCAAAAAATCTTTTCATCAAAAAATTTATAAACTTACATTGTAATATCCCTCAACAAGATTTTTAACTATGTAATCTACTTGTTGATTAGTAAGTTGAGGATAGATTGGAAGCGATATTTCACGTGTATAAGTATCATAAGCAATAGGATAATCTTCAATCTTATACCCCATATTTTTAAACAAAGTTAACATAGGCATTGGAATGTAATGCACGTTAGTTGCTATTTCTTTTTCTGCCAAGTATTGAATAAGTCTATCTCTTTGGTCTTCAGTAATTGGATTTATTCTTAGTGGATAAAGATGATAGGAGGTAGTTATTTCTTTGTTGTCTTGTTGTGGAAGAATTGCCCAATGATATTCTTTTAATAGCTCGGAGTATCTTTCATAAACTCTTTTTCTTTCTCCCAAAAGGTATTCGTATTTGCGAAGTTGTGCAAGTGCAAGGGCTGCATTAATATCTGGCATATTGAATTTCATCCCATGAGCAATAATATCATAGCGCCATGCTCCTGCTTGTGTTTTGGTAAAGGCATCCTTGGTTTGTCCATTTAGGGAAAGTATCCTAACTTCTTTGTATAAATCGTCATTATCAAAAGGTTCTGGAAGGTTTAGGCAAATTGCTCCTCCTTCAGCTGAGGTAAGGTTCTTGACTGCATGAAGAGAAAGAATACACACATCAACCAATTGGGCAATGGTTTTCTGATTAAATGTTGCTCCAAGTGAGTGAGCAGAATCAGAAATCAACAATATTCTTCCTAATTTTTCTTGATTAGTAGAATTAGGATGGAACTTATCTTTTATTTCCTTTGAACATATAAGCTCCATTATTTTATTATAGTCGCAAGGAACTCCTCCTAAATCAACAGGGATAATGGCTTTGGTGCGAGGGGTGATGGCTTGTTTAATTTTATCAATGTCGATAGTTAGGTCGTTCTTAATATCAACCATAACAGGTATTCCGCCAGCGTCCATAACAGACATTGCGGTTGCACAATAAGTGTAGGCAGGAACAATAACCTCATCACCTTCCTTTAGTCCAAACCAACGCATCATCAGTATTGCTCCGCTTGTCCAAGAATTAACACAATTAACCCTTTTTGCTTTGCAATATTCCTGCAAACCCTTCTCTAAGGCTGCAACCTTTGGTCCTGTTGTTATCCAGCCCGAAACCAAGCTATCATTAACCTCTTTTATGACATCATCGTCTATGTATGGAGGAGAAAAAGGAATCTTCATTTTCCTAAATTGACATTATTTCTTTTTCCTTAACAGACAAAACAGTTTCTGTTTCTTTAATAAACTTTTCGGTCAATTGTTCAATTTCTTTCTCAACAACCTTAATTTCATCTTCCGAAACGCCTTGGTCTTTTGATTTCTTAACCTTATCAATGATTCCTCTTCTAACGTTTCTTATACTAACCTTAGACTCCTCAACCTCAGACTTTGCTCTCTTAACAAGTTCTCTTCTTCTTTCTTCTGTAACTGGAGGAAGAACTATGCGAAGAATGTCGCCTTCAAACTTTGGAGTAAATCCCAAATTGGCTGCTAAAATAGCCTTATCAATTGGAGAAAGCATGGTTTTTTCCCAAGGTTGGATAACCAATTGTTTTGGGTCTGGGGTAGAAATATTAGCAACCTGCTCAAGTGGAGTTGGGTTCCCATAATAGTCAACCTTAATTCCCTCCAACATGGTTGGGGATGCTTTTCCAGCTCTTATCTTATGCATTGCTCCTTCAAGAAACTTAATGGCTCCTTGCATATTTGTCTTACATTCTTCTATTAGATGTTTTGATAAATCTGTCATAATATATTAGGTTTTAATTAAATTCTTACTGCTATTCTTTTATAGGTTTCCGAATTATTATTTTCTGTTGTTATGGTAAAATTAAAAGTAATCTGGTTAGCATTATTCAATACTGCACTTCCTTTAATTTGATAGTTACCAATCTTTTGGTCGTAGTTAGCATTGTTTGAAATTACATCTGCAGAAATATTGAAAGATGAATTTAGCCCAAAAAGCTCTCCGCTAATAATAATTTTCCTTTCATTATTTGGATCAATCTTAATTGTACCCGAAGATGCTTTGATAAGGTTAGCCTTGGTTTGAGGGAAAATAATTTCTTCATTCATTCTCCAATTTCCGTTCCAATCCGATGAAGCTAAAGTTTCATCAGGTTCACATCCAACAAAAGCAAATGCTGTAAATAAAATGCTAATTAAGGCAAGGATTCTAACTCTCATTATTATTATATGTTTCTTGATTTCTAAAGTGCAAATATACTCAAATATGAATTAATTCTACATAAAAACGTTCGAAATAATCAATTTATTGATAATAATTGAGTAATTTTGAAGCTTGAAATTTATTTGAAAATGATAAAAAAACACATACCTAATTCAATCACACTTCTTAATCTACTTTGTGGAATACTCTCTATTTACACTCTTTACAATACTGAAAGCCTAATTCTTCCTTCACTTTTTATTTTGATTGGAGCCTTGATGGATTTTTGCGATGGATTATTTGCACGACTTCTTAAAGCCTACTCAAATATTGGTAAGGAGTTGGATTCTCTTGCCGATGTTGTAACCTTTGGAGTTGCTCCAAGCCTGATTGTGGTTGATTTAATGCAAGAGTTTTATCGTTATACTCAATTCTTGTCTCAATATTCTTTTGTAGTTTTTATTCCTTTGTTAATGGCTCTAATGAGTGCTTATAGATTAGCAAAATTTAATATTGATGAGCGTCAAACCATGGGATTTATTGGTGTGCCAACTCCTGCAAATGCTCTAATATGGCTTTCCTTACCAATTATTTATTATCTTGAAACTAATTCAATTCATCTTTGGGGAATTCCTTTTGAAAGTTTTTACACTACTCTAACAGCAATATTACTTAATCCACTTGTTATTCTCTTTGGTTCAATTCTTATGTCATTCCTCCTTGTTGCAGAGTTGCCTTTATTTGCTTTGAAATTTAAAAACCTGAGCTGGAAAGACAATAAAGAAAAGTTTGTTTTCCTGATTTTAACAATTATACTTATATTTGCATTTAATTTATATGCAATTCCGTTAGTAATATTTATTTATATACTTGAATCATTAATACTTAATATAATAAAGAAATGAAATTTATAGCAGAAATAGACGTAATGCCTTTAAAAGCTTTGTTGGACCCTCAAGGGAAAGCCGTAACATCTTCAATGGGAAACATTGGGTTAGAACAAATAACTAATGTAAGAATTGGCAAACATATAACATTGGAAGTTGAAGCAAAGTCTGAAAATGAAGCAAAGGAATTAGTTGATAGAGCATGCAAAGAATTGCTTCATAATCCAATTATGGAACACTACGAATTTAGATTAGTTAAAGCATAAGATGATTGGCAAGTCATTAGACATTGCTATTAAAGACTTCGATTATGATTTGCCAGAGGAGAGAATTGCAAAATTTCCTCTTTCGGAAAGAGATAAAGCAAAGCTATTAGTATTTAATAATGGAGGTCTTCAAGATAGGAATTTCTTTGAGTTACCGGACTTATTAGATAAGGATAGCTTATTAGTTTTCAACGAAACTAAGGTTGTTCACGCAAGATTATTTTTCAAAAAGCCAACTGGGTCAATAATTGAGGTTTTTTGCCTTGAGCCAACCAATCCAAATGAAATCCAAATTGCAATGGCTCAAAAGGGAGAAGGCTTTTGGAAGTGCTTTATTGGGAATAACAAAAAATGGAAAGAAGATTATTTATCTAAAACCATAACTTATAATAATAAAGAAATAACCCTTTGTGCAAAACGAGAAACTCAAGAGGATAATGCTTGGATAGTTAAATTCACTTGGACTAAGGAATATTCTTTTGCTGAGGTGCTTTTTCTTATGGGAGTTATTCCGCTGCCTCCCTATCTTAATCGACAGGCTATAGACAAGGACAATGAGGACTATCAGACCATTTATGCAAAGCAAGATGGCTCTGTTGCTGCTCCAACTGCTGGACTTCATTTTACCCAAAAGACTTTTGATGACCTAAAGCAAAAGCAAGTCCAATCTAATTTCATTACCCTTCATGTTGGTGCCGGAACTTTCAAACCCGTTAGTTCAGAATCAATCACCGATCATGTTATGCACTCCGAAAAGATTGGAGTTCCAAAGAGAGTAATAGAAAATCTTATTAAGTATCTTGATAAGAAGATTATTTGCGTTGGAACTACCTCAGTTCGAACAATTGAAAGTCTTTACTGGCATGGAGTTAAGCTAATAAATAATAAGGAAGAGGACATAGAAATCAATATTTCCCAATGGGAACCCTATCAAAATGCTGAAAATATTACTACCAAGCAAGCCTTAGAGGCGATTTTGGATAGGATGAACAGAGAAAATATTGATTTGCTTAGTGGTCAAACCCAAATTATTATTGCTCCAACCTATAAATACAAGATTGTTAGGGCTATGATTACTAATTTCCACCAGCCAAAAAGCACTTTATTACTATTAGTTTCGGCTTTTATTGGCGATAAGTGGAAAGAATGTTATAAATTTGCCTTAGAAAATAATTATAGATTTCTATCCTTTGGAGATGCTTGCTATTTTGAGCCAGCAACCAAAAGAATAGATGAATATTAAATGAATCAAATAGGAAAATGCTATGAAATACAAGAGAATTTTACTAAAACTTAGTGGAGAATCACTAATGGGAGAACAAGATTATGGTATTTCTCCAAAGATGCTTTCCCAATATGCAAGTGAGATTAAGGAGGCTAAGGATAAGGGTTGTGAAATTGCAATTGTTATTGGTGGAGGTAATATTTTTAGAGGCTTACAAGGAGCATCAAAAGGAATGGATAGGGTGCAAGGGGACTACATGGGAATTCTTGCAACCATAATTAATTCAATGGCATTGCAAGGAGAATTGGAGAAAATGGGTGTTAGGACTGAGCTTCTTTCTGGATTAACCATTGAGCCTATTTGTAAGGAACAATCTCGCAAGCGTTCTAAGGATGCAATGAGGGAAGGGAAGGTTGTAATTATTGGTGGAGGAACAGGAAACCCATATTTCACAACCGATACCGCTTCAGCTCTGAGAGCAATTGAGATTGAGGCTGATGTTATCCTAAAAGGAACAAGAGTTGATGGAGTTTATACTGCTGACCCTGAGAAAGACCCAAGTGCAACCAAATATTCCGAGCTAAGTTTTCAGGAAGCACTTAGCAAACAACTAAAAATTATGGACCTAACTGCTTTTGCTCTATGTCAAGAGAATAATCTTCCAATCTATGTCTTTGATATGAACAAAAATGGTAACCTCCTAAAAGTCATTATGGGAGAACATATTGGGACAATAGTCAAGTAGATTAATATTAAAAATATCATAATTCAAAATAACTCCTATCTAACTAAAATTAAATAGGAGTTTTTTTATTTTTTCTCTGAGATAATTTTATTTTTCTCTGAGATAATTATATTTTTCTCTGAGATAAATTTACATATGCTTTATCTTTTTAAAAATAAGCTATGTTTATTTTCTCTAAACACTGATTATTTTGGCAGATATTATTATTTTCCTTATTTTTGCCAACTCAAAAGGAATTAATTCAAATTAAATATTAAAAACTTAACAAAGATGAAAAGAGTAAAAGTCTTATTTACGGCAGTTTTGGCTACGGCTTTTGTAGCTATGTCGGTATCGTCTTTTGCATGCACGAGCTTTTTAGTTACTAAGGGTGCATCAACTGACGGTTCAACAATGATTACTTACGCAGCAGATTCACATACACTTTATGGAGAACTATACTATAAAGCTGCAGCAAAGCATCCTGCAGGAACAATGATACAAATTGTTGATTGGGATTCAGGAAAGAAACTAATTAAGATACCTCAAGTTGCAGAGACCTACACAATGGTTGGAAATACAAACCAATGGGGCTTAGCAATAACAGAAACAACCTATGGAGGAAGACCAGAATTGGAAGATTCAACAGGCGGAATGGATTATGGTACTTTAATATACTTAACTCTTCAAAGAGCAAAGAACGCAAGAGAAGCTATTAAACAAATCACTGAGTTAATGGATACTTATGGTTATTTTTCTTCAGGAGAATCTTTTTCAATTGCTGACCCAAATGAGGTTTGGATATTAGAACTTATTGGAAAAGGAAATAATCCTAATGTTAAGACAGATAGCGAAGGAAAAATTGTAAAGGACAAAAAAGGAAATCCAGTTATTAATAAGAATATTAGAAAAGGAGCCGTTTGGGTTGCAATGAGAATTCCTGATGGATATATTTCCGGACACGCAAACCATGCACGTATTACCACCTTCCCACAAGAAGTTAAGAAGAGCTTTAAATCTATCTCTTCAAAAAACATTAAAGAAATCTTTCGTCCAGAAGTTGAGGTAGTTTATGCACAAGATGTGATTGAGTTTGCACGTCATAAGGGATATTTTAATGGAGAAGATAAAGACTTTTCATTCTCAGACACCTATGCACCTATAACTTTTAGTGCTGCAAGAGGATGCGAGGCAAGAGTTTATGCTGGATTCTTGCGTTGCGATAAATCAATCCAAAAATATGAAGACTATGCAATGGGACATAACCTAACCAACCGTATGCCTTTGTGGATTAAACCTGAAAAGAAATTATCAGTTAGGGATGTTATGGAACTAATGAGAGATCATTATCAAGGAACCCCAATGGATATGTCAAAAGATATTGGTGGTGGACCATATAATAATCCATATCGTTGGAGACCAATGGAATTTGAACTAAATGGAGAAAAATATGTTCACGAAAGAGCAATTTCAACTCAACAAACAGGTTTCTCACTTGTTGCACAACAAAGAAGCTGGATGCCAGAAGGAGCAAAAGGAATTCTATGGTTTGGAGTGGATGACACATATTCAACAGTTTATATGCCTCTTTATACAAACATGATGAGAGCTCCTGAGCAAATTAGAGAGGGAAATGGAAATATGGTAACTTATTCTGAGACTTCATTGTTCTGGCTATTTAATCAAGTAACAAACTTTGCTTACTCAAGATATTCTGATATGATTGTTGATATTAGAGCTAAGCAAAAGGATTTGGAAGAACAATTTATTAAGGATGTTGAGGAATTTGACAATAAAATAAAGGGACTTTCTGCAGAGGAAATGAGAAACGATATAACAAAATTCTCAGTTGAAAGAGTTGATAAAACTTATAGAGAATGGAAAAAGTTAAATCAATATCTAATTGTTAAGTATATGGATGGAAACATAAAAAAGGAAAAAGACGGTAAGTTTACTGAAAGCAAGTATCGTCAAGGACAAAATGAATTCCCAATCCAAAAACCTTATCAAAAGAAATGGTTAGAAACAATAGTTAAAGACCATGGAGATATTATTAGAATTCCAGCAGAAAAGAAGTAATAATATTATAAAGTGAATAATAACTAAATAAATAATATATGGGAAAGATGAGAATACATTCTCTTCTCTCCCATATTTTTTAATGTATGGCAAAAGGAAAACAATTAATAGGTATATTTCTTTTAATACTTTACATTTTTTTCTATGCAGGTGCCAACTTGCAGCCACACACGCATATTGTTGATGGAGTAACAATAGTGCACTCTCACTTTTCTAAAGACACACTTCCTTTTGCTCATCACAAATCAACCCACTCTCACAAAACATCTGAGATTAATTTAATCCACGATTTCAATATTTCTCTCTTCTTTATCGTCTTTATTACAATTTCTTTAAGGATAATTGCTCAAAAGCCAATAAAGATTATTGTTGAAAGAGAAATTCTTATTCCTTTAAAGTCCTATCTTTATAATCCTTGTTTAAGGGCGCCCCCAATTTCTTAGTTTTATTTAATGTCAAATAAGACTTATTATTTTGACATAATTCTAATTAGAAAACAATTAGCTATTTACTTATTTAAAAATTACTCTATTTCTAATCAATAGGATAGAATGGTTGTATAGTAGTGTCTTTTCTTTTTAGATAATTCTTTAAACCCAAATTCTTCTAATAAAAGAGTAGGATTTGAAAAGATAATCAAATAAAACAAATAAGAAATTAAATGAAACAAGTTATATTTTTTGCAATATTATTTGCAAGCATAATGGTCTATGCATCTCCCTCAATTAAAAAAGATGACGATAAGGCGAACATAGAAGGGCATATTTTTGATGCCAAAACAAAAATCCCAACAGAATATGTGTCTATTGGAATTAAAGGAACTTCAATTGGCACAGTAAGTGACATAAATGGTAACTTCATGATGAGGGGACTTAAACCAGGAAAGTATGTTTTAGTCTTTACATGTGTTGGTTATCAGAATGTAGAAAAAGAAGTTTTAGTTTTAAAAGATGAAACGGAGCATGTGCATGTTGAACTGCAAGAGGCTAAAAAGCTTATGGACGAAATTGTTGTATCAGCCAATAGGGTAGAAACTTCTCGAAAAGAGGCTCCAATAATTGTAAATGTATTATCCGATAAGACCTTCCAGCAATCCAATGCACAAGATGTTTCTCAAGCTCTTCCTTTCCAAAGTGGAGTTAGAGTTGAGTATAACTGTCAAAACTGTGGATTCCCTCAAGTAAGAATTAATGGAATGGAAGGACCATACTCACAAATTCTAATTGATTCAAGAGCCATAATGTCTTCTTTGGGAGGTGTATATGGCCTTGAGCAAATTCCAGTTAATATGATTGACAGGATTGAGGTTGTAAAAGGAGGGGCATCAGCTCTTTTTGGCTCAAATGCAATTGCAGGAACAATAAATATAATAACTAAAGAACCAATAAATCCTTCATATTCCATTTCCACTGACCTTAGTTCAATAGGGATGAAGGCTTATGCTCAAAATTTTAATTCTAATGCAGTAGTTATAAGTAAGGACCAAAAGGCAGGAGCTTCTTTTTATCAAACCTTTAGGAAAAGAAATCCTTATGACTATGATAATGATGGGTTTTCTGAAATAGGGAAATTGGATGTCTTTTCTTTTGGAACCAAGAGCTTCTTTAAAATCAATAATACAAACAAAATAACCTTAGAATATCACACTACAAAAGAAACAAGAAGAGGAGGGGATATGTTTGACTTTCAACCTCACTTAAGTAATATATGTGAAATGACCGATCATAATATTCATTCTGGAGGTTTAAGCTATGATTACATTAGTTTAGATGCTAAAAATCGCTATTCCGTTTATGCTTCAGGACAATATATTGACAGAGATTCATATTATGGCTCAAATCAAGACCCTAATG
Organism: Bacteroidales bacterium UBA4893; assembly: GCA_002399025.1. GTDB lineage: Bacteria > Bacteroidota > Bacteroidia > Bacteroidales > P3 > UBA10566. The sequence continues at coordinate 1,993 of DHCV01000032.1, read as the reverse complement.
CTTATGGAAAAAGTGAAGACTTTACTTTGCTTTTGGGAACACAGGGCTCAAATAAAATTGATAACCTTATTTTCCTTCCTGCCTCATTGGTTTATGGATTTGAATATAGTTCTAATGAGTTGCATGATGAGGTAAAAGGACATAATATTCTAACTAATCAGAAAACTAATGTTTATGGAGGCTTCGGTCAAGTTGAATGGAGTTCAAAGAAAATAAATTTCCTATTAGGAGGGAGGTTGGATAAGCATAACTTAATAAAAAATCCAATATTTAGCCCTCGCCTTAATGCATTATACAAACCAACAGATAATTTACAAATGCGTATTTCCTATGCTTCAGGTTATAGAGCACCACAAGCTTATGAAGAGGATTTTCATCTTACTCAGGTTGGAGGCTTATCCTTAAGAACCTTCTTGGCAGAAAATCTAAAGCCAGAATATTCCAATAGTCTTAGTTTTTCTTTAGACTACTATTTGCAATTAGGGGATAATTATCAAACAAATCTTCTTTTTGAGAGCTTCTATACTGATTTGGATGATGTTTTTGCTTTAAAAGTTATAAAATCTGACACTATTAATAATATTATGGTTCAAGAAAGATATAATGCAAGTGGAGCTGTTGTAAAGGGAATAAGTCTTACAGGAAAGTTAACCTATAAAGATTTGTATAGTATAACTCTTGGTTATACTCTTCAAAGCAGTAAGTATAAGGAAATTCAATTTTGGTCAGAAGACCCTGAAGTTGAAGGAACTGATCAAATGTTAAGAACCCCCAACAACTATGGCTACACAACTTTTAGCATTTCTCCAATTAAACCATTAGACATCTCCCTAACTGGTACTTACACAGGAAAGATGAAGGTGCCACATTTTGCTGGTTATATTGAGAATGATAGAATAGAAACAACTCCAAGCTTTTTTGATTTAAATGTATCTTTAGCCTATAGTTTTTCTTTGTCCAAGTCAACAGGAATTAAATTAAGCGTTGGAATGAAAAATATTCTTGATTCCTATCAAAATGATTTTGATAAAGGAATTAACCGAGATGCAGGCTATATTTACGGTCCAATGCAACCACGAACAGTCTACTTAGGTTTAAATCTATTTAGCAATTAGTAGTATTGAGGCTGTCTTATAAATTTGAAGTGCCCCCAAAAGTTTTTTGTCTGACTTTTAGGGGGCACTTCAATTATTCTGCCTTTTCGTTAAATCAATTTTAATAATCAATGTTTTTCAAACACTTATGTCATCAACTCCAAATCTGATACACTACCAACATTTATAATCCTATACTTATTCATTATTAACTATTAATTATTTATAATCACAACGCCCAATCTGATACACTAACTGAAATTAAATTTATTTGGTCAATACCCAATCACGTGCCTTTCCAATTATTTCACCAAATAATTTTACAGAATAAGGAACTTGCAATATTTCTGATGTTTCTAAATCCTTTAAAGCATAATTCTCATAAATATATTTTTTGTTTTCAAATCCTAAAGTGGATGTTAATATTGCTATGACATTATTTTCTGTATCTGGATAAACAGTGTTTAATATAATTGTATCATTTTTAATATACCACTTCCCAATAGAAATACATTCACTATATTCTACAATGTCTTTTTCTGAAAGACCAGTACCATGATAGGTTGTACAACAAAATAAGCTGTCATTAAAAAATTCTAATCTAAAGATATTTCCACACCAATGATTACTATTAAAATTAACAAAAACTTTGTTGTTAATATTCTCATGACTAACTTTATTATTTTGAGAATATAAGATTACACTATTAATTAATAGTAATGATGTAATAGTTATAGTTATATTTTTTTTCATTTATTCTTATATCTTAAACCTTTAACATTACTAATATTATTAAAATTGATATTTTTATTAGGATAAGACTTTTGAAACTCGCTCCGTCGTGCGGGATTTGCAATCCCGCACTATATTATTATAAGGATTTGTAATCCGATTGTTAT
>DHCV01000031.1 GCA_002399025.1 Bacteroidales bacterium UBA4893 | reverse complement strand
GTTCGAATCCGCCAGGTACCTCATAGAATCCTTGTAACTAACTGATTTTTAATATATGGTTACAAGGGTTTTTCTTTTTAGGATTAAAAAGAGGATTAAAACCATAGAACTGCCAATGTTTATTGGGTTTTCGAGGGATGACAAAAGGAAAATCCTCTACCTTGAAGATATACCTACCTCCCAATAAAATAAGAAGCCACAAAGCCTATTTCTCATTCAGATATATCTATCGTCTATTCAATTGTAAAAGGTCAATGGCGAGCAACCAATATACTATTACCGTCATCCTATAAGTCGCTGCGTTTAATATTATCACAGATACGTTATATTATCTGGGTGCTGCATTGTTATTCAATCTGAAATATAGGTTTTTATATTTGTAGATCTTTGCGTTTCTCTGCTATTCCGTTGTATTTAGCCGTGAATAACAGCGATATGCAAACAAATAGCTTTATAAATTGGGGTAACTGTACATTCTCAATAGTATTTCGATTTATCTCTGTCAGTAATTCTTTATTAATAGCAAAGGAGCGATCGAAAGAATATATACTTTGGTTTCAGCCTTTCCAATATTACCTCAACAATACTGTTTATGCTGTCATCTATCCCGAACTTACATTCGGGATAGATAGGCATCATTAGCAATATTATTCAAGCATTTTACAACCTCTTCTCATCTTACTGCGCTTCCTTATACCTTTCGTTAATTTCCAAGCCTTAGCAATCAAACAATTATCATCACTCATCATTATAGCGTAAGGACTGATGAAAAGCCAGCAACTTAACATACAACAAATAGTCACCATCATAATGCTGGGGGAAGTGTACATTTGGGATGCCCTTCAACTATTAATGGTTGGTGATGCAACCTACAATATACAAAGGTACACCGTTTCACTCAAAGGGTACACTATATAAGCAGGGGGATATTATAGAGGTGGAATATTTCCCTGAATTTCTAATATAAGTATTCGCACCCTCACAAAACGTTTCTTCTAAACAGGTTGACACTTTGATTTTGTAAAGCTCGGATAACGTCTTTTTTTATCGGACTATTTCCACCCGTATCAACCGCCAGTTTTTTGATTTTGCGTCGAGCGTCTGATTTATAGTTAGGGGCAAGTTGAGAAATAACATCTCTTGTTCCGACTGCACCCAGATGGTTTATCGCCACGTTCAAAAGATAATCTGTAAACTCCTTTACATTCCCTTTTACAGGATTAAATTCAAGGTCGGAATTATTTTTGAATTGAAAACATTTGATTTGCCGTAAAAAATAAGCCAGCAAGCGAGGATAATGAGCTACAATATCTCCAATGGTTTCAATGCCTATATCTTCTCTTACATTTGCTTTCCCTTTTTGAACGGTAAATTCTGGGCGAAATATATTCAGTTCTTTGGTTCGTTCAATAAACTGCTCCTCTTCAATGCTTTTTATCAATCCCATCTTTTTGCGGATTTCAGTCTTTTTGTCGTATATCTTCGCAATTCTATCTTGATTCTTCGTTGCAAATTTCCGATAGCCTTCAAAATCCCCTATTTTATAAGAAGAACGTTTGAATCCAATTATTTGCCTTTTTACATAGGTACTATCATAAGGGATTTTAGCTCCCAAACCTACTTCGAGTTTACTTACTCCCCATTTATACAATGCCTTTTCGGGCAACTCAAGTATCTGCTCAAGAATATCAATCGCTTCAATAAATTCTTTCCAACGCAAATCTTTCTCAGACAAAGCTCCGTGATACCATTTACGAATGCTCCCATGGATTTTACAATCATTATAAAATCCTCTGCGAATTTCAATAGTCATAAAGGCTTCGTTATCTCCACCCATTCCGTTTGAAATGAGATAACAATTAGGGCATCGAAATTTGAAATAACGAGGTCTTGCTTTGACAAATGAGTCGTTAATATGAGAAACTTCTCTCAGATCATACGTTTTTGCAGTCAGATTATCAGTCATTTGGAACCTCCTTGTTTTCTATTAGTTTATAAACATCACTTCTCTTGAACCGATAGTTTCTTTTTGCTTCGGGATTGACAGGGATTAATTTGCCTTGCTTTATCCTACGTCCTAAAGTCTGATGAGAAATTTGTAACATCTCCACCACTTCATCAGAAGTCAAAAGGCGGTCTTCGCCCATGAATTTCATAAAATTCTTTTCGATATAGTCCGCAATCCAACGTTTCCGCTGATTTATCAAACTAATCTTTACCAAATAATCAATTCTCTGTTTTAGCATTCCGTCCATCTCTTCACAGATGAAAACTTTCTCTTTTTTTGCTTTCATTTTTATATGATTTTAAATGGCGAGTTTCTCGCCATGGTAAAACCATACTATAACAGGGATTTTATTGAGCTATCAGCATTTTAAGATATGTTAAGAACTCAATTTTAAGGAAAAGTCTGAGAATTCGAAATGATTCATTGGTTTTTCCCCTAATTGAACTACAAATGCGATTTTGAAATATTTAACAATACTGGAGAGGAAAGGAGCGTTCAGAAGAGATACCTATTTAGTGAAGCTATATCGAATTGTTCCGTATTGATTTATTTTACTATCTATCGCATTAAACTTCGTATTCTTTGCTGAAGAAATACAAAGCTTTCTTATTTCAATATTTTCGATGATACTTCTCTCGTCTATCTCACAACTAACTACATCGCCATTAGGAGAAACTTCAATCTTCATAAACAGAAAGCCCGTAGCCGAAGTTTTATTTATTACCGTTGGAATTTGTTTCGCTTGACGACCTTGCAATTCAAATGATATTTTACAAATGGGTTGTTCTGTCAACTCTCGTTCTGTAATTTCTCTTCGTCTTTGAGCTTCCAATTTAGAATCATTAGAGAATTTCTCCTTAACCCAAGCATCCTTACTTTCGCTATAATATATTTTCTGCCTTGCTAAGGCTTCGCAATCGCTTTCTGATAGTTCGGTACTATTCCAGTCGATTCCATCATCGGGCAAGCCTAAAAAGTCGTTCAAATCAACCTCTATTTCATTAGCTGGATTAGTATTTCTTTTCATCAATGATTCATAAGTCGAATTAGCAGGTTCTTCAAACAATACTTCTGGAGCAATAATTATTTCTTCTTGCGGTATAGGTCTGTTATTTTTTACTGGCGCAGTTGCCTCTATCTCTTTAATAATATCACTCTTCAAAACTTCGGGAATTGACAACTCAATTGTAGTCTCCCTCTCTCCTATATCTCTATTTACAAAAGAATAAATAACATAGGCTGCCGTTCCTATTATTAGAAATGAAACAATAAACGGAACCATACAACCCCATTTCTTATCAATTCTGCCATATTTATCGGGTTGCAACTTTTCTGATAAAAGAACTGCTATCAAACTGACAATCGGAGTGAGCCAAAGTCCTAAAAATAACGACCAACCAAAACCTATTTGCCGTTTTGCTCCTGCATTAGCTATAATAAAAGATAGAATAATGGAACTGATAAAACCAAAGAACCATAATATTTCCATAAAAATTGCCTTGTGCCTTCTGCAACCTCCGATAGGCATATACAAAAAAGAAGTGGGCTGCCGTCCATATCCTGCAAGGTATCGCCAAACACCCGTACATACACGAACAAACAACCCACCCTATACGGGCGAGCTATTTGACGTGTCTTGTATGTACTTAAATTGGCGATTTTAGCAAGATAAGACACCTCTTTTACTCAATCGTTCCTATTTAGAACGGTGTAAAGATAGTTAATTACCTGCTATTCATCGTTGTTTATCATTAGTTTTTTGATTCTTAATAGAAAGACAACCCCCGCAAGGAAGCTGTCTTATACGTCTCGTATGTACTAAGACAATTGGCGAATTTAGCAAAATGAAACGTATTGTATTTAGGAAGTCTTACTCCAAACCGATTCCATCGCTTTTTGCAATTCTTTTTTTGACAAATTGATATATCGTTGGCTCATTCCAATATCCGAATGACCCATTAAATCACATATCATAAATGCAGAGATTTTTTCCGAAGCTCCCAAAATTGTCCCGAAGGTATGTCTTGCTACGTGCGTAGTTAGATTCTTGTTAATTCCAATAATTTTAGCCAAATCTTTCAAATAGCGATTCATTACCTGAATATCAATTCTTGGGAATACATGATTTTGAGCATCCTTATATTGATTTTTATACAATATCAATATAGCTCTTGCTTGGTTGCTAATAGGAACAAAAACGGAGTGGCTTGTTTTTACTTGCTCTTTTTCAAAAGATGTCATTTTTTCATTTATATGCTCCCAAGATAAATCCATTGCATCCGAAAACCTCAATCCTGTTTCAGCGCAAAATGTAAATATATGCTTTGTCAATTTCATAGAATTACAAGCCGATTCAGGAAGTTTTGCTTTCTTAAAATTGGAATATTCTTCTTTGCTTAATGCAACTTCTTTGTGCTTACCAAGTTCAATAGGATAATTTGTGAATGGGTCTTCAATATTGTACTTCCCTATTCTGTTAGAGAAACGAAGAACCGTTTTTAGCAACTTTAGCCTTTTGGCTACCGTATTTTGCTGATTTGGGATAGGTCTTTCCTCACGAAGGTACTTAACAAATTGCACCACAAATTTATAATCAATTTGCTCGATTGTTAATTCTTTGCGATATTTCACTTTAGAGAAATCGACCAAAACATTTTTGGCAATCCGATAGTTGTTTTTAGACCCTGGCTTTAGTTCTTGAAATTTTACATAATCATCAAAGGCTCTTGAAATAGTAGGATATATCGATTTAGCCGTAATTTTCACTTCATCCAAAGGAAGCCCTTTCAATATCCGTTTCATTTCTTCAAGCGATACGCTTTCCTCCAATGCTTCTTTTTTTCGTTTGTACTTCTCAAACTCTTGCTTTCTTTCCGACAAATAGCTATTGATTTTCACAGAATCTTCACTCCTTTTGTCCACCAATTCTGAATTCTGAATCCAATATTTAGGCTCAATACTTTTTCCCGTAGGTACTCTGTACTGCTTCCCTTCAAAGTAGATTAAAAACTCAATTCTCACCTTTCCGCTCTTCGTTACTAAATCTTCACGAATGAGCAATTTAATTTCTTTAGTCATATCAATTATCTTGTAGATTTACTATATTAATAACTCCAGTTGCTTTTTTACGGAAATTTAAAATGTTAATATATCGTTTGTTTTCATTGCTTATCATGGACTAATTTATATATAATATTTTGATATATAACTATTAAAATAATTATTATATTTAACAAAATAAATAAAATGAAATAAATTAATTGAACATTATTGCAAAATAATTACTTAATCATTTAGTAGTGATTGGAGAATTTGTACCTTTGATTTTCTTTTATCCCAAAGTCATGAGACATATAAAATTATCGGAAACGGAAAAGAAGGAACTGACAAGGTTGTATGAAACAAGTACAAATGCTGTCATCAAAAGACGATGCAAAGCTCTACTAATGTCAAACATGGAAGTTTATTCCATGCAAGAGATAGTGGATGAAATTGGAATTTGCCGAACCACACTTTATCATCTTTTCAATCGTTGGGAGTTTTCGACCAATCGAAAGGATAGGTTTAAGGCTTTGAGCATCGGCAAAGGTCGAGGAGCAAAACCCAAATTAGATTCGGTAAAAGATGAGTTACCTAAATTGGTTGAGAAGTACAACGGCAAGACGAAAGTTATACTTCGAGTACTTGAAGAAAAATATGGGATAAAGGTTTGTAGGCTGACTTTGCAAAGGTGGATAAGATAGCCAAATCCATAATTCGAGACGTTTTATTTTCCAAAATGACAGCTAATAATAATTAAGCAGTCGCCAGAGTATTAAATAGAAAAATAAGTATTACATTTGTCATTATTAAATAGTTATCATTATGCAAAAAAAAGTCTCCGTTACGCTAAATAGAATCTCTTTCCAAAAGGGAATAGACATTGATTCTTTACAGAAGACTCTTGCTGAGAACCCTTACAATGAAGTTAAGGGTATAGGATTTTCTAAAACAGAAGTTTTTGAAAACGTTTTGGAATCCATTTTAATAAAGAGAACTCCAACATCATTACAGGAATTTGACCCTCAGATTGGAGAATTTGTACAACGAAATATTTTTGTTTTTGATGAAATTCCCTTTTTCATCGACTTAGAAAATGGATTTATATATTCATTTTCGTCTGCAAGTAAATTAAATAAAGTGAAGTCCGAATTAAAGAATTTTGTTTCTGAAAAAATCATTTATGAGAATTTGTCTTTGAACCCACAAAAGATACTAAATGAACTCATAGAAAACGATTTTGACTGTTCTATCAGTGAGATAGTTATCAAGAAATTTATATATTTGAGGGGAGCTCAAGGCAAATATTCTGCTCGAATCCTTGATTCAAAAATAGGACAACAAATAATGGAAGAATACTCGGATGAGATTCAAAAAATAACAGTTGACATATCTTCCAATTTTTTTAATGATTTTGTATTAACAATTTCTACAAATAATGCTTTCACTATAAAAAGTGATAAAGATGATTTATTTAATATATTGGATAATCTCAAAAAGCAAATAAAACAATATGCCTGAAGATCAAGGAGTAAACGGAACTATATGGAATAAGGAAGCTGCAAAGATATTGTCTTATTTCGGGTGGAATACTATTGGGGATTATGACATGGATGTTATGGGTCAAGATGAAAAAAAGTATGGATTAGACACCCTAATAAAATACATCACACCTCTTAAAACAAACGAACAATCTGTAATATTAGAAGCTAAAAGGTATGAAACAAAGAACTTTAACAAATCGCTATTACAAGATTGGATTGACCGCTTGGATAAAAAACTTATTGAGTTAAGAAACTCTGAGGGATTTATGGGTAAGTTTCCTGAATTGCAAGACTGTTCTGTCTTGGATACTGGAATTATTGCTATTTGGTTTCATGACATACAAAACTACGCAAATTATCATTCTAAATTCATAGAGATACTCAAAGGCATAAAGGTTTCAAATAGACCCCGTAAGGTTGGGATAAATAAAATTTTTGTCATTGATAATTCGATCATATTAAAACTGTGTTCTTTGAACACTGCAATCGATGCTTATAAAAAAGAACATCAATACGAAATTGAATTTTATTATCCTTCTATTTTAATTGAGGATACTCCAATTGTTAGGCAAAACGCATTAACAATTGAATATGTTTTTTCAAAAGTAATACTTGCAGAAGCAAAGAAAGAAGGAATAAAAGAAAATTTAGTATTTTATTTTGGAGAACTAAATACTATGGCATTCAAACTTCTTAGAAATCTTTTAGCAAGGTGTTCATTTCTTGAGCAAGAGAAACCTCTGACCTTATTTATTTATGACGAAGATGATGAGTTTAGGAAAATTGAGCCTGATATAAAAAGAGTTTTTGAAGATATTACATTTAAAATCAGAAGTATGGATAACCTCTATGACTTACCTGCTTCAATAAAAAATATCATTCATGAATAAGAATAATTATCCAAGTCCGTTTGAAATTCAGGAAGTTGTTAATAGCTTCTTGAAAAGAAATTTTGTAGATAACTTTGCGCATGAAATGGGAATCTTTTTCATGAATGCACGGCAGGAAGATATAGCTAAGGAATTATCTCATGTAATGTTTGATATAAATGACATCAACACACTACGAATGAATGCGTATCAAACAACATCTAAACATGCACTTAGTGGTTTTACTTTGCATTCTTCAACTGTGAATTTTAGTTTGCAAGATTTATATGAACGAGTAAGGGATAATGATAAAGGTTTAGTGTCAAAAGGTTATCGACTTAATTCCTTAATAAAAATTTCAAAGGGAACAGAACCTCCAATATATAAGGGGTCTATAGAATATAGCAAGAAAAAACCTGGCCGAATTGAACTCTTAGACGAAGAGAAAGGTTTTTCTGAGTTTTACTTTGTAGATAAAGGAGATGGTGAATGGCAAGTTGAAGTTGATGGTAATAAGTCCAGCGATGGGAAAGAAGTCCAAAAACTAATTTCAGGGCTTATAGATAAACATACGACAAGTGTTCTTGACATAAGCATGGATGCGCTAAAGCAAAGAACGACTATTGAGTTCTTTGATGAATTAGCAAAGATTGGATTAGGAGGTAATTGGCGATTTACTGATGTTAAACATTTGGCTTTTAAGCGTGGGCGAGATGAAGAAAATGATGACGAAGAAGAGGATGAAAATGGAGAACTAATCGAAAAGGAACAATTGACAGGAATTAGTCAAGCTATATTAGCAGGAAGAAATCTCCGTGATGATCCATTTGTATTGCAATACGAAAAAGAAGGATGTGTTTTTACAGCTATGACCTACGAATTTGAAAGTTCAAACACACCTGAAACGGTACAGTTGAGGGCTGAATTTAAAGGAAGTCCAAAAATCTTTGAAGTTTCAATCGTTTCATACAAAGTAACTAAAGATTTGATCTTAAAGAAAGAGTCAGAAACATTGGCTCCTGAAAAACATCGAGAACTACGTTCTTTATTTTGGAACAACGCAAAAACGGTATATCTTCAATTAGTAGAGTAAAAACATTAACAAGGATTAAAATAAGGATTAAAATTTTGGAGAGCTATGATAAGCTATGATATACTGATTTCTCAAATTCCATTCTTCTTGGTAGATATAGAGGGGATTAGCCAATCATTGTAACTATCAGCCAATCAAATAATAGACTCGCCAGGTACCTCTGAATGAAAA
>DHCV01000023.1:150438-161352 GCA_002399025.1 Bacteroidales bacterium UBA4893 | reverse complement strand
GATCCTGGAAAAACAAGGGATGGAAATACAATAATGAATGATAATGGAGATTTATTTATTACAGGAATGTATAGTAATAATATTAGTTTTGGAGATATTTCTTTAAATGGGAGTAGTGGAAGAAGTAATGCTTTTATGGCAAAATATACTGATACTACCTTTCTTCATCCTTATCTTAGCACTGCAGAAGATATAGCAATAGAGAATAGTAATAACTTAATAATTTATCCTAACCCTGCCTATAATGAAGTCAATATAAAAGCACAAGGAGAAATGATAATTGATTTTTCTCTTTATAATATGAATGGTCAGTTAATATTTATGAAAACAAATCCCAAAGCAAAAACAGAAAAGCTAAGTCTTTTTCTATTGCCAAAAGGGGTTTATATCCTAAAAGTAAGAACCGAAAAGAATGTGTATTCTCGTAAGATAATTAGGAATTAGATAAATATTAATTGTTTTATTTATACGGTGTCTTGTGCAAATAAGGCACCGTATTTTAATTAAAAGAGAAGAAAAGTAAACAAAACCAATTGAAAAAGTGTTTTAATAATAAATTAAGACTATAAACCCAAATAAATTATATCAAATGAAAAAACAATTACACATTAAACCAATTTTATCTCTACTTTTTTTATTCGTTGTAAGTATAAGTTTGCGAGCACAACAATTTGAATGGGCAAAATCTTATTCAGGACAAGATGGAATGAATAATACTGATAAATACAATAGAATCTATAATTCAGCATTTGACAGTCAAGGAAATATTTATATTGTAGGAACTATGGGAGAAAATGCGATTATAGATACCACACATCTTTCTGAAGGATTTTTGGAAAATAAGGCAGCAATAATATTAGCAAAATTAGACCCACAAGGAAATCTACTTTGGCATAAGTCAATAAAAAATACTCAAGATAGTCGTAATCCATGTTGGATTCAAATTGTTGGGGACACTTCAATTGCTTTGCTTGCAAATATATGGGCAATAGGAGGTAATTTAGGTAATAACTTATGGTATTTAGATACATTATTAGTTGGCAGCAATTCAAATCCACCACAATATCCTATGCCATCAGGATATTATAATTGTTTTGTAACATTTGATTTGAATGGTAACAAAACAAGTGAACATTTTTTACAAATGCAGCAATTAAAAAATGATGGTACATTAACTGCTCAAAAATCATTTGCAGATAATATGAGGGTTGCTCCGTTTTATATAGATAAAAATGGGTATATTTATATCTATAGTATTATATATAAGGAATCTAATTCAGATTCTATAAAATTAGTTGTAGATAGACAAAAAACTTTTGCTTGTGGAGAATTTGTGGAGAATTTTTATATCAATACATGGGCATTTAAATTCACTCCAGACTTTGATTTAGTATGGGCAAAGAAAGTAATTAGAGATACTTCAGGTGTAGGTATTGACTTTGCAATAAATTCCTTTAATCCCTTTATAACAGGAATATCAGCAGACAGTGAAGATAATATGTATCTGACAGGATATATTGAACGATATAGAAGTAATACAGAAGATACAACTTTCTATAGGAATATTGAATTAGGAAATAATAAAAAGTTAATCATTAATGATGCAGGATGCGCTAATTTAGGCTTTCTAATTAAGTATGATACTACAGGAGAACCTCAATGGGCAAATCAACTTTATGGGAAGAAAAACTTTAATGGCTCTGGGGCTTTCCCTCAATATTCTTCTAATATATATAATTCAACCATTAATGAAGATAATAATTCTATTTATATAATTGGATCAGCTGTTTATGATACTACATATTGTAAATTATATTTTGATGATAGTACACAATTTGTTTTTGACCCATCTCATTTAATATATTCAAGGACGAGCGGAAGTAGTGGTGCTGTTTTCTTTGCTAAATTAAATAAGGAGACAGGAAAATATATCAATCACGGAACAGCAATTTCAAGTCAAGGGACATTTTTCACTGGCACAGGAACATATAATGTATCATTAGCAACAAGGAATAATCAAGTATTTTCACAAGTGTTCTATTATAGAGATTTAGTAGGAGTAGATACTGTATTTACAACAGGAGGAATGACATCCCCAAGTATTGGACTTATGCGTTGGAAAGATGATGGAGAAGTTATAGATGTAATAAATATTCCAACCAATGGTAGCTCAAGTTATACACAAGCATGTAATACAATCTTAAATGATAATGGAGATTTATTTATAACAGGGATGTTTGATAATACAATAAGCTTTGGAGATATAACCCTAATTGGAAGTAGTGGAAGAAGTAATGCTTTTATGGCAAAGTATCATGATTCAACTTTTGTACATACATACGTAGGAGATACCTCTTCACTATTAAGAGAAATAAGTTTAGAAGGAAAAGGAATAATAGTATATCCCAATCCAACAAAAGGAGATGTAAATATCACAACTCAAGGAGAAAAGATAAATAGTTATTCTCTTTATAACGTCAACGGACAACTACTATTAAAGAGTGAAAAACTAAAAACTATGAGTGAAAAGATTAATCTTTCTGGTTTTTCTAAAGGAGTCTATATTATAAAGATAATAACCAATAAGAATGTTTATTCCAAGAAGATAATCGTTAATTAGTTAATAATAATCGTTTGTTCTGAAACGGTGTCTTATGTGAATAAGGTGCCGTTTTATTTTTATAAACAAAAAACTATTGCGTTTTGAGAAGGTAGGTTTTGTTGTAGTTTCTTTGGTATTATTATTTTATAGCCTTTATCTTGCTTTATTAATTTTGCTTTTATATTTGTTCCTTTTATTTTAATGCTTACAGACTTTAATTCTTGAGGGGTATTAAATTCAATTGTTTCTGGAAGATTATTGCCTTCATCTAATAAGTAAATGCCATAGATTTGTCCACTTTTGCTTTGAGTGAAACACAATTTATTGTCTTTATAAGGAGAAATAGGACGAGTTCCATATATTGCATCTCCATTTATTTCTAACCAATAACCTATTTCTTTCATTCTTTCAACGGCAGCTACTGGTAGTTCTCCATTTGCATCAGGAGCAACATTTAAAAGAAAATTTCCTCCTTTTGAAACAATATCAACCAAAAGATGAATTAATTTATTTGTGCTTTTATAATTATCATTAGGAACATAAGACCAAGAATCTCCCATAGTCATACAAGTTTCCCATGGATAATCTAAAGGTTTATCAGGCACTTCTTGTTCTGGTGTTCTATAGTTTTCATATTTCCCATGAACAGAACGGTCAACAATTATAAGGTCAGAATTATTTTCTCTTGCCATTGAAGCTATCTTAGGCATATTAATATCTTGAATTCTTTTATAACAACCAAGCCAGCTTTCTGTTTCTTCATTCAAACTCCACTCTGGACGTACCCAACCTCCATCAAGCCAAAGAATATCAATATTTCCATAGTTTGTTGTTAGCTCTTTAATTTGGTTAAAGGTAAAATCACAATATTTTTTCCAACGCTGAGGATACTTATCTATATCATAGTTTACGTTTCTGTCAGGAGTTGCCCACTCTGGTGCCCAATAATCTTTGCAATGCCAGTCAGGTTTAGAAAAGTAAAGGCCTATCCAAAAGTTTTTCTTTCTAAATTCTTTTACAACCTCTGCTGTAATATCTGCCTTAGGATTTGAAGAATAAGGACAAGACTTATCAGTTATTGAATAAGAAGTTTCCTTAGTATCAAACATACAGAATCCATCATGATGCTTTGTTGTAAATACTACATATTTCATTCCTGCTTTATTTGCTACTTCTGCCCAATATTCAGGATTAAACTTTTTAGGATTAAAGGTTTTATTTAGGTCTTGATAACGCTTTACATAATCAACATAATTTTCTCCATTACGTGTTATCCAAGGTTCATTACAAATACTCCATGACTCAACAACTCCCCATTGAGAATAAATACCCCAATGCATCATAAATCCAAACTTTAAGTCTTTCCACTTTTCTATTCTATTTAAAATTACTGTGTCTGTCTCAAATTCCTTTTCATATTCATTCACACTTTGAGCATACGTTGATTGTGTAAAAAGACAAATTAAAACTAATAAGAAAAACTTTTTCATCCTTAATATTATTTGTTTATTTCTATTTCTTGTTCCAAAGGAGTATTATCAGAAGAAGAACCAACCATAATTTTAAATCTTCCTTCTTCAATTTCAAACTTCCCATTTTCTTTTAAGAGTTCAAAGGCTTCATTTCCTAAATCAAAAACTATATTCTTAGTTTCACCTTTTTTTATATTTACTTTCTTGAAAGCACGAAGTTGTTTTTCTGGTGTTGTAAAGCTACTTATTATATCCTTTACATAAACTTGAACAACCTCATCACCATCTCTTTTACCTTCATTTTTAATACTTACTTCAACTCTAACATTAACCTTGCTTGCACTACTTTGTTTTGTGAGTTTTATATCTTCATACTTAAATTTAGTATAGCTTAATCCATAACCAAAAGGAAATAGGGGAGTGCCTTTTTCTTCTAAATAGTTTGAACGATTAGAAAGTCTTTTGGTATTATAATAAACAGGTAATTGACCAACTGAACGAGGAATGGAAATAGGTAAACGACCTGACGGATTGTAATCTCCAAATATCATATCAGCAATTGCATTTCCTCCTTCCATTCCAGGATACCATGCTTCTACAATTGCATCACAATTACTATCAGCCCAATTAAGAATTAAAGGACGACCATTAATTAAAACTAATATTATTGGTTTGCCTAATTCTTTTACTCTTTTTAGTAGTTCTTCTTGTTTGCCTAATAAATCAAGAGAGCTTCTATCATAACCTTCTCCACATTCCATATCAGATGTTGAGGTATTAGATACTCTTGCAGCTCCTGTTATTTCAAACTTAGAACTAAAATCTCTTGCACTTGAACCTCCCATAACCATAACTACAATATCACTATTTTGAGCAAGGTTTAAAGCATTTTGAAAATCGCTTGTATCTAAATCTCTTATAGCACAACCTTTAGAATAATGAAGTATTGATTTATCATTTAGTTTTGCTTCAAATCCTTTCTTAACTGTAATAATATCTTTTTCATATTGAGGAGCAGTATAATCTCCTAACATATTATATATATTATCAGCATTAGGACCAATAAGAGCTATCTTAATGTTGTCTTTTCTTAAAGGGAGAATATTATTAGAGTTTTTTAGTAAGGTTATAGATTGGCGAGCAACTTCTCTTGCTAATTCTTTATGTGAAGAAGGAAAAGGTTTAGGATTTTCTTCAACAAAAGGAGAATCAAATAATCCAAGAATAAACTTAGTTTTTAATACTCTTCTTACAGAATTATCAATATCCTTAATATTTATCTTGCCTTCCTTATATAAATCTATTATGTTTTCTTTATAATCTGTTGCACTTAAATCAACATCTATTCCAGAATTAAAAGAAAGTCTTGTAGCATCTTTTTTGTTTTCAACAACTCCATGACCAATAAGTCCTGCAATTGAATGAAGGTCGGAAACAACAAAGCCATTAAAATGCCAACGATTCTTTAATATATCATCTATTAAGTATTTATTAGAAGAACAAGGTATTCCATCAATTTCATTATAAGAAGTCATAACAGATAAAGCTCCTGCATCAATTGCTCTTTTAAAAGGAGGTAAAATAATTTCTTCTAATTGTCTATTTCCAATGTTTGCAGAACCTGCATTATGTCCTCCTTCAGTCCAGCCGTAAGCAGCAAAATGTTTAAGAGTAGAAATAATGCTTTTATCATTCATTAAATCCTTTCCTTGAAAACCCTTAACAACAGCTTCTCCCATAGAACCAATAAGGTAAGTGTCTTCTCCAAATGTTTCTTCAACTCTTGACCATCGAGGATCTCTTGCAACATCAAGAATAGGACCATAACCAATATGAGAACCTTGAGTTCTTGTTTCAAAAGCTATTGTTTTAGCCATTTCTTGAATTAAAACAGTATTCCAAGTTGAAGCTTGACCAATTGCAGTAGGGAAGACAGTTGCTCCAATAGACATTTGACCATGCATACATTCTTCTGACAATAATAAAGGAATACCTAAACGAGTATTTTCAATAACATATTTTTGCATTTTATTAACTGCCTTTGGTGCAATTTGAGGATTAAGTCCATTAACTAAATTCTTCTCGCTCCAAGGGTCAGCTCTCATAAATCCCCATAATCCACCCATAGGAGAATTTAACATTACCTTTTTTAATTCATCGGTAATTAAAATTTCATTACCTTTTCTTTCATACATTAACCAACCTAAACCCGTAAGCAATTGACCTTCCTTTTCTTCAATAGTCATTTGCTTTAAAAGATTTTCAACCCTTTTCTCTATTGATTCATTCCTGTCTTCATAAATATCCTTCATTCCATTCTTATTAAAGTCAATCCAATTGTTATTATAAATTGTTTGAGATTTAATTTCTTGTAAACAAGTAAGAATAAAAGGAAGAAAAGCAATAATAAATTTTTTCATTGGGCTAAATCTTTATTTAATAAAAGTCTATACTACTTCTGCAACTGTAAAGGTGCTACCTCCAACAAATACTAAATCATTTTCTTTAGCATTCTTTTGAGCTGCACTTAAAGCTTCTTTTACTGATTTATATTTAGAATAGGTTAGTCCAGCTAATTTAGTTTTTTCTTCTAATATTTCAACTTCCAATCCTCTTGGAATATCAGCTTTGCAAAGGTAATATTGAGCTTGCTTTGGTAGCATGGAAAGAACTTTATCAACATCTTTATCATTTACCATTCCCAAAACAAAATGAAGATTATTATGAGGGGTTTGATTTATTTGCTCAATAACATAAGTTAACCCATCTTTATTATGACCAGTATCACAAATAGTTAAAGGATTAGTAGATAAGGTTTGCCATCTTCCCATTAAAGGAGCATTAGTTTGTAGGTTTAAAAATCCTGCTCTTATTTCTTCTTCAGAAAATTTAAATCCTATATTTCCTAATTCTTCAATAGCACAAATAACAGTTGCAATATTTTTTAACTGATAATTTCCACTAAGCATAGAAACTAAATTCTTATATAATAAGTCATCTCTCTTATATATATCAACCATTAACTTTGAATCTTTATGCAAAGGATTAGAAGCTGAATATATTTGATCGGCAAAGATTATTCTTGAATTATGTTCTTTAGCTCTTTTTATAAAAACAGGTGCTGTTTCTTCTTGAGTTTGTCCAATAACAACTGGTGTATTGTCTTTAATAATTCCAGCTTTTTCTCGTGCAATAGAAGCAAGGTCTTTACCTAAGAATTGTGTATGGTCAAAGCTAATATTAGTAATTACCGAAAGCAAAGGGGATAAAACATTAGTTGAATCGAGTCTTCCACCCATTCCAACTTCAATAAATGCTATATCAACCTTTTGTTCTTCAAAATATTTAAAAGCCATTGCAACGGCAGTTTCAAAGAATGAAGGTTGTATTTCTTCAATTATAGATTTGTTCTTTTCTACAAAATCAACAACCCAATTCTTTTCCACCATAACTCCATTAACTCTAATTCTTTCTCTGAAATCTTTTAAATGAGGAGAAGTATGTAATCCAACTTTTAGTCCTTTTTCTCTAAGCAAAGAAGCTAAAAGATGAGAAGTAGAACCTTTTCCGTTAGTTCCAGCAATATGAATTGATTTAAACTTATTCTGAGGATTATCCAAAGCTTCCATTAAAGCAATAGTGTTAGATAAGTCAGCCTTATATGCAGCAGCCCCAATTCTTTGGAACATTGGTAAAAAAGTAAAAAGATAATTTATAGTTTCTTCGTAATTCATTCTTAGTTGTATTAAATCAATAAGCAAAATTACGTAAAAAAGGATATCAATAATACTTGTAGGAAGAATATTTAATTTGAATTGTCTTTAATAATTGTTTCATCTAAAAATATAAAAACCTAATTAAAGTAGTGAGGGACAGTTCATATTCCTCAAAAAGGAAATCATCGCTAACTCTTAATCCTTTTTTCAATATATTTTGAGTGTAATGCTCTTGATACTCCAATATAATCTAATCTAAATTCAATTAAATCCCCAACTTTATAGTTATTTGGATTTGTAGATAAGTCAATAACAATCATGTCAGAGCTACTCCCAACAATAGATATATGTTCCTCTTTTGCCCAAATGTGATTAATATCAACATCTAATAATCCAAGATCGATTATTCCTCTATAGCTTGTTTTGCCAACATCAGTTTCATCAAATTTTACTGAATGTCCTTCTACATTTGTTCCCATTTCTCCCATAGGAACTATAGGTTTCTCAATTAATTCAATTATTTCAGAAAATAAAACAAAAATATCAGACTTGAAGTTTTTTAAAACAGTGTTGTTATACACATCAGTTCCTAAAAATAAGGTTTCTCCAACCCTGAAATGATTAATGCCTTTTGGTAATAAATTATGATAGATAAGAGGTATTGTTACTGACGAGCCTCCAGAAATATATGTAATTTTTCTATTGAATTTTAATTCAATCAATTGTTTATACAAACACAATTGGATTAATTTGTCATGATTAGGAAGAACACCATATAAACACGAAAGATTTGTTCCAATTCCAATAACTTCAATATTCTTTAGATTGAAAACCTTTGAATAGAAATCAATAAGCCCTTCTCTCATTATTCCTTCTCTTAACTCGCCTAATTCAATCATAATAATTATTTTATGAACTTTATTTTGGATTTGAGCTTCTTTAGAAAGTAGTTTAATCGTTTCTATTTCGGTGTTCATACTAACATCTGCATATTGTATAATATTTTTAATACTTCGTTTTGCAGGAGGTCTTATAAAGATTGTTTCGATATTTTGGTTTATTTGTTTTACAGCTTTTAAATTTGCAATCCTTGAATCACATATTTGCGTTATATTATATGAGAGTAATTCCTCTAAATATAACTTGTTTCCACAAAGAAGTTTAGAAACAACTGCCCAATTAATATTTTTTTCTTTGAATAATTGATTTAACTTGTCAAAGTTTGATTTTAATTTTGTTTTATCAAGAATAATATAAGCCATACTATGCGTGTTTTAAATATCTCATTTCAAGATATTTGTTTCTAAAGCCGAGTTTTTCATACAAGAATTTTGCAGGGTTGTTTGCTTCAACATGTAATGCAATATCTCCTTCAGTAATTTCCATTGCTTTACTCATAATTCTCTTTCCAATACCTTTTCCACGCAACTCTTTATGCGTAGCAATATAAACCAAAATATTCTCGGGGATATATCCTTTCATGCCTGTTTTGTTCAAAACTAAAACAGATGATGTTCTTTCATTTTCAAAAGCTTGTAAAATAAAACCTCCATATGATTCTGTGTCTTTAATTGCATAATTGATAGCTTTTTCAATATCTTCTCTTGCGTCTCCGAATTCATCTAAATGTTCATACAGAAAGTCGATAATTTCGTTTTTCTGAGTAGAATTAGGTTTGTTTTCTTCGTTAAATAAGATTATTTTTTCCATAATATTTTTAAGATATATATAATTATTTTTTATTTTTTGGTTAATTTAGAATGTGGTTGAAAGAAATCAAGCTAAATTAAGGAAAGGCTTGTTGCTTTATTTGGTATTGTCTTTAAAGACGAGATAAATTTATATGCAAATATACAAAAATAATTAGATTATCAATAAAATTAAGATTTTTTTTGAATATTATGAGTCATTTTTTGGAGATATGCATCGTTATATATGCAGATAATATAAATATTTTTATGAGAAATAATTTATATACCAAACTACACTTTTTCGTCGTTTGGAATTTCTTTGCAAATCAAAGCGGCAAGCCGATAAACATTCCCGCACTTCTATATTATTGTATGCGTTATCCGACACTTATTCATAACTATTTCTTTTCTGTATATATACAATTTCTTCTTTAATAGAAACATCTTAAGGATTACTTATCAGTTTACTGCTTGCACATAAAGAAATCCCGCATGACGAAATAATAAAGATGTGTGGAAAAGTTCATACCCCACACAACTAAATTACATCTATTTTTCAATAAATCACTATAAATAAATTGTATAAAACTCTCTATTATAATTTTTATTTTATAAATTTGCACCAGAATCATTTAAATCTTGTTTATTATGAAAAAGTTATTATTAGTATTGATAGTCGCTTGCTTTGCTATCAATTCTTGGGCTCAAAATGAAAAATCCGAACATCTTAATTTCAAAGGCGTCCCTATTGACGGCAAACTCAGTGACTATGTCTTAAAGATGCAAAAGAGTGGCTTTACAAATTTAGGTATAGAAAATGGAGTTGCTTATCTTAAGGGAGATTTTGCTGGTTATAAGGAATGTGTTGTAAGTGTATCAACATTGAAACAAAAAGACTTAGTAAGCAAAATTTCTGTAGCATTTCCCGAACAAGAAAGTTGGTCTGCTTTATCTTATGACTATTTTTCTTTAAAAGAAATGCTAACTGAAAAATATGGAAAACCATCGGAAAATGTTGAGATGTTTCAAAGTAGAATACAGCCAGAAGATGACCCTTCGAAAATGCATGAAGTTAAGTTCGATAAATGTAAATACTATTCAATATTTAAAACAGATAAAGGAAGAATTGAGTTGTCAATTTTTGGAAGTACGTTAAGTAGTTATGTCCTTTCGACTTATATGGACAAAATTAATTCAGAAATTATACGTGCCACAGCTATTGATGACCTATAAGTCTTTATAAACATTGCCCCAATCTCCAAACCTCTTTTGTTGTGATTTAGTGTGCAGGATAGTACATATCCTAAACAAATAAATAAACAAGCTTTTCTCCCAATTAAATAAGGTTTAGAACTGAATAAATAAGGTTTGGAAGTTCAAAAACGAAGTTTCAATCTCGCTAAACTTCGTTTTGATCTAAAGATCATGCCATG
>DHCV01000023.1:101910-150256 GCA_002399025.1 Bacteroidales bacterium UBA4893 | reverse complement strand
CATGGCATGATCTTTAGATCAAATCCTTATTCTAATAGTTCAAAACAAGGTTTGGTAAGATTTAAACGAAGTCTTATTAGATTTAAACGAAGTATTTTTATTATTACACAAAGTTATTGTTATGGGAGGTGGATTTTTGTGAGGAATAACAAATACAACAGAACGACCAATAACAATATCAGTCACGGGATTTATGGAACTACAAGCTCTTGCTCTAAATTCTCAAACAAAAAAGACGCTAAGCAAAACAAATTACTTAGCGTCTTATGGGCTTGTAGCTCTTTGGCTAAATTATCTTTCTACCAAGCAAATAAAGGACGATGACTCATCATTTCATTCACTTGCTTTCTTACTCTAAGAATGTTTTCTTCGTTCTCAACATCTGAAAGTATGCTGTCAATCATATCTACTATTGCAGCCATTTCTGTTTCCTTCAAGCCACGAGTTGTGATTGCTGGTGTTCCAACCCTAATTCCAGAAGTTTGGAATGGAGAGCGTGAATCAAAAGGAACCATATTTTTGTTTATTGTAATATCTGCTTTCACTAAAGTGTTTTCAGCAACCTTACCTGTTAAATCAGGGAATTTTGTTCTAAGGTCAATTAGCATTAGGTGGTTATCTGTTCCTCCAGAAATAACTTTATATCCCTTTGCAACAAATGCTTGAGCCATAGCATTGGCGTTCTTCATCACTTGTTTGATATATTGTCCGTATTCTGGAGTAAGTGCTTCACCAAAAGCTACTGCCTTGGCTGCAATAACGTGCTCCAATGGTCCGCCTTGTGTTCCTGGGAATACTGCTGAGTCTAATAGTGCTGACATCATTCTGATTTCTCCTTTTGGAGTTTTCTTTCCCCATGGGTTAGGGAAGTCTTTTCCAACCAAAATCAAGCCTCCTCTTGGTCCACGAAGGGTTTTATGTGTTGTTGTTGTGCAGATATGACAATACTCAACTGCATTATTCAATTCTTTTTTTGCAATCAAACCACTTGGGTGAGATATATCTCCCATAAGTATTGCTCCAATCTTATCGGCAATCTCTCTCATTCTCTTCCAATCCCAATCTCTTGAATAGGCAGAAGCTCCTCCCACAATAAGTTTTGGTTTATGTTCAAGGGCAACCTTTTCCATCTTGTCGTAGTCAATTGTTCCTGTTTCTTCTTCAACTCCGTAGGCAACAGGTTTGTAGTTAATGCCGGAAGAGTTTACTGGTGAGCCATGAGTTAGGTGTCCTCCGTGATTAAGGTCTAAGCCCATAAAAGTATCCCCAACATTTAGGCAAGCTAAGAAAACTGCCATATTTGCTTGTGCTCCTGAGTGTGGTTGCACGTTTGCATATTCTGCTCCAAAGAGTTGTTTTGCTCTATCAATTGCCAATTGTTCGGTTTGGTCAACTATTTGACATCCGCCGTAATATCTCTTTGCTGGATATCCTTCAGCATATTTGTTAGTTAAAACAGAACCTTGAGCTTCCATAACTTGATCTGAAACAAAGTTTTCAGAAGCAATTAGTTCAATCCCGTGCATTTGACGTTCTCTTTCTTGTTGAATAAGGTCAAAGATTTTTGTGTCTCTTGTCATTTTCCTATATATTTAAATTTTAGACATTTATTTTGAAGTGCAAAGATAAGACTTTATTTTCAAACTAAGTAAAATAAAGTCTTAAATGAAAAATTGAATTATGTAATTTGCCTCTAATTATTAGGATATTACTCCATCTTATAGCGAGAAAATACGTTGTCTTTGGTAATTGGAAGAGGATTGGTTTCTTGCCACTTAATAAATTTATCAAACTCAGCCTTGTTGTCCTTTATCCAAGAGGCTGCCTCTTGAGTGTTCCCATAACCAAAGAGCCAATAGTTGTAGGCATCAAAAAGTCCTTGTTCAATAAGTTTTTTGTGATAATCAAATAGAACATTCTTAAAACTTGGACTCTCCCTATAGAAGGTTGTGATAAATCTCTTGCGTATTCTAATCAAACTTTCCAGAGTAATATTCTTTTCTCCCTGACAAGCCTTTGCTAATGCATTTTCGTAGTTGTCAGGAAAAAGGTTTGGACGTGTTTTTGAATTGGAATAAACAATTGTTGGGTCATTAAAATTAACCCTAATATCTCTTGTAGTGAAAGTAATCTCACTATGATATGTCCTATAGAGCTTTCTACTCATTTCAACAGCTCTTTCGCCTCCCTTTTCCAAAAGCATAAAAATCTCTCCATACATAACTCCCCACACTTCTTCGCTTGAAGAAAGGAAGATTTGGGCAGCACGATAATAGTTAGAGCTAAAGGTTGGGTCTTTCTCAATTCCATTTTCGTATTGTTCCAATGCTCCAATGAAATTAGAACGTTTGTAGGCAAGGTTTCCCTTTTCCAAAAGCAAACAGCCCGCATTAGGATATTTCCTTAGTCCTTTGTCATACGTGATTAAAGCCATATTTTGATTTCCCAGTTCATCGTAAGCATTTCCTAAGAGTTGGAACACGTCGGCAGGAGCCTCCTCATTAGTTGAAAGAGTATCTAAGATTTGGATTGTCTTCTTGTATTCTTTCATCAAATAGTTGTTCCATGCGAGTTCATATTTATATTTGATGGTTTCGCTTGGGCATAATTCAAGAGCAGCTTGAAGCAATTCTTCTGCCCTATAATACTGCTTATTATCCATCTCTTTATGAGCTTGGATAAGGTTTTCGTTAGCTTTATCGCAACCTTGCTCCAATTTCTTTTTCTCCTCAGCAGCTTTAATCTCTTCCTTTGTAGGAGGTTTCTCCTTTGGCTTAGTTGTTTTGGCCTTTGCCTTAGCATCCTTAGCCTTAGAAGTTGAGGTTTTTGACTTAGGAGTAGTTTTATCTTTTGCCTTAACGGTTGTTTTGGCAGTAGAGGTTGTTTTCTGAGGTGTCTGAGCCAAAGAAACTAAGGAGAAGCTAAGTAAAAAAACTATAAATAGACTTTTCTTCATGATTCTCAAATCTTATTTTATCAGCTCTTTTGCTGCATTAAGAATTGTCTGCTCAATTTTTGAAACTTCTTTCTTTTGTGATGAGGTCATTTGAGGTAAAAGAGTATCAAGCTCTTTCTTATAGTCTTTTGCCTTTGTAAGAAGTTGAGCAGCCTCTGCAATAGCCAAAACATCCCCCTTTTTAGCCTTATCAACCACTGTAATATAATGATTTGCTTGTTGATTATAGTAGTTTATTTTTTCACTAATATTGCTTATTGAGCTTGCAACATTACTTGCTCCCTTCAAAGCTGTACATTGTGTAAATACTATTGGAGAACTAATAAGCAAAATGCTAATAATCACTGTTAAAAATTTTGTTTTTTTCATCAGGTTTAATGTTATAATATTATTATTAATCTTTTTTCAAAGTACAAATGTACGGATTTTTATTTATTTCTTACCTTTGCCGATGAAAAATTTATTTAAAAGCATATTAAAATGACAAGAAATAATCTCAAAACCCTATTAAATAGACGAACAATAAGAAAATATAGTAATAAACCAATTGATGAAGAAACTCTAAATCTTTTGTTTGAGGCAGGAGTAAGGGCTTCCAATTGTGGGAATATGCAGGCTTATTCAATAGTTGTAACAAAAGACGAGGAAAGAAAAAAAGAGCTATCAAAGTTCCATTTTGGACAAGAAATGGTTGTTGAGGCACCGATTGTATTAACTATATGTGCTGATTTGAATCGTTTTCATAAATGGTGCCTTCAGAGAGGAACAAGTGTTGAGTATGATAATTTCCTTTGGTTAAACATTTCAACCATTGACGCAACCATCCTAACCCAATCAATTTGTAATGCTGCCGAAGAGCTTGGGCTTGGGATTTGCTATTTGGGAACTGTGAACTATATGGCAAAGCAAATAGCAGACTTTCTCAATCTTCCCAAATTCGTTGTCCCTGTTGCCTCAATAACTCTTGGCTATCCTGCCGAAGAACCTCCTTTAACAGAACGTCTGCCATTAGAAACCTTTATTCATAACGAAACCTATAAGGACTACAGCAAGGAAGATATTGATAAGTACTATAATGAATTTGAAGAATTGCCACAATCAAAAGCCTATTGTGAAGAAAGCAATCAAGAGAACCTTGCAAAGGTATTTACCCAAAGCCGATATAAAGGAAAGGATAATAGAACCTTTTCAAGAGCTTATTTAGACTTCATTACCCAACAAGGTTTTATGAGAAATTCATCTGAAGAAGACAAATAGGGAACTATGTCAAAGGAAAATTCTACAAAAAACATAAGGACAGCCTTTTTCCTCAATTTAGGATTTGCCTTTGTTGAACTAATTGGAGGAATAATAACCAATAGTGTTGCCATTCTTTCCGATGCCATTCACGACTTTGGAGACTCAATTTCCTTAGCCATTGCTTGGGCTTTGCAGAAAAAGTCAAACAAACCCAAAGATGAGAAATACTCCTATGGCTACAAAAGATTTTCCCTCCTAAGCTCAGTAATACTTTCAGGAATCTTACTTATAGGTTCAATCCTAATTCTCATTGAGGCAATAACCCGTCTTTTCTCACCTCAGGATGTGAACGCACAAGGAATGCTTTGGCTTGCAATTCTTGGAATAATTATTAATAGTGCAGCAGCCCTTAGTGTTAAAAAAGGGAAAACCCTCAACGAAAGAGCAGTATTCCTTCATATTATGGAAGATGTTTTGGGTTGGATAGGAGTTCTTGTGATAAGTATTGTGATGATATTTGTTCATCTCCCAATCCTTGACCCAATCCTTTCAATAAGCATTACTATTTGGGTGCTTTATAATGTATATAAGAATTTGAAATCAACCTTTAATATACTTCTGCAAGCTTTCCCAAAGAATGTTGATGTGATGAAACTAACAAAGGAATTGGAAGAAATTGAAGATGTTATTTCAATTCACGACCTTCATCTCTGGACACAAGATGGGATTTCGCACGTAATGACCTTGCATATTGTTGCAGACAGCAATTACGATAAGATTAAAGAGAAAGTAAGGCAAAAGGCTAAGACCTTCAATATTGACCATGTAACAATTGAACTTGAAGGCTCAAATTCCAATTGCATAAATAATTAAATCTTCCAAATTCAGACATTTTTTAATCTAATTATTAATAAGTTAAGTCTTTTCTAAATATACAAATATTATATTTAGTGCAACTATACAATAGGTTAATTTTTGTTTTTGATTAAGAAGCAAGGAGTATGATTTTTTTAAGTCAAGTTTAAATAAATTTTCCTCTGAGATAATTTTATTTTTCTCTGATATAAATTTTATTATACTTGATTACATTGGGTCAACGTCTGCTATTATTCGAAGTTTGGAGTGAGAGGACAGGAATTTCTCAACAAGTATTTTGATTTCTGCCTTGACTTGTGAAAAAGAAATGTCTTTCTCTATCTTTAACCAAAACTCCATTGTATAATTATTCTTTATTCTTGGGATTAATGGAAATTCTGGTCCTAGTATTCGTCCACCAAAAATCTCTCTTAATCTAATGCCAAACTCTCCTGCATAGTTTTCAAGTGTGGTCTTTTCTTTGTGAAGAAGACTAAGTTTGATTAGTCTGTAATAGGGTGGATACTTAAATACTTTTCTTTCCAAAATCTGACTCTCATACATTGAAACGTAGTTGTGGTCAATAACATCTCTAATTGATTGGTGGTAGGGGTTGAAGGTTTGGATGATTACCTTGCCTTGTTTGAATTTCCTGCCTGATCTTCCACTCACCTGAACCATTTGTGAGAATGCTCTTTCGTAGGATCGGAAGTCTGGGAAATTAATTATGCTATCAGCGTTCAATATTCCAACAACACTAACATTGTCAAAGTCCAATCCCTTAGTAATCATTTGCGTTCCTACCAAAATATCAATCCTTCTTTGCTGAAAATCATTAATTATGTTCTCGTAGGCATTCTTTGTTTTGGTGGTATCAAAGTCCATTCTTGCAATTTTAGCCTCTGGAAAGAAAATATTCAAATCCTCTTCAATCTTTTCTGTGCCGAAGCCCACCATCTTAATCTTATGGCTACCACACTCAACACATTGTTCATTTATGGTTGTGGAATATCCGCAATAATGACATTTTAAGGACTCCGATTGCTTATGGTAGGTCAGCGAAACATCACAAAACTTGCATGAGCTAATACTTCCACAGGCTTCACACTGAAGATACCTTGCAAAGCCCCTTCTGTTTTGGAATAATATTACTTGCTCCTTGTTCTTAAGTGCTTCATTAATATTATCAATTAAGAGTTTTGAGAAATGGGAGTGCATTTCTTTATACTTTAGTGCTTCTTTAATGTCGGCAACAAGTATTTCGGGCAATAGAGTTCCTGAATAGCGTTTCCTTAGTTCCAAAAACTCATACTTTCCTTCCTTAGCGTTGAAATAAGTTTCCAGTGATGGAGTGGCAGAGCCAAGAATTGTTTTTGCCCCATAGAGTTGAGCTAAGACAATTGCAGAATCTCTTGCGTTGTATCTTGGAGAAGGGTCGTATTGTTTGTAGGATGGGTCGTGTTCTTCGTCAACTATAATCAAGCCAAGGTCAGAAAAGGGAAGAAACACACTTGAACGCGAGCCAAGAATAATATCATAGCGGCTTGACCTTATAGGATTTTTAACCTTATTCCATATCTCAACCCTTTCTTCCTTTGAGAACCTTGAATGAAACACTCCAATACGATTTCCAAAGTATTTTTCCAAACGGTAAATAAGATGACTTGTGAGGGCAATTTCTGGAAGAAGGAATAGGACTTGCTTTCCTTCATTAATAACCTTTTGAATAAGCTTAATATAGATTTCTGTCTTACCACTGCCAGTAACTCCATGAATTAGACTAACGGGTTTCTTTTCCCAATTATCAATTATTTGATTAAAAACATATTCTTGTTCTTGACTGAGAATTAGATTATTTTCAATCAAGGCAGAGCTTCGGTCAGTTAGTCGGCTTTGGGTCTTCTTCTCAATAGTAAATACATTATTCTTAATTAGGGTTTGGAGAGAGGAAGCTGAAATATTTGCAAGTTTTGTTAAATCATTTTTCTTAATTTCTGCATCCCTAAATTTTGCAATGGAGAGGAATTGCAATAGGACTTCATATTGTTTTTTATAAGTCTTCTTCGATTCCAAATGTTCAAAAAGTTCCTTGAGATTCTTTTCTTCCTGATATTCCTTAGAAAGATAAATATATTCTTCAACCTTTAATCTATACTTATTTTTTAGCTCTTCTTCGGTGAGGATAATATTTTGCCTAATCATTGAGTTCAAAAGCGGAAGTATTTCCTTTATTGAGGTCTTGTTCCTAATGTCATCAATTGATATAGCTTCTTTTTTAGAAACAATCTCCAAAACCATTGCCTCCTCATCGCTAAGATTGGATATATCCCCATCAAAATTGGGATTGATAATAATATTTGTTTCGCTCTTGAGTCTAAGTCCCGAAGGAAGTGCAGCCGTCAAAACATCTCCCAAATAACACATATAGTAATTGGAAATCCATTGCCAAAAGTTCAAGCTTATTTCACTTACAGCAGGCTCTTGCTCCAAGATTGAAAGTATATACTTAACACTAGTTACTTTTGGGGCGTTTTGATGAATATTTTGAATTATTCCAGAGTATATTCTTTTCTTCCCAAGTTCAACCGCAACTCTTTGTCCCTTTCTCACCAAATCATTCCATTCCAAAGGAACTCTATAAGTATATGTAGAGGGTAGGGGTAGGGGCAGAATTACTTCTGCGAAAAGAGTTATCCTATCAGACATTTCCTATTTTGCTATGAATACCAAAACAACTCTATCTTTGTTTTTGAGAAAGAGTGTGTCTTCATTAATAGAATAGTTTGTAATTTTATTCAGGTTGCTTAGATAAGTATTTTCAAAACGCATATCACTTTCCGGACAAGCCATTCTGGTTGAACCTATATCCATAAGTTTTAGATTTTCTTTCTTTGTTTCATATTTACCAAAATATCTATTACAACCACTAAAACCAGCAAAATGAGAGTTGTCCTTGCTAAATAGAATTGAAACCTTATTATCGGTTCCTGTTAGCTTAGGCTTAATGGCTCCAACCTTAACCAATTCCCATTCCGTTTGGAAGAAATCAATGGATTTGTTGATTTCATTAGAACTTGTTTTGTTTGATTGATTTGATTTGTCCTTTTTGAATATTCCGCAACCGCACATAAAAATAACTAAGATTAAGGATAAGTATATTAAATTTTTCATTTGCTTGATTTTATGTTTTGAAAATAATCTTCAATTAGTAACCCAGCACCAACATAAGCACTGATTTTGTTGTCAAGTATATCTTGCTGAAGCTTTGTAATCCTTTCTTTTACCTTAGGATTGGTATAGAAATTCTCTTTAAGGTGAGAATCTATTGCTTCTGAAAGAATTTTAAGATTCTGTTCATTCCTTTTCTTGTAGAAATAACCATTTGACTTAGTCAGAATAACATAATCATTAACTGTCTCCCATATCTTATCAATCCCTTCCTTTGAATAGGCAGAAGAAGTAAAGACAGGGGGAGTCCATCCGCTTTCACTCATAGGGAAAAGATGTAAGGCATTACGATATTGTCCTGCTGCAATCTCTGCCTTTTGCTTGTTCTCGCCTTCAGCCTTATTTATTGAAATAGCATCAGCCATTTCCATAATCCCTCTCTTAATACCTTGCAGCTCATCTCCTGCATTTGCCAACTGCAAAAGCAAAAAGAAATCAACCATTGAATGAGCCACTGTTTCTGACTGACCAACCCCAACAGTTTCCACAATAACCACATCAAACCCTGCAGCCTCACATAATATAATTATCTCTCTTGTCTTTCTTGCAACCCCTCCCAAACTACCTGCCGAAGGAGAAGGGCGAATGAAGGCATTTTGGTCGGTTGAGAGTTCTTCCATTCTTGTCTTGTCTCCCAAAATTGAGCCCTTGCTTCTTTGACTGCTTGGGTCAATAGCCAAAACAGCAACCTTATGACCACTATTAGTGAGGTTCTTTCCCAAAACATCAATGGTTGTACTCTTGCCAACACCAGGAACACCAGTTATACCCAAACGAACACTCTTGCCCGCATAAGGCAAACATCTCTCAATAATCTGTTGAGCCTTTTCCTGATGCTCATAAAGAGAACTCTCAACCAAAGTAATTGCCTTTGAAAGAATTGTCCTATCCTTATTCAAAATCCCCTGAACATAATCCTCAATAGAGAGATTCTTTTTCTTGGTATATTTCTTCAGAAACTCATTATTGACCTGATTAGGCTGCTCAATACCTTCCAAAACCTTTAAAGCTGAATCCTTTTTCTTCATTTTTTTAATTACAAAATTAAATTCTCTGCAAAACCACTTACTATCTCCAAACGAAAATTCATATTGCAAAACTAATAAAAAACTTTGAAATCACCCCCATTCTTAAAGATTGAAGAATTAAATCGTTTGGCTCTGTCATAACTTAAAGATAAATAGGATTTTATTTTGTAAGCAGGAAATATGTTTGTAAGTTTGCAAGCGTTAATTAATAGTTATAAACCATAACCTTTAAACGAAATGAAAAAAGTATTTGTATTATTATTGCTTAGTTCCTTAATCGTTTGTTTTTCGAGTTGTAAAGAAAATGATGATAGCATAACTCCTACATGTGATTTTGTTAATTTCAAATATTATAATGGGGAACAAGATTTTTTAGGAGAATTGTCTAATAATTATATCGTAATTGGTGTTGATTCAATTTATAGCGATACTCAAATTAAAAATTTTATTTCATCCATTAATCAGTTTGACCAAAGCTATAGCTATACAATACATAAAACTACTTCATATAAATTTAAAATAGTTCCATTGAGACTTAACTCTCCCAAGACTTGTGAAGAGATAACTCAAATTATTGCAGACTTAGAGAAATTTGCAATTATTTCTTATGCTAACTATGCTATGCAAACAGAGTATTGTGATAATTTAATTGGTGAACCTATGGGGAATGTATGCATAAATACTTATGGAAGTATTTTTTATGTAAAGGTTTTTGATGAAAATGATTTAAGTGGTTTAATCCAGATGACCAAGCAGACAAATACAGAAATAGTAAGGCAATTTAATTTTTTCTCAGAATTATTTGAACTAAGAGCAACAAAACATTCTCAAGGTGATGCATTAAAGATGGCAAATCTTTTTTATGAATCAGGATTGTTTGATTTTAGTGAGCCGGGTATAGGAACATATCCTGTTGAATAATAAAAATGGGCGTAATCAATACGCCCATTTTGTTTACTCTCGGTGGAATGTTGTTGCGTTTGCTTGTGCAGTTGGGGTTATTACCAAATCATTTATACATACGTGTTGGGGCAGGGTGGCACAATAGATAATTGTTTTGGCAATGTCTTCACCTGTCAATGGGGTATATCCTTGATAGGTTGCATCTGCCTTTGTTTTGTCGCCCTTAAACCTAACGATTGAAAACTCAGTATCAACAGCACCAGGACAAATATTAGTTACTTTAATATTATAGGGGTTGCAGTCAATCCTCATTCCTTGCGAAATGGAATTTACTGCGGCTTTACTTGCACAATAAACCGCTCCATCCTTATAAACCTCTTTTCCTGCAATGGAACAAATGTTTAATATATGTCCTTTCTTTCTTCCCTTCATCCATGGAATGATAACCCTTGAGACGTATAGTAATCCTTTGACATTTGTGTCTATCATTTGTTCCCAATCGTTATGGTCGCCCTCAAATATTGGTTCTTTGCCAGCTGCAAGTCCTGCATTATTTACCAAAATATCTATGTCTTTCCATTCTGAAGGTAAGAAGTTAAGGCAGTCTTCAACGCAGTTTCTTTCTCTTACATCAAAGTTTAGGGATATTACTTTTACTTTGTATTCCTCCCTAATCAGCTTTTCAAGTTCATCCAATCTTTCTTTTCGGCGACCTGTTATGATTATATCATAGCCTAATTTTGCAAATTCAATTGCAGAGTAATATCCAATTCCAGATGTTGCTCCCGTAATGCAAACAATCCCTTTCATCGTTAATCTAAAATTGCTTTAATCCCTGGTAGTGTTTTGCCTTCTAAGTATTCCAACATTGCTCCACCTCCTGTTGAAATGTATGAAACATCCTTTGCAAACCCAGATTGATTAATGGCTGCAACAGAATCTCCTCCACCAACTGCTGAAAATGCTCCTTGTTTGGTTGCTTTGGCAATATATTCAGCAATTGCAAATGTTCCTTTTGAGAAAGAAGGCATTTCAAAAACTCCCATTGGTCCATTCCAAAGAATTGTTTTGGATTCTAAGATAATATTCTTGAAAAGTTCTATAGATTTTTGACCAATATCCATTCCCATGTATCCATCAGGGATTGATTGGTCAGTTGTATTCAATTTGTTTGCGTCATTATCAAACTTATCTGCAATAATATGATCAACTGGAAGGATTAATTTAGTGTTTTGTCTTTTCATCTCTTCAATCAAATCATTAGCCAAATCAATCTTATCGTCCTCACAAATAGAAGTTCCAATATTTATTCCCATTGCTTTTAGGAAAGTATAGGTCATCCCTCCTCCAATAATAATATTATCAACAATAGGTGCTAAATTCTTTAAAATATCAATCTTTGAACTCACTTTCGAACCTCCAACTATTGCAGTGAACGGCTTACTTGGATTATTCATTAGTTTTTGAAGGTTTCTAACCTCATTCTCCATCAAAAATCCAAAGTACTTATTATTAGGGAAGAAACGTGCTATGGTTGCAGTTGAAGCATGTTCGCGATGTGCAGTTCCAAAAGCATCATTAACATAAGCATCTCCAAGCTTAGCTAACTTTTCTGCAAAAGCAACATCTCCTTTTGTTTCTTCGGGATAGAAACGAATATTTTCTAAAAGCATCACGTCCCCATTTTCTAAGTTTGAACTAAGCCCAGCAACTTTATCAACAAGAACCTCCTGAGTAAACATAACTTTCTTGTTTAGCATCTCCGAAAGATGTTTTGCAACAGGATTTAAAGAAAACTCTTCCTCAAAACCTCCCTTTTTAGGTCGTCCGAAATGTGCCATAATAATTACAGCAGCTCCGTCATTTAATAATTTATTTATTGTTGGCAATGATTCACGCATACGTGTATCGTCTGTAATGTTTTTATTCTCATCTATAGGAACATTAAAGTCAACTCTTACTAATACTTTCTTGCCCTTAAAGTTTACGTCTTTTATTGATTTCATAGTACTATATGTATTTATTTCGTTTGTATTTACTTCTGTTTTATAAAACTTTTACATTATTATTTCTTTAATAAGTTTGCAATTCAATTAGCTTAAGTTTATATCGTATTATGAGTTGTATTGTAGGTTGAATTTATCAAAAAAACATATTAAAGTACAAAGATATAAAATATATGATAACCACTAAAACTTAAATGGAAAAAAATCAATAATTCAAATTTTTAAGTATATCATTTTGTATTTGACTAAATTTTACTACCTTTGCATAGCAATTTTTTATAGAAAGGAGGATATAGCATGATTGAAACAATAAATTTTGAAAACGTTAAGTGGTTGCATATCCTTAACCCGAGTGAAGATGATTTTGATTTCCTTTTAAAAGAATATGAATTTCACCCTTTAGACATTGAGGATTGTCGCTCAGTTAATCAACGACCAAAGATTGACGAGTATGACGACTACTATTTCCTTATTCTTCATTTTCCTTTTTTTGACAAAGCAAATAAATTTGTAAGAGTTAAGGAGGTTAAAATATTTTGGGGAAAGGATTATATTGTAACCATTGGACGCTCGCATTGGGTTGTGAAAAACTTATTTAAAGACCTTCAGAAGAAACATCAAGAAAATAGCAACGATTTACCTGATATTGTTGAAAGTTCTGATAGTTTACTTTATAATATATTGGATAGGCTAATGGTCGAAACCTATACTCTTATCCTGAGAATTGGAACTGAGGTTGATGGAATTAACTACGATATCTTTACAAAAAAATCTGAAAAAGTTATTGAACAACTATCAATTACTCGAAAAAATATTATTTCACTAAATACTACCTTCAAACCACAGGTTAGAGTTTTCCATAAGTTCGAATCAGGGGGAATTAAGGGGTATGAAGAGGATATGGAAGACTATTGGGGAAATATCTTAGACCAATATCAAAAGATGTTTGACTTGGTTGAAGATTATGGAGAGTTGATTGAAGGTCTATCTCACACTTTTGATTCGCTTCAGACCAACAAAACCAATGAAATTATGAGGATTCTTACCTTTATCTCCACAATAATGCTTCCTCTATCGGTGATTTCAGGAATTTATGGGATGAATGTTGCCCTTCCTTTTATGGGAAAAGGCTGGGTATTTGGAGGAATAATTGCACTTATGGTTATTGTGGTTGTTGGATTTTTGTTCTATTTCAAAAGAAAACGTTGGCTATAATAATCCGATTAGTTATAATACTATTTTATCTAATTTTATTTTGGTCTGAAAGACTTGTTCAGAAATATTAGAATAAGGTTTTAGAAAAATAACTCTTCGTTTTAGTAAATTAACTCTTCGTTTTAGTAAATTAACTCTTCGTTTTAATTTCAAGAAAGATATAATGAAAAGAAAACACTATTCTTTAGGTGTTTATCTAAACCTTCCTTATGGATATCTCTCTTCTTTTTTCTTGAATTTCTTTAATAGAGATGATTGTGTAGTGCAAGGGCAAAAGGCTTGAGACCTTTTCAGCCCACTCAATAAAACAATAATTCCCACTATATAAGTATTCCTCAAACCCAATATCAAAGGCTTCCTGCTCTTTGTTTATCCTGTAAAAATCAAAATGATAAATATCTCCAATTATGTCGGAGTAGTATTGATTTACGATTGCAAAAGTAGGGGAACAAACATTATCCGTTGCTCCCAAGTTCTCACATAAATACTTTGTAAGAGTGGTTTTACCTGCTCCCATTTCCCCTTCAAGAATAAAAATCTTATCTTCGCTATTATCCTCTAAGATTTTATTAGCAATTGTTTTAAGGTCAGAAAGTGAATCGGCAATATATGTAGGTTGCATTTACTTTCTTTTTATAGTTATAAATGGGACCATAATCTCTTCCATAGAAATCCCTCCATGTTGGAAAGTATTCATGTAGTATTGTACGTATTGATTATAGTTGTTGGGGTATGCAAAGAAATCATTTGAGCGAGTGAAGATATAAGGTGAGGTTATGGCTAATTTTGGTAGAAATATTTGAGTACAGTCCTTAACCTCAAGCACTTCCTTTGGGTTGTAGTCCAAAAGTCTACCTACCTTGTAACGAAGGTTTGTAGAAAGCCCTTTGTCTCCTTTAACCTTCACAGGTCTATCAACCCTAACAGAGCCGTGATCAGTTGTAATAACAATATTAACTTTCTTGTCGCTCAAATACTTCAATACATCCATTAGTGCAGAATGATTAAACCAAGTTTGAGTTACAGAACGATATGCCCTTTCATCCTCTGCAAGCTCCCTAACTAAATCATTTTCCGTGCGAGCATGAGATAGCATATCAATAAAATTATAAACAATCACATTCAAGTCGTTGTTAAGCATATTTGGCAGAATATCAATCATTCTCTTACCATATTGCACATTCAGCACCTTATGGTAGGTTGTTTTAAGATTAAAACCAAATCGCTTCAGGTTTTCCTGCAAAAACTCATGTTCATTTTGGTTTTTATTCCCTTCCTTATCTTCATTAACCCAAAGTGAAGGATATTTCTTTTCAATCTCTGCTGGCATTAGTCCAGCAAACATAGAATTTCTTGCATATTGAGTTGTGGTAGGGATAATACTAAAATAAATATCTTCATTATCTATCCTATAATACTCTTCAATCATTGGCTGTATTGCTTTCCATTGATCGAACCTGAAATTGTCAATAACAATTAAAAAAGTTGGAACCTTTTCTTCCTTAAGTAATGGAAAAAGTTTTTCTTTAAGTACTGTGTGCGACAAAAGAGGTCTATCATCAGTCTGTGTTTTTAGCCAGCTCTCATAGTTTTTTTCATAGAATCTGCAAAACAGAGTATTTGCCTCATCCTTTTGTTGACGGAGAATTTCAAAAATACTTTCATCTTGTGAGGTTGCAAGCTCCAACTCCCAAAAAATTAATTTCTTATAGACTTCTGCCCATTGCTTTGCATCCAACCTATCCATTAGTCGCATTGATATCTCTCTAAACTGTTGTTGGTAATTGAGTGTTGAGGTTTCACTTACAAGTTTTTTAGCATCAAGATGTTTCTTTAGAGCAAGAAGAATTTGGTTTGGATTAACAGGCTTAATCAAATAGTCCGAAATCTTAGACCCAATGGCTTGTTCCATAATATGCTCTTCCTCACTTTTTGTTATCATAATAATTGGAAGAGAAGGATATTTGTCCTTAATCCTCATTAAGGTATCCAATCCTGAAATTCCAGGCATATTTTCATCTAAAAAAACAATGTCAACAATGTTTTGCTCCAATAGTTCTAAGGCTTCAATTCCATCAGTTGAAGGAATAACTTCGTAGCCCTTTGTAGCCAGAAAAAGCATATGAGGTTTTAAAAGGTCAATTTCATCGTCAACCCAAAGAATATTTATCATAGTAGTGAGATTAAAAAATTACAATATCACTTCTAAACGAAGAAAATTGTTAATATATTATTTTCCAAAAAAGAATAATGGGGAAAGGAAAGTACTAAATGTCTGTGCAGTTCAGATTATACTCTGTACCGCTACCACTTATCTCAGGAATATCGTTTTGCGTAATGCTACTGCAACTTCCTCCCCAATCATAAATAGGATAGGATGCTGAGCTTGCATAACCGGTTGATTTTTGTTGATTAGCTGTGCAAACACAATCGTTTTGTGTGCAGGAAACTAATGAGATTGAAAAAACTACAGCTGCAATTAAGAATATCTTTTTCATAATTATTTATTATTTTTGGGTTTAAAAAAGTCAACAATGAAGGCTTCGTCAATTGTTGTTAATTTATATAGTTGAATAACCTTTCCTTCTTCAAGTAAAAAGATAACTGGCATATGACCATGTGTGGTATTTAGGAATGATACAATATCAATAAAAGTGTAGGGAAGAGGTTTTGTGTTTGATTCTTCATAGAACTTAGTCAATGATTTTTCTTTGCCTCCGAAAACCTCAATAAAATCATTCCGATCTAATTTATGTCTATCTATAATAATGTCAATTTTCTTTGCTGCTCTCTTACAATACTTGCAATTAGTACTATACCAGCAAACAACTTTCTTTCCTTTATCAATCTCTAAAGCTTGTAAGTTTTCATATTTCTTAACTCTTTCAAATACTTCAGGACGGATATTTACGGAATGTTTATAAATCTTTGATTGAATAAAGTCAGGTGGTTTGATTGTGAATGCTGTTCCAACAACTAAAAGAGAAGAAATAATTAATATGAGTTTTGAATATCTTGTCCTCCACCATTTTGCCCAATTCAGAGTTAGTGCAAGGAGAAGAAGAATCACGTTTTTAATTATGGTTTCTTTGTCAGAAAGCTGTATTTTATCTCCAAAACAAAAACAATTTTCATCAGTTACATCAAAAAACAAAGGCTTTATTAGTAAATATACTGTAAAGCCAATCAGCATTAAAAAGGTTAGTATTTTGGATAATTTTGGGTAAACACCAACTACAAGCATTATTCCTATAATTGCTTCGAGAGAGATAAGAAGTCTTGATAAGATTGTAGTTATTACCCAAGGGAATAATTTATGGTCAAAAAAGAATAAATCAACTGCTTCAATTGATAAATATTTTAGTACTGCCGAAAGAATAAAAACTAAACCAATAATTATTCGGCATATTGTTCCAATCAAACTTTTATTTATTCTCATAATCCTACTCTATATTAAAAAGGGAATACTACAAATGTAATATTCCCCTTCTTTAAGAAAAATACTTTTTATTTTTCTACGCATTTAAGTTTGTTACCTTCCATGATGATTTCAGTTTTGAATTGTCCTGAATAATCAGCCCATGTAATATCTGCACAATCTCCGTCAAATTCTAGAACATCTAATGCACCATTTACTTCAGATGCTCTCATAACAACTGTACCGTCTCCTTCGTTAACGATATCGCAAGCACAATCTTTAGCGCCATTACAAGCTGCGAATGAAAAAGCTGCTGCAACTCCTAATACAAATAAAATTTTTTTCATAGTTATAATTTTTATTTATTTTTTTGCCTCTACTCTGTTTTGGATTTTCGAGTTTCTCCATTTGTTGTATTTGGAGCAAAAGTAATAATAATTATTGTAATAACAATTTTTTTTTATACTTTTTAAATGCAGATTAATGTAAATTCGTAATAATCAATGAAAAATCTAATTATTAATTATTATGTCATATTCTGATTAGTGCATAAAAATATATATGTAATACATCATTTTTAAATAGAATTTATTGATTTGATGGGATGAATCATTATGTATTTTGATTTTCTCATAAATTCTCTATTGAATAAAAAATTTATATTAAATATTTCTACTTAGAATAATTATATTGTATTTTTGCATTTCATGAAAAATGAAAAACTATGGAGAATGATAATGAAAGAATAAAAGAAAACGATATAATTGAGGATATTACAAGTGGTGAATACAAATATGGTTTTGTTACAAATATTGATACTGAGGTTATTGAAAAAGGATTAAATGAAAATGTTATTAAACATATTTCAAAGATGAAGAATGAGCCTGAATGGTTATTGGAATTCAGATTAAAAGCCTATAATCATTGGCTAACTATGAAAATGCCAACTTGGGCACATTTAGAGATTCCAGAAATAAACTATCAGGATATTATCTATTATGCTGCACCAAAAACAAGTTCAGAAACAGACAGTCAAGAAGTTCATGAGGAGTTGCTTGATACATTTAATAGACTAGGTATTTCTTTAGATGATTCAGGTAACATGGGTAATGTTGCAGTTGATGCTGTTATGGACAGTGTTTCTATTAAGACTACATTTTCCGAAACCCTCTCAGAGGTAGGAATAATATTCTGTTCTTTTAGTGAGGCAGTTCAAAATCATCCAGAATTAGTCCGTCAGCATCTTGCTTCAGTGGTTCCTTATACTGATAATTTCT
The DNA here is from genome assembly GCA_002399025.1 of Bacteroidales bacterium UBA4893. GTDB lineage: Bacteria > Bacteroidota > Bacteroidia > Bacteroidales > P3 > UBA10566. The sequence goes on along the minus strand of DHCV01000023.1, from coordinate 132,131 downwards.
TTGCCGCACTTAATTCCGCAGTATTTAGTGATGGTTCTTTTTGCTACATCCCTAAAGGAGTAAAATGCCCTATTGAACTTTCAACCTATTTTAGAATTAATGCTGCAAATACTGGTCAGTTTGAAAGAACTTTGATTGTTGCAGAAGAAGGTTCCTATGTCTCCTATATGGAAGGCTGTACTGCCCCAAAAAGAGATGAGAATCAACTTCATGCAGCCATTGTTGAGATTGTTGTTATGAAGGATGCAGAAGTTAAGTACTCCACTGTACAGAATTGGTATCCTGGAGATAAAGATGGAAAGGGTGGGATTTATAATTTCGTTACCAAAAGGGGTATTTGTAAAGGAAACAATGCTAAACTTTCTTGGACTCAGGTTGAAACAGGCTCTGCAGTAACTTGGAAATACCCAAGTTGTATTCTAAAGGGAGACAATTCTGTTGGGGAGTTCTATTCTGTTGCTGTTACCAATAATCAACAACAAGCCGACACAGGAACAAAGATGATTCATATTGGGCAAAATACAAAAAGCACAATCATCTCAAAAGGAATTTCTGCAGGAGAAAGTCAAAATTCCTATCGTGGATTGGTCAAAGTTACAAAGGGAGCAACTAATTCAAGAAACTTTTCTCAATGCGATTCACTACTTTTAGGTAGCAAATGTGGTGCCCATACTTTTCCTTACATAAAAACTGATAATCATAGTTCAATTGTTGAACACGAAGCAACTACTTCAAAAATTTCTGACGATCAACTATTCTACTGTCGCCAAAGAGGAATATCACAAGAAGCTGCAATTGGACTAATTGTAAATGGATATGCAAAAGAAGTACTTAATAAACTACCTATGGAATTTGCAGTTGAGGCTCAAAAATTATTAAGTATTAGTTTAGAAGGAAGCGTAGGATAGTTATGGATGCTCACCCCAAGATTTTAATAATACGTCTAAGTTCAATTGGAGATATTGTTCTAACAACTCCAATCATTCGATGCATAAAAACACAAATACCTAATGTTGAGATTCACTATCTGACAAAGGCAAATAACGCAATTATACTGAATAATAATCCTTATGTGGATATGATAATTACATATTCTGGTTCTTTATCAGAAACTATTAAACACCTAAGGAAAGAAAACTATAGTTTAATCATTGACTTGCATAAACAATTGAGGTCATTGATAATAAAACTAAGACTTTTTAAACCTTATAGAACATTTAATTCTTTAAAGATAAAAAAATGGCTTTTGGTTAGATGTAAACTAAATCAATTGCCAGATTTACATATTGTTGATAGGTATTTCGAAACCTTAAATGGAATTAAATATAAGGTTATTAATGATGATAAGGGTTTAGATTATTTTTTGGCAGATGAGGACTACATTTCTCCTGATGCATTGCCTTTGAGTTTTCAAGATGGTTATGTTGCAGTTGTTGTTGGGAGCAAGCATCAAACTAAACAAATCCCGTTGGATAAGCTAATCCAATTATGTCAAGGAATAAATAAATCAATTGTTCTATTAGGAGATAAGGATGATAGGCATAAGGCAATTTTGGTTGAGAATGCTGTAGGAGCAAGGGTATTTAATGCTTGTGGTGCTTACAATCTAAATCAAACTTCATCACTAATTGCAAACTCCGATGGAGTAATAACTCCCGATACAGGTCTTATGCATATTGCTGCAGCACTAAATAAGAATATTATTAGTGTTTGGGGAAATACAATACCTCAATTTGGGATGTACCCTTATCTTCCAAAAGACTCAAAGGCTGAAATTCATATCTTTGAAAAAAAAGATTTGAATTGTCGTCCATGTTCAAAATTGGGATTTAAGGAATGTCCAAAGAAACATTTTGATTGTATGAGAAGCTTGGACTATGATAAGATTGCAGACATTGCAAATAGTTGGGAAGCGAATAAAGATAAATGAAGGCTAAAAAGAAATTTTTTTGATGGGAAAAGATAAGCATAAAGAAGCTTTGGAAAGCTTTGGAAAATTGTTGGAAATTATGGATGATCTAAGGGAAAAATGCCCTTGGGATAAGAAACAAACCTATGAAACTCTTCGTCATTTGACCATTGAGGAAACATACGAACTTGCTGATGCAATTATTGAAAATAATAGCGATGAAATAAAGAAAGAGGTTGGCGATTTACTTTTGCATATTGTGTTTTATGCAAAGATTGGCTCTGAAGAAAAGGCGTTTGATATTAAGGATGTGATTGATTCACTCAATGAAAAGCTAATTAGACGACATCCTCACATTTACGGAGATGAAAAAGTTAGTAGTTCTGAGCAGGTTAAAGAGAATTGGGAACAGATAAAATTGAAGGAAGGAAGAAAATCAACTCTTTCTGGAGTCCCAAAAACATTGCCTGCATTAGTTAAAGCGTATAGGATTCAAGATAAAGCAAGAGGAGTTGGATTTGACTGGGAAAATAGAGAACAAGTGTGGAAAAAGGTAGAGGAAGAAATTGAGGAACTCAAAGAAGAGTTAAAGAATAATAATAGGGAAAGAATTGAACAGGAGTTTGGAGATACTCTATTTGCTCTAATTAACTACTCGCGATTTATTGACGTAAACCCCGAATCTGCTTTAGAAAGAACAAATAAGAAGTTTATTAACCGATTCCAATACATTGAAGAAAAAGTACTCCAACAAGGCAAAGATCTTAGAAAAATGACTTTGAAGGAAATGGATGTATTTTGGAATGAAGCAAAAAAACAAGAATAATGGTAAAAGTTTTCGTATTTAATCACTATGAAGTGAATTGTACATTGGCATATGATAACACAAAAGAATGTGTTTTGATTGATGTTTGTTGTCAAGATCAATCAGAAAAACAAGAAATAATCAACTTTATAAAGGAAAATGACCTTAAGGTTAAACATCTACTTATTACTCATGCTCATATTGATCATATATGCGGAGCTTATTGGGCTACACAAATGTTTAATCTACCTCTAAAGATGCATCATGATGGTGAAAGGTTTATCCGAATTGCTGATGCTCAAGCTCAGATGATGGGTTTTGAGGTTGATGGAATTGAGAACATATCTCTGGAATACATTACAAAAGAAGATGTTATTCTCTTTGGCAACTCCAAATTACAAATCTTTGAAACTCCAGGACACTGTGCTGGAAGTTTGTGTTTTTATAATAATGAAGAGGGTTTTGTTGTAACTGGAGATGTGTTGTTTAGGGATTCAATTGGTAGAACAGACCTTCCGACAGGAGATTTTGACACCTTAATTTCAAGTATTAAGAATAATCTATTCCCTCTCGCTGAAAATACTATTTGTATTTGTGGACATGGACCAACCACAACAATAGGCTATGAGAAAGAAAATAATCCTTTTATAAATTAGAAGGTATATCCCAAAACAAAGGACATATAATTATGATATTGGGCGTTTTGTTCATAAAATCCCAAGTCGTATATTTCCGAGTTTCCACTTCTAATACTCAATAAAGAGTAATTATAGCTCCATGTGATGCTAAATCTTTTGTTGAGATTATAGGTAACGCCTGCCAATCCCAAAATTCCAAAACGCCTAAAGTCTGGTGAGTTATCAGGATCTTGAATTACTCCTGTCGGTCTTACCTCTTTGGCACTCAATAGTGCTGATGGAGTAAGTCCAATCCTAAAATTCAAACTCTCACTTACTTTATAGATATACATTAAGCTTAAATCGATGCTGGAAGTTGAAACTTGAAGAAAATCAGGGTTAGTATTCTTGGGAGCACAACGGCTTCCCTTTGTTGCAAACACAAGTTCGCCCTGAATTCTTGCAGCACCAAAAACATCTCTATAAACAAATAATCCACCAATAAAACCTGCCTTATAATATCCTGACATATAGTCTCCGTCAACTTGAGTTGCCAAAACCCCAGAAAGAACACCTGCTCTAAATTCTTGAGCCTTAAGCAAAGATAATGAGCAAAACAAAATAACGACTAAAATAATCAATCTTTTCATATCCTAAATATTTATTCTAATTACAGATGCAAAGTAAGTAATAATTATTCTAAAGCCCAAAGAATTCGATGATTTTCACGCATAATCGTTTCTTATATCATATTCTCTATTTATTAATTTCCATACATAAGGATTCATAAATTTAAAACTTGATTTCAAAAAATTTATTTCAGAAAAGAAAAAATTTATTTCAGAAAAGAATAATACTATTTCAAAGGTTTATTGTTTAGAACAAAACTAAAATATTTTTTATCACAAATCCAACGAAATTTCAAATTCAAGTTTTATCATTTTCTTAAATATTTCTGAGCTAAATTAAAGTATATTAACCAATGTTTTAATGTCAAATTCTCTTTGTTGAGTATATCTTAACAATTAATTCATGCAATTGATAAAAATTTTTAACTATTTCTTAGTTTTATTTTGTAACTTTGCCATTTATAATTTGATTGAAATTTAATGAATAAAGATACTACTACTTCAAATATTAACTTTAGCGGTGAAATTACTCAAAGATTTATTTCTTTGGAGAAGATATTGGTTAGCAAGAATAAGTATCTCTTGAAAATCATCCCAAAGCCTCTTCTGAAATGGTTTAAAAAGTTAATTTGTCTTGATAGGGTCAATGAAGTTATATATAAATATAGAGATTATCAAGGGGTTGACTTTGCAGATTGTGTTTTGAAGGAAATCGATATAAAAATAAAGGTTATTAATCCACATAATATACCCAAAGAAGGCAGGGCATTGATAGCAAGTAATCACCCACTTGGAGGAATTGATGGCATGGCTTTGATTTCTGAAGTTGGTAAATACAGAAGAGATATTTTGTTCCCTGTAAATGATATTTTATGTCAATTACCAGGCTTAAAAAGTGTTTTCATCCCAATTAATAAATATGGAAGAAATTCATCAAATCACGATGCTCTAAACAATGCCTTTGCATCTGATAGTTGTATGATGTTCTTTCCAGCAGGGACAGAAAGTAAGAAGATAAATGGTCGTATTCAAGACTTCAAATGGAAGAAGAGCTTTTTGAGAAAGGCACAAGAATACGGCAGAGATATTGTTCCTGTGTATATTGATAGCGTCAATTCAAAAAGATTCTATAGGCTTTCGGCAATAAGACGTTTCTTTAGGATTGAGTTTGATTTGGAAATGATACTTTTGCCTTCGGAAATGTTTAAGAAACAGGGCGAAACAATAACAATTACCTTTGGACAACCGGTCAAAAATGAAACATTTGATAATAGATTCACACCTTTGGAATGGGCAAATAAGCTAAGGGAATATGTTTATCAATTGAAAGAAGACCCTGAAAAGGAATTTAAAGCATAGAAAAAAGAATTATATTATAGATTATGGACACATCTTACGTAATACCACCTGTTGATAAGAGCCTTATAAAACAAGAGCTCACAAAAGACATTTTTTTTCGTAAAACAAATAATGGTTCAAGAGAGATTTATATAACAACCGCACACGAATCTCCAAACATAATGAGAGAGATTGGACGATTGAGAGAGTTAAGCTTTGGAGCAGAAGGAGGAGGAAGTGGAAAGGATTGTGATATTGATGAATTTGATATTGCAGCTAGTCCTCATTGTTATAAGCAACTCTTTGTTTGGGACCCTATGGAGGAAGAAATTATTGGAGGCTATAGATATATTTTAGGAAAAGATATTCAGGTTTTGGAAAATGGGGAATTATTAAGTGCTACTGCTGGACTATTCCATTTTACAGAGTTCTTTAGAGAGAATTATCTTGATCATACTCTTGAGCTTGGACGTTCTTTTGTTTCACCAGAATACCAACCAACAGTTAACCTGCGTAAGGGTATGTTCTCTTTGGATAATCTTTGGGATGGATTGGGCGCTTTGGCAGTAACTCACCCCGAATTTAAATATTTCTTTGGTAAAGTAACAATGTATCCAACCATGGACAAGACTGCAAGAGATTATATCCTTTACTTCTTCAAAAAACATTTCCCAGATAATGAAGGAATGGTGTATCCGATTGAACCTGTTGAAATTTCAACTGATTATAATGAACTCGTAAAACTATTTAATGGACTAAGCTATAAGGAAGATCATCAAATCCTCACGAAAGCAGTTAGGGAAAGAGGCGAACATGTTCCTCCTCTTTTTAATGCCTATATGAATCTATCCTCAACCATGCGTTCTTTTGGAACCTCAGTAAACAAGCATTTCAGCAATGTTGAAGAAACAGGGATATTAGTAACCATTGCTGATATATATCCCGACAAGCAAAAGAGATACTTAAACTACTAAGAGAAGAAAATTAGGAAAGAGAATGCAGATTAAAAGTGCTGAGTTTGTTATAAGTAATTCAAATTACACTAAGTGTCCTGAGCCCAATAAGGCAGAGTTTGCCTTCATTGGTAGGAGTAATGTTGGGAAAAGCTCTCTTATAAATATGCTTGTGAATAAAAAGGATTTAGCAAAAACAAGCTCTAAACCAGGTAAAACACAATTGATAAACCATTTTGAAATCAACAATGAATGGTTTTTAGTAGATTTGCCAGGTTATGGATATGCAGTAACATCAAAATCTAACAGGGCATCTTGGGGGAAGATGATTACAAACTACTTGACAAAAAGAAAGAATTTGATTTCAGTTTTTGTCTTAATTGATTCCCGTATTCCACCACAAAAAATAGATTTAGATTTTATAAATTTCTTAGGAGAGAAAGAAATTCCATTTTCCATTGTCTTTACCAAAATAGACAAGCAGGGAGTAAATATTACAAGTAAAAAAGTTGATCAGTTTAATAAGTCATTACAAAAAGACTGGGTTGAACTTCCAAAAAACTTCCTTTCATCATCCATTAGCAAAGCAGGGAAAGAAGAAATTTTAAATGAAATTGAACAATTAATACCATATTTTGAACAAATTTAATATATAGATGAAAAGAGTAATGGTTGTAACTGGCGGAGGTGATTGTCCTGGACTAAATGCAGTAATTAGAGCAATTGTAAAAAGGGCATCGCAGGAGAAGGACTGGGAGGTTATTGGTTGTATTGATTCATTTAATGGGGTATTGAAAGAGCCAACAGAAATAGAGATATTGGATAACAAGAGCGTTAAGGGGATTTTGGTAAAGGGAGGAACGATTTTAGGAACTACAAATAAGGGTGGTCCCTTTTCTTGGCCAATCAAACATAGTGATGGAACAATTGAAGAGGTCGATAGGTCAGATGAAATGATTAGAAAGCTCAAGATTTTGGGAGTTGATGCTGTTATTAATATTGGAGGTGATGGTTCTCAAAGAATTTCTAAGGCATTATTTGAAAAAGGACTCAATGTTATTGGAGTTCCTAAAACCATAGACAATGACTTGTCAGCAACAGATTTTACTTTTGGATTTCAGACTGCTGTTCAAACCGTAACCGAAGCAATTGATAAACTTGTAACAACAGCTTCAAGTCATAATAGAGTTTTTATTATGGAGGTTATGGGTAGAGATGCTGGCTGGATTGCTCTATATGGTGCAGTTGCAGGAGGAGCTGACGTTTGCATTATCCCTGAAATGCCTTATAGGATTGAAAAAATAAAAGAAAAGATAGACTCGAGGTATGAAAAGGGTAGAGGTTTTTGCATAATTGTTATTGCCGAAGGAGCTTACTCAATTGAGAGAAAGAAACAAAAAGAATCTTCTTCTGAGATTGGAAAAAATAATGCAAAACTCGGAGGAATTGGAAACGTTTTAATGCAAGAGCTTATTGAGGCAGGAGTTCAACACGACATTAGACTAACTGTTTTGGGACATGTTCAAAGAGGAGGAACCCCAATTGCTTATGATAGGGTTTTGGCATCGGAATTTGGAGTTAAGGCTTTTGAACTTGTTTTGGAAGAAAGATATGGAGAAATGGTAGCTTATCGTCATCCTGAAATAATCAGTGTGAGTTTTGATAAAGCAATAAGCAAACCTCACCTTGTTGAACCCAAATCAAGATTGGTTCAAACAGCAAAAGGTTTGGGAATTGAATTTGGAAATTAATTTAAAGAAGAAGAAATATACAAATGAAGAAAATTAAAAGTGCATTAATATCTGTTTTTTATAAAGATGGATTAGATGTTATCGTTAAGAAGTTAAATGAACTTGGAGTTAGCATTTATTCAACTGGTGGAACATATAATTTTATTGAAAGCTTGGGAGTGAAACCACAAACCGTAGAATCACTTACCGGGTATCCATCAATTTTAGGAGGAAGAGTAAAGACACTTCATCCAAAGATTATGGGAGGAATTCTTTGTAGAAGAGAAAACGAAGAAGACAAAAAACAGATAACAGAATACGAAATTCCTGAAATTGACTTAGTGATTGTTGATTTATATCCTTTCGAGAAGACTGTAGAATCAAAAGCCTCACATGAAGATATAATTGAAAAAATTGATATTGGAGGGATTAGTCTTATTCGCTCAGCTGCCAAAAATCATAATGATGTATTGATTGTACCGTCAGTTGATTATTATTCTGAACTAATGGAAATTCTCAATTCTAATAATGGAAACACAAATTTGGAAATAAGAAGGAGATTTGCAGCCTATGCATTTCAAGTATCTTCACACTACGATACTGCAATCTTTAATTATTTTAATAAAGAAGCAGATATACCTGCTTTTAGACAAAGCTATAATAATCCAAAAATACTTCGCTATGGTGAAAACCCTCATCAAAAGGGAATGTTTTATGGTGACTTGAATGCTTATTTTGAACAATTGCATGGTAAGGAAATCTCATATAATAATATTGGAGACATAGATGCTGCTTGCGATTTGATTGATGATTTTAATGAAACCACCTTTGCAATTATAAAGCATAATAATGCTTGTGGACTTTCAAGCAGAGAAACCCTAAAGCAAGCCTACATTGACGCTTTAGCTTCAGACCCAGTTTCTGCTTTTGGTGGAGTTTTGATTACAAATAAGCCAATTGATTTGGAAACTGCAGAAGAAATGAATAAATTATTTATGGAAATCTGTATTGCTCCCGACTATTCTCAAGAAGCATTAGAATTATTGAAATCTAAGAAGAATAGAATCTTGCTAAAACGCAAGCAAATCCAAACAAATAAATATCAATTCCGATCTGCCCTAAATGGTGTTATGTTTCAAGAGAAGGATAGAGTTGTTGAAGGGGTTGAGGTTATGAATAGTATAACTAATAGAGCACTTACAGAGCAAGAGCAGAAGGATCTTTCTTTTGCAAATAAATTAGTTAAACATACCAAGTCAAATGCAATTGTGCTGGCTAAGAATAGACAATTACTTGCATCAGGTACAGGTCAAACCTCAAGGGTTGACGCCTTAAATCAAGCAATTGCAAAGGCAAAACATTTTGGATTTGACCTAAATGGTGGAGTAATGGCCTCCGATGCTTTTTTCCCATTTCCAGACTGTGTTGAGATTGCACATAAGGAAGGAATTATTGCCGTTGTTCATCCTGGTGGAAGTATTAATGATGATAAATCAATTGATTTTTGTAAACAAAATAATATGGCAATGGTCATTACTGGCTACCGACATTTCAAACATTAATCTTAGGCTAAAGAAAAACACAAAAGAAAACAAAATTATTAATAATAATGTAACCGTTTATTATTAATTTCGTAATAAACGCAAATATAAACTAAAGAAATATAGGACAAAAATAAATATGAGTTTATTTTCATTTTTAACAAGAGAAGTTGCAATTGACTTAGGAACAGCCAATTCTATTATAATATTTAATGATAAAGTTGTTGTTGACGAGCCTTCAATAGTTGCAAAGGACAGAAGAACCAACAAGATTATTGCAATTGGGAAGAAAGCTATGCAGATGCATGGAAGAACCCACCAAAATATTGAAACTATTAGACCATTGAGAGATGGAGTTATTGCAGATTTTGAAACAGCAAACCAGCTGATTAGAGAGCTAATTAAGATGATTAATGTTAGAAAATCGATTATCCCACCAGCATTGAAAATGGTAATTTGTATTCCTTCAGGGATTACAAATGTTGAGGAAAGAGCTGTAAGAGATTCAGCAGAGCAAGCAGGAGCAAAGGAAGTTAAGCTAATACACGAACCTATGGCTGCAGCAATTGGAATAGGAATTGATGTTTTGGAACCAGTTGGAAATATGATTGTTGATATAGGCGGAGGAACTTCCGAAATTGCTGTAATTGCATTGGGAGGAATAGTATGTAATAAGTCAATCCGTATTGCAGGAGACGAATTTAATCAAGATATTATTGAGTATATGCGTAAGCAGCATAATATTAATATTGGGGAGAGAATGGCAGAGCAAATCAAGATTAGCGTTGGGGCTGCAATACCAGACTTAGATGTTCCACCATCTGATTTTGCTGTTCAGGGAAGAGATGTTTTGACAGGTATTCCAAAGGAGATATTGGTTAATTATAAGGAAATAGCCCATGCTTTAGATAAATCAATTGCTAAGATTGAGAGTGCTGTTTTGGAAGCATTAGCATTAACACCACCTGAACTGGCTTCAGACATATTCCATACAGGGATTTATTTAGCTGGAGGAGGCTCATTACTAAGAGGATTAGACAAGAGGATTTCTGCTAAAACCAAACTTGCAGTCCACGTTGCTGAAGATCCATTAAGAGCAGTTGCAAGAGGAACAGGAATTGCCCTTAAGAACTATGATAAGTTTACATTCTTAATCAAGTAAAATAATTTTAGAGCCAAATAAAGAAAGGAGTTGAATTTCAACTCCTTTCTTGTTCAACACAATTAAGTAAATTATATTATAAGAAAACACCTTCTTAATAATTATTCTTCGTCAGAGCTGCTAACATAACCTTTCATCAATCCTCTTTCTGCCCTTGAAATAAATCCAATAATTTCTTCAAGTTCTGGAGTTGAAGGGAGGGTTTTTAGCTTTTCGAAAGCATTAGTATAGGTCATCCCTGATTGGAAAACAATCTTGTAGTATTCCTTGATTTGATTGATTTTTTCTTGATCAAATCCTCTTCGTGCTAATCCAACAGAATTTATTCCACAATAGGATAGGGGGAACTTCGCACCCTTTACAAATGGAGGGACATCCTTGTCAACTAACGAGCCTCCCATAAGAATTACATGAGAACCAATCTTTGTGAATTGATGAATTGCACTTAATCCTCCAATTATGGCATAGTTTCCTACTTCAATGTGTCCTGCTAAAGTTGCCCCATTTGCCAAAATACAATTGTCGCCAACAATGCAATCATGAGCAACATGTGCATAAGCCATAATTAAATTATTATTCCCAATCTTAGTATGTCCAAGTGCTGAGGTTCCTCTATTAATGGTAACACCTTCCCTTATAATATTGTTGTCTCCAATAATGGTTGTGGTTTTTTCGCCAGCAAACTTCAAATCTTGAGGCACTGCACTAATTGAAGCATTAGGAAAGATTTTATTATTTTTTCCAATTCTTGCCCCTGAGAATATTGTTACATGCGGACCTATCCAGCAATTATCACCAATTTCTACATCATCATAAATAGCAGTAAAAGGTTCAATGACTACATCCTTGCCAATTTTTGCATTTGGATGAATATAAGAGAGTGGTTGATTCATAGTATTAATTATTTGGTTTTGGCAACCTGTGCCATAAGTTCTGCTTCCATAACCAGCTTGTTGCCAACGTAAGCTTCACCTTTCATTTTCACAATTCCTCTTCTAACAGGTTCGGTTAGAAATAGTCTAAAGATTAAAGAATCTCCCGGAACAACCTTTCCACGAAAACGCACTCCGTCAATTCTTAAAAAATAAGTTGTATAGTTTTCTGGGTCTGGATAGTCTTTCAAAACCAATATTCCACCAGTTTGTCCCATAGCCTCCACAATCAAAACACCTGGCATAATAGGTTCTTGAGGGAAATGTCCATTGAAGAAGTCTTCATTACCAGTAACATTCTTAACTCCTATTACATAATCATCACCTACTTCAATGATTTTATCCACTAAAAGCATTGGAAAACGATGAGGAAGAAGATTCTTGATATCGTTTATTGTAAAAACAGGTTCTTTGTTAGGGTCATAATATGGAGACCCTGTCATTTTTTCCATAATCACTTGTTTAATTAATTTTGCAAATTCTGTATTGGCATAATGTCCTGGACGCTTTAGGATAAAATGCCCTTTAAGATTAACCCCTAAAAGATAAATATCTCCAATAAAATCCAATAGCTTATGCCTTGCAGGTTCATTGTCAAATCTTTTTTCAACATTATTTAATGTTCCTTTTTCAACCTTAATATGTTGTGGATTTTTGTCAAACACCTTTGCCAAATAATCAATTTGTTCTTGCTTGAGGGTATGTTCAACAAAAATTAAGGCATTGTCCAGATCTCCTCCCTTAATCAAATTTAGCTTAAAAAGTTGTTCAATTTCGTGAAGAAAAACAAAGGTTCTGCAAGGTGCAATATCTTTCTCAAAAGAATCAAGCGAATCAATGCTCATTGTCTGCACTCCCAAAACAGAGGAATTGTAGTCAATTGTTATATCAACCTTGAAGCCATCATATGGCATTGCAGTTATTTCAATTTGATTTTTCTCGTCCTTAAAACTTATTGGATTTTTGATTGAATAATAATACTTCTTGGCAATAAGTTGCTGTACACCTACTTCTTTAATCTTTTCAACCCATATCCTAGCACTTCCATCAAGAATTGGAATTTCGTTTGAATCCAATTCAATTATTACATTATCTATATTGAAATAATGCAATGATGCCATAAGATGTTCAAGCGTACTAACCCTAATTCCATCCTTTTCAATTGTTGTTCCTCTTGAAGTGTCAGTTACATAGTCAATTAGTGCAGGTATGGTTGGTTTTGATTCAATATCAATTCTTCTGAAGATTATGCCAGTATTAGCCTCAGCAGGGAGCAAGCTTACATTAATATTATTTCCTGAATGCAAACCCTTCCCGCTAACGGTTATTTTAGATTTTATTGTGTTTTGATGCTCCATAGTTATTTAAGATGCAAAAATAGTAAAAAAATTTGAATGTTAAGATTAAATTAATTTTAAAGACAAAGTTTTTTCGATTGAGCATTACCATTTAAAGAAAGTTTGTTATTTTTGCACAAAATATTTGCAAATTATGAAGAAGTTTTTTTTATTGTTATTCTTTATTTCATTTTCACTTGTTTCATTTTCACAGGTTGAAAAATTAATAGATGCTCCAATATGCATCGAAGGAGATATAGTTATTGTAGGGGTTAGTGCCAAAACAACAGATAAAGAGTTGTTGGAAATTAGAACAAAATTGTTGAAACACACTACAATTAGATTTACAGAATTTGATGTTATTAGAGCTAAACCCAAAAGAAGAAGAGAAGTAGGAGATATTCAGTTTATTTCAATGGAGGTAGATTGCAGAGATGGATATTCTGGAAAGATTTCTCATAGCTTTGAGCCAGGTGATACATCAGTACAAGGTTTCTTTAGAGATTATTCGAAAAATACATATAATAGAGCATTCTTTATAGGTAATCTTTCTGAGCATAATTTGGATTTCATAAATGAAAAAAATGCAGAATCAACCACTCAAACTCCAGCTGATTCAACTAAAGTAGATGTTGAAGAACAAGTGATGGAAGATTAAATTAATAATTTTTTTGGAAGAAAATTAGGTCAATATAAAAATAGTTTATATTTTTGCACTCCCAAAATCATAAGAGAAATGGCAAAGAAAACAAAAGACGTAAGGATACAAGTTATTATGGAATGTACAGAACACAAGGCATCAGGAATGCCAGGTACTTCACGTTATATAACTACAAAATCAAAGAAGAATACACCTGAGAGATTGGAATTAAAAAAATATAACCCAATTTTGAAGAAGGTTACAGTACATAAAGAAATTAAATAGATAGGAGAAATTAGATATGGCAAAGAAAGTAGTTGCAACATTGAAAACCACAACAGGAAAGAACTATGCAAAAGTTATTAGCATGAGTCGTTCTCCTAAGACAGGTGCATATATATTTAAGGAAGAAATTGTTGTTTCTGAACAGGTTAAAGATTATTTAGCAAAGAAATAGTTTATAGGTTTTTATTTATAACTGACAAAGTTGTCTTTCTTAAAAATAAGAGAGGCAACTTTTTTATTTATTTTTATAATAGAATATCAAATAATAATATTAATTTAGCAGATTATTTATAGAAATAATTAAGTATGGGGTTTTTTTCATTTTTTACAAAAGACAAGAAAGAAAATCTTGAAAAAGGTTTAGAAAGGACAAAGGAAAGCCTATTTTCTAAGCTCTCCAAAGCCATTGTCGGAAAATCAAAAGTAGATGAAGATGTTCTTGATAATCTGGAACAAATTCTTATTGAATCGGATGTTGGGGTAGAAACAACCCTAAAGATAATTGATAGGATTGAGAGTAGGGTTGCAAAAGATAAGTATTTAGGAACTTCTGAACTAAATCAAATACTTAAGGAAGAGATAGTAAAATTGCTTCATGAAAATGAGCTCGAAGAAAGGGTTAGTTTTGATTTCCACAAAGGAGAACTTCCTTATGTAATAATGGTTGTTGGAGTTAATGGAGTTGGAAAAACAACAACAATAGGAAAGCTTGCCTATCAGTTCAAGCAAGCAGGCAAGAAGGTAATACTTGGAGCAGGAGATACCTTTAGAGCTGCTGCAGTAGATCAATTAACCATTTGGGCAGAAAGAACAGGAGTAGAAATGGTTTCTCAAGGCATGAATGCCGATCCTGCCTCTGTCGCTTTTGACACCTTGAAATCAGCAATATCAAAAAAGGCAGATGTAGTTATAATAGATACTGCTGGAAGGCTGCATAATAAGGTTGGATTAATGAATGAACTTTCAAAAATACATAATGTTATGAAGAAAGTTGTTCCTGATGCACCACATGAGGTCTTATTAGTATTGGATGCCTCAACAGGTCAAAATGCAATTGAGCAGGCAAAACAATTTACTGCTGCAACCAAAGTTAATGCTCTTGCACTAACTAAACTTGACGGAACTGCAAAGGGAGGAGTTGTGATTGGGATTTCAGATCAGTTCAAAGTTCCAGTACGCTATATCGGATTAGGAGAGAAGATGCAAGACTTACAACTTTTCAATCGTCAAGCCTTTGTTGATAGTTTATTTGAATAATCAAAACAAAAAATAAAAATATGAAACTGAATAAAATAATATTAGGGATTTTGCTTCTTAGCACCTCATTCCTAAATGCACAAGAAAATACATTATCCGATTCAAAAAAGAATTTACATTTTTTTTCATTAGATATTGGATATTCCTATCGTTTGTCCTCAAAGCCAAATGAATTATTTGTCAATCAAAACGTATTCCCAGACCACTATAGCTCACTTAGACATGGCTTGAAGATTGGATTTTCTTACGACTATTTAATCAAACCAAACCTTGCAGTTGGATTCAAAACCAACGCTTTCAATTCTGCCCAAACAACCTTTTCCCCAACAGACTCAATTGACGTAAAAGATGATGAATATATGTTCTATGTTGGACCATCAGTCAAATATTTGTTCCCAACCTTTGGTGATAAATGGAACCTATCTCTTAGAGCAACTGCAGGCTATCTCTCTTTCAGAAATTCCTCACAAATACCAATGTTATCACCTTCAGGAACAATAACTCCTGCAAGCCTAACCTATAAAGGAAATAATTTTGGATATGGTCTTGACTTAGATTTGGATTATTCAATCAATAGCTTTTCAGCAATTGGATTAAATGTAGGTTATTTTGGTGGACAAATATCAACGCTAAAGCTTGGAGAAGACAAATTTGAGCTTAATCAGAAAGAAAACCTTAGTCGTTTGGATTTTACAATCGGATTTACAATAAAACTATAACATGGGTTTAAATATAAATATTATATCTCTTGGCTGTTCAAAAAACACTGTAGATTCAGAGTTTTTGTCAGGTCACCTTATCAAAAAAGGACATAATGTAAGTTATGGTAATGTTCAAAAACGAAGCGATGTTATAATCATTAACACATGTGGTTTTATTGGAGATGCAAAGGAAGAGTCCATAAACACAATTCTTTTTGCATGTGCCTTAAAAGAAACCCATAAGGTTGAAAAGATTATAGTATGTGGCTGTCTTTCTGAACGCTATAAGGAAGATTTGAAAGAGGAAATCCCATTGGTTGATGCATTTTTTGGAGTTTATGAATGGAAGGAGCTTTTAGAATATTTGGATGTTGAGATGGAAGGTTCTTTCAATCAGAATAGGGTGCTAACAACACCAAACCATTATGCCTATTTTAAAATATCTGAAGGTTGCGATAGCCTATGTTCCTATTGTGCAATCCCACTCATCAAAGGAAGGCATATTTCAATCCCAATGGAAGAATTAGTTAAACACGCCAAAGATCTTGCAAATAATGGAGTTAAGGAATTAATAATTGTAGCACAAAACACAACCTACTACGGAATTGACCTCTATAATGAAAGAAAAATTGTTCCACTCTTAAAAGAACTACTCAAGATTGAAAAGTTTGAGTGGATAAGGCTTCAATACGCCTACCCTAATAATCTCCCTATGGAGTTGATTGATTTGATGAAAGAGGAGAAAAGAATATGTAATTACATTGATTTACCTCTGCAACACATCAATAATTCAATTCTCTCATCAATGAATCGAAATATAACCTACGATGAGATAGTGAATTTGATTAATGAAATAAGAGCCAAGATTCCAGACATTGCCCTAAGAACAACACTAATTGTTGGCTATCCTGGAGAAACCCAAGAGGTTTTTGAGGAATTGAAGGAATTTGTTAGGAGTACTCGTTTTGATAGATTGGGATGTTTTATGTATTCTGCTGAAGAAGGTACTCCTGCCTATGAACTTGAAGATGATGTTTCAGAAGAATTGAAACAACAACGTATAGAAGAAATTTTAGAAATTCAACAAGAGATTTCTTTAGAAAAGAATCAAGAAAAGGTTGGCAAAGAATTTGATGTTATAATTGATAGAAGAGAACAAGATTTCTGGATAGCAAGAACAGAATACGATTCTCCTGATGTGGATAATGAAGTTTTGATTTCTGATAGATTTAAGGTAGAACAAGGTAAGTTTTATAGAATCAAAATTGTTGAAGCCTTAGAGTTTGATTTAATAGGAGAGGTGATTTAATTATTAAAACAATTGGAAATAGATATGGAAGAAAGATATAATCATATAAGAACTTTGATTAGTGAAGAAAAATTGGAGCAAGCTATGAAAGAGATAGAGGAGATAATCAAAATGGACTCAAGTCAAGACCAAGCTTACTATCTAAAAGGAAACGTTTTCAGAAAACAACAAGATTGGAAGAACGCAATTAATAGCTATACTCATGCAGTCGAGCTAAACCCAAACTCTCCAGCTGCTGATGCAAGAGATATGTGTATTGAAATACTCAATTTCTTCAATACTGACATGTATAATCATTAAACCTTTGGTTGTTTAATCTGTCTAAACAAGATAAGAAAAAGAAAAGCCAAATGACAGATAAAGAATTAATTTCGCTACTACTGAACAACAAAACTCGAGAGAAGGGCTTTTCTCTTTTGGCGCATACTTATAAAGAAAAAATATATTGGCAGGTTCGTCACATGGTGCTTTCGCATGAAGATGCCAACGACCTTACCCAAGATATTTTTATTAAGATATTCCAAAACATAGATAGCTTCAACCACGACTCATCCCTTTCAACCTGGATATACAGAATATCGCTCAACCACACTCTAAATTTCCTTCAATCAAAAAGTCAGAAACATAAGTCCAGTCTTAAGACATTGGAAGACACGATGCTCGACAATCTCAAGTCGGATAAGTATTTTGATAGCAGTGAAATTGAGTTAAAGCTACAAAAAGCAATCCTCTCGCTTCCCGAAAAACAAAGATTAGTCTTCTCACTTCGCTACTACGATGATATGCCATTCAAAGAAATGGAAGAGATACTTAAGACAAGCCAAAGCACATTGAAATCAACCTATCACTTTGCAGTAAAAAAGGTTGAGGAGATGCTTTTGGATGAAGAAAAAAATAAAATTTCATTTCCTCATTAAACCTTTTGTCAAAAAAATAGTCTAATAATCAAACTTAGTATTTAATGAAAACAAGGAATAATCCATTTAAAGTACCAGAAAACTATTTCGATAGTTTGGAAAAGGATATACTTTCAAAGGTAGGACAAGCCTCTAAAAAGCAATATTTCTTTCCTAAGGCTAAACAAATGTTGAAATATGCAGCCGTAATACTGCTATTTGTGGCAATAGGTGGTACAATATGGTGGAATATTCCAAAGAAAACAACTACAACTCAAGACCAGATGGCAATTACTCAAGTCAAATCTGACCCAAAACCAACAAGTATTGCAACCAAAATTGAGGAAGTAGAACAAAATAAAACGATTGATAAAGTTATCGCTAATCCAACAAAAGTTAAAAAACAAGAAAAAGAATTAAATGAAGACAAATTAGAGTTGAGTGATGATGAGTTAGAATATTTAGAATATTATCTAAATGAAGATGTACTAACAGATTACTTAACCTATAACGATTAAAAATTATGAAAACAAGAATCAGAAAAAGCACCCTTTTACTAATGGGAATGCTAATGTTGGTGCCAACACTAAACGCACAACACCACCGAAACGAACACCAAAAAGACAGAAGAGCAATTGACTCTGCATGTCAGTATCATGGTGCAAGAAACCTACACAATAAGCTAAAGCCCAAGAAGATTGGTTATATAACCAGAGAGCTTCAGCTAACGGAACAAGAAGCTCAGAAGTTTTGGCCAATCTATGATAGGTATGAAGAGGAACTTATGTCTATTAGGGAAAAACGCAGACCAAAGGACACAACCGATGAGGGATTCCCAAAAAGACCAGACTTCCTAAAAATGACCAATTCTCAGGCAGAAGAAATGTTGGAAAATCATTTTAAGGCACAAAAGGAAATAATGGCATTGGAAGAAAAGTATTCAATCGAAATGAAGAAAGCCATTCCTGCCCAAAAAGTAATCATGCTCTTCCATGCTGAGAAAAGATTTCTGAGAGATGTGATAGGAACTAATTGGAAAGATAAGGAAAAGCGATCCAGAAGAAGATAATAGATAATGGGCTTTAAAACCTTATTTTAAATTCTCAAAACCTTAATCCAATTTTTTAAAACCTTATTCTAAAATAATAGAATAAGGTTTTTTTCTTTTCCCAGAAACATCAATCACAATAATAATAAATCCTCCAACAAACAAAAAATAATCAATAATTGAGAATTAAGATGTAATTTTGCAAAATATAATAATTATGAGCATAGTATTAATTCTAATTCTTGTTATATCTGGAATCGTTGTTGGATTCATCAACACCCTTTCGGCAGGAGGAACGGTTGTATCCATTGCTCTTTTCTTGGCTTTAGGGCTACCTCCAAGTGCTGCAAACGCAACCAATAGGGTGCAGGTATTAATCCAATCCTTTGGAGCCACAATCCTCTTTAGGAAGAAAAAACTCATTGAGGACAGAAAGATAATAGAATTGTCCATACCAGCAATGATAGGAGCATTGGCAGGATCATTATTTGCAAGCCTAATGACCCAAAACCTATTCCCCTATTTCATGGGCACAATACTCCTAATAATGATTATACTCATGCTCTACAAGCCTAAAGTCCTGTTTGAAGATAACCCTCAAAAAGTAAATAAACCCTTTACGGTGGCGAACTATTTAGTGTTTTTTGCAATAGGAGTCTATGGGGGATTTATTCAAGTAGGGACAGGCTACTTCCTAATTATTGCCTCAACAATTATGCTCGGCTACGACATTATCAAAACCTCAGCCATCAAAGTTTCAGTTATGTTTCTCTATTCAATTGTGGCAATGATAGTCTTTGTTTTTGAAGGCAAGATATATTGGGAATATGGACTTTTGCACTCTTTGGGTGGAGTATTTGGCTCATGGATAGCCACAAGATTTGCTTTAAAAAACGGAGCCAACTTTGTGCGCTGGGTAATAATAGTAGTCATAATCCTAACTGCACTCTACCTCTTTGGAGCAATAGACCCAAAACCCTTTTTCAACACCCTCTTGCAAAATTAATTTAGAGTTGTTAGCTCAAAAATAAGTTAAACTTATCTCCAAGTAACCCAATTTTATCATTTGAGGACAAGGAAATTTATCTTTGTTTCCATTTAATTTTATAACTACTTGAAACTTAATCTTGTTTCCATGTTTCCACTCACTTAGTAAATGGAAACATGGAAACAATTGTTAAAATGGTTAAGAGTTGCACTAAGTCAAGTTAGCTTAGTGCAGAACTCTTCACCTTAATATTTAACTCGTTTTGTTTACACATCCAACTACTGTACTTTTTACATAATGAAGTGTGAAGAATTACTGATAGTTCATATGTGGGAAAAAAAAGAATGGTTTATCTGATAAGTAAAATAATAAAACATAAAATAGTGGCGTTATTATGTTTTTAATTGAAATATAAAAATTAACTTTTATGAAACTTATTAAAGCCTTGATTGGCAATTCTAATGATGATAATAAATTCTCGTGGGGTATTTTGCTTTTGAGAATTTTCCTGAGTGCTCTTATGTTAACTCATGGTTTTGCAAAACTTAATAATTTTGAGACTCTTTCTACTCAATTCCCCGACATTTTGGGAATTGGTGGTGAGTGGAATTTGATTTTGGTTATTTTGGCTGAGTTTGGTTGCTCCTTATTAATTATTTTTGGACTCTTCACACGTCTTTCAACCCTACCAATTATCTTTTCAATGATTATTGCTGCTTTTGTGGCTCATGCTAACGATCCGTTTGCAGCTAAGGAAATGGCTGTTCTGTATCTTGGACTATTTACCTATATCTTATATGCAGGTGCAGGCAAGTTTTCATTGGATTATTTAATTCGCAAATGGTTTTCAAAGCAGTAATTGCTTGATTTGATTTTGCGACCTTTTGTTAAGCGACTAAAAAAATATCATTATTATTTAGTCGCTTTATTTTCTTATTTTGTATCTTTGCCAATCGTAAATGATTTTTTTAACAAAATAATTACTTATAAAAATGAAAAAGATTTTTCTATTAGTTTTGGGTTCAGTGGTACTTTTCTCTTGTGCTGCAAAGAAGGATACTAAGTTGGTTAATGAGCGTGATGTTCCAGAGCGTTATGTTAATGACCTCAAGAGGGTAAGACCAAATATTGAGAAAAAAACATGGGAAATGGTTGATTCTAATTCCTATAATGCAAATTTTGTTGATAATGGTACTCAAATGAGGATTAAGTACACTAAGGCTGCTACCGAAACTTGCTGGATTGTTCCAATGGAATATGTGCCTTCTCAAATTCCTGAATACATAAATAAGAATTATCCTAATTCAAAGATAACTGAGGTTGCGATTGTTGATTCAAGAAATGTTAAGACCTATAACGCCATTATTAAAACTAAGAAGAAGGAGAAAAAGGTATTGGAGTTTGATATTAATGGAGTTTTTAAGTCTGAAAGATAGACTTTCTCTACTAAGATAGCTTCAGCTATTCAAGGGTAAATTTATCCCAGTCCTTTCCAACAGGGAAATAGTCTCTAAAATCATTAAGAAGTTTTTTGTCTATTGTATGATAGGCAATTTCTTCTTCGTTTTCGATGGTGTCAACTAATTTTTCACCCTTATAGTTTATGATTGCTGAGTGACCAAAATATTTTATATTGAAGTTATCTATTCCAACCCTATTTACAGCAACAACATAGGAAATGTTTTCAATGGCTCTGGCAACATAAAGCGATGTCCATGCAAGATTTCTTGCTGAGTCCCATGAGGAGCAGTAGATTGCAAGGTCGTAGTCATATTCTTCATTATTATAGGAATTTCTGCACCAAGCAGGGAAACGAATATCGTAGCAGGTGAAGAGTGCAATCTTCCAGCCTTTATATTCAACAATCTTCTTTTCTTTTCCAGGTGTTATAACCCTTGGCTCTTTGCTCAAACAAAATAGATGTTTCTTGTCGTAGAATTCAAACTTTCCATCTGGAAATACAAAGAAATGTCTGTTCACAAACCTTTTATCCTCCTCAATAAGCAGCGTTCCAGAAATAGCTATTCCTTTTTCAATAGCCTTTTCCTTCATCCAATTAAGTCCTTTGCCCTGCATTGTTTCGGCATGCAAAGTGTTCATGGTGAAGCCTGTTGTGAACATTTCTGGAAAAACCAGAAGCTCGGTGTCTTTATCTAAATTTTCAAGAAAAGAATCGTATCTTTTTAGGTTTGAGTCTATTTGGTTATCTACCGTATTTGCTTGAAATATCGCTATTTTCATGTTAATTAAAAGTTAAGTTGGGGTGCAAAGTTACTAATATTTTCAGATATACTTACAAAACAGATTAAGTATTATCTATTGCAATTGCATGGAAAGGCAAGTCTAATATTGGTAGTAGGGAAGATTTCTTTAATTTTCTTTTGTTCCTGCCTATTCATCTGAATTGCTCTAAGATCTAAGTATTTTAGCTTGGAGCTCATCTTTTCAAACTCCCTGTCAAACTCCCTAATCCTATTATCCCATAATATTAATGTATCCAAGTTCAAAATGCTTAACTCCTTTGGTAACGAATCAATATTGTTTGAAGCAAGGTCAAGGTAGTGAAGATGCTTAAGAGCAGATAATTCTTTAGGTACATCCTTAATCTTGTTTCGTTTCAAAATCAATCTTTCCAAATTCCTCATCTCAAAAATCTCTTTTGGAACTACTTTGAGTTTTTTCTTCTCTAAATCTAAGGTAATTACTTCGGTGGGATTCTTAAGTGCAGACTCTAAACTCTTGAAACAGCCATTTGTTTGCCCTTGACAAAAGAAAGTTATGGAAAGGAAGAAAATAAGAAATAGCCTATTCATTTGTCTTGAAAAATTGTTTTGCCTTTTCAATATCTTCATTGATTTTTACTTTAAGAGATTCTAAATCACCAAACTTAATCTCCTCTCTGACAAAATCCTTTAACCTTAACCTAATCTTCTTTCCATAAATATTATCCGAAAAATCAAAAATATTAACTTCAACTCGAGGTTGTTTTCCCTCTTTATGCAATTCATTATCAATGGTTGGGCGAACGCCAATACTAACAATGCCTTGATAGTTTTTTTCATTGACTTCAACCTTGGCAATGTAAACTCCAAACAAAGGGAGCAATTTATTTCGGTCAATTTTTAGGTTTGCCGTAGGAAAACCTAACTTTGTCCCAATCTTGTTGCCATGTTCAACCAATCCGCTAATCAAATAATCTTCATTGAGCATTGAGTTTGCTAGCCTAATGTTGCCCATAGCCAGAGCCTTGCGAATCTGAGTTGAACTAACCTCAATATTTTCATAAAAAACACAGTTCTTGCTTCTTTCAATCCTTAACCCATATGCTTTAAAATCAACAACTAATTTCTCAAATTCTCCTGAATACTTATTACCAATATGATTATCGTAACCCAAAAGTAAATATTGAGGATTATATTTTTTTAAAAGCATATCAATAAAATCTTCTGCCCTAAATTGTGCAAATTCTTTAGTAAAATGAATGCTGATAATATCCTCAATGCCAAGAGAATGAAGTTTGGCAAACCTTTCTTCGTTGGTTTGAAGAAGACTTAACTTATCCAAATGTTGAGGCTTAAGTGCAAATTGGGGGTGGTTGTCAAAGGTTATGATAATTGGTTTTGTGTTTAGGTCTTTGGCTTTTTGTTTTAAGTCCAAAATCAAGCTTTGATGCCCAATATGAACACCATCAAACATCCCAATTGTTATTGCAGGACGACAGTTTAGTTCTAATTCTTTGTCAAAAGGGATTATATTCAATTCTAAGTTGTTATTTTTTGTTCTTTGGGTTGCAAAAATAGTAAAAAATACTCTCTTGTAATGTTTTTCTTTTGTTTTTTAATTCTACTTGCTTTCACAAATTTCTTAGATTTATTATTCCTAAATTAGATTGTTTCAAAAAAGATAGGGAATAAATAAATTTATCTCTGAAATAATTTTATTTATCTCTGAAATAAATTTCTTTAAACCTTGTTTAATTTTTTTTGAGTTTCAACTTCTACCGATTTGCCTTTAAGATAGCTAATTAATAATGTTTTGATTTGAAATTTGGAGTTTATTTTCCAAGAAATTTTTAGTTTCTCAAAGATTTGATGTAAATTCGCAGATTGAAAAAAGATAAATTTGATAATAATATTTGATTTATGAACATAGTTAGTAAGGGAAAAATTTCACAAATTATTGGTGCCGTAATAGATGTCAGCTTTGAAGAAGGCGAAAAGCTACCTAATATTTATGATGCTTTAAGAGTTGTGAATCCTGATGGATTATCGATTATATTAGAATGCCAACAAGGTATTGGAGATAATACTGTAAGAACAATTGCAATGGATTCTACTGATGGTTTGCAAAGAGGACTCGAGGTTGAGAACTTGGGCGAGCCTATTTCAATGCCTGTTGGTGAAAATATTAATGGTAGATTATTTAATGTTATTGGCAAGACCATTGATGGGATTGGTGATGTTAAGGCTTCAAAATCTTATCCAATACATAGAGACCCCCCCAAATTTGAAGATCTTTCTACTTCTCAAGAAGTGCTTTTGACAGGAATTAAAGTAATTGATTTGATTGAGCCTTATGCAAAGGGAGGGAAGATTGGACTTTTCGGAGGAGCTGGAGTAGGTAAGACAGTATTGATTATGGAGATGATTAATAATATTGCTAAGAAATATTCTGGTCAATCTGTTTTTGCAGGTGTTGGTGAAAGAACACGTGAAGGAAATGACCTTCTTAGGGAAATGTTGGAGTCGGGTGTTATTCGTTATGGCGATGATTTCTTAAAAAGTATGGAAGAAGGCGGATGGGATATTAGTAAGGTTGATGATGAAGCATTGGCTGATTCTAAATGTACTTTGGTTTTTGGGCAGATGAATGAACCTCCTGGAGCAAGAGCAAGAGTTGCCCTTTCAGGACTTACGCTTGCAGAATACTATCGTGATGGTGATGAGAAAACAGGAGGAAGAGATATTCTTTTGTTTATAGATAATATTTTCCGTTTCACACAAGCAGGTTCTGAGGTTTCGGCACTTTTGGGACGTATGCCTTCAGCCGTTGGATACCAACCAACACTTGCTTCCGAAATGGGTATTATGCAAGAAAGAATTACCTCCACAAAGAGAGGTTCCATCACTTCAGTTCAGGCTGTTTATGTGCCGGCTGATGACTTAACTGACCCAGCTCCAGCAACAACCTTTGCTCACTTAGATGCTCAAACAGTACTTAGTAGAAAAATATCCGAGCTTGGTATTTATCCTGCTGTGGATCCTTTGGATTCCAATTCAAGAATATTAACTCCAAATGTTGTTGGGGAAGAACATTACCAAACAGCACAAAGGGTTAAGAATATTCTTCAAAGATATAAAGAACTTCAAGATATTATTGCAATCTTAGGTATGGAAGAGCTTTCTGATGATGATAAATTAGTTGTTTCTCGTGCAAGAAGAGTTCAACGTTTCCTTTCTCAACCTTTCCATGTTGCTGAGCAGTTTACTGGAATGCAAGGAGTGTTTGTTAACTTAGAAGATACAATTAAAGGTTTCAATATGATTCTTGATGGAGAAGTTGACCAGTATCCTGAAGCAGCTTTCTCTATGGTAGGAACAATTGAAGATGCAATAGAAAAAGGCAAGAAGATACTTGCTGAAACTATTCAAGAATAATTAGGCTATGAAAGTTAAGATAATTTCCCCTGAGCAAGTAGTGTATGAAGGAGAAACAACTCTAATGCAACTTCCAGGAATAGATGGTTCGTTTGAAATATTAAATAATCATGCTCCAATCATTTCTGTTTTGGGAAAAGGTAATATAAGAGTTGTTACTAAAGAAAAGGAATTATTTTTCCCAATCAATAGTGGTGTTCTGGAATGTTCCTATAATAATATTCAGATATTAGTACAATAAAATAGTATAGGTCTAAAAAGAAATAGGTGGAATTTTTGTTCCACCTATTTTTATTTATGCAAATTAGACTTATACATTATTTATATATATTTACAGTTCCTGTTTCTGTGAATACTTTTTTCCTCTTGTCAGCATAACGATACTTAGCCATCCAAACATAAGCTCCCTGTGGAACTATACTTCCCTTATAGGTGCAATCCCATGCTTGGGTAGGATTATTTGTTTGGAAAACCATTTCTCCCCAGCGATTAAAGACCTTCAATTCAAATTCAACAGGGTTGTCAACATACACTCTAAACTGAGCATTAACTGGATCTGAGTCATAAACATAAACTGCTGTTGGTGCCCACAAATAATGCGTTTTGGCAATTCTTATAAAATTTGTAATTGAATCCTGACAGCCAGCTGCGTTTTCAACAAATAGGCTCACGTCAAAAGTTTGTGCAGTGTCCGAAATATCAAATAAGTGAACAAATATTTCTTGAGTTGAAACAGCACCATCACTAATTGTCCATTGTCTCAAAACGCTTCCATCAGTAACATCACTAAATATAACAGTTGGATCTAAATCATCAATGATTGAAGGGTTAAAGGTCATTTGTGCAATAGGCAATGGCGAAACATAAACAAAGACTGTATCGGTGTTTTTACAATCAATGCCGTTTGCACCATGAGCTATATACATTGTTGAAACATCTGGAGAAACTGTAAGATTGGTTGAATTGTTGTTTTGAGCATCGTCATCAACTGGCATAGAAGTCCAATAATAGCTTGCGGCATTGCCAGTAACGTAGATTTGTGCAGATTCTGTTAAACAAATATTTACATCACTGCTCGCATTCACGGTTGGTTTATCCAATGCATAAACAACAATCTGAGACTTAGTTTCGCAGTTTGCTGGTTGAAGTCTCACGCTCACCTCATAAGTTGTTTCGGGAGTGGTTGGGGTTACAGTAATTGTTTCTGTGGTTTCACCTGTATTCCATTCGTAAGTACAGTTAGCTAATGATGAATTGGCTGTAAGTGTGGTTTGAGTCCCCAAACATATACTATCTATACCTGTAATATTCACTTCTGGTGCCTGATCAACCGTTATATAAACAGAGTCTTTGGCAAAACATGTATGATGATCAGTCAATGTATATGAAATAAAACCAGAAGACTGAGGCGCATATATTAATGTCTCAAGATTAGAAATTGTGCTATTAGCAAAGCTCCAAACTGAAGTGCCACTTGCCTCATTATTCAAATCCATTAGGGTAATAGTGTCATTTTGACAAATAGTTTTTGGTTCACCAATCTCGACATTAAAATCTATTACATGAATGATTAAAGTATCTTGTCTTGTACAAATTCTATTTCCATATTCATCATTATTATCTACTTCAAAAATATATGTTGTATTTGTTGTAGGATTTATAGTAAAAGAATTTGAATCAATATTTTCTTGGATAGAAGGATGGACAAGTCTATAATTATTTCCGCCCCTAAGTTGAATGTTAAGGTCAGAACCCAAACAAATAGTATCATATTTACCTATGTTCCCGTTATGTGTAATAGTGAATGCAGGTAAGTCAATTGGTTTAACCAAAACTGAATCCCAATACTCTAATGCAACATTATCAAGTCTTAGAATGGTTGTTTTCATATAGTACCATTGATCTCCATCAGCTGAACTTGGGTTAGCAATTGCCTCAAAATTATCATTTGCCCCAACAGAAACTCTTGCACCACCACTTGCTGGTTTCCTATACCATTCAGTTGCTGATTCTAAATCACCAACAGGACGAATCCTCCACGCTTCATTTGTTGCTTGCCATTGGTTAGGAAGATTGTAGTTTGAGACAACAGTTGCTTGAGTTCCATCTGCATTTTGAATGCCCAAAATAGCTTTTCCGCCATTCCAACCAGAACATAAAGGTTTATTTTGCATGTAGAATTCAATTGTATTTGTAGTTTCATACAAAACCATCATATGAAAAGCTCTCATAGAATTACATGAACCTGAATACATTGGTACATTTTCAAAGCTTAATACAATTTTTCTACAAGGATATTCGCCAATAACCTCAAAATACATTTGTCCAATCCCACCAACAGCATTAAAATCTATATCATGATATGGACCAAATATACAATTTTTATAAATATTTGGATTAGGAATAGGTGTATCAGGAAGAGACCATGCACAAGTATTTCTTTGGGAAGGAATTGTCATAAAATCATTTCCAGATGCAACAGATGGATCCCATGATAAAAGTCCATTTGAGCCAATTACACAAAGCCGTAAATCATTTTGTCCATAAAATGAAAACTTAAAAACTGGAGAACCTGCAGGTAAATCAAAATTAATATCCATTAACATTCCCCATACATCATCAGCAGGAAGGACATAATCTACAGCAGTTGGAGAAATAGTGAAAGGACATGGAGGGTTATATGGTATAGACTCTACAATATAATTATTAGATGCACCAGGAGCAAAAACTTTTGGGGCTAATGTTACAAATGGCATATCACAAGTTAATTGAATAGTATCCCCAGAACAATCTACATTGTTGGTAATATCTCTAACAGTAGAATTAGGACAAGATTGGCTAAAGGAATTTGTCCCAAATATAATTGTCGAAATAACTAATAATAACGTCTTTTTCATATAATTTCCTATTTTAAGTGCAAAATTAATATTTTCTTTTTCTTTTAACACTATAAAACCCAATTATGTTTACTATATAATGTAAATAATTATTCATTTATTTTCAATAAACTCTTCTTGTTATTTAATTATAAAGTATTTAAGCCTATATATACATTGTTTGAAAGATTAAGTAGTATCTATCAAAAAAAAGTCGGCGACTTTATAAATTTATCCGGTGACTTTATAACATTAAGTCCCGACTTTTCTGGAAAAGATCCCGATTAATTTCCCTCAAGTCCTATTTTTTGGCCAAAATCAAAGAATAAATGCAAGAAAAGAAACCAACGATTCCCCCAAAAAGGCGATAAAAGGCGAAATAGAAGAAAAAGAGATAAAAAGAATGCAAAAAAATACAGTTATAAAACTTTCTTTACAAGGTTTTTGGGGGGGTAATAGATAAAAAAAAGTAAAAAAAAGATTGGGGAATATTTGGTAGTAATAAAAAAGTTTGTACTTTTGCACTCCCAATTCGACGTAACGATAAGAGAAGAGAGACAGAGGGCAGGAGCGGGGAAAGAGAAGTTCATTGACATTAAGGAAACCAAAGAAGTTAGCGAAGAGCGTAAAGATTCAGTGATGAAGACTTACGTAGAGTTTAGGGAAACACAAATATTATACAATGAAGAGTTTGATCCTGGCTCAGGATGAACGCTAGCGGCAGGCTTAACACATGCAAGTCGAGGGGCAGCGGGATGTAGCAATACATTGCCGGCGACCGGCGGATGGGTGCGTAACGCGTATGCAACCTACCTTATACAGGGGGATAACCTTTCGAAAGGGAGACTAACACCCCATAGTATTAATTTAAGGCATCTTAGATTAATTAAATATTTATAGGTATAAGATGGGCATGCGTATGATTAGCTAGTTGGTAAGGTAACGGCTTACCAAGGCTACGATCATTAGGGGTTCTGAGAGGAAGGTCCCCCACACTGGTACTGAGACACGGACCAGACTCCTACGGGAGGCAGCAGTGAGGAATATTGGTCAATGGGCGCAAGCCTGAACCAGCCATGCCGCGTGCAGGATGACAGCCTTATGGGTTGTAAACTGCTTTTACATAAGACTAACCGTATATTTGCGAATATACCTGAATGTATTATGAGAATAAGGATCGGCTAACTCCGTGCCAGCAGCCGCGGTAATACGGAGGATCCGAGCGTTATCCGGATTTATTGGGTTTAAAGGGTGCGTAGGCTGACCAATAAGTCAGCGGTGAAAAGCATAGGCTTAACCTATGTCTTGCCGTTGATACTGTTGGACTAGAATATAAATGGAGTAGGCGGAATGAATCATGTAGAGGTGACATTCATAGATATGATTTAGAACACCGTTCGCGAAGGCGGCTTACTAAGATATAATTGACGCTGATGCACGAAAGCGTGGGTATCGAACAGGATTAGATACCCTGGTAGTCCACGCTGTAAACTATGATAACTCGTTGTCGGCGATACACAGTCGGTGACCAAGCGAAAGCGATAAGTTATCCACCTGGGGAGTACGATCGCAAGGTTGAAACTCAAAGGAATTGACGGGGGCCCGCACAAG
>DHCV01000023.1:101250-101752 GCA_002399025.1 Bacteroidales bacterium UBA4893 | reverse complement strand
AAACTCAAAGGAATTGACGGGGGCCCGCACAAGCGGAGGAGCATGTGGTTTAATTCGATGATACGCGAGGAACCTTACCTAGACTTGAACGTAGCAGTAATAATGTAGAAATATGTTAGCTAGTAATAGACTGTTACGAGGTGCTGCATGGTTGTCGTCAGCTCGTGCCGTGAGGTGTCAGGTTAAGTCCTATAACGAGCGCAACCCTTACACTTAGTTGCCAGCATATAAAGATGGGGACTCTAAGTGGACTGCCTGCGTAAGCAGAGAGGAAGGTGGGGATGACGTCAAATCAGCACGGCCCTTACGTCTAGGGCGACACACGTGCTACAATGGTAGGTACAGAGGGCAGCTACATAGTGATATGGTGCGAATCTCAAAAGCCTATCTCAGTTCGGATCGGAGTCTGCAACCCGACTCTGTGAAGTTGGATTCGCTAGTAATCGCAGATCAGCCATGCTGCGGTGAATACGTTCCCGGGCCTTGTACACACCGCCCGTCA
>DHCV01000023.1:51241-100973 GCA_002399025.1 Bacteroidales bacterium UBA4893 | reverse complement strand
TCTAGAGATAGAAAACAAAAAAAGGATTAGAGATAATCCACCCAGACTTTATATTTGAGATATTTTAAATAATAAATCGAATACTTTTCGCTACTTTTAATTGGTTTCTTTTTTATAAATAGTCTCGTAGCTCAGTTGGTTAGAGCACTACACTGATAATGTAGGGGTCGGCGGTTCAAGTCCGCCCGAGACTACGAAAGCCGTGAGGCTTTTTTGTTTTCATAATTGTGGATTAGCGTGTAGGTTATTATTATCTGCACGCTTTCTTTTTTTTATATCACAAAGAGGAAAAATATTCTTTTTGCCTGACATTTGCCCGACAAATAAAGAAAAATGATTAAGATTTTGAGATTGCTCTATTCTTTCTCAAATTCAAAGAATATGGTTTTGAACTCTTCTGGAATAACCATTGAGGAATTGCTAAGGTGATCGAATCCTGAAAGAATTGTTTGACAAATTGACTTAACGTTTCCTGTTTGACTATCAACTAATCTTTGTTGCATTTTCATACTTTTTGTTCCAAAGCTGATGAGTTTTGTTTCAACGTTAATATTGTCTCCTTGAAGGATTGGCGATAAGAAATCAATTTCTATATGAACGATAACTACCATTATTTTGCTCCAATCGACCTTGCTGCCCATAACGGCTTCAAAATAATTTATTCTTCCAACATCAAAGTACTGAGAATGATAGCTATTGTTTACGTGATTAAGTGCATCCAAATCGCTAAAACGTATTTGGATTGGCATGCTGTGGTTATATTTATGTATTTGTTCCAATTCTAATTCTATTTTTGGCAAAATTACAATATTTTGATTTGTTTTTGTAATTTTGTCATCATTTTATATTTATTCTATGACTTCTGTTTTACTTAGAGATGACGAGTTTTATATGCGAGAGGCTTTGAAAGAAGCCCACTATGCTATGAGTTTGGATGAGGTTCCAGTGGGTGCAGTTATTGTTTGCAAGGATAGAATTATTGCACGTTCTCATAATCTTTCCCAACAATTAAACGACTTTACTGCTCATGCCGAAATGCAGGCTTTTACTGCTGCTACCAATGCTTTGGGAGGGAAATATTTGAATGATTGCACCTTATATGTTACATTAGAACCTTGCGTTATGTGTGCTGGAGCTTGCGATTGGACACAGATTGGCAGAGTTGTTTTTGGGGC
The DNA here is from genome assembly GCA_002399025.1 of Bacteroidales bacterium UBA4893. GTDB lineage: Bacteria > Bacteroidota > Bacteroidia > Bacteroidales > P3 > UBA10566. Next base: position 99,798 of record DHCV01000023.1, on the reverse strand, counting down.
AAAGGATTATAAGAAAGGAACTTCTAAAATTGGGGTTAATCTCTATCATCCCAAAACAAAGATTACTTCAGGAGTTTTGGGAAAGGAATGTGAGGAGTTGTTAAAAGAGTTTTTTAAGAAAAAAAGAGAGGTTTAATTTATGTATATTATTGACGAGGACTTAGAGAGGGATGAGATTCTTAAAAGGTATAAGCATCTTATTAAGTTAATTTCTTCTTCGGCTTCAAGGGAAGAAAAAAGACAGGTTAGGAGAGCATTCACAGTTGCCCTAAAGGCTCATAGTGGAGTTAGGAGAAAAACAGGAGAGCCATACATTTATCATCCAATGGAGGTTGCTCGAATTGCAGCTGAAGACTTAGGACTTGGTCCAACAGCCATTGTTTGTGCTTTGCTTCATGATGTGGTTGAAGATACGGAGTTTTCTCTTGAGGACATTAGGACAATTTTTGATGATAGGGTTGCACAAATTATTGATGGATTAACTAAGATTGAAGGTGTTTTTGATTATGCAACTAATTCCATTCAGGCAGAAAATTTCAAAAAGCTTCTAACCACAATGGGTGATGATGTGCGTGTTATTCTCCTAAAACTATGTGATAGGCTTCATAATATGCGTACTCTTGACTCAATGAGAGAAGACAAGCAACTCAAAATCGCTTCCGAAACACAGATGCTTTATGTTCCTTTGGCTCATCGTTTGGGATTATACCAAATTAAAAGTGAGCTTGAAGATTTAGCAACTCGATACATTAACCCAAAAGGATATAACGAGATTGTTGATAAATTGAAGGATTCTGAAGAAGAAAGGGATGCCTTCATTAATGAATTTGCTGCACCAATTAAAGAAGCACTAACAAATAATGGTTATAAATTTGTTTGTTCTGCAAGAGTAAAATCCATAACCTCAATATTGGGAAAGATTGAGAACAAAGGAGTTCAGTTCAATGAAATATATGATATCTTTGCAATAAGAGTAGTTATTGATGTCCCTGTTGAAATTGAAAAAGTATCGTGCTTTACTGTTTATTCAATCATTAATTCAATTTATCATGAACAAAAACACGATAGGCTTAGAGATTGGATTTCCAAACCAAAGAATAATGGTTATGAAGCCCTACACTTTACCGTTCAAGCAAATAATGGACGCTGGGTTGAGATTCAAATCAGAAGTCAAAGAATGGATGAAATTGCAGAAAAAGGACTTGCAGCTCACTATAAATATAAGGAAGTAAAGGAAGGAGAGTTGGATGAAAACTTGGATAACTGGTTAGAGAAGGTAAGAGAATTATTAGACAATCAATCAGTAAACGCAATAGATTTTGTTAATGACTTTACCCTTAACTTAGTAACTGATGAAATAACAACCTTCACACCAAAAGGAAAAGCAATCAATCTTCCAAAGGGAGCAAGTGTTTTGGACTTTGCCTTCAATGTACACACTCAGCTTGGAATAAACTGCATGGGAGCAAAGGTTAACTATAAAGTAGTAACGCTTGACCATAGACTAAAACCATCAGATCAAGTAGAGATAATAACCTCAACAATCTCTTATCCCAAAGAGGAATACCTTTCATTTGTAAAAACCTCCAAAGCCATTCAAGGAATAAAGAACTATTTGAGAGATTATAGGAAAGGATTTACAGAAGAAGGAACAAAAAAACTTAATTCAATTTTTTCAGAAATTGGAATAGAGTATAATCAAGAAAATATTGATAAACTTTCAAAATATGTGGGAATTCCTCAAAGCATAGATTTATACTACAAAGTTGCAAAGAATGAAATAACAGAGGAAGACATTAGGCATTGTTTTGATAAAAAGAAACCAAAGAAGTCAACTTGGATGTTTTTGAAAAATCCTTTTGCACCAAAGAAAGATAAGGAGCAAGGGAAGTTAACACTTAAGGAAGAAATTGAGAGGCAAATTGAAAGAAACCCCGAACAGGTAGTAATAAAGCAAAATATGGAGAATATGAAATATATCACATCTCCATGTTGTCGTCCAGTGCCAGGAGATGATATTGTTGGACTAATAAGAGACAAGGAGAACTCAATAGAGGTTCATAGGACAACCTGCAACAAGGCAATTGATGAGATGAGTAAGTTTGGACATCGAATCATTAAGGCAAAATGGAGAGAGAACGAAAAGATTACATTCTTGGCAGGGATTAAGATAAAGGGCATAGATAGGAAAGGACTATTGCAGGAACTAACAGGAGTAATCTCTGAGGGGTGGAATATCAATATTAGAGGCTTGGTAATGGAGAGTAGTGAAGGATTGTTTGAAGGAACAATGATGGTTTATATCTATGATGCCGAACAACTAAGCCGCCTAATCAAAAATATAGAAGGAATTGACGGAATAGATAGCGTTAGAAGAATATAAACAATTCAAACACAGCTTTAACAGGTATGATAAAAAGCAGTGTTTTAGAAAACTAATAATTTAGGGAGGCAGGGAAGCAGTTTATATCCTTTATATATATACTAAAGGTATAGAATCACCTCCCTATCCTCAATGTCCTCCCTAAAAATAGTTATACTCTTCTAAGGTGATATTTAGTTATTCCATTTGACTTTTTCTTATTTTTTGGATTTGTAATGAGCCTTGTTAAGAGTTTACCAATATTGCTTGTACTATCTCTACTAAGAGTAAATCCTTTTTTCTTAAGATGTGAATAGATTTCGGTTAATTTCAACCAATTATCCTTATCATCATCATTACATTCAATAAAATTACTTGCTAAGATTTCATAATCCAAATCAGTTTGCTCATAATCTTTCACTTGCTCGTATCTTTGTTTATGATAATCCTGTGAGTTGATATATTGATTGTTTTTGAAAAGATAATACGCTTGAGCAAATACTTTATCTAAATCAATTCCATGTTCACCATCTAATGATTCAACAATATGAATTGAGTACCTACGATTGCTTTGAGCTCCTGAAAGCAAAAAGTCATCAGAATTGGTTGTTGCACAAAATGAAGCTATTCTAACAAGCTTAGAGTCGTATTTTTCATATGCAATTCTTTCTTCAATTGAATAATCAGTAACCATCTTAGCAAGCTTTTCTTTTTCATGCTTAGATAAAGTATCTATTTCATCAATCTTGATTAGTAGATATCTTGACAGAGCAATATTTGCATCTTTATGCTTAATGTCTGTTAGACCATTTTTCATATACTTGCGCAATTGATTTGGGAGTAATTTGTTAAACCAATATGTCTTACCAATTCCTCCTTTACCAATAAAGGTTAGTATAGTTGAATTTACAATAGTTGTACCATTTTGTATGTCATCTATTGTGTTTAGCATTGAACCAACCATTAAAATTATCCAATTACGAAACTCCTCCTCCCAATAGCTCTGGTTGTTACACTTAACGGTGTTCGCAAGAAGTGAAATATAATCTTCTTCTGTTTCTTCCCAGCTTATAGACTTGAAGTATTCGTGTATGTCATTGTATTCTTCGACTTCTCGAGTAAACAATACATCCACATCTTGTTTGCTTACAGGCTTGTTGGGAATAAGATTTTTCATATGAAGAAAGATAGTATTATCAATCATTGAATTTCTAACAACCCAACCCTTTCGCTGATAGCGTCTGTCAAGAACTTCAAATTCATTTGTTCTTGTGTTGAAACGTACATTGAATCGAAGCTTTAAAGCATGCATTATGTTGTATGCATCTGTTGTTTGATTTGATTGATTAGTGTCTAATACACTATTGTTATTTTGATTAATATCCATAATAGTTTCTGTTTTTTTTGTTATAAATTTCTTTAATAAAATATTGTGTTCCTCTATAGCTTCGTCCATAGAAATCTTTAACCGTTCGTTTGATTTCACTTAGAGGATGGTCTGTTGCACCAAAGCTTTGATTACAATAATCAATGATTTCATTCATTGGAATATTATAATAGGTGGATTGCAAAGTAATTTTAATTGTTTTATTATGCCTGCCTTCAGTATATTTGCTAACAAACCGTTCTATCTCTCCAAGTATCTCATAATTACTTACAGAATAGATGTTAGGAGTTTCATTAATTATTGGAACAATCTTTTCCTCTGGAAGCACAAATTCTTTTATTTCGAATAGAGCAGAATTTTCATTTAAAAAAGGTTCATAATCTGCAGAAACATAAGTTGAACCAAGAGCATAATTATTTGACTTATCTGCAACAAGCTGATAATTATCAAGCATATACTTACTTATCTGATACCAACAACATTTGTAATAATTTCTAGTCAATCTAATATATCCAGCTCTACCTTCTGCTTTTAATGAAGTATTAGAAAGGTTTTCATTAAGGCTATCAATGTTAAAATCAGAAGGAGCCTTAACTTTAATAATAACCTTTAATCCACGACCATTGGGAGAAATAAATACAAAAAAGCTATACTTATCCTGTTCAATTGTTTTCTTAATAGCATGAATATCCGTAATTACACCAACATTATCCTTATGGTCAAAGTCCAATACAATAACATTGTAAAGAAATTTCATATCCTCTGTTTGTTTTCGAGGGTGTACCTTTACTGGTATCGTTAGGAGTTCTAACTCTTCCTTAATCTTGTCGTAAGTAGCCTTACTTTCAAGACACGAATTTTGAATAAAGTTGTTGTAAAGTTTTCGCATTTCCAAATATTTTGGATTATTTACGTTGGTTTTTAACTTCTCCACTAACTCAGTAGGAGTAATTTCTGTGTAGTTATAAACTTCCAACTTTGTTTTCCAAAGCTGAAACTTGGTTTCAACTTGGTTTTCTTTAATATTTGCCACTTCTGGCGTATTTTTTTCCATAATGTTTAATTTTTTTATGGATTTGTAAATATGCAGAATATCTGCAATCAATCACCGTGATTGATATTGCAATAATACAAGGTGGAAATGGTGGATGACAAATAAAAAAAAGAGCCAATATATTAAATATCAGCTCTATAAAAATTTATTTTTTCCCACTCTCAAGGTGGAAATGGTGGGAAAAGGTGGAAGCCTTAAATTTCGGCTAAAAAATTATATAATTCTTTTTGCTTAGAAGTATAATTGTCATAAGAAGAATTTTTCTTAGAATATCTTTCTTTGGGGATACTAAACTTTTCATTTAACTGATCTATTCTATACTCTGCTTCACTACCAAATATATCATCAAAAAATTTATATAACACATATAGGAGATTTTTGTTTTTCACTACCAAATTACACTCATTGGGATTATTCAGACTATTAACAAAGTCTTCAAATTTACAATAATTAAAAACTACATTATTACATTCTTCAAAAAGACTTTTACTCTTAACATTATCAAAATTGCCAATAGTCAGATTATTATTCCCATAATCAAAACCAATATTATTGGTCTTTTCAACCCCTATTGTTTCAACTTGATGTATATTGGCATCTTCCTTCCAAGAATTAAGAAGCTCTAAATCTTCTCTTACAACTTTTGTAGAAACTATCTTCAATACAGCAGAAGGATTATCATTAACAAAATGATCATTTTCTTTTTCAAATTCTTTGTCAAAAATCTTAGGTCTTTGGTAAACCCAAGCCTGACCTTCGCTGTCAACCTTTTCAGTATATTCAATTTCAAGCAAACTCAAACCAGAAATAGATATATCACTTCTTAAGAAATAAGAACTTTTATCATCTCTGAAGACATAATACAATGGAGTAATTGTATTTATAATATGATCAATAGCTTGAATAATATCGCACTCAATCTCCAAACAATACTTAAAAAACAAAAATTCTCTATTGATATCATCCTCTTGATGAATATCACACCTAAGCTTATAGATATCCTTTTTTTGTTGATTTAATAACGGTCTTCTCTCCATAATAATTCATTTTAGAAATTATGGTGCTAAATTAGTTAATTATTTTGGAATAGAAGAGGAAAGAATTATCTATTAACATCAATTAAAGAAATTCAGTCGTGCGAGATTCTTTGCAAGTAAAGCGACAAAGTCAATAAATCTAATCCGTAACTTAATTTACAAGAATAATATAAAGGATAATGTATCCTAATAATAAACTAAGTGTGGCATAACATATACCACACAACAGAAAAAAAATGTATATTTGGGGCATATTTCTTAATGGACTTAAAGTGGGAATTTCTGTCCGTTAAAAAATAAATATTATTATGAAGTTCCCAAAAATATAAAGATGACAAAACCAAACCCCTCTCAAAAACCAATCTCCACAATAGCAAGAGAAGAGGAAGGAGAATGGAAAGATGAATACGGAGTAAAATACACAGCAGACAAAACCAAACTAATATCAGCCACTAAAAACTTAAAAGAATACAAAATCCTAACAATCTGTAAAGTAATTTGCAATACTGCTTTTAGCGGATGTAGAAACCTAAAAAGTTTAGAAATCCCCAACTCTGTTACAAATATAGGCAAGAGTGCTTTTATAAAATGTGAATCACTAAAAAGTATTAAAATCCCCAACTCTGTTACAAGTATAGGAGAGAATGCTTTTAGTTAATGTGTATCACTAATATGTATTGATGTTTATAGGGATTATCCTTATTTGGTTAGTTAGAAAGGGTGTATTAAAGGTGGTTGGCTCACCTAATGGTGTTAGGATTGATTATATAACTAAATATAATAAAAAATAGTTACGAGGAAAGATTGGAGTTCAATTATATTTATTCTAAGTACTCAATCAACATACGATTTATTAACTTTAATAGATATATATAATGGACAAGCCAACAACACAACAGGAAGTAATGGAAGTAATGGCTTTTCACAAAGCAATAGAACGTAGATTACAGGAACTTAACAAGGAATTAGAAAAGGAGAATTTGACGGAAGAAGAGAAAGCGAAGATTTTACTTCAAATCAAAGCAGTAAATAGGATGGACTTTAAAACATTCAAGAAGAACCTACAAGCAAAGAAGTAAGTAAAAAAGAAAAAATCTATTGAATAGATAACTCAACAGCAGTCCAATTCCGCTGACGTGGAAATCCATCCAATAGATTTTATTGTGACAGCAAAGATAGTACAAAACTTTTAAAATGTCAATACAAATTCTGTTAAAAGTGATGCTTGTGTAATTTTCCGTAGTGTGAGATTTCCGAAATTTTAATTTTTAATTTTTAATTTGCGGTATAGCATATACCACACAACGAAATAAACAAATAAAAAAAGGCAATCTAAATAAATAGACTGCCAATTTTCATTAACCACTAACAATTAACCATTAATTACGGCTCCATTGGGTTTTCGATTGGTTGCTCAACGCCAACTAATCCTTTTGGTGCAGGATTACGATAAACAAAATTGGTTGATTTCAACTTGTTTTTGAAACGTACGTTAGGATTAAACCTAATTGCAACTTTTCTAATTGTTGAGGAATCAACCTCCTGAGCTGTCTCCATTGCCTTTGCACTTAGGTATGGGGTAAAATTACCCAACTGATCCAATTGAACAGTTATACCATTCATTGTGGCATCAGTAATAACCATTTGCAAAGCTCTAAGAGCCGACAGAACGTCATTCTCTGCCAAAGCCGAAGCTCCTGCAATACGTTCAATCAATTGCTCCTGACTCATAATACCATTACGGGATATTACAGCCAAGTGCTTTTGTCCAGGATTTGCTCCTATACCAACCTTTCTTTCAACTACTGTGTAATTAAACATAGCATTGTACGATTTACCTTCTATCATCGCGAGGTTTCAAAATGTTTATTTTGTAACTCAGTAACTCTGATTCTCTGATTCTCTGATTTACCCTACAAAGATACGACATTTTTAGTTAAATGTCAAGCATTTACGACTAAATTTGCCCTATGAATTTTAAAAAATAAGGGGTTTAATTAACTAAAATTACTTTTTGTTAACTATTAGTTTTAAGTGATTTATTGGAAAAGTTATTTTAATGGTCATTAAGGTCTTTTAGGAGGATAGGGAGGCAAATAGGTTAGGGAGGTGATTCTATACCTTTAGTATATATATAAAGGATATAAACTGCTTCCCTGCCTCCCTGCCTCCCTAATATTCTTTAGATATAATCTTAAGACTTTAATACTCTTTAATCAAAATTATTAAGGAGATAATTTTATTTTTGTGGTAGATATTTTCAATTATCTAAGGTCTTTTTTTGAATTGACTAAAATATTAATTTCAAATGAAAATAAAACCAATTACTATTCGTTAATTATATTGTTTTAATAAGATCAAAATTGTGAAAGATTTTTACTACTTAATGACAAATAACTTTTTATGGTAAGAAAATACTCAATCCTCCTTTTGCTTCTCTTTGTTTGCACATCTTTTGCATTTGCTCAGACTCCAAAATCTAAACATATTAGGGTTAGTGGTTATATGTTTGATAATAAAACTAAAGAAACTCTTATTGGGGCTACAATTTATGATATGAAATCAAAATCAGGAACTACTTCTAATAATTATGGTTTCTATTCTTTGACGGTTCCTGTGGGAGAAAGCGAATTATTTGTTTCTTATATTGGTTATGAGAAAATCCTAATCAATCAAAAACTTTCTCACGATACGACTATTAATCTCTATCTTAATCCTTCATCTTCAACTCTTCAAGAGGTGGTTATTGAGGATAGGAGTAGTGCCAAGCGTTTTATTGAAGATCCTACTCCTGGAAAGATAGTTATTAATCCTTCCACCATAACGGCTTTGCCTTCGCTTACGGGTGAGAGTGATTTGTTGAAATCGCTTCAATTATTGCCTGGTGTGAAAAGTGGTACGGAGGGTACTACTGGATTATATGTTAGGGGTGGTAATGTTGATCAAAATCTTTATCTAATTGATGGGCAACCTATATATAATCCTAATCATTTAATGGGTTTTATATCAACGTTTAACACCGATGCCATTAAGAATATTGAGTTTTACAAGGGTTCTTTTCCTGCTCGCTATGGTGGTAGGGTTTCTTCTGTTGTGGATGTTAGGATGAAGGATGGAAATAATGAGAAATATCAAGGTGAGGCAAGCATTGGTCTTATTTCTGCTAAGCTTAATTTTGAGGGTCCAATCATTAAGGACAAAACTACTTTCTCAGTTTCTGCAAGAAGGACTTATCTTGATTTATTGCTTAGACCACTAATTGCTGTTTTTAATAGTTATAATGAACAAGACTTGGGTTTTGCTTATTTCTTTACTGATGTTAATATGAAGGTTAATCATAGGTTTTCTCCTAAGAGCAGGATTACTACGAGTTTGTATTGGGGCGAAGATAAGTTTAAGTTTTCTTCTCAAAATGAGTCAGGCACAAGTAAAGACAAGAATACAGCTTTGGTTAAGTGGGGAAATTTGATTGGGAATGTTGATTGGGCTTATGAGATTAATAATCGTTTGTTTTCTAATCTTTCTTTTTCCTATAATAGATACCGTTCAAATATTAGTACTATTTATGAATCTACCTTTAATGATGGTGGAACACCAACCAGCTATAAGTTTGAGCTTAATTTCCTTTCAGCAATTGAGGATTGGTCAATCAAGAATAACTATAATTTCTACTTAAATGGTTGGAATTTCATAAGCTATGGAATAAATTACACCTATCATACCTATTCTCCAGAACAAACCTCTTTGATGGGGGTTGAAAATATGACTCTTATGGAGCAGTATAATGTTAATAATAGGGTTTATGGTAATGAGGTTGTGGTTTATTTGGAAGATGAGATGAATTTTACAGAAAACTTTTCAATAAATCCAGGCATTCACTATAATTTATTTAATGTTGGGAACACCAACTACCAAACATTTCAGCCTCGTTTGGGACTTCGCTATTCTCTAATGAAGAATCTTTCCTTTAAGGCGGGATATGCAATGATGAATCAAAACATACATCTTCTTGCCAACGGACTTCTTTCCTTGCCAACAGACCTTTGGGTTCCTGTAACTGATAGGATAAAACCAATAACTTCTCATCAAATTAGTGGAGGTGTATTCTATGGGTTGAAGGATTGGGCAAATTTGAGTTTGGAGGCATATTATAAGAAACTAAACAATGTTATTGATTACAAAGATGGAGTTTCGACCTTCAATACTTCAGAAAATTGGGAAGAAAAGGTTGCTCAAGGTTTGGGTGAGGCTTATGGAATGGAATTCTTAGTTCAGAGAGATAAAGGAAACACAACGGGCTGGATTTCCTACACTCTTTCTTGGGCATTTAGAGAGTATCCTAATGGTGAGATTAATGGAGGCAAGAGATTTAATGATAGGTACGATTCAAGACATCAGATAAACATAGTTCTAACCCATAAATTTAATAAGAATATTGATTTTACTGCTGCATGGGTGTTTAGCTCTGGTAATAGGGTTTCTGTACCTGTTGCCGAATATTATTATCCTTTTTATTTGGGAGCAGAAAACAATCCTTCCTATCCTATGTATAATCATGGAGTTGTGAGTGTTTATGGGGAAAGAAATAATTATGTTATGCCAGCCTATCATCGTTTGGATTTGAGTGTTAATTTGCGAAAAGAGAAGAAATATGGAGAAAGAATATGGAGTTTTAATATATACAATGCTTATAATAGGAAAAATGCATTCTTTGTCAATCGTGGCTCAGAGCCCAACAAACTGAAAGCATATAGTATAATGCCTATTATTCCAACCCTTTCCTATACCTATAAATTTAATCAAAAGTAAAAATGAAAGCAATAAAATACTTAGTCTTATTAATTTCTATTTCAACACTCCTCGCTTCTTGTGAGTACGATATAGATTATAAGGGAGAGCTTCCTGATGATAAATTAGTACTAACCTCCTTTGTTGAGGCCGATAGTGTAATTTCCTTTATTGTGCATTCGAGTGCAAAGCCAGGTAGTTATGAGAGTTATGATGGTTTTAAGAATAAATATATTGATTTCACAAGTAAAATTATCTATGATGCTAATATAGACCTTTATGTTAATGGAGCATTAAGGGAAACACTTACAAAGACAGATGATAATTGGAGATATACCTTTGCTACAATTCCTCAACATAATGATAAGTTAGAGTTTAAGATAAAGCATAAGAATTTTGATGAAGCAACAGGTAGAGCCAATCTATCCTTAGTAAAGCCTCAATTGGACTCATCAATAGTTTTTATTCAAACAGGTGAAGATGAGTATGGAAATAAATACTATCGTTTTGTAGTTTATGTTGAGATAAGAGATAATGGAGGAGATAACTACTATCAGATTACACCTAATTTTGTTAGTGGTTATAGTTCTGACACTAATAATTATTTTGACGAATCTTCTATTAGTTTAGCTGAGGTTTTATATGAGAATATTCAAGGAGTCTTTATTGAAAACCCTTCCTCAATGCAGGATGGAGATAATAAGTTTGGAGTGATTTCCAATAAGAAATTCAAAGGAGGTGTTTATAAACTCAAGCTTAGTTTTAGAATGTCATACTTTGATTCTAATAATGATACTTCTCCAAAGTTTTTAAAAGGAAGGCTTGATGTTTCTTCAATTGAAAAGCAAGCATACGATTATCTATTTACCCTAAATAGATATAATCCAGGTTCATTTATGAGCGAACCAGTAATTATTCTTGATGCAATTGAGAACGGTTATGGTTTTGTAGGAGGGAAAAATACCCTAAGGGGTGATTATGTTAACATTAACTTCCAATAGAATATGATAAAACATTATTTTTTAATACTACTTGTTGGATTAAACATTTCTCTCTTTGCACAAACCAAGCCAAATACTGAGTGGGTTAGAGTAGAGGGTGGAAGCTTTATGATGGGTTGTGAAGAAAATGAAAAGGATTGTTATCCAGATGAACAACCAAAGCATAAAGTAAGTATTTCAACTTTTGAGATTGGCAAATATGAAGTAACTGTTGGAGAATATCGTCAATTCTGCAAGGCAACCAAAAGAAATATGCCATCTCCACCAGCATTAGGCTTTATTGATAGTCATCCAATAGTCTATATCTCTTGGCAAGATGCTACTGATTACGCAAAATGGATAGGTGGAAGATTGCCAACCGAAGCTGAATGGGAGTATGCAGCCAAAGGAGGAGCCAGTAGTCAAGGTTATATATACTCAGGAAGTAATAATTATGATGAGGTGGGTTGGTGTTATGAAAACTCTTCAAATCAAACTCATCCTGTTGGACAAAAGAAGCCTAATGAATTGGGGATATATGATATGAGTGGAAATGCTTGGGAGTGGGTAAGCGATAATTATGAGATATTTTACTATAAAACAAGCCCTTCAGACAATCCTAAGGGACCACAGAAAGGTTTAGGCAAAGTTAATCGTGGAGGTTGTTTTAGTTTTGACTATAATCTAATGCGAACCTCACACCGAAGAGGTTCAGGTGAAAATACAGCTGGTTTTGGTACAGGATTTAGAGTTGCAAGAGACGTTGAAAATTAAATAAACTTAGGAATTACTCCTGCTTCATATTGTGAAATACATTCACAACATCATCGTCTTCCTCAATCTTGTCAATTAGTTTCTCAACCTCTGCCTGCTCTTCCTGATTCAAAGATTTCATATCATTTGGAACTCTATCAAACTTAAATGATTTGATTTCAAAACTGTTTTCTTCAAGATATTTTTGAATTGGACCAAAGTTTGCAAAAGGAGCATAGATATGAATTTCCTCATCTTCCAAAAAACAATCTTCAATTCCGAAATCAATCAATTCAAGTTCCAATTCTTCCATATCAATACCCTCTTTTGGAACAACAGTAAAATTACATTGACGTTCAAATAGGAAATCACACATTCCAGTAGTTCCCAAAGAACCTCCTAATTTGTTGAAATAACTTCTTACATTTGCAACAGTTCGTGTTGGGTTGTCGGTAGCTGTTTCAATTACTAAGGCAATCCCATGAGGAGCATAGCCTTCATAAACAAATTCTTTATAGTCAGCAGTATCTTTCGATGTAGCACGTTTAATAGCCCTTTCAACATTATCCTTAGGCATATTTTCAGTTCTTGCCGTTTGGATAAGAAGTCTTAGTCTTGAATTTGCACTTGGATCAGGACCACCTTCTTTAACTGCCATTTCAATTTCACGTCCTAAACGAGTAAAAACTCTTGCCATATTTCCCCAACGCTTAAATTTTCTTGCCTTGCGGAACTCAAATGCTCTTCCCATAACTACTTATGTTAAATTTAGATTAATAATTCTATTCAATAAGAATATGCAAATTTAATATATTTACTCCAATTCAGGATAAATTAATTTCAAAAACTTTGAAAACTCAACTTTCTAATGATTAGTTTGACCAAGAACTAAAACGGAAATTTTAATATCTTTTACTTTAGAAAGAGTTTTTATGCAGGAGTTTAGAGATGCTCCTGTTGTTACTATATCATCAACAAGCAATATGTGTTTTCCTTCAAGCAAGGCAGGATTTTTAAGTTTGAATATATTTTCAACATTTGTCCATCTCTGCGATTTTGACATTTTTGTTTGACTCCTATTATTCCTAACTCTTCGTATATAGTTAGATTTTACTTCTTTTGAGAAATATTTACCAATTGTCTTAGCAATAATCTCCGATTGATTAAATCCTCGTTTTAATTTCCTTCTCCAATGCAAGGGAAGAGGGATAATATAATCAATTTCATTAATCCATTGCTTTGATTTCAATTCATTGCATAAAGTTTCAGAAAGATATTTACCAATACCTAAATCTTCATTATACTTAAAACTATGAATTAAATTACTTGCAAGACAGTCTTTGCTATAGTTTAGGAGCGAAACTGCATTCTTGACAGGAAAATAGATAGAAACCCGATTGGCTAAATCATTATTTTCCTCATATAGACTATAACTCCTATTGAGGTTTAGTAAACACATAGTGCATAATACTTTTTCTGAATTAATCATAATGCAATGGCATCCAGAACAATAGCGAGGAAATATAGTTTCAGTTATAATAGAAAAAATGTTAATCATAGCATGGAGTGAATAATTAGAATTACCTTTGCAAATATAAATAAAATAGATGAGAAAACTTACAATTGGTAATTTAGTTGCAAATTACCCAATAATCCAAGGCGGAATGGGAGTAGGAGTATCACTGTCTGGATTAGCTGCAACTGTTGCTAATGAAGGTGGTGTAGGTGTTATTTCGGCAGCAGGCTTAGGTCTGTACTACATGCAAGAAGCCAACAATTATATAGATGCTTGTATCTATGGATTAAAACAAGAAATTCAAAAAGCAAAAGAAAAAACCAAAGGAATTATTGGAGTAAACATTATGGTTGCTCTAAATAATTTTTCCGATATGGTTAAAACTGCAGTAAAAGAGAAGGCTGATGTAATATTTGCTGGAGCAGGAATGCCATTAGATTTACCTAAATATTTGGATGATGATTCACAGACTAAATTAGTGCCTATTGTTTCTTCTGCAAGAGCTACAAAAATCTTGTGTGAGAAATGGACTTCAAATTACAATTATGTTCCAGATGCAATTGTTGTTGAGGGTCCAAAAGCAGGAGGACATTTAGGCTACAAGATTGAAGATTTGGAAAGTAAAGAGTATCAATTGGAGATAAACTTACCAAAAATTATTCAAGAGGCATCTCGTTTTGAACAGAAATTTGGAAAGAAAATTCCTGTTATTGCAGCAGGAGGGATATATTCAGGAGAAGATATTTATAAGATTATGCAGCTTGGAGCTTCTGGAGTTCAAATGGGAACACGTTTCGTAACAACCATTGAATGTGATGCCTCTGATGACTTTAAGCAATCTTATATCAATGCAATTAAGAATGATATTGTAATTATTAAAAGCCCTGTTGGGATGCCTGGAAGAGCAATAAATAATTCATTTCTTCAGAGCGTCTTAAAGGGTGAAACTCACCCAAAGAACTGCACTTATCATTGCATCAAAACCTGTAATATTGAAACGAGTCCATATTGCATTATGAAAGCATTATTCAGTGCTTTTTACGGCAAGATGAATAAAGGTTTTAGTTTTGCTGGAGTAAATGCCTATAGAGCCCAAGAGATAATTTCTGTCCATGAGACTTTCAACCAATTAATAAACGAATATAATTACTATAATTCTCAATTAGAAAATAGATTAGATTAGAAGTATTCTAAGTTATAGTAGATTGAAATATATGTGCTGATTTTGTTTTATTATAAATTGTTAAGTTGAAAACTTATTCTTAATTTTGCAAATTATATTTTTTGAACTACAAAATCACTTTAAATAATAATGAAAACAAAATTTATCTTTGGTATATTTGTTTTATTTTCAATAATATCCACAACACTTCAAGCACAATTTACCTGCCCAAGAGGACTTATTAATTGCGATGGTCAATGTGGTCGCTTTGTTGATGAGAATGGAGATGGAATATGCGATCCTTCGGAATTTACTCCTGTTGAAACAAAAACAAGTGTAGTTATTGAGAAAGAGGAATCCAAGCCAAAAGCCGAAAAGAAATCTATTCAAACTAAAGATACAGCAATTAGTATTCCTATTAAAATTGACACAATCCATTCAGATGGAGATACTTTGATTGAGGTTGAGGTTGAAGAAATTATTTATAATACCCAGGTATTAAATTCAGATAGTAAAGAAACAAAAAAGAAAGTAAAATCAAAACCCTATAGATTAATAGGTATTAGTGCAATTACGTTGATTTGTTATGTCTTTACGATGCTATTAGTTAGATTTAAGATAATTAGAAAGATTATTCATCGCAAGATTTGGAACACATTACTCCTAATCAATTTTCTAATGTCCTGCCTTTTAGGACTACTATTAGTGGTTCAGCTCAACTATAATATACTAAAATCCATTTATCTAACAAATCTTAAACTCCATGTTGAGTTTGGAATAGCAATGACAATAATTGCTATCATTCATATCTTTTGGCACCTACCATATTTTCTTAAACTATTCCGTAAAAGAAAGGATATTCCTAACTAATAACCCAATGAATAAGCGAATACTAAGCTTAGCACTCCCAAACATTATCACAAATCTAACTGTTCCTCTTTTAGGCATGGTTGATACTGCAATTGTTGGGCATTTAGATACCGAAGGCAGCAACACCGACTATATTGGAGCAATTGCAGTTGGAACAATGATATTTAACTTTATTTATTGGAACTTTGGATTTCTAAGAATGGGAACAAGTGGTTTTACTGCTCAAGCCTATGGTGCAAGAGACTTGAAGGAATCAATGAATATCCTTACAAGAGCTCTATTTATTGCCATCCTTATTGCTTTAAGTCTAATTATACTTCAATATCCAATATCTATACTGACGAGAAGTTTTATTGAGAATAAGAATGGAGTAATGGATTTAGCTCTAAGATATTTTTTTATTTTGATTTGGGCTGCACCAGCAACTCTTGGGATGTATGCTCTTAAGGGTTGGCTTATTGGAATGCAAGATTCTAAAACCCCAATGTTTATTGCAATAATGATAAACTTAGTAAATATCTTTTTTAGTCTTTTATTTGTTATCAAATTCAAAATGAAGATTGAAGGTGTGGCTTATGGAACATTGATTGCACAATATACAGGGCTTTTCACAACTATAATTTTCTGGCAAGTTAAATATGGGAAACTTAAAAAGTATTTCAATATTAAGGAAAGCATTGATTGGCAAAAGATGAAACTATTCTTTAAGGTCAATTCCGACATTTTTCTTCGCACAACCTGTCTTATTCTTGTAACAACCTATTTCACAATCGCATCATCCAAAATGCAATATCCAATATTGGCTGTAAATGCACTTCTAATGCAGCTTTTTACACTTTTTTCTTATTTTATGGACGGATTTGCCTATGCTGCAGAGAGTCTTTGTGGGCGATACTATGGTGCAAAAGATAGTAAAAACCTCCAAAAAAGCGTAAAGTATATACTTTCATGGGGATTAGGTATTAGTTTGGTTTTTATGATTTTATACTTCTTTTTTGGAGAAAACATTTTGAGAATTTTAACTGATAAAGAAAATGTAATTAGTGTTGCAAAAAACTATTTGGTTTGGGTGTTGCTAATACCTCTAACAGGTTTTGTAGCATTTCTTTACGATGGAATACTTATTGGAATGACAAAATCTGCAATAATGAGAAATGCAATCTTTATTGCAACAGCCCTATTTTTTATAATCTTCTTAGGACTCAGCCCTTTCTTTTCCAATTCAGCACTTTGGATAGCATTCATAACCTATCTTTTAGGAAGAAGTGTACTAATGGCAGTTTTTTCACGCAAACTAATTTTCACAAATAAATTATGAGGATAGAACATATTGATTTTTATGACCAAACCAAAATGGATATAGCCAAAGAGATACGCTATAAGGTTTTTGTAATTGAGCAAAATGTTCCGTTTGAAGAGGATTGGGATGAGGAGTATTCAGAGAATTATCTAATTTTCAATGAAAAGGAAATCCCAATTGGAACAATGCGTTGGAGAGATTTAGGAGAAAAAATAAAATTGGAAAGAGTTGCTGTTTTGGAGGAATATAGAAATAAAGGTTATGGAGAAATGCTTGTTAGAGAGGTTATTAAAAATATAAAAGACATTACTACAAAGCCAATAACCCTTCATTCTCAACTTAAAGCAATACCTCTATATCAAAGAATTGGTTTTAAAGAATATGGTGAGCTATTCTTTGAAGCAGAAATTCCTCACTATGCAATGAAATTGGAGGAATAAGAATTAATTCCAATAGAAAAAAGAAAACTACCAAAAGTCTTTGAAAAAAGTCCCGAGATAATTAAAATTATTCGGTGGATAAATTAATTTATTCGGGAGATAATTTTATTTTTGCGGTGGATAATTTCAAATAAGTCCCATTTAATTTTAAGGAGCTTAAAGACATTAACCACTAACCATTAACCATTAACCACTACTAATCCTCTTTCTTAGTTTTGACCTGATAGATTAGAATTTCAATAAAGAAAAATACTATTAGGAAAAAAGCTATCATTAAGTCCCCTAAGCTAATTGCTTTAATCCCAATGAATAGAAGTGGAATGATGAGGAGGAAGATTTGAGAGATAAAAAATGAATAGTAACCCGTAGTGAAGCCCCTAAACATTATAATTAAGCTAATTACAAGGAATGTATTCAATAGGGCAATTAGAATGAAGTAAATTCTGCTTATGGAGATAGTATCCAAAATTGCAGCACGATAGAAATGAAGATAGGATGGTAGGTTGGGGTTTTGTATTAGTTCTTGAGAGATATGATTGAAAATACCAATAAATCCATTAAATAATGCGGATATAGAGAATGCAATTATACACAATAGCAACATTATTCGCATTAGAATGGTTGGGTGATAGCCTTTTTCAAACTTTCTTAATTTTAACTTCATTCCCTTCTCAATAAACAATTAAAATACTACTCCACTGTTATTTCATCTGCAAAACAATGAGCCTTGTAACCATAGCCACTATGTCCTTCAGGGCAAGTTTTGATTGCCTTAGCTTCAATCCTTATATATCTAACATCATCAAATATTTCTGTAACATATTTAGGGACATTTTCGCATCTTGTTCTGCCAATTTCTTTTTGAACCTCTGAATTATAGGTGTATATACTATTTTCGTTTGGCTTAAGGTCTTTTGTATGAACAGTTTTTATTTTCTTCCATTCTTTTTTATCGCTCGAAATGAAGAATGAAACCTCCAAAGGTGCAAATATCCATGAACCTTTTTCGTCTAAGAAATTGATTGAAATGTTTTTAATCTGTGATTTTTCTCCAAGATCTAATTCCAATTTATAATCCTCTCCTAATGTCCCAACCCAACGGTCATAGCTTTGTCTTGTTCCAAAAAGTCCGTCTGTAAGTGTGAACTTTGAGTTACCAGGATAAGCAGGGTTTATTTTTTCTAATTTATATTCCTTCCCTGTTGCCTTGTTGAGAGCATAGTTTTGTGAGAAAAGAGGAGAAGAAAGCTTTGAGCCATCTTTCTTAACTGCCTTATTGCTTATTGCTTTGGCTTTTAAGGTTGTACTTTGGGTAATAATGATTGGTTTGTTGAACTTTATTGAATTTATTGTTGGCTCATCATTATTTGTAGTGTAGTAAATATCAGAGTTTGGCATTGGGGAGGAAAGATTTACCTCAACCTGTCTTTTCTTTGCATTCCATTTTGTTGAGGCTTGAATTGAATAGTGAGAGATTGCATAGTTGTATCCCAAGTAGTCGTATCTGCCAATCTGCTTGTCTAACCTTTTAAGAAATGAATTATAATCTTTGTTCTCTTTCTTTGTCCAAGCAATTTCGCTAAGGGCTGCAATACGTGGAATGTCCATATATTGAACCTTCTTAAAGGTAGGAATATATTCTGTCCATGTGTTTGCCTGCACTCCAATAATATGCTTTGCTTGAGTTTCATTCAATTCCTTAGGCACTGGCTCAAAATCATAAACCTTTTTCAATGGAACAAATCCTCCAATCCCCAATGGTTCTACTTCAGCCGAACCTTGATAATAATCAAAGTAAAGAAAAGCAGTAGGTACCATAATTGCATCGTGTCCAGATTTTGCAGCTGCAATTGCTCCAGCCTCTCCTTGCCAAGACATAACTGTAGCTTCCCCTTTTAATCCACCTTCCAAAATTTCATCCCAGCCAATAACTTTCTTGCCCTTAGCTTCCAAATATTTTTCTATCCTATTCATGAAGTAGGATTGTAATTCATATTCATCCTTTAAGTTGTTTCCTTTAATTCTGTTTTGACAAATCTGACATTCTTTCCAACGTTTTTTTGGACATTCATCTCCTCCAATATGAATATATTCTGAAGGGAAGAGTTCAACAACTTCATCCAAAACATTTTGTAAGAAAACAAAAGTTTCTTCTTTAGTGCAAAATACCTCTTCAAAAACTCCCCAAGTTGTAGCAGATTCATATTTTTCATCCCTACAACCAAGTTCAGGATAAGCCGAAAGTGCCGCAAGTGCATGTCCGGGCATCTCAATTTCAGGTATTATTCTAATAAATCTTTGTTTTGCATATTCAACTACCTCTTTAATCTCTTCTTGGGTGTAGTAGCCTCCGTATTCTTTGCCATCATATTTGATTGGTGTGTCGGAATAATGCCCAATCAAGGTTTCTTTTCTTTTTGATGCAATGGTTTGAAGTTTTGGATATTTCTTAATTTCAACCCTCCATCCTTGATCATCAGTCAAATGCCAATGAAGAGTATTTAGCTTATGGAATGCCATTAGGTCAATATATTGCTTTACCTCTTCCTTAGTGAAGAAATGTCGTGCACAATCCAAATGTTTGCCACGATAAGTAAAACGAGGATAGTCAATTATTCTTCCAGAAGGAATATTTGCTGAATAGGAGTCTAAGTTACTATTATTATTTGTTGCATCATTAGGCATAATCAGTTGAATAAGTGTTTGAGCAGCATAGAAAAATCCAGGATTATCATTGGCTGAAACAACTATTCTATCTTGCAATATATCTATTTGATAACCTTCTTTCCCAAGAGTCTTGTCACTTGAAAGAACAAAGATTATTGAGTTGGCAATATTATATTTTGGATTATCTTTTTTAGGAAGAATTGGTTTAACACTATTGTTAAATCTTTGTAGTTGAGAATGAAGATACTCAGCTACAGAATACTCCTTACTGTCCACATTACAAATTATTTTAGTATTATTATCATAAGTAAAAAAGGAGTTTTTATCTAACTTAACACTAATAGGTTGAGGGATAATATCAATTGTTTTTTGAGCATAAGTAAGACTCGACAATAGAATAATCAATAGAGCTAATACTTGAATTTTCTTTTTCATTTGTAGGATTTTATTTGTTTATATTTGCAAAAATAAGAAAATTGATAGATATAAGTGTTCTGGTTTAATAAATTATTATATTTGCAAACACAAAAACATCATTCTTTTTATGAATAAACCCTTATATCTGCTTGTTTTATCAATATTCTGTTTGAGCATAAACACTTATGGATTAAATAATTTATTATTTCAAGATGATACTTGTTCTGTAAATATTTTACAGAATGATACAGTAATTACTTCAGGCTCTACTGTTCAAATACAATTAAATGCAATTTCAAGTGCAGATTCTTGTCGTTGGTTTCCATCCACAGGTTTAAGTAATCCTACAAGCTTTAGTCCAATAGCAACAGTAAGCACAGCAACGCAATATATAGTTGAAACATATTATTTAACAGAGCCAAATTTGGTTTATAATGGAGATTTTGAATTGGGAAATACAGGATTTACAACAGATTTGAACTATCAAGGAAATGTAATGCCTGCAGGCACATATAATGTAGGATTAACTGCCGATCAGTTCTATTGGTATTTTGCTTCATGTACTAATGGGACAATGGCTATGATTGGTAATGGAGCAACAGCTGTAACTCATCCGACTGTTTATGACGCTATGGTGAATAATATTGAGCCCAACACTTCTTATGTTTGTTCTTTTGAGTCAGCTAATATTGCTCAAAATACAAGTTTGCCCTTATCTTTGTTCCAATTTTCAATAAATGGAACACCTATAGGAGATATTTTTGAAATTGCTCAAACCCCTTGTCAAATGACAACTTTCAATGCAGTTTGGCACAATACTAATGCGACAACTGCTCAATTGAGAATATTAAATCAAAGTACAATTTCGGATGGAAATGATTTTATTTTAGATAATATAACAATGAAAAAGATTTGCAAAGCTACCGATACTATAAACATAGTTTTTGCTGAAAATATAGTTAATATTGATACAGTTATATGTGGGAATGAACTTCCATTTAACTTTTATGATACAACCTTTACAGAATCGGGAACTTATTTCTATAATACTTCAACCAATGTTTTTCAGATAAATCTAACAGTACTTGAACCCTATATAAACACAATTGACGCTACCATTTGTGAAGGTGAGACCTATACAGAAAATGGATTTAATGAAAGTACACAAGGAGTCTATATCCAAGAACTACAATCAATCAATGGTTGCGACAGTACAATAATCCTAAACCTAAGTGTGCAGGATGCATTTCATACAAACCTACAAGCCACTATTTGTGAAGGAGAAACTTATTATGAAAATGGATTTAATGAAAGTACACAAGGAGTCCATACTCGCACATTAAGCTCAGTAGGAGGATGCGATAGCATAATCACCTTAAACCTACAAGTAGTAAACTTAAGAGATACAGTAATCTATGACACCATATACTCAGGAACAGCTTATACAAGATTTGGATTTAATAGAACAGAAGAAGGAACCTACTTCAACACCTATCAAATAGGCGAAGGCTGCCCATTGAATATAACCCTATATCTAACTGTGATTATAATTCCAGAAATCAATGTTTGGCTCCCAAATGCCTTCACGCCTTACGATGTAAGCAATATTGAATTTGGCTACTATACCGAGCTGCAATATTTAGAAAGCGTCTTATTCCAAGTCTATAACCGTTGGGGTAATAAAATCTTTGAATCCACAAAGATAGGAGAGTATTGGGACGGAACCTATGAAGGCAGGTTTTGTAATGGAGGACTATATGTATGGAAACTCAAATACAAGACCCTCTTTGAAGACAAAACCCATCAAAAATCAGGAAACGTACATTTAATTTGGTAAGAATAGATTACCAATTTTCAAATATAGTTTAATCCTATAAACTATTTATCCTATCTCTTAGTTTAGAAATTTGATTGGTTAGTTCCTTAGGTAGATTATCGCCAAATAGCTCATAAAATTTCTCTGTTCGTTCAATTTCACTTAACCATTCTGTCTTATCAATATGCATCAATTTCTCCATCTGACCAGATTTAATATCCAAACCTTGAGTGTTGATAGCATTTGTTTTAGGTATCTTGCCAATAGGAGAGTTCATAGCTATATCTTCATTATTGCAACGATCAAAAACATAGGCTAAAACTCTTGAGTTCTCACCATAACCAGGCCACAACCATTTTCCTTCATCTTTTCTAAACCAGTTAACGCAGAATATCTTAGGTAGATTTTCGCTTTGTGTCTTTGTACCAATATTAATCCAATGAGCAAAATAATCTCCCATGTTGTATCCACAGAAAGGTTTCATTGCAAATGGATCGTGCCTAAGCTCTCCAACATTAAGACCAATTACAGCAGAAGTTATTTCTGAACCAATAACCGAACCAATCATAACTCCATGATTCCAATCATTTGCCTCATATACTAAAGGAATTGTTGTTTGACGCCTTCCACCAAACAAAATGGCAGAAATAGGAACTCCATTAGGCTCATTATATTCTGGGTCTGCAACTGGACATTCAGAAATAGGAGTAGTGAAGCGTGAATTGCTTTGTGCACAAGGCTCATTGGAAGTTTTATCGTAAACCCTCCCTTTCCAATCTATTGTGCCTTCAGGACAATCATATCCAATCCCTTCCCACCATACATCCCTATCAGGAGTTAATCCAACATTTGTGTAAAGAGTATTTCTTTGAATAGAGTTAAAAGCATTTGGATTTGTGTCTAAAGAAGTTTGTGGAACTACGCCAAAGAAACCGTTTTCAGGATTAATTGCCCACAAGCGACCATCTTTTCCAAACTTCATCCATGCAATATCATCTCCAACAGTTTCAACCTTCCATCCAGGAATTGTTGGGATGAGCATTGCTAAATTTGTTTTACCACAAGCAGAAGGGAAGGCTGCTGCAATATATTTTTTCTCTCCTTTTGGATTTGTTATTCCCAAAATCAACATATGTTCTGCCAACCATCCTTCTTCTTTACCAATAACTGAGGCAATACGTAGAGCAAAACATTTCTTACCTAAAAGAGCATTTCCACCATATCCTGAACCAAAAGACCAGATTTCTTTTGTTTCGGGGAATTGGCAAATATATTTTTCTTCAATTGGACGACATGGCCATTTTATGTCCTTCTGTCCTTCTTCCAATGGATAACCAACAGAATGGATGCAAGGAATAAATCTACCATTTTCTCCCAAAATATCTAAAGCAGGGTTACCCATTCTTGTCATTATTCTCATATGAACAACAACATAAGGCGAGTCTGTTAATTGAACTCCAATATATGATTTATCTGAGCCTAAAGGTCCCATTGAAAAAGGAATAACATACATTGTTCTTCCTTTCATTGCTCCTTTATAAACCTTTAGCATAGCTTCTTTCATAGATTCAGGGTCGTTCCAATTATTTGTTGGACCAGCATCTTCGTGCCTATTAGAGCAAATAAATGTTCTGCTCTCAATTCTTGCTACGTCTGAATCGTCTGTTTGGAAATAGTAGGAGTTTGGTTTTTTTTCTTCATTTAGTTTGATTGCAACTCCACTTGCAACCATACTATCTAATATTTTTTGGTTTTCTTCCTCAGAGCCATCACACCAATGAATGTCTTTAGGCTGAAAAATCTCTTTCCAATGATTTACCCAATTGATTAATTCTATATTTTTAGTCATAAGAAATATGTTTTTAATTAGAATAATCGTGCAAAATTAGGAAACAAAACCATACAAAACAAAATAAATCTTAATAAATTATTATTAGAATCATTATTTTCCGATAAGAATGACCTATTATACAATAAGCTTGCAAATATAATAAAAGATAGAAACCATCTTTTTTCATACAATCAATAAATAAATCTCATTTAGTGTCATGATACTAAAATGAAACAAGATTTGGTAAGATTTAAAGTCTATATAAAGAAATAATAATAAGATATATACATGCAAATTGCGGATTAGGAAAAATTCAAATCAGACATTGATCTCAAAACAATGCGGTTGTTTTGCCAAAACAATGCCATTGTTTACCAAAAACAATGCGGTTGTTTTTATAAAACAATGGCATTGTTTTTAGATTGAAAGGAAGTTTGTTTAGAAGGAAACGTTATTAAATAAGTTCAGAAGCTTATTTAGGGATTTCTAAATGGAGTGTACATTATTATGTTCAATGGGAAAGTTTAGAAAACAAAAACCTTAAGCACTTTCTAATTAAAAGAAGTAGGAACTTTATTGATTTATTGTCTTTTTTTTAACTAAAATAATGGAAAAACGATTGAATTTATTACCTTTGCACTTAAGATGAATAATGCAGTACTATATTTATTCCCTACTCCAATTGCTGATAATGATTTGAAGTATTCTATTCCTGAAGTTAATTTGGAGCTATTAAATCATTGCGATTGTTTTATTGTGGAGGATTTGCGTTCAGCAAGAAGATTTCTCAAAAAGGCAGGTTATAAGAAAGATTTTGAGGAGGTAGAATTTTTCATTCTTAATGAACATACTAAAGTTGAAGAGATAGAGGATTATTTAGACCCAATCAAAAATGGGAAGAACATTGGTTTGATGTCAGAGGCTGGACTTCCCTGTATTGCAGATCCTGGTCAAATGGTTGTTAGTATGGCTCAAAGCAAAGGGATTAAAATTGTTCCTTTGGTTGGAGCATCTTCTTTAATGATGGCACTTATGGCTTCAGGCTTTAATGGTCAAAACTTTGCTTTTGTTGGATATTTGCCAGTTGATAAGACTCTAAGAGCAAGAAAGATTAAAGAATTAGAAGCAATTGCCATTAAAACTAATCAAACACAAATATTTATTGAAGCCCCTTATAGGAATAATCAAATGTTGGAGAGTTTGACTCAGAACCTCAATCCTAATACTTCTATATGTATTGGAGTTGATATTTCAATGACTTCAGAACAAATAATTACCAAAACTGCCAATGGCTGGAAAAAGACTAAAATTGATTTGAATAAAAGGAATACAGTTTTTCTTATCTATAGATAAAATAAGATGAATAAACCACTTGCAGCATATTTACGCCCCAATTCATTAAATGAATATATAGGTCAAAAGCACTTAGTTGGGGAGGGTGCAATTCTCCGAAGGGCTATTGAGAGTGGAGTTATCCCTTCAATGATTTTGTGGGGACCACCAGGTGTTGGAAAGACAACTCTTGCAAATATTATTGCCAACAGACTATTTGCTCCATTTGTTTCTCTTAGTGCGATTAATTCTGGAGTTAAGGATGTTAGAGAAGTTATTGAGAAAGCCAAACAGACTTCTCGAACCATTCTATTTATTGATGAGATTCATCGTTTCTCAAAAAATCAACAAGATTCTTTGCTTGGAGCAGTTGAGCAGGGCATAATAACTTTAATTGGAGCTACAACCGAAAATCCTTCCTTTGAAGTAATTACTCCTCTTTTGTCAAGGTGCCAGGTCTTTATTCTTAAAAATTTAGAGAAAGAGGATTTGGAGAATCTAATCCTCAAAGCAGTTAATCACTATAAGGAAAACTTTGGGAAAGAAATTGAGGTTAAGCAAACTGAGGCTCTAATGAGGATAAGTGGTGGAGATGCTCGCAAACTTTTGAATGCTATTGAAATTGTTGTTGCTCAACTTGGGGACGACACAGTGATTACTAACGAAAAGGTGTCTTTGATTATTCAGCAAAATCTCTCATCTTATGATAAAAAAGGGGAGATGCACTATGATATTATTTCAGCCTTCATAAAGAGTATTAGAGGCTCCGACCCTAATGCAGCAGTATATTGGTTGGCAAGAATGGTTAATTCGGGCGAAGATGCTTTATTTATTGCAAGGCGTTTGGTAATCTTAGCCTCTGAAGATATTGGAATGGCTAACCCTAATGCTATTCTTTTAGCAAATGCCTGCTTTGAGGCTGTAAATAAGATTGGTTATCCAGAATGTAGGATTATTCTATCTCAATTGGCTGTTTATTTGGCAACTTCTCCAAAGAGCAATTCAACATATTTGGCAATTGAAAAAGCCTTATCAATTGTTGAAAGGACTGGTGATTTGCCCGTACCATTGCATCTTAGAAATGCACCAACCTCACTTATGAAGGAGATTGGGTATGCCAAAGATTATAAGTATGCACACGATTATGAGAATAATTTTATTCCAATTCAATTTATGCCCGATAGGTTGGAAAAGGAAAGACTATATGAAACGGGCAATAACCCCAAAGAGAATGAAATCCTAAAACAATTAAAGCTAATGTGGAAGGATTATTATAATTATTAGTTATGAATGGAGAATTAAGGGTGCTATTCCCCCAAATCAAGACTGAAAACACTTTTGTATTTGAAACTCGGCTTTTCACATCAAAGGATAGACTGATTTTGGCTCCAATGCAAGACTTAACAGATTATAGGTTTAGAAACGCTTATGATAGACTATTTCCAAACTCAATTGACAGAGCAGTAACGCCTTTTATTTCCATAACTCACGGCAATCTAAGTTTCGGAAAGAGAAAGTATAGGGATGTAATTAAGGAAAATAATAGTTCAAAGATGGAAATCATCCCTCAGGTTATGGGAAACGATATTGAAGGTATGGTTAGGATTGCAGAAGTCTTGCTTTCGATGGGCTATAGCGAAATGAATTGGAATCTGGGCTGCCCATTCGAAAGAACACTAAAGAAAGACAGAGGTGCTGGACTCCTTAAGGACACAAGCAGGATAGAAAGAATTATTGAAGATGTTGTAAGTAGGACAACAATCAATCTTTCTCTAAAACTAAGACTTGGAGTTGAAGACAAGGCAGATATATATAGGCTTATCCCAATCATTAATGCCCTTCCAATTAAAAACATAATAATTCATCCTCGTTTAGCAATTGATAAATACGACGCTAAGGTTGATTTAGATTGCTTTGAGGATATTCTTTCCAAAGTGAATAAGAGAGTTGTTTATAATGGAGATATATTTTCAAAAGAGGACTTTAATAAACTAAAACTTAGATTTCCAACAATAAATGATTGGATGATAGGAAGAGGAATACTCTTCAATCCTCTTCTCCCTTTTGAAATTAAATCAATTGAATATTTCAATAAGTCCAAATCTGTTCTTGCTCTTCATTCGGAGCTTTTAAAAACCTGCTCATCTGTGAATAAAATGAAGGAGTATTGGAGTTATTTTTCACAAGGATTAAATATTGAAGAGGATAAATTATCTATTATATATAGTTGTGAAACATTAGAAGAATTGGATGAGAAGGTTAGAGATATAATTAAAGAAATGATAAAAGAATAAGAATTTCACTAAATACAAAGCTATATGGAGATATCACCAGACAATATAATATTAGTTGCAGCAATTTTAATTTTTATTAGTATTATTGTTTCTCGAGCAAGTTCTAAGTTTGGAATACCAACCTTACTTATTTTCTTGATTGTAGGAATGCTATTTGGGAGTGATGGTCTTGGAGTTCAGTTCTACAATGCAGAATTGGCTCAGTTTATTGGTATGATTGCATTAAGTATTATCCTTTTCTCGGGAGGGATGGATACTAAATTGAAAGAGATAAAGCCAATAATGTATCAAGGGGTTGTTCTATCAACTTTTGGAGTTTTAATAACGGCTCTACTTACAGGATTTTTTATATTTTGGGTAACAGGTTTTGAATTTACTAATATAAAATTTCCGTTGGCAACAGCACTTCTTTTAGCTTCAACAATGTCATCAACGGATTCAGCTTCAGTATTCAATATACTCCGTTCTCAAAATATTAAACTCAAATATCATCTTCGTCCAAAATTAGAATTAGAAAGTGGAAGTAATGACCCAATGGCATATATGCTTACAATTGCACTAATACAATATATATCTTCTTCAAGCATTGGTATAGGGAATGTTATTGGGAGTTTCTTTATACAATTTATAGTTGGAGGTGCAATAGGATTTGTAGTTGGGAAATTATCTGTTAAGTTAATAAATAAAGTACAAATTCCATATCCTTCACTTTATCCTCTTTTGTTGTTTAGCGTTGTCCTTTTTACTTTTGCCATAACCGACATTTTGAAGGGAAATGGATACCTTGCTGTTTATATTGCAGGTATTATTGTTGGTAATAATAAGATTGTATTCAAAAAGGAAATATCTTCATTTTTAGATGGACTCACAATGTTTGCTCAATTAATTATGTTCCTTTCTTTAGGACTTTTAGTCAATCCAAGTGAAATGATTTATGTACTTCCAATAGGTCTTCTTATAAGTGTATTTATGATTTTAATTGCTCGTCCAGCCAGTGTTTTCTTGTGCCTCTTGCCTTTTAGAAAGGTTGATTTCCGTTCAAAAACCTTTATTTCGTGGGTAGGACTTAGAGGAGCTGTGCCAATAATCTTTGCAACTTATCCTGTTGTAGCTAATATTCCTTATTCCAATTATATTTTTAATATAGTATTTATTGTTACTTTAGTTTCTTTGGTTGTTCAGGGCATGACAATAACAAGCGTTGCAAAGTTCTTGAAATTAGACCTTCCTAATAATAATAAACCAAGTGATTTTGGTGTTGAAATTCCTGAGGAATTGAATGTTCATCTTAAGGAAATTCAATTAACAAAGTATATGCTAAAGAAAGGGAATAATCTAAAAGATATGGTTCTTCCTGAAAGAACTTTGGTTATTATGATTAAGAGAGATGGGAAATTCTTAATTCCTAATGGTCAATTAGAGTTAATTGAGAATGATATTCTTTTGATTATTTCTGAAGATGAACAAGAACGTTTGATTGACCAATATAATCATCCAATTGAGGAATAAATACAGAGAGGGATTACTTATAGACTATGCAAATCAAAGAAATCCCGCACGAAAGAAGTTCAATAATATAAAATAAAAGATATGAAATATTGGTATTTATTAATAGTTATTTTGCCTTTGATTTTGTTATCATGTAGCAAAAAAGACAAGCATGAAAGATCATTGAACAACACTGGACATGATATTGGGAAATTAAGAAAAGATGTTTTGTATAGAGGTGATGTTGATGCTTATAATTCACTTAGTATAGAATTTTTTGATTATCCTCCTGGTGAACTTTTACCATATGCAATAATTATGGAAAACAAGTACAATGATTCTGTTTTTTGTATGGATATATATCAAAGTATACTATTTATTTATTATGCGGGAAATAGCGCTTACATTGATGAACAGACAGCAAAAATGGCTATTGAAAATTTGGAAAAAGCAGCAAAAAAAGGTATAGATGAAGCAATATTGCGGTTAACTTATATACCAAAAGACAATAAAAATCTTACTTATAAAGAAAAATTTAAATATGCAATGGGAAATTAGTATTTTAGGCATAATAATGTAATTTAAAAACAATAATCATTACAATCACTTTGTAAGAAATAGGCAGAATTTTATTCTGCCTATTTCTTTTTTCAGAAGCTAAATTATAAATAAGCATAGAGTAAATTAGTAATTTAGCAATAAGTAAACCTTAATTTAGCTATGGGTAAAATTATAGATTGACTATAAGTAAGCCTTAGTTTTGCTGTAAGTAAACTTATAGATTAGCCATGAGTAAACTTATAGATTGACTATAAGCTAATCTATAGTTTAGCTATGAGCTAAGTTATAGTTTAGGTATAAGCTAAGTTATAGATTAGCTATATGCTAAGTTATAGATTAGCTATATGCTAAGTTATAGTTTAGGTATAAGCTAACTTATAGATTACCTTTCCCACACAACGGAACGTTTGATTGACCAATATAATCATCCAATAGAATAATATCATTATTCAATAAATCAACATTTCAGGTTGTGTTTTTGCTTCAGATATAATTAATTATTTATATTTGCCTTTTCAATTTATATTTTATTTTTATGAATAGAGATAGTTTTATTGCGAATATTGAAGAGAGCCTAAAGAATCATTGGGATTATCCTGCTCTTTCTGACTATAAGGCTGAGCCAAAATATTATTCTTTAGTTGCAAAACAGATTGCAAGGGCTCACATTTTTTTTGAAGAATGCGGAATTAAGAAAGAAGACAAGATTGCTCTTTGTGGAAGAAATTCTGCTAATTGGGCTATAAGTTTCTTTTCAATCATAACCTATGGAGCAGTTGCTGTCCCAATTCTTCATGAGTTCAAACCAGAAGCAGTTCATCATCTTGTAAATCATTCCGAAGCTAAATTACTTTTTGTGGGGGATGTTGTGTGGGAAGGGTTAGACCATAAAAAGATGGAAGGACTCAACGCCATAATACTAATTCCTGATTTTAGCATGGTGTACTCCTCCTGCAATTCTTGTAAAAGAGCATTTCAAAGGATTGAGGAGAGGTTTCATAAGAAATATCCAAGAGGATTTCGTAGGGATAATGTTAAGTATGATAGGGAAAATATCGACGACTTAGCAATTATTAACTACACCTCTGGCACTACTTCTCTTTCAAAGGGTGTAATGCTTTCCTATAGGGCTATTAACTCCAACCTCCTTTTTGCTAAGGAAGTTCTACCCGATATGACCGCAGGAATGAACATTATTTCAATGCTACCTATGGCTCACATGTATGGAATGAGCTTTGAGATTATTTTTGAGTTTATGATTGGAATGCATATTCACTTCCTAACTCGAGTGCCAAGTCCGAAAATTATTGCTGAAGCTTTCGAAAGTGTGAAACCAGACTTGATTATTGCAGTGCCACTTATAATTGAAAAGATATATAAGTCTAAGATTAAGCCAATGATTGATAAGACACTTGTTAAAATACTCCTCAATACTCCTATCATTGATAGCGTAATTAAGAACAAAATCCTTTCCTCACTCAATAATGCCTTTGGAGGAAGATTCTATGAGATAATTATTGGTGGTGCAGCTCTTAATCAAGAGGTTGAAACTTTCTTTAAGAAATTGGGTCTTAGGTACACAATCGGATATGGTATGACCGAATGTGCTCCAATTATTACTTACGCCGATTGGAAGATACATAAGCTGAATTCATGCGGAAAGGTAACTCCAAGAATGGAAATAAGGATTGATTCACCAGATAGTGAGAATATTGTTGGAGAAATACTGGTTAAGGGTGATAATGTAATGATGGGTTACTACAAGAATCCTGAAGCTACAGCTGCTGTATTTACCGAAGATGGATGGTTAAAGACTGGCGATTTGGGTCTGATTGATAAGGAAGGTAATCTTTTCATTAAGGGAAGAAGTAAGAATATGATACTTGGTGCAAGTGGTCAGAACATCTATCCTGAAGAGATTGAGGACAAATTAAACTCAATGGAATATGTTATGGAAAGCATTGTTTTGGAACAAGAGGGTAAGATTATTGCTATGGTTTATCTGAATCAGGACATGTTGGACCAAGAAGGAATTGACATTGTTCATTCAAAGTCTATCATTAAAGAGATTAAAGAGCAGGTAAATAAGGAACTTCCTGCCTATAGTCAAATCTCATACATATACTTGCAGGAGGAAGAGTTTGAGAAAACTCCTAAAAGATCTATCAAAAGATATCTCTATACCTCCACAATTCAACATAAAAAACCTATCGAATAGAATGAAAAAAAGCTACCAAACAATTTGGTAGCTTTTTAGTTTAATCAACTAATAGGAAATTAAATCCGATTAGTAGTTTAGAGGTTGAATTTCAAAATAAGCTTTTGGATGTTGACATGCTGGGCATTTTTCCAATGCTTTCTTACCAAAATGAACATAACCGCAGTTTCTGCAATACCAGAATACTTCTTCTTCTCTTTCAAAAACTTTGTTCTCTTCAACGTTTTTCAAAAGTTTCAAGTAACGGTCTTCGTGCATTTTTTCTACTTTAGCTACATTCTTAAAAGTTGCAGCAACCTTAGGAAACCCTTCTTCTTCAGCAATGCGAGCAAACTCAGGATAAAGATCTGTCCATTCTTCATTTTCTCCCTCAGCAGCAGCCTTTAGGTTCTCTTGAGTTGTGCCAATAATTCCTGCAGGATACATTGCAGTAATCTCCACCATACCTCCTTCAAGATAGCGGAAGAATTGTTTAGCGTGTTGTTCTTCTTGAATAGCTGTTTCCATAAAAATAGCAGCTATTTGTTCATAACCTTCCTTCTTAGCTTCCTTTGCAAAGAAAGTGTAACGGTTTTTTGCTTGAGATTCTCCAGCAAAAGCCTTCAATAAATTTTGTTCTGTTTTTGTTCCTTTAATGCTCATAAATAATATTTTTTTATTAAATGAATAGCCAAATTTTGACAAGCAAATATATAAAAAAAACAAATATCTTCCAAATCTTTATTAATAATTGTATTTTATTTTACCTTTGCAGCATTAAATACGATAAGAAAATGAAGAGAATTTTAATTTTAGTTATAGTTGTTTTTGTTAGCATAGGCATTCTTAATGCTCAAAAGGTATATGATGAATCGAAAGACGGTGAGAAACAACTGCTTGAAGCTATCCAAAAAGCAAAGCAAGAGAACAAATATGTATTTGCAATGGTAGGGGGGAATTGGTGTAAGTGGTGCTTAATGTTTGATGAGTTTGCCACTACTAATCAAAACGTAAAGAAAACCTTAGAAGATAATTTTGTCTTTGTACATATAAACTACTCCAAAGCCAACGAAAATCCCAAGGCAATGAAGCAAATGGGATACCCCGAACGTTTTGGATTTCCGGTATTTGTTATCCTAAATGAAAAGGGAGAAAGAGTTCATACTCAAAACTCTGCCTACCTCGAACAAGGAGAAGGCTACAGCGAAAAAGAAGTAGTCAGCTTTTTAAATCTTTGGACTAAGAAAGCTGTTGAAGAAGTGCCGAAGAAGTAGGGTAGAATAAACTAAATGATATTGATATGTCTATTATGTTGTTAAGTTGCCTAATTCCTTTTGAATATCATTTATTTTCTTAACTGCATTCCATTTGCTCTCTATTACTTCTTCTATTTTGTCGCTAATGTTTTTTCTATTTATTGGATTCTTATCTATTGGCAACATTAATTCTTTCCATCTGTCAGCAATATTCGGTAATGTTGTTTCAATCAAGATTTTATTTTCAGCTTGCATTTGAGTTATTCTGTGGGAAAGTAGGTAAAGTAAATAATATGGTGTAATATTATATTTGTTATTTTCTTTTATTACTCTTATTAATAATAATTCTCTTGTATATAAAGCTTCTTTATCATAAGGAGAAACCATAGCAACACTTCCTATTCTATAACTTCCTCTCCTTACATAAGCAATATCTTTTTCTTTTATCTCTTTTTTATCCCCTCTCTTTTCTACATAAATTTCTTGTGTTATTTTTGCCGTTGGATCTTTATAAATTTCCCAATTAACAATGTCTTTAACTCTAATATATGGAATGTCGCCTTTCCCTTTATACTCAGCAGGAGGAGAACCGTGTCCATCAAAGCACATAATTATTTTTTCTTTTATTAAAGTTTCTACAGATACTAACTCCATGTTATTTGATAAAGCTAACTTTTTAATCCCTTCAATTTTATTTTGCCAATAATACCTAGGAACAAATATATTTTTTCTAATTGCTTCTTCACTACTAACTTTAAAACAATATTTAGAGTATGTTTTACTATCTATTTCTTCAATAATTAATGGAATATCATCCCATAACTGATCTTTATCTGATGAGTTAGTTTCGTAATCCCATCTATAATTCTCTTTCCCCAAATGGTCGTGACCGATTTCTTCAGCAACAGCCATATTTATAAATTCTTGTTGATGCCTACCTTTCTCAAGAATTATAACAACACATTTTGCATTGTTATGGGGTCTAAATGTATTATGAGGCAAATCTATCATCCAAATTATATTGTTATTCTTCAGCATATAGTGTAAAACATATCTCATCTTAGGTGCGTGGAAGAATGTTTCTGGTAGAATAATAGCCATTTTGCCTCCGTCTGTTAGAAGCTTAAGGGATCTTTCTATAAAAAGAATTTGAATTGTTTCTTCTGTCTTTAATTTATTAGTTTTAATAAAAGTATCTCCTTGCTTTTTCCAATTATATGCTAAATCAAATTGTTTTAATTTATCTACTCCAGTTACTTTTATATCTTTACCAAATGGAGGATTAGCTAATAAGACATTAAATTTATTTAGATCAATACGTTGTTGCGTTGAGCTTTTCCATTCTTTTACATTTTTCAAACTATCCTCACAAAATATTCCACCTTTCCCATCTCCTAGAATTGCCATGTATGCTTTCGTTACTTTACTTAAAAAGTCATCCTTTTCTATTCCATTTATACATTTAATAGCAGATGACATTTTTTCTTCTTTTAATGCAAGATCACTCCAGCCATAAGATTTTGCATTAGAATCTAAAACATTCCAAATGCTCCTTAAACCTTCTATCAAAAATCCGCCTGTTCCACAAGCAGGGTCAATTAATAATTCATTAGGTTGAGGGTTTGTGATTTTGATCATTAGTTTAATTACATTTCTTGGTGTAAAAAATTGTCCCTGGGAC
The DNA here is from genome assembly GCA_002399025.1 of Bacteroidales bacterium UBA4893. Lineage (GTDB taxonomy): Bacteria > Bacteroidota > Bacteroidia > Bacteroidales > P3 > UBA10566. Next base: position 64,609 of record DHCV01000023.1, on the reverse strand, counting down.
CCTTTAAGAGAATATCCGATGAATGTTTCAAATGCATCCGCAACAATATCTCTTTCACTCTCTATTAAGCAAAAGTTTTGCAACTCCCCTACAATATATTTTATACTATCTGCATCAAGTGAAATACTATCTGCAACCTCAATAACTTCACTGTATTTAGTTTTTACTTTATTGAAAATGTCGATAATTCGTTTTTTTACAACTTCACTATTTTCATTAATACTAACGCGGAAAGAAATAACATCTTCTAAATTTGTAAACTTCTCATCATATATTTTGCAAAAAACTAAATTAATTAGTTGCTGAGCAATTATTTCATCTCTACCTGTACCAGTTGCATTACCAGCTAGATAATTTCTTATTGAATTAAAAACAACTTTTAGATTATGTGTTGGTTTTAAATCTTTCCTTTTAAATTTTCCAATATCTTCTAACTTCTGTCCACTTTTAGGTATATTTGGGATTACTTCAAAAGATACTTTTCCTTTTCCTTCTACCTTTTTTATAAAAATTCTTTCATTCCCATTAAACCAAACTCCTATATATGCATTTGAAAGCCTTAAATAGTCTTGTAGTTGTGATACTCCATCTCTTCTATTCTTTTTCTTGCATTCAACAATTATATATTCATTTTCTTCATTTTTATCATTATTAGAAAATACTATTATATCTAAAGGATATTTCTTTGTTGTATCAGAAGGACATGTCCTTACTCTATATTGTGGACGTGTTTGAATTTGTTTTTTAGAATAGCCGTAATCTTCTACTAGTTGTTTAGAAAAAACTTGAATAGCATCAATTTCTTCTGGAGTTGAATTTACTATAGTACCAGAGATGTAATCTACTAAGGTATTATTTATTATGTTAGCCATAGCATTAATTGTATTTAGTGCATCGGCTACTTATTCAAAAGAAAGTTACAAAAAAAAGCATGGGACTTATGTAACTTATCTCTGTTGCAAGGAGGTCGAAGTCCCACACAAAAAGATAAGTTACGCCCATGCCGTATGACACGAGCGTAAACCTATCCATTCATGTTTGTGTTTAAATTTTCGACCTTTAGCAACACATGAATAAATAGCTAACGCTATTTTTCCAATAAAAAACTACAAACCACTTTTGGTTTGATTTGGCAAAGGTAGAGTAAAGAAATTAATTTTCAAAATTAATTATATCTTTTTCTCTTATTGAGATTATGTTGTGAAATGTTATTTTAAATAATCCCTATATATTTTTCTCAAAACGAGATATAAATTTTGTAGAATGAGGAATAAATTTTTTTAAACTTGATTTAATTTTAGTAAGGTGGCAGGTTGATGGTAGTAACCTGGCAGGTTACTTATGGTAAGGTGGCAGGTTACTGGTGGTAAGGTGGCAGGTTACTGGTGGTAAGGTGGCAGGTTAGTACTTTTTTATTTGATTTTATGAAATTTATTCCTTATCTTTGCATTTTATAATCAAGTGTTTGCAAATTTATAAAGTGGTTGTTTTATTTTTCCGTTTTTATAGAGTTTGTAGATAGTAATTATTAAGAAGACATTGTTTAATTTAAAAATATAAAGTTTATGAGAAGGTATTATAGTGTTAGTGCTAAAAAATTTATTGACAAGGATGGTCAGGAAGTAATTAAGTATTATCCTAATGCTGTTTATGCTGGGCATTTTAGCTCGGAAGATATGGCAAAGGATATTTCTCAGTCTACAAGTCTTTCGGAGCCTGATGTTCTTTCGGCTTTGAAAGCGTTTTCTATTGTTTTGGAAACGAGGTTAAAATTGGGTTATAATATTAAGTTGGATGGAATTGGAACTTTCAGTCTTTCTGTTACTGGGGAGCCTTGTGACTCTGAAAAGGAGTGTAAGCCTAATAAGGTTAAGGTTGGTAAGATTACTTTTAGGGCTGATTCAAAACTTAGAAAAGGTATGATTGGTATTAAGTTCTATAAGGCGAATTTGAAACGTAACAAGAGGTAATTACTCTTTTAATTATTTATTTCCTGCCAAAGTCTGCTGGGATTTCGCCCCAAGTGTCTGTATGCCACTTTAGGATTTGGGTTGTGTAGGTGTTTTCTTGTAGCCATTTTTCGGCTCTTTCAATGTATTGGAATAAATCTTCAGTCTTTTGGTTGCGTTCAAGTTTGGTTTTGCATTTTTTTTGCTTCACCCACTTCATTGCATTTACGCTATCGGTGTAAAGAGGAAGGTTGAGGTTGTGGCGTTTGAGGTAGGAGAGTCCGTGAACCAAGCCTAAGAATTCTCCAATATTATTTGTTCCACAAGGATGAGAGTAGTGGAAGAGTTGTTTTTTTGTTTTGGTGCTTACTCCTTGGTATTCCATTTTTCCAGGGTTGCCACTGCATGCTGCATCGGTTGCTATGCTTTCCATTATGGGAGAGCCTACATTGGAAATTAGGGTTTGTGTTGGTGTGGAGTTCTTTTTATTTGCATTTGCGTATAGATGTTTTTCTGCTTTTTCTTTAAATGCAAATTCTGCTTCTGCTTTATTGCTAAATGATTTATATTGTGCTTGAGCAAATCCTTTAATTTGCTCTTGACACTCTTGCCACGATTCAAATACTCCTTTCTTATGTCCTTGCCAAACTACATAGTATTTCTGTTTTGCCATTAATCTTCTTTCTTTCTCATTAATTGTTCTCTACCTTATTAATGTTATGTCTCCACTCTTTTTGAATGTTCTGCCAAGTCCGCATTCTATTTCCAAACGATAGAAATATACTCCTGCAAGACAATCTTGTCCTTTGAAAGTTCCGTCCCACGCTTTGTTTTTATCTGTTGTTGCAAATACTTCTTCACCCCAACGATCAAAAATAATAAACTTAATTTTCTCTATGTGTTCTCCACTTACCATTATAACATCGTTTTTACCATCGGAATTAGGTGTAAAAACATTAGGGATAAATATATTGGGCTCACCACAATTAATTACCTCCACTTTAATTCTTATGCTGTCAGTGAAATCGCATCCATTTCCATCGGTAACAAAGACTTGATAGGTTATTGATTGAAGTGGTGTTGCAATTACTCTTGCTAAGTTTGGGTTATAAATATATGTTGATGGAGTCCATAGATATGTTAAGCCTGGATATTGAGTTACACTCAAAGTAATTACTTCTCCATCGTAAATTTCTGTTTTTGATGCTTGAATTTCAAAGTCACGGAATATATCTAAGTTAACTATGGATATTGTATCTGAAGATTTGCATCCATAGGTGTCGGTTGTTTGAACATTATAATCTCCAACGCAAAGGTCTGTTATGGTTTGTGTTGTGTCGCCAGTACTCCAAATGTAAGAATAAGGAGCTGTTCCTCCTCCAACATTAGCCATTATCTCTCCTTTGCAAGCTTCAATGCAGTTGAGGTCTTTTTTTGTTAGAATGGTAATGAAATTAGCCTCATTAATAATTATAATTGTATCAGTAAACTCACAATTATTAGCATCAGTAATAGTAAAAACGTAGTTTCCTGAACAAAGATTACTAATAGAAAATTGGTTTTGACCGTTGTGCCAAAGGATAGAATAAGGAGCAGTTCCACCAATAGGGGTAATATTTATTTGTCCAATGCATACTCCATTACACGGATTATTAACCTTTGTAACTGAGTAAGACAAGGAATCGGGGGTTGAAATGGTGAAAGGAAGGGTTGAATGGCAGCCAGTAGATTCAGTAACCTTAACCCAATAACTATTTGGAGCAAGTCCTGTTATTGTACTTACTCCCGTTTCTCCATTGCTCCACACTAAGGAATGTGGGCTAATACCTCCGCTATAAACTGCTAATGCTTGCCCATCATTATTTCCAAAGCAAGAAATATCGGTTGTCTGAACACTCAAACTCGTTCCATTAAAGCTAATCCACACACTATCAAAGCCAATACAACCATCCTTTTCAACGAAAATATACACATAACCACTCTCAGTTAAGTAAACCAAAGTAGAATTATTAGTAGTATCGCTATTGATTAATGTTGAGAAATCCTTTGAAAAAGAGAACTTATATGACGAATAATCTTGTGCATTCATAGTTAACTCAATAGGACTATTGCAAGTATGAACTGAATCGGGGAGACTAATCTCCAAATTATGAATATAAACTCTTTGATATATCGTATCTGAGCATACACCATCAGAGATTATTAATACAAAATCCGTAGTTTCTTCGATAATTGCATAAGGATTTGAAATAGTTGGGTCTGTAATTAGGTTTTCTGGTGACCAATAAAAAGTCAAATCTGTATTTAAAATTGGAGGAATGCCAATCTGAATTGCAGAGTTTGGGCATGTTCCAATAGAGTCAATTACTCTTGAAGTATTCCCTAAGACCAAAAAAGTATGTTTCATGGTATCAGAAGAAACGCAACCGTTTTCATAATAAGCAATTAAAGTAACCTCATAAAGTCCACTTGTGTCGAAAGTATGAGTAGGAGTCGTATCATTTGAGAAACTACCATCGCCAAAATCCCAAAAATACGAAGTTCCTCTTCCTAAATTTTGGAATGTAATTGTCTGGGGAGCACAGCCAATTGGAGGGAATTGAAAGTCTGCAACTGCAAAATCATCATGAATATTAAACTTAAATATTGCCGCATTACAATTAGTTGAGTTGTTGCTTGGACCATATACATCAGTAGGGTGAGTTGGGAAACTTTGACTTCCTCCGCAACCAGCACAGGCTGCTTGATAAATGGTACTGAATTTATCGTAGCGGCTTGTACCTCCATCAACATGGTCAGCTATACCATTAGCTCCAAAAAACGTAGCATAGTCCATTGAAGAAGCATCAGAATTCAATGAGAATATATAGAAATCACCTCCATCAGTATTCTGTTTATAAGCATTAGGTGAGGTTTGCATGTTGGACGTAATTAAGTTACCCATTCCACCCCAACCCGTACAATATACTCTTCCGCAGATGTCAACTGCAAAAGCAGAGGTTGAAAGATTTGGTCTTCCAATCCCAGAACCAAAAACAGTACTCCAAGTTAAGGAATCAAGATATGGAGTAAACTTTGCAACGAATTGACCACTATTAGGATGACTAAAAGATGCATTATGTATTAAAGTTGTTCCAGCAGCAAAGGTTGTTCCAAAGATATGAGGGTTATTATATTTGTCAGTTCTAACAAAATAGGAAAGGTCTTTCTTATTAGAACCAAAGAAAGTAGAGGCAAGGATTGCATCGCCATTATACGAAATTAAAGTAAGGAAACCATCAGTGTTATCGCCAGTAAAGGTTGAGGAATATGCGGAAGAACTTGTTGGGAAATTATGCGAAACAGTCCCTCCAGTAACATATAACTTATAATCATCATCAGTATCAATTGAAAAAACGGCATCATCTTCACTACCTCCTATGTAGGAAGAAAACAACATATTGGATAGATTATAATCAAGCTTGAAAACAACTCCGTCTTGCTTCCCAATATAATTAGGATTGAAAGAATTAGGAGTTGTTGGGAAGTCATTAGAAAAAGTGCAGGAACCAACATAAACATTATTCATGTCATCAGTAATCAATTCCCCTCTTGCACCATCTCCATAATTGCTGTAAAGAGAATCGTTCCCTAAATAGTTGACACTATTTGCATTATAGTAGTTTCTGAAGTTTAATCCATCATTCTTACTCCCACCAACATAGGTAGAACCCATTAGGGAAGAACCATCATTAGAAAATTTTGAAATAAAGATATCACAACCTTGAGCAAAATTTATTGAACCATCATAAGAAACAGAATCTCCTCCAGCAAAAATTCCTTGAAATGCATTTAAAGAAGTCGGGAAGTTTATGCTTCCAGTAGTTCCAAAAACAATTAACTCATCAAATTCATTAACAATTAGACTATGAGGCATCTCACTGCTTGAACCTCCCAAATAAGTAGAATAAATTAGATTAATACCATCAAAACTAAACTTAGAAATAGAAATATCCCAATTCCCTCCTCCATATGTTGTTTGAAATGCTCCAACAGTAACAGGATATTCATTTCCTTCATCTATTCCCCCAAGATAAGCATTACCCATTCTATCATGAGTCGCAGTAAAACCCCAGTTGTCAGAAAAAGAACCTGTATAAGTCGAAAAAATTAGTTCTGGGTCAATAATTAAATCATAATCCTTATTATATTCACCAATCTTATATGTGATTATTCTATTATTTAAGACAAACTTTGCATCAATTTTAATGCTATCACCGTTAATTATTTGATAAGCATAAGGCTTAACTTCCACTAATTGCCCTAAGGAAGTAGACAATACTAAATTTTCATTTTTAAGACTTAGCTTCTCAATCCCTTCGTAGAAAATAGATATATCCTCGACTTTACTACCTCTATGTAGAATAAAATCATGCTTAATATTGCTGCCTTGAGAATAAATCTTCCAGTCAATATTTGAATAAATATCCTCATAAAGAACTTCATCATAGGAATAAGCCTTACTTACCCATTTTGATTTATCATTACCTAAATAGTAATTACTATAGCTTGAAGTTTTTTTGTTTGGAGTTATTTTGTTTGGCTCTTTTGTATTTAGAAGTTTTAGCCTAAAAGCATGATTATTTATTGTGTTGCTCTCGTCCTCGCACTTATGATTTTTTGGAGTCAGGTCGTCGTGTTTGCATTTTCTTCTAAACTCAGAAAGAGAAAAAGTCATACAGTTTTGTTCTAAGAATGCAACCCCATTATTGAGAGTAGTTCTATACAAAACTCTATCCTCCCACTGACCTTTATTCTCAGTAAATTTCAAATTATTATACAAGTTCTCACCACAATATGTTACCTTTGCAGATGAAAAAAGTAAGAGTATAAGAAGTAAAAACAAATAATTGCTTTTCATTTACATCACTTTTTTGTTATTGCAAATATATAAAAACAATTATAATAATGAAGAAGAAGTTCTCAATTTTTATTTTTTGTGTATTATTTTTACAGCTTTTTTGCTTTGCTCAGTTAAAATTTGGAGTAAAGGCAGGTGTCCCTTTTAATATACAAAACTTGGAAATTAATAATGCAAAGATTGAAACTTCTCGTCCTTTTAATGTTGGACTAACTTCTGAATGTATAGTACCTGTACTCAATCTTGGAATAGAAATATCAGCTTTGTATGAATTGGAAAAGATATATGGGCAGAGATTAGTTGAGGCTGTTAATGTTAGTTATTTAATTTTACCCGTAAACATGAAATTAAAATTTGGCTTTTCTCCTTTCAACTTTTTTGTGTTTTTAGGGCCAAGCTTAGAAGTCATGCTTTATAAATCTGGCGATATAGTATTTAATAATAATTCTAATGCACGTGGTCTTCCTTCATTAACAAGGTTTTCTTATGAAACTTTTAATTGGGGAGCAAATACAGGATTTGGAATTCAATTCTTAAATGTTCAACTGAGTATAGCCTTTTTCTATAATTTTGATGCCTCCATTAAGGAAATACCTAATGACCTATTCTATCAATACGATTCGAATAGTGAGATAAAATCAAAACAAAATGGTTTAGTTTTGTCCTTAGCTTGTTTTTTCTAAAATAGGCTTAAATAATTTTTATTTCTTGGCATTTTTTATTTTTGTTGTACTTTTGCAGCTGTAAATTCAAAAATAGCTATGGGAAAAAATCTTGTGATTGTGGAATCGCCTGCAAAGGCAAAAACTATTGAAAAGTTTTTAGGAAAGGACTTTGTTGTTAAATCAAGTTTCGGACATATTAGGGATTTGTCAAAAAAAGATATTAGTATTGATATTGAAAATAATTTTCAGCCGAACTATCAAATACCAGCTGATAAGCAAAAAATTGTCTTAGAATTAAAAAAGGATGCCTCAAAAGCCGAAGTGGTTTGGTTAGCTTCCGATGAAGATAGGGAAGGAGAGGCAATTGCTTGGCACCTAAAAGAGGCTTTAAATTTGGATGAGGTTAAAATTAAAAGGATTGTTTTTAATGAGATTACCAAGTCAGCCATTCTTAATGCAGTAGAAAATCCAAGAAAGATAGATATAGATTTAGTAAATGCTCAACAAGCAAGAAGGGTTTTGGATAGAATTGTTGGTTATGAAATATCTCCAATACTTTGGAGAAAAGTTAAGCCATCTCTTTCTGCAGGTAGAGTGCAATCTGTTGCTGTTCGTTTGATTGTTGAAAGAGAAAATGAAATACGCTCATTTACTCCAACTTCTTCATTTAAGATTACTGCAGAATTTAAAGTTCCATCTTCAACAAAACTTCTTTCTTCAACTCTAAATAAACGTTTTGATAAGAAAGAAGATGTCCTTGAATTTCTTAAGGATTGTATTGGTGCAATCTTCACTGTTAATAATGTTGAGAAAAAACCATCAAAACAAACTCCAGCACCTCCTTTTACAACTTCAACTCTTCAACAAGAGGCTTCTCGTAAGTTTGGCTTTCCTGTTTCAAAAACCATGCTTGTAGCTCAGCAACTTTATGAAGCAGGACATATTACTTATATGAGAACTGACTCTGTTAACCTATCTCAATTGGCTTTAAGTGTTGCTAAAACCGAAATAGAAAATACTTTTGGGAAAGAATATGTTAAAACAAGGCAATATTCAACAAAAAGCAAAGGTGCTCAAGAAGCCCACGAAGCAATACGTCCTACATATTTACAAAACAAGACAATTGAGGGAGATGCTTCTGCAAAAAGACTCTATGAGCTAATTTGGAAAAGAACAATTGCTTCCCAAATGGCTGATGCAAAATTGGAAAAGACTACAATTAATATTGATATATCATCTCGTAAGGAAAACTTTATTGCTCAAGGAGAAATCATTATCTTTGATGGATTTTTGAAAGTTTATTCAGTTTCAAAAGATGATGATGACGATAATGAAGAACTATCATCAAAGCTTCCTGACCTAAAGAAAGGAGATAAGATAAACTTAGTTCAATCAATTGCTAAACAAACCTTCACACTCCAACCACCACGCTATAATGAAGCTACACTTGTAAAGAAACTTGAGGACTTAGGCATTGGGCGTCCTTCAACTTACGCCCCAACAATTAGTACAATTCAGAAAAGAGAATACATAGTTAGAGAAGACCGTCCTGCAAAGCAAAGACAGGTTGATGTAATTACTCTTCAAAACAACGAGATAAAAGCAAAGAAAGAGAATGAAAACTATGGAGCTGAAAAATCCAAACTTTTCCCAACTGACATTGGAACAATAGTTAATAACTTTCTTGTTCAAAATTTTGAAGATATAATTGATTATAACTTTACTGCCAATTTAGAAAAACAATTTGATGAAATATCTCAAGGAAAGAAAGATTGGCAAAAGATGATAAGCTCTTTCTATAAACCATTTCATAATGAAGTTGTAACTGCATTAGACAAATCGGAAAGAACAAGTGGAGAAAGACTTTTGGGACAAGACCCTAAAACTGGACATAATGTTTACGCTAAGATAGGACGTTTTGGTCCAATGGTTCAAATGGGAGAAACCTCCAATGAGGAAAAGCCAAAATTTGCCTCAATGAAGAAAGACCAAAGAATTGAAGAAATTACATTGGAAGAAGCTCTTACATTATTTCAAATGCCAAGGAATTTAGGTAAGTATGAGGAAGAAGAAATTATTGTAAATGTTGGACGCTTTGGTCCTTATATAAAGTTTGGAAAAACAAATATTTCAATACCTAAAACCTTTGATGCTTATACTATTGAGTTTGATGCCTGTGTTGAACTGATTAAGAACAAGCCTTCAAAGGAGAAGAAAGTATTAAAATCTTTTGAAGAAGATAGTTCAATTGAAGTTTTAGAAGGTATTTATGGAGCTTATATAAAGGCAAATGGCTCAAATTATAAAATTCCTAAAACTAAGAAAGTAGAAGACTTAACCTTAGAGGATTGCAAAGAGATTATCTCTAAATCAAATTTAAAGTCAAGTGCCAAGAAAACCATCAAAACAAATTCTAAAACAACTAAGAAGGCTACTCCTAAAACAAAAAATAAAGCAAAATAGCATTTGATTCTAATTCTTGCTTCTAAAGTTTATTTTTTATTGCTTATAAATCAGGCAGAAACTAATTTTTAATAAGAAAAAGATTAAGTTCATGCTTACTTTTTCTGTTTTTAGGTTGTTATTATTAATAGTACCGAGAGGAATAAAAAATAAAAATTATTAATAATCTAAACCTATAAAGCAATGAAAAAATTTACTTTCTTTCTTTTAGTAATGCTGTTAAGTGCTATTAGCACTACATTAATGTCTCAAACTATTAATGTAGAAATTGTAAATGATTATGGAGATACTATTCACTACAAGCTCAATATTCCTTCAAATACAGCTACAGTTTCGTATCCTACTGGATTGAGTTACAATTCTAGCAATATTGTAATTCCACAAGCCGTAGTTTATGGAACACAAACCTACACTGTTTCAGCTATTGAGCATATTGCTTTTTTGGGCGATTCCAATTTAGTGTCTTTAAGCCTTCCTAACACCATTACTTCTATTGGTTACTTAGCCTTTAATAATTGTATTAACCTAACCTCAATAAATCTTCCTAATTCCATTACCTCTATTGATTATGGTGCTTTTAATAACTGCCAGAGTTTAAATTCTATAACAATTCCTAATTCTTTGGATACAATAAAAGAAAGTCTTTTTAATTATTGTGAGAGTTTGACATCAATCAATATTCCTAACTCAATTGTTTATATTGACAATCTAGCCTTTGCTAATTGCATTAACTTAACTTCAATCAATCTTCCTAACTCAGTCAATTATATCGGAAGAGAGGCTTTTTCTCATTGCACTAATTTATCCTCTATAACAATTCCTGATGGAGTTACATCTATTGGTAATTACACCTTCTCTCATTGTGATAGCCTCTCATCAGTATCCTTACCTAATTCTATCACTTATATTGGAGATAATGCTTTTGAGTATTGTGGGAATTTAGACTCAATTTCTCTGCCTAATTCTCTTACTTCTATGGGAATAAGGGCTTTTATGGGATGTAGTAGTTTATTATCAGTAAATTTCTCTAATTCATTGAGTTCAATTAGCATTGGAACTTTTTCTTCGTGTACAAGTTTAACTAATATTACTCTACCAAATTCACTTGATTCTATTCAGAGTATTGCTTTTTCGCGATGCTCTAATTTACTTAATATAACAATTCCAGATAGTACTACTTTTATAGGGGTACAGGCTTTTTTTAACTGCACTACTTTAACTTCTATAACCATTCCTCGCAATACTACTTATATTGGAGCCTATGCCTTTTCTTCATGTCCAAATATAGATACAATAAATTATAATGCTATAAATAGCTTTATAGATAATGGTATTTTTAGTTACGGTAATACTATTTCAACTTTAAATATTGGACAAGATGTGGAGTATATAGATTATTCAATATATAATAATATTCTAACAAGCATTAATGTTCATTCAAATAATAATTATTATGCTTCAAGTAATGGGGTGCTTTATAATAAAACTATGGATATTCTAATGCGTTGTCCTATGGGCAGAACAGGAACATTTACAATTCCTAATTCAGTTACGAAACTCAAGATGTCTGCTTTCAGTAACTGTTCTTCATTAACATCAATTACTATTCCTAATTCTGTTTTGTCTATTGAAGATTATGTTTTTAGTGGATGCAGGTCTTTAACCAATATGATTATTCCAAATTCTGTTACTTCAATAGGAGAAGGAGCTTTTAGTACATGTCCTAATTTAGTTTCAATAACTTTGCCTGATTTTATGACATCAATTAAAAGAGCTACTTTTGATGGCTGTTATGCTTTATCAACCATTAATATACCTAATTCCGTTGATTCAATTGGGATGAATGCATTTTCTAATTGCATCGGTTTAACAACTATAACACTACCTTACTCAGTTACTTCAATTGATATTTGGGCTTTCTCATATTGTAACAATTTGAATACAATATACTCTAAAAACAATACACCTCCAATTATTTCGAACGAAACATTCTTATATATTCCTAATGATGCTGTTTTGATAGTTTGCGATACTGCAGTTTATAGGGCAGCCCCTTATTGGAGTAATTTTACAAATATATTAAGTGATATAGATACAAATCGTATTGAAGCCACAATTTGTCAAGGAGAAACATATATCTTCAATGAACAATCTCTTACTTCAACCGGAGTTTACATACATAGCTTGCCAGCTGTGGGAGGTTGTGATAGTCTAATAATACTAAATTTAACAGTAAACCCAATTCCATCAATTCCAACTAATTTAGAGGTTGTACCAATGCCTGGTTATTTAAAAATAAGTTGGCAAGGCAATGCAAACTCGTATATTGTTTATCGTGATGATGAAATATTGGACACAGCTTCTATATTAACCTTTCTTGATAATTTAGTTGTGGAGGGAGATTCTTATTGTTATAAAGTAAAGTCTCTTAGTGCTAATTGTGAGAGTGATTTTAGTGATGTTGTTTGTAGAACCTACTCGGACTTAGCAGATATTCATAGTGAAGAATTAGAAATAAGCATTTACCCATCTCCTGCCAAAGACAAAGCAAACTTAAAGATTGAAGGATTGGCTCAAAGGGCAGATGTTTTGATTTTTGACATTAATGGTAAAAAGATAAAAACATATAACTTAATAGCCAATCAAAAAGAGTTGGAAATAGATGTTAGTAACCTATCTAAAGGACTTTATCATGTAATAATTTCTAACGACAAACTCAATTTGTCTCGTAAATTAATTGTCCAATAGCTTTTGATTGTCGGCTTACATAAGATTTAGAATTAAAGTATTCACAAAACTACTTCATTATCACATTTTACATCCTTTTTAGGGACAGTATCTACCCAATAATAAAGTTTAGTGAAATTAAAACCTTGTTTTAATCTATTAGAATCAAGCTTTAATCTCCCCAAACCTTATTTCAATCTAATTAAATTTCGTTTCAATCTTAGAATCATGGCATGATATCACTGAGATCATGCCATGATCTCCTCCATATCATGGGATGATTTACCCAAGATCATGGCATGATCTTTACATCAAAACGAAGTTTAAAAAGTTCAAAGCCTAATATATTTAGATTAAAACCTTGTTTTCAGAGATTTATACTTCCTTATTTTCTCCATAAAGTAGGATTATTTGTATCAAAATTTATTAAAAGTTTAATCCTAATTTACAAAGAGCCTCAAACATATTTATGGATTGATTTGTTTAATAGACTAAATCATATCCTGCATGACAAAAATGGATAGAAAATTTAAAAATATTTCCAAGAATTTGTTTTATAAAAATAAAGATATATATTTGCAACTTGAACTTGAATATTAATAATAATGATAAGATTATCAAATGTATTATTTTTGAACTCTGCTAATAATAAAAGATTATTAGC
>DHCV01000023.1:0-50897 GCA_002399025.1 Bacteroidales bacterium UBA4893 | reverse complement strand
CAAAAGAGAAGCTCAATTTATAATACAGAAATAAAGATATTCACTTTCTACAATTAACTTAACCTTTTCAAAGAATATCTTTAGTTATAAATCCCCTAAGAGTATTTATTAATTAAAAATTTATAGAGATGAAAAACATCAAAAAAATTATATTCATAGCTTTAATTGCTATATTTGCAGTAGCATGTACAAATGAAGAAGAATTCACAGATTCTAAAAATATTAAGGTGAATAATAAAAATTTAGATATATCAGATTTTTCACAGATAAGTCCATATCCTGAATATGAACAAATAAATATTTCAAGCATACAGGCTCAAAATTTACTATCTGATTTTAATAAAGCTATGAATAATCAAATGTCAATGCCAAATATGGAAATAAAACAAGCTTTGTTAGCAATGGAGATGTACTTTAATTATGCTATTGTTGATAAGAATAAAGATTATGATGTTAAAACATCATATCAAGAACAATCATTTGAATTTACAGTAAATGTCGATGATAATACAATATCAGGAGAAGAATTAAAAACTAATTATAGGCAATTTTTAATAGGAATAAAAAATGAAATGTCAAATAAGTTTTTGAAGTTTTCAAATTTATTTGTTTCATCTAAGACCGATAATACAATTACATTCAAAATAATAATTCCTCCTTATTTAGATGGTTTATATTCTCATGACGCAGCAGCAATTAGTATTCCTTCATGTCCAGTAGTAAGAGAAGTAGGAGAAATTCCAAATGTACCTGTAGATGAAGAAATTGATTGGTCAATATATTTTGCAAATTATCCACCACTAGCACCAATGGATAATTTTCCATATTTTTGGAATAATCCTCAAGAAATATTAGAGAGTTATTGTTTAAAACCTCTTGAATATTTTGTTTATGGTATTACTGAAGATAATATTATTGATTATGATAGATGGGATTTATCTAATTACTACTTTATAACAAATACGAGTTTCTTGTCAAGAAACACAACTTACTTCAATTGTAATCATATTTTCAATAATCAGGAAATAATGAATTATTTGATACCTACGACTCTTGCAGAGGCTGATGAGTTACGTCAAAATATACAAGGGGGAAAGTATTTGTTAGATATTTCTATAGATTTAAATTTCCCTTATTATTGGGATATGAATTATACTATCATTGGTGGTTGTTTAACAATTAATAAATATAAAACAGGTTATTTAATTCCATGGATTGAACTTAATGTAAATATAGATGATATATTGTTTGTTGGTTAATTTTAAGATAATGAAAAAACTTAAACTATTATTTTTCTTCATTTTTTTAAATATATTTTTGAATTTAAATGCACAAACAGATACAAGAATATATGATAATAAGGTTATTCTGCAATCATATCAAAATAATATTTTTATTCATCCTTTTATTTTTGAAGATTATGATAATATAAATAATTTGTGTTTCTCATTAACAACAGATACGGCTGTAAATATTTATAGTATTGATAGTGATTTAAATATAATTAATGTAATAAATATAGATATAATTGAGGGAAGTAAGAAGTTTTTTTATTTTAAGATGAATGATAAACTATATGGTATTAGAAACTATCAATCTTCATTTTTTACTCATGACTCAACATGTTTTTATTCAAATGATCTTATTGGAAATAATGTTTTTAATAGATTAATATATTCAATAAAAGAAGATACAAATAAATTTTATTTTATTCACACTTGTTTTTTAACTAAGAATAAAAATGTAGCTATTTTTATGCAAGATAAGGATAAAGTTAATCATAAATTTGGAGCTAAACTTTTTATTATTGATACATTAGGGCAATTAAAAATATCAAAATCTTTAGATCAAATAGCAAATCAATATCAACATATACATGAAACTGATTCCAATTTTACAATAATAAATGTTAGGAATGATAATACAGGAATATTACCAAAAGCTTATTATATTGATAAAATTACATTGGAAATAAAAGATTCTGCATCATTTGATTCATTATTTTATATTAAATATAGCAAAAAGATTAATGACTCAATGCTTATTGCAGTTTCTGAAACTCCATCTAAATTATCAACAGAACCAGAGAGATATTTTGTATATATAGTTAATTGTAATGATTATGCGACTGATTCAAAAATAAAAATTGAACATGAAGGCTTGTCAACTAATTATAACCCTGTTCAGAATTTTCAAAATATGATAGATTTTAATGTAGAAGATTCAATTTATTATGTTTGTTGTATTAGAAATGATGAAGGATTACAAGGAGATTATAGTGGATTTATACAAATTATAAATTTTGGAATTAATGGAATTTTGAATTTTGACTATAAGTTTAGATACGATTCATTGGTTCCTAAAGTAATAAGTGGGGTAAAAGCAACTAATGATGGAGGAGTTTTAATAACTATTCAACTTGTGGATAATAATTGTTGGGTTATGAAATTTCACCCGAAAGGAATAATAGGTTTGACCAATGTTGATACAGGAGAAAAGGAAGTAATAAAAGTTTATCCTAATCCAGCAAAGGATTTTGTTTGTGTAGATATTGAAGCAACGAACTTTGAAAAGGGAGAGATAGAGTTATTTGATATGCAAGGCAAGTTGGTTAAGAAAGCTAAGTTAAATGCAAAGCAGGGAAACAGAGTTGATGTTTCTAATCTTAATGCAGGTGCTTATACTTATAATGTATCTCTTAATGGCAAAACTATTAGTGGAAAAGTTATTGTTGGAAAGTAAAAGCTTAATAATTAATACAAATATATTATGAAAAGAAATAAATTACCAATTATTCTGCTAATTATTCTTATTAGCTTTAATTTACATGCACAAGTATTTGAACAAATACATTCAGAAGATAAATTTAAGATAAATAGAGTAATTGAAAACGGAATAAGTAAATCACTTGATGTGGTTGAAAATTATGATGATAATGGATTATATATAAATCTTACATCAAGTACTTCTTATGGTTATAGTGCCCAATATATATTATTAGATGATGATATAAATGTAATAAGGGAAGATAATGAATTAGATTCTGTTTATAGTATTAAATATAGAGTAGATAACAAATTGTATAAGATAGGAGGAACTCTTATAGGTGATTATACTTTTGGGTATATAGATAATTTATGTATCGTTAGATTGCATAGTAATGGAGTTTTGATTTCTACAGATACTATAATGAAAGCGTCTGAAGATACCATTAATTGGAATGCAAGCTCATTAAGTACATTAATGCTTGAAGATAGGAGTATTATAATAATGCTTTCAGCTCAAATACATGATTATATTAATTATGCAAGAGCAGCAAAATTAATTAGAATAGATACATTGGGAAATGTTTTATCATCTAAGATATTTTATAAAGAAAATAATGAGCTTGATATTTGTGAGATGAAAGACAATATAATGTTTGCAATAAATGGTTCTCATTCAGTTTATACTATGAATGAATATAACTACCTGTATTATTTGAATAAAGAGACCTTAGAAATAGAGGATAGTATAATGGGATATAAACCAGCAAGTATGACAAATATAAATGACACTATGTTGGCTTTTACTTATCAATTTGCAATATATGAGCCTGGTGATAGTGTAAAATGTGTAAATCTAATAAATACA
This sequence comes from Bacteroidales bacterium UBA4893, assembly GCA_002399025.1. Classification (GTDB taxonomy): domain Bacteria; phylum Bacteroidota; class Bacteroidia; order Bacteroidales; family P3; genus UBA10566. The sequence continues at coordinate 47,264 of DHCV01000023.1, read as the reverse complement.
AAAACAAAACGACTAACAGGAGTTAATTTAGTATCACCAAATCCTGACATATCAGACATATCATTTGACTTTCATAATCCAAGAAGAAATAGATTAATAGACTGTGTGAACCCTGATTCTGTTTATATATGTTACCAAATGAATAGTTGGAATTCTTCATATTCAACAATAGAGATTTGTAATTTTAACTTAAATGGAGATACAAATTGTACTTTAAGTATAAAATATGACACAACAGGATTTAAAGATATAAAAGGGATAAAAGCGACAAAAGATGGAGGGTTAATAATAGCTGCATATGTAAATTCAGGAGATGATATTTGGTTAATTAAGTATCACCCAAAAGGATTAATAGGCTTAACCAATATTGAAACAGGAGAAAAGGAAACGATAAAAGTTTATCCTAACCCTGCAAAGGATTTTGTTTATGTTGATATTGAAGCAACAAATTTTGAAAAAGGAGAGATAGAACTATTTGATATGCAAGGCAAGTTGGTTAAGAAAGCTAAGTTAAGTGCTAAGCAAGGCAATAGGGTTGATGTTTCTAATCTTAATGCAGGAGCTTATACATATAATGTATCTCTTAATGGCAAAACTATTAGTGGAAAAGTTATTGTTGGGAAGTAAAAGCTTAATAATTAATACAAATATATTATGAAAAGAAATAAATTATTAGCGATTCTGTTATTAGCTATATTTGCTATTTCATGTACAAATGAAGAAGATTATCAAGGAAATAATGTTATTAATGAAAATAATGTTATTAATTATAAAAATCTTGAATTTAATAATGAATATACAAATGAATATATTCATAAAGGAATCTATGAATACGAGCAAAATAATTTTTCTGAAAATGACATGATCTCAATTATGTCACGTTTTAGTAATGTGATAAATAATGGAGCATCTCCTGGAGAAACTTATGATATAAACAAAGCTATTTTTGCAATGGAAACTTTTTTTAATGTAGCTATTGTTGAAAATCAAGTTGATTTTGAAAATGAAGATTATGAAGCACAAAAATTTACAACTAGTATTGAATTAAACAGTGAGGGTAAAATACCAGCTGAATTGTTAAGAGATAGATATATAACATTTATAAATAATGTTATGTCTATAATGGGAAATAAGTTTCTTCAATATTCAAATATTTATGTAGACAGTATTACATCAACTGAAATTACTATCGCTTTAGAGATTCCAAAATATACAGTTATTTTAGCTCAAATACCATGGAGATATCAGGTTGTAAGAACCCTGAACGATCTTTATACAGGTCCAATTAATGATACTGATGATTGGAACAATTATGTTACTGGTAGTATTGACGAAGTAGTGAGATATTATTCAAAGAAAACAGTTAATAGATTTATAGCTTTTAATATTCAGTCACAAAGTGTCCAAGCTTTATATGGTTTGCAAGGTTATTTTGCTTTTACACCATGGATTAATGACGGAACTCCTATGTCTGTTATAACAGGATTGAGTTTGAAATCTTTAGTAAACACATGTATTATTCATGCTAATAATTATTTTGCTACTCTTAATGCAAACTACCCAAGTGTATTACCAAGAACCTTGATTGATGATTTACCTGTAATGGAAGTAAGATGGGATAATAATAAACGATATATGAAACTTTGTTATATAAAAGAATTAACAACCTGTAATGTTGCTTCTGTAAGTTTAAGAGATACACTTATAAATGTGACTGTTGCAAATAGAGATATTTTTGACTTCTAGAAAATGAAAGCATTTTTTTCAATATTTATCTCTTTATTGTTTTTTGTTGTATCTAATGCACAAGTAAATACTCTTTATGAAGGAGATAGTGCTAAAATTATTGGATTAAATCCAAGTAGTAGATATTGCCATAAGGTTAAAAACTTTGATAATGATTACTATTGGTCTCGATTTGGAGAATTCTATATTAATTATGATGATAATTTAAATATCCTTGATACAATTAATATTAATATAGATTTTGAGTATAAGTACAATAATAAACTATATTCTATTCTTTATTCCTATCATGAGGAATTTCAATATTTTGAAGGGGATACTATTTGGGGATATTTTACTCCTGTTGTAGATTCTATTGACATTGTTTCTTATGATATTCTAAGAAATCAATTATCTTACTATGATGTTGATACAAATTCTATTTTGTCCCTGCATTATTATAATCTTATGTTAGATAATCATGAAGGCTTATTTGCAGTAGCATCTATGGATACAAGCATTGGTTTAAGATTATCATTGATTGATAGTATGGGAAATGTTGTGAGAAGTAATACTTACAATAAGAACACATTTGTATTTAATCTTGCTCAGCAAGAAGATAAAATTATACTTACTTCTAGACCACCTACCGAAGAAGGTTTTACCATGTATTATATAGATATTCACTCATTATTGATTGTTGATTCTATGACAGGTGATTATAATTTTACAAATTTTAAAGGAATAAATGATAGTATTTTGGTAGGAACATTTATTGGTAGTAAGGTCATATATAATACTTTTGCAAAAACAACAAACTATTTTGAACTCAATACTCATGCTTCTGAAGTATTACCACCACATGTTTTGGATTGGAATATTGAAGGAAAAGATCCAGATTCTATAATATTATGTTATCGTACTTCTACCTATGATCAAATTCATTCGGGAATAGTAATTAGTAATTTCAATCATTTAGGTTTTATTAATTACGAATATGTTTTTAATGATTATGAACCAAATGCATGGAAACTTATTCATGGTATTCATAGAACTAATGATGGGGGAGTTGTAATGAACATTAATACAGTAATTAATTCTCAATCTACTAGCCCTTCCAATGCTTATCTTTTGAAATTCTATCCAAATGGAAGATTGAGTTTAGCAAGTGTTGAACATAATAAGGTTGCATTAATACTTTATCCAAACCCAACAAAAGACTTTATTAATATTCTTTCTTCCGATGAAGTAAAAGAAATAACTATTTACAATTCTCTTTCTCAAAAAGTATATTCAAATAGATATAAAGGGAAAAATATCGAAATAAATGTTTCAAAGTTTTCAAAAGGAAACTATATTGCAGATATTAAAATTGATAAGGGAAATATTAGAAAGAAATTTATTGTGGAATAGTACAAAGCTAAGGAGTGTAGGAAATACACTCCTTTTTTATTGCTGATATCTTTTTTCTATCTCCTTAATCTAAGTCATTTTCATTTATTTTATCAAAATCTTTGCTCTAACTCTTTTTTTCAATAATTTTGCAAGGCTTAAGAGAATATACATTTTTGAAATAATGGCAGGAAATACAATTGGTAAGGCTTTTAAATTAACTACTTTTGGAGAATCACATAGCGACTTTGTTGGAGGAGTTATTGATGGATGTCCTGCTTGTTTGACTATTGATATGGATTTTATTAACAGTGAAATTCAAAGACGAAAACCAACTCAAAAAGATATTTCTACTCCAAGAAAAGAAGAAGATAATGTTGTTTTTGTTTCTGGAATTGAGAATAATATTTCCTTAGGTACTCCAATAGCTTTTTTTGTTAAGAATGAGAATTATAAACAAGAAGAATATAATGAACTAAAGGATAAGTTCAGACCTTCTCATGCTGATTTTACCTATTTTAGTAAGTTTGGGATTAACTCATCTTCTGGAGGTGGAAGAGCCTCTGCAAGAGAAACTGTTTCAAGGGTTATTGGTGGGAGTGTTGCAAAGCTCTTATTAATGCAAAAAACAAATATTTCCATTGATGCTAAGATTGAAAAAATAGGTAAATGGGATTATTTGACTCAAAAAGATGAGATTGATAAGGAATTTGATAGACTAAAGATAGAGGGAGATTCAATTGGGGGAACAATTACTTGTGAGATAAATAATATTCCTGCCGGATTGGGAGAGCCTGTGTTTGATAAATTAAGTGCAGATTTGGCAAAAGCTATGATAAGTATTCCTTCGGTGAAGGCTTTTGAGATAGGAGATGGCTTTAAGGGTTGTATGGAATATGGGAGTGAGCAAATAGATAATTGGAATGAAGATTTTTCTACAAAAACAAATCACTCCGGTGGAATTCAAGGAGGGATTTCAAATGGAATGAAAGTATTCTTTAGGGTTGGGCTTAAGCCTGTTTCAACCCTATACAGAGAGGTTTCGTGTATTGATAAAGATGGAGAGATACATAAAATAGAAAATAAGGGTCGTTATGATATTTGTGTTTTGCCACGTGCAGTTGTGATTGTTGAATCAATGGCTGCCTTAATCATTGCCGACCATTTGTTAAGGACTTATAATAATAAGATTTAAATATTGAATAATGAGAAAAATAATTGGATTAATAGTTTTAATATTCCTTTTTGCAGGATGCAATAAGATAGATAAAGATTCATTTCGTGTTAGTGGACAATTGGATAGAGGGGAGAGTAAGCAATTATACTTTTTGGAAATGACAGGTCAGGGCTTAATTCCTTTGGATACTGTGGCAATAAACGAAAAAGGGGAATTCAAATTTGATTATAAGCTAAAAGAACCAGCAATCTTTGTTTTGATGGGCAACCCTAATGACTACATAACTCTTATCCCACAAAAGAAAGAGGATATTATTATTTCTGGTTCTTTCAATTCTCTTTCCTCAACCTATACAATTAAAAATTCAAAAGAATCGGAACTCTTGCATGAGCTTAATCAACAGTATATTAAAACTAATACTATACTCGCAGAAATCAAGCAAACATTGTATGAAAATAAATATGCATCAAATTTTGATGAATTTAAGCTTGAACTATTAGACCAATACAATATGTTAGAGATTCATCAAAAAGAGATTATTAGAAAATTTCTGGAAGATAACAAAGGTTCATTAACTTGTATTATTGCACTATATCGCTCTTTTGATAATCATTATCTATTTAACTTAAACAAAGATATCAATGTCTATGAAGAGGTTTATGCAGAATTACAAAAGAAATATCCTAACAACAAGCATACAATTGGGCTAAAGAACCTGATTGATGATGCAAAAGCCAAGATTATTCAAGATTCAATATCTGCTCCAAACAAAGAATTAGTTAATAAGAAATGATAAAAAATAAATATTATTTTATTGCTGATACTCATTTGGGTGTTCCTAATTACCAAGAATCCCTTATAAGAGAAAAGAAGCTCGTTAGTTTTCTTTTGGAGGCAGAAAAAGATGCAAAGGCAATTTATCTTATGGGAGATATATTTGATTTTTGGCATGAGTATAAATATGTTGTTCCCAAATACTATGTAAGGCTGCTTGGCACTTTAGCATTGATTGTTGATAGGGGAACTAAGGTTTATTTCTTTACAGGCAATCACGACCAATGGATTAGGGATTATTTTCAAAAAGAAATCGGAATGATTGTATGTACAAAAGAAATCGTTCAGACTATTGAAGGAAAGACATTTTATTTAGCTCATGGTGATGGATTAGACAAGACCGATAAGAAATATTTATTTGTGAAAGCTCTTTTTGGCTCAAAGTTTATTAGAGTTTTGTTTGCTTCCATTCATCCTCGTTGGGCAATTGCCTTTGCAAACAGTTGGTCAAAAGCAAGTCGCAAATCTCATTCTATAGAAGATCTGGTGGACAAAGGCAGTCAAGAAGCAATGTACAAGTTTTCCAAAAAGATAATTGAAGAAAAACCAATAGATTATTTTATTTTTGGGCATAGACACCTAAACAAAGAGTATGTTATTGAAAATAATAAGAAATTAATCATATTGAGTGAATGGATTAATAATAGTGGCTATGCAGTTTGGGATGGAGAGAATTTAGAATTAAAAAGCTTTGAATAACTAATAAAAAAGGCTAACTTTGCACTTTAAAAATAATCAAACAGATTTATAATAAAATAATATATAAGAATATGAAACATACACCATTTACAGAAAAACACATTGCACTTGGAGCCAAGATGGCAGAATTTGCAGGCTATAATATGCCAATTTCCTATGAAGGATTAGTAGTTGAACATAATAATGTAAGAAATGCTGTTGGGGTTTTTGACGTATCTCACATGGGAGAGTTTAGAGCAAAAGGTCCAAAGGCACACGATTTTATTCAATACTGCACTTCAAATAATATTGATTCGCTTTTTGATGGAAAAATACTTTATACCGTTCTTCCAAATGGCAAGGGAGGTATTGTTGATGATGTTTTAGTATATAGGATTAGCAAGGAAGAATATTTTATGGTTCCAAATGCAGCAAATATTGAAAAAGACTGGAATTGGATGAGTAAGATAGCTGTTGAAATGGGATTAGAGCCAGGCAAGGACTTCACAAATGAATCTGACTCCTATGCTCAACTCGCAATTCAAGGACCTTTGGCTCTAAAAACTATGCAGAAATTAACTTCCACTCCAATAGAGGATATGGAATACTATACATTTAAGTTCCTTACTCTTGCAGGAGTTGAAAACGTTCTTCTTTCAACAACAGGCTACACTGGTTCTGGTGGTTGTGAGATTTATTTCTCTCCAAAAGATGCAACAAAGATTTGGGATGCTGTTTTTGAAGCTGGAAAAGAATTTGGAATAATGCCTGCAGGTCTTGGTTGTAGAGATACTCTTCGTTTGGAAATGGGTTTCTGCCTTTATGGACATGAAATTGACGATACAACATCTCCAATTGAAGCAGGCTTAGGCTGGATGACAAAGTTTGAGGAAGGGAATAACTTTATTGATAGAGAATTCCTTGAAGGACAAAAAGTAAATGGAGTTAGTCAAAAGCTTGTTGGATTTGAAATGATTGACAAGGGAATTCCACGTCAAGGATATGAGGTTTGTAGTGAAGACGGAACAGTGATTGGTAGAGTATGTTCTGGAACCCAAGCACCTTCATTGTCAAAAGCTATTGGAACTGCCTATGTACAAACAGCTTTCAGCAAAAAAGATACTCCAATCTATATTAAGGTTAGAGAGAAACTTCTTAAGGCTAACGTAGTTAGAATGCCTTTCTATAAGGTTCAATAAAAGAAAATTCTTATGAGCGTAAGGCTTATTACTGCTTTACGCTCTTATTTTATAATTAGATTTCTGTGTCTTGATAAGAAAAACGATAAAAATTTCCCCCATAATAATCATTATGCTATTACCCCAACTTCTTAAATCTCAAATAGAAATAATTGCTTTTCATAATTGCGAAAATTTTTTCTATCCTACAAACGATTCTCTAACAAAGGATGATGATTTTACTGTAAATTCTCCTCGCAATTGGAATTGGGAAAGGTTTAACCTTAAGAAAGACCTATTAGCAAAAACCTATATTGCAATGTCCAAAGGTAATCTTCCTGCAATAATTGGACTTTGTGAGATTGAAAACGATAATGTTCTTTCTGCTCTTTGCAACGACTCGCCTTTAAGAAAAGGAAATTATGATTTCATTCACTATAACTCAAGTGATATAAGAGGAATGGATGTTGCAATGATTTACAGAAAAGATAAGTTTAAGATAATAAGTCATACGAATATTGTGGTTGATTCTTCCCTAATTATTGATGAGCCAACAAGAGATATTCTCTATGTTAATGGGATATTAAATAAAGTTCCTCTTCATGTTTTTGTTGTTCATGCTCCTTCAAGACGTAATCAAGATAGAAATCGTCCTCTTAGAAAAGCTGTTTTTGATTTGATATATAAGAAAGCCAAAGAGCTTTATGATAAGGGCGAGAAGAATATTATTATAATGGGAGATTTTAATGATAACCCTTGGGACAAAACAATTCAGGAAGGGTTTAGGTTAGCAAAATATTATAACCATACGCCAATCTTTGTGAATTTGATGAATAAGGATAAAAATAAGAAGGGTTCATATACATATATGGGAAAGATGCTTAATTTCGATCAAATGATAGTTTCACAAGATTTACTTCAAAAGATTGACACAATATCCACACATTCTCATATATTCATTCAGGATTTTCTTATTGACAATAATCCTAACCTTACCATGATAACTCCTTTCAGTACTTATAAAGGATTTAAGTACCAAGGAGGAATAAGCGACCATTTCCCAATATTTCTCAAACTTATTACTCCAAAGAATTAAATGCAGACCGCAAACGAAATAGTTGAGAGGTTAATTTCTCTTTCAGATAAAGAAAAAATAGCTCAAGCTCAATATTTTGGAGTAAAAGGAGGAATTGTTTTGGGGATTTCTTCTCCTCAAATGCGAATTATTGCAAAGGAGATTAAAATTAATCATCCCCTTGCTCTTGAGCTTTGGGAAAAGGAATACCATGAGGCAAGAATGATTGCCACTCTAATTGCGGATAAAGATAAGATTACTTCAAAACAAATGGATATTTGGACAGAAGACTTTGATAATTGGGCAATTGTTGATGGTGCTTGCTATAATCTTTATAGATATACACCCTTTGCTGAGGAAAAAATATTTCAATATTGCAAAAGTGACGAGGAATACGTTAGAAGAACAACGTTCTCACTTATTGCAGGAATGGCAATTGGGGTTAAGAAAATGCCTGATAAAGAATTCTTAAAATATCTTCCCCTAATTGAAGACTATGCCTTTGATGAAAGGAATTTTGTTTGGAAGGCAGTCAATTGGGCATTAAGGCAAATAGGGAAGAGAAGTCTTTTTCTTCATCCTTATGCTCTTGAATTATCCAAAAAACTTTCTGATTCTAATAATTCAACTCATAGAAAGATAGGGAAGGATGCTTTCAGAGAATTATCTAATCCTAAAACCATAGCCAGAATAAAGAAATAAATTTATTCTTCGTTTTATTACTTTTAATTAAGGATTTAGCAAAGAAAGTCGAAGTGTAATTGGTTTTATGTTTGAACTTGAGTGTAGAAAAATTGTGTATAAAAAAAGCTACCCTTATTTAATAAAGAGTAGCTTAATATGTTTAAAACAAATTGTCAAATTTTTGTAGTTACTTAATGAAAAAAGACTTATGTCCCATTTGTCATATCATTAGAATGAAATTTTGGTGTTAAAACAAATTAATTGATAATAATGATATGAGATTAAGTTCCTAATTCTCTTCCTGAAGTTATGAAATTAGAAACTGACATAATTCTAATCAAGTACTATATCAGCAACGACTTGAGCTGATAGATTGACTTTGTTATTTTGTATCTTTGAAGGTACTTACTTAGGCAGTAAGAATATCTATTAAAAGGGTTCTCTATGAAAGAAAGACCAACTAAATCACTAAGTTCTACGTTTCTTAGTTTGGAAAGTCCATTTCTTCTTTCTGATAGAATTAACTCTAAATTTGTTCTTGAATTTGTTTTGGCAACAGAGATAATTGAATCAATATATCCAAAGATTGCTTTGTTTTTGATGAGTAAGCCAGATTCAAATTTCAATACAACATCCACTCTCTCCTCAAAGGAAACAGTTGGACTTACAAGTAGTCCAATCGCAAATAGGGCAGATAGTATGTAAATTTTTATTTGTTGCATAAAGCTTATTATCTTCAAGGTGCAAAAATATATTATTTTAGGTTTATTTGCAAGTTTTAAATGAAAAAAATAAGGAAAAAATCTATTTTGTTGCATAGTTTACTTTTTTATATTAGTTTTGTATTCAAATAATAATACAATTTTATGAGCAACAAAGTATATACCTTCAATCAAAAGAACTGCACATCTTGTTATTCCTGCGTTAGAAAATGTCCAGTCAAGGCTATTAAAGTAAGTAAGGAAAGCATATATCCTGAAGTTATTGAAGAAAGATGTATTGGGTGCGGAACCTGCATAAAGGCTTGTTCCTTTAATGCAATTAATGTTGCCGACTCCATTTCAATTGTTAAGGACTTAATAAAGAGCGAAAACAAGGTAGCAGCAATATGTGACCCTTCCATTGCAGGAGAATTTGAAGACATAACCGACTATAGGAAGTTTGTAAGAATGATTAGGGAGATAGGGTTTGATTATGTAACTGAGGTTGCTTTTGGAGTTGACTTGGTTGCAAAGCGTCAAGCAGGTTTTGCAAATGATAATTCAGGGAAATTCCTTCTCACATCTCATTGTCCGGTAATGAATATGTATGTTGAAAAATATGCAACAGACCTTGTAAGTAACATAACCCCAACTGTTTCTCCTGCCAATGCAACAGCAGCAACCCTAAGAAGCATTTACGGAAAAGACCTTAAAATTGTAAGTATAACACCTTGCCTTGGAGCAAAGAAAGATATTCTTCGCCATCAAAATTCAGCCAAATTAGATGCAGTGCTTTCCTTTAGGGAACTTAGAAGAATATTTAGAGAACTGAAGATTAAGGAAGAAAAGGTTTCATTCTCCGATTTCGATACCCCATTGGGATTTAAGGGAGCCCTTTACCCAATACCAGAAGGATTTGTTGAGGCTTGTGAATTATCAACCTCACTAATTGAAGGAAAATTCATATCAGCACAAGGAGCAGACGATTCAATTGATGCAGTAAAGCAATTTGCAGAACATGGCAATAAGTTCAACAAGAATTTCAATCTCTATTTCTGCGAAGGATGTATTGCAGGACCAGGTTCATCGGCTAAAGGACAAAAGTTTATAAGACATAACTTGGTAACAGAATATGTAAAGAAGAGAATCACCAATTTTGATAAAAAGACATGGGATAGCAATATCCTAAAACACTCCGCATTGCCCGACATAGCATGCACCTATAATGAAGACAAACAAACCCTTCCAACCCCAACCCATGAAGAAATGGAAGAAGCTTTTGTGAAATTAGATAAAGCAACAAGTGGACGCCATACCGATTGCAGAGCATGTGGATATGGAACATGTTATGGACTTGCAGAAGCAATAGCACAAGGCATAGCCACAGAAGATATGTGCTTCACACACACACAGCACGGCAACAGAGTCTTTCATCAACAACTACAATCAACAACCAAAGAGCTAATCGCCTCACAGGAAGAAATCAACAGCCTAAAAGACATACTACATATCCAACAAACCCATAATGCAGAAGCCTCCAAAGCCCTCTCCCTAATGATACATAACCTAAAGATAGGCGTAGCAATGATTGATGAGAACATGAAGATAGCCGATTCCAACTCAGCCTTTATTGAAATTTTGGGCGATGAAGCCAAAGAAATAGATGAAATAATCCCAGGACTAATAGGAGCCAACATTAATTCTTTGGTGCCAAAGAGCGTTTCCACTCAAATAGACTTTGTTTTGAAAGGAGAGGAAGCATTTATCAATAAAGATATAGAGTTTTCAGACAGATTGGTTAATGTAACAATCTTTGCATTAATACCACATAAGAGAGTTGCCATTTTGGTAAGAAACCTCTATGACAACGAGGAGAAACCGCAAGAGATAATAAACCGAGTAACAGACGTAATACAGCAAAACCTTCGTCAAGTGCAAGAAATAGGATTTATTTTAGGAGAAGGAGCCGCCCAAACAGAAAAGATGCTAAACACCATAATCAAACTTACCAAAAAAGATTAAGGGAGGCTTTCAATTGGAATAGCAACTTTATAATATTTTGTTATATCTGGATTACTTTTAGAGAAGTAATCATCTCTTACTAGAAAAACAGCAAACCTTTTGGTTTTTATTTCAGAATATGATATTCCTTTTTTATTAGTTTTAATATAATCTCTGATCATATAATTTCTTCCTCTTTGTAGTGAAGATAAATCATTTGTGAACATATCATATATTTTAGGAAGAAATACATCCTCTTTAATAAGGTCTTTTGAAGGGAAGCGAGAAACTAAATAGAGATAATTATAACAGATATCAGAAAATAATAAGCTATCATTTGAAAAATTTTTATCTGTAATCCTATCAAGATAGGCTTTCGATGAAAAATAAAATACCATATTATTACATTTTCTCCAGAAATATATTCCGCCACAACTTGATTTAAAAGAATGTTTTATGATGATAGGTTGTTCTATTGTAATTGTATCAACAAATATTACCGTCTCTTTATATATTTTCAAGTCGTTTTTAACAATTTGAGATTTTGCAGTAATAGACACAACCAATATTACTATAAAGCAAAGCAATTTTATTATTCGATATTTATTCATCTTTAATCTTTTATTGTTTGAATATAGGATCATTATCTAATTCTATTATTCTTTTAAATCGGATAAATCCAATCATTTCTTCTAACTTATTCATCAATTCTTTATCAGGGAAATAAATGGTGTCGTTTATTTTAATAAATCCATTATTGTCAAGAGAAACACTTTTATATATTCTATTTTCTTCAATAATGTCTATAATAACTGCTGTTTGAAAATTATCTAAATTGAATGAATATTTCCCATCTAATTTGTTTTTATCTTTTTTGCTAATTAGTTGGTCAAATAGTTGCAAATAATAAGCATTTATTGATTCTAATTTTGCAAGACAATTAACTCTTATAAAATAATCATTGAATTGACAAGGAGAAGCGATTACACTTTCATAATAATCTGCTTGATATATTATTAGTTTGCAATTATTATAGTTTCTTTGTCCGAATATATTAATCGAAAAGACTATAAAAAGCAAAAATATTAATTTAAACTTAATGTATTTTTTCATTTTTCTTGTTTTTAAATGTTTTTTGCCAAAAGACAGAGCTTAAAGTTTATTCTCTTCCTAATCTTTTCTTTTATATTTAACTTCTCTAACCTTATTGTCGCCAAGGCGGAATACTGCTTCCTTAAATTTGTCTTTCAAAGCAAATAAAAGCTTATAAGTAGAATAAATAAATCTATATTCAAAAACGACGTTTTTTATTTATCTTGCAATAATTATCTTCTTATTTACTTTTCCTTGAGGGGTGTTAATCTGCAAGTAGTAGTTGCCAACTGGGAGAGATGAAACGTTTATATTCTTTGGTAGTTTTTCCCAAGTCATTACTATTCTGCCGTTTTGGTCTATTAGTTTGGTTTGACTAAGGTCGTTGGTCTGGGTTTCTATGTTTAGGAGGTCTTTTGCTGGGTTGGGATAGATTTTAATCAGGTTGCTATAGTCTATTTCGTCTTCCAAACTGCTTAGTCTTACGTTTACTGTGTTGGTGAAGTAGCTTGTGTCGCCTAAGGAACAGATGGCTCTTACTCTAAACATATATTCTGTTTCCATATCCAAATTCCTAAATATATATTGTGGGTTAGTGAGTACTATTTGGCTACTCCAATCTACTGCATATTTGAGTTTGTATTGTAGTTCCCACATGGTGCTTTCTAAGGCATCCCAAGCGCAGAGTATGGACTGGTCTGATTTTGTACTTGTTATATGATAGGCATAGAAATTGGTCGGGGTTGGGCATGATAGGTCTTGGAGTGTGTGTATTACTGTTCTTGTCCAGTTATTATCTATTTCGTTGTTGCAGGTTGATTTTATCCATATTTTGTATGGGCGATCGGGGATTAGGTTTGTGAGTTGATATGGGTGGACTGAGGTTGTGAAGTTGGTTGAGGTGTTGGTTATGGTGTCGGTTACAACTATGTCCCAGCTTGTGTTGTTGCTATAGGTTGTCCAATCTATGGTTGCACTGTTTGATGTTAGTTCCAAAACATTTATTTCGGCTGGGGATTTGCATTTCTCGACTATGTTAAAGTCTTTTATTTCAATGTTTGCAACCGATACCTGATAGTAGGATGGTATAAATGCAAATCTAATATATTCTTCGTTGATATATTGTGGAAGTTCTATTGTGTGGGTTGTGAATGTATTGGACTGATGGAGTGTTTTGAGGTTTTGATATGTGTTTCCGTTGTTTGTGGCTAATAGTTTTGTGGTTGTGAATGATGCTACGCTGTCTAAGAATGTGAATTTGAATGATAGTTCTACAAATCCTATTTCTGAGAAATTGTAAATAGGGGAAAATAGTGTATCTCCTTTGATTTCCCAACATGTATTTGGATTTGAATATCCATTTGGGTTTGTCCAACTTATGCTATTGCTTAGTTCATATGAAGGATATTCTGTTATAGTATTGCAAAGTGTGTGGAAACGATAGGTTTGGGAGTAAATGGATGTGTCATTTTGGAGCGAGATTGCTTTTACTCTTACATTATAATATGTATCTGGGGTAAGATTTCTTAGAGTGTCAGTATTGGTATAAACAACTTTTCTTGTATAGTTTGTATTTTCTCCATTATCAACTCCATATTCCAATAGCCATTGAGTTACATTTGGGTCATCGCTCCATGAAAGGATTGCACTATCAGCCCAATAGGAAATAGTACTAAGATTTTCAGGTGCAGCGCAGCGAATTAGGGTTGTGAAAGTATCTGTAACTGAAAAGAAACTTTGCTCTAAGCCACAATCTGCTTGTACTCTGTATATATAAGTTGAATTATCATCCAAATTATCTAATATATGGTGAGAAGTAACTCCATCAATCTGAGTCCATTCAGTTGTTCCAATTTTCCTATATTGAACATTGAAAAACTCTTGGCCTATGGCAAAGTCCCAACTAATATTTGCATAATTGGAAGAAACATAGCTATGAGTTGGGTTTGTTGGGGTTGCACAATATCTTCCAGTTATGTAAATATCATCAACAATTGCACCTCCCAAACCTCCTAATGTGGAGTTATTCTGCCATGCAAAAACCAATCTTCTAACCTGCCCTATATATTCAGCAGGAATTTCAATATGCTCTTCTTGCCATTCATTTGCTTGAGAGTTATAAGATATTTGACCAATCCCATTTGTGCTTTGAGGCAATTGATAAATATCTAAAGCAGAGTTAGGGTTCATTAGATAAACCTTCATTGCGTCATTAGGATTCTCACCTGAGCATTTCCACTTGAAGTCCAGATAGAAACTCGATGCATAATCAGGAATTAGTACATCTATATAGGCATAACTAATTGCAGATGCCAAAGGATAGTAGTTATTATTTACTCCTCCAGTTGTAGAAATATAAATTGAACGGCTGCCATCTAAGGTTGTGTTGTAGGCATTGCCAAGTACCCAAGGGTTTAGGGAGCCATTAACAAAACCAAATATTGAATTCTGCTCGTCATTTTCAAAGGTTTGTTGAACAGGCAGATCGTAGTATTGATTAGATATATAGCGAGTATTGATATATGACCAACCGCTGTTTGCTCCCAAGCATTTATTTCTTACGGCAATCTGATACCAGTTGTTTAGAATTAGTGAGGAAGAAGGAATGAGATAGAAATAATTGGAAATAATGGCTCTTGTACCCTCAAATTCAGGGTCGGAACCAAGTTCGCCATACACAATTTCCCACTCAGTTTGATTTGGATTAGCCTGCCATTGAACAGTAATTCCTGCCGTACCCATTGCATCAATACTTAATAAAGAAATATCATCACATCCTGTTTGCTCATTTGGAGTTTGAAAGGTTGCTACATCTGACCATTCGGTAGTATCTCCATAATTATCTATCATTCTAACTTTCCAGTTATAAGTAATTCCGGAAACTAATCCAAAAACCTGTGTGGAGTTTGAGGAAAGAACCTGTTGGGTAATAGTATTGCTTTGTGAAATATTATATGATAATATCCATAAATAGGCATTTGTATCTGTGTCCCAAGAAAGAACAGCGTTATCATAATAAATGTTTGAAGCAATTAGATTAGTTGGTGGAGCAAATTGAGAAGATGATGCCTTTGAAAAAAAGCTTAGAGAAATAAATATGATGCATAAAGAAAGGCTTAGATTTTTCATAATAATAAATCGTTTTTCTATTCAAACAGCAAAAGTAATGAAAATGTAAACAACAAACAAAAAGTTTTTGTATTTTTGCATTCTATGACAATGGAAGAACAAATAAATAGAGCTAATTATAACGATGAAAGCATAAAGTCTTTGGATTGGAATGAACATATTCGTCTTCGTCCAGGGATGTATATTGGGAAATTGGGAGATGGAACTTCGCCAGATGATGGTATTTATATTTTAATAAAGGAAGTAATTGATAATTCCATTGATGAGTTTTCAATGGGTTTTGGTAAAAATATTGATATAGATATTGATTTTGATTCAAAAAGAATAAAGGTAAGAGACTACGGAAGAGGAATTCCTTTGGGCAAGGTTGTTGATTGTGTTTCTAAAATAAATACCGGAGCCAAATACGATTCAATTTCATTCCAAAAATCTGTTGGTATGAATGGAGTTGGTACAAAGGCAGTGAATGCTCTTTCAGATTATTTTTATGTTCAATCCGTTAGGGATAAGAAAACCAAGATAGCAGAGTTTTCGAAGGGAGAAATTGTAAAGGATAGTAAAATTGAACCTTCCGAACTTGAGGATGGAACAATAATTGAGTTTATTCCCGATAGTGAATTATTTGGAAACTTCTTCTTTATTGATGAGTATATTGAGAAAATGATTTGGAACTACGCCTACTTGAACAAAGGATTAGTAATAACATATAATAATAAAAAATACTTATCAAAGAATGGCTTGCATGATCTTTTAGATAATAACATTGATTCTGAAATCATATATCCAATAATTCATATTAGAGAAGATAATTTTGAATTTGCCCTCACACACTCCGATAAGGCTTATGGAGAAGAATACTATTCGTTTGTAAATGGACAAAATACTTCTCAGGGAGGAACACATCAGCAAGCCTTTCGTGAAGCATTAACAAAAGTATGCAGGGAGTTCTATAAGAAAGACTACGAGCCTTCAGATATTCGTTCAGGTATAATTTGTGCAATAAGTTTAAGAATTCAAGAACCAATATTTGAATCACAAACCAAAACCAAACTTGGTTCTATCAATATGCAACCAAATGGAAAGGGTCAGACGGTAAGAAATTATATTATTGATGTTGTAAAAAGAAATCTTGATAATTATTTATATAAGCATCCTGATACAGCCGATAGTCTCTTACAAAAGATTGTTCAAAGTGAGAAGGAAAGAAAAGATATTGCAAGCATTAAGAAGATAGCTAAAGAAAGTGCAAAGAAAATAAGTTTGCATAATAAGAAGCTAAGAGATTGCAGAATACATTACAACACAAAAGATGATAGGAGATTAGAATCTACACTATTTATTACTGAAGGAGATTCTGCTTCTGGTTCAATCACCAAATCGAGAGATGTAAACACACAAGCAGTTTTCTCCCTAAGAGGAAAGCCTCTTAATAGTTATGGAGAGACAAAAGAGTTGGTATATAAGAATGAAGAATTTAATCTTTTGCAGTCTGCTTTGAATATTGAGGAGGATTTGGAGAATTTAAGATATAATAATATTGTAATTGCAACCGATGCTGATGTTGACGGAATGCATATTAGAATGTTGTTAATGACTTTCTTTTTGCAATTCTTTCCCGAATTAGTAAAGGCAGGTCATGTTTATATCCTTCAAACCCCATTGTTTAGGGTAAGAAACAAACAAAAGACCTTCTATTGCTATTCTGAAGAAGAAAAGCAAGCTGCAATCACAAAACTTGGAACCAATCCTGAAATAACTCGTTTTAAAGGTTTGGGGGAAATATCTCCTGATGAATTTAGACATTTTATTGGTAAGGACATACGCTTAGACCCTGTACTTTTGAACAAAGAGAGTGGGATTAAGGAAGTACTTTCTTTCTTTATGGGAGATAACACCCCTGAAAGACAGAATTATATTATAGAAAACTTAAGATACGAAGAAGTTATATAGAAATAAAAACAAATTATTGATATGAAAAGAATAATTTTAATTGCTTTTGCACTAATAATGTTTTTAGGAACAAATACAGTTATTGCTCAAAATGATATTCAAGAAGTTCAAAGCGAAGAGAAGATTAAACCATGGACAGATGTTGTGAAGAACACATCCGACCCAGCCTCATGGACTTGGGATAAGAACGAAAACACACGTTTTGCAATTCGTGGAGATTGGGACGGAGATGGATTTGATGAAATGTTATACGAAAGTGCAACAAAACTTTTTTCAGATAATGACGAAATTACACCACTTAATTTGCCTGGCGACCTTGGTGTTTTCTTCCTAATCAATGAAGGAGACCTTGATGGAGATGGAGGAGATGAGATTTCATTTATGTCAGTTAATAGAGACTGGACAAATCTTAATGTGATAAGGGTTTGGTCTTATAATGGATATCGCTGGAAAGAAATCTTCCAAACAGAGGTTCATATTTGGGATTGCCCTAATTACCGTCCAGAAACCCCAGAAGAAAGTTTCACTCACCAATGGAAAAGAAAGAATAACTACTCCTTAAGCAGGGTTGTGTTGAAAAAGCACGATGGAATAATTGATGTAATTGGCATACATCCAAATGGAAGATACGCAATTGAAGAAATAAAAATATTGGACAAGAGTGCTTCCAAAAGAAAATGGGGGATGATAATTCAACCAAGAGACGATTAAGAAATACTAATAATACTTCCATATTATGAAAAAGACTCTAATCCTTATAGTTTTATTTATTCTTTCAACCAATCTATTCAGCCAAACCAACTCCAACAATTTCAGTATGGAGAAAGCTGTCCACTATCTTGCATCGGAAGAATTGCAAGGACGCTCTCCTTCAACCAAGGGCGATAGTTTAGCAGTTGATTTTATTACAGATCTTTTTGTAAAGGCAAAGCTTAAGCCATTATATAAAACCTACTATCAAGAGGTAGTATTTAAGGATATGGAATCAATTGCCAGAAACAGTAAGCAGGCAGGTCCAAAGAATAAGTTTTCAAGAAACGTTGTTGGACTATTGGAAGGAAATGACCCTGCTTTGAAAAACGAATACATTGTTATTGGAGCTCATTTTGACCATTTGGGTTTGGGTTCAATGATGAGTGCTTCACGTTCCAAAGAACCAAATCAAATACATTATGGAGCCGATGATAATGCTTCAGGAGTTGCTCTTATGCTTGACTTAGTAAATAAGTTTTCGCAAAAAATAAATCAAAGGTCAATAATCTTTATAGCATTCACTTGCGAAGAGAATGGGCTTATTGGCTCAAAGCAATTCCTCGAAGAGTTGCCTTTTGACTCCAAGCAAATTGTAGCAATGTTTAATTTTGATATGGTTGGGATGTTAAAAAACAATTCCCTAACAGTAGGAGGGACTAAAACTTCAAAAGAATCGGAGAAGATAATAAAGAAATACTCTAAGGCTAATAATCTAAAAGTTTCACTTTCTCCAAGTGGAGTTGGACCTTCTGACCATGCCTCTTTCTATGCTAAGAATATTCCTGTTTTCTATTTCACAACCGGTGCTGACTCAACCTATCACACCCCTTATGATAATCCTCATAGGCTAAATTACAAAGGAATAGACATAGTGTCTAAATTTGCATTTGATATTTCCAACGATGTTGTAAATAGGAAGGATAGATTGAGATTTAAAAGAGTAAAGGAGCCGAAAAATAGTGGAGATAGACCAACCTTTAAGGTTACCTTAGGTATTATGCCCGATGTTACAGGAAGCACAGATGGAGTGAAGGCAGAAATTGTTTCGAAGGGAAAGCCTGCCGATAAGGCTGGAATGCAAAATGGCGATATAATAATTGAACTTAATGGTAAGAAGGTTACAGATATTTATTCCTATATGAATATTCTTGGAACATTGAAAGAGAATGAAGCCTATAAGGTTAAAATAAAGAGAGAAGGAAAGACAAAAGAATTAAAGGTTAAACTATAATTTGAAATGAAAAAATCAACAATTATCATATTTTGGATACTTGCAGTTGCTCTAACTCTTGCAACAAGTGTCTATCAAAGAATAACAGGCCCAACAAATCCAAAGAAAGCAACAATAACCCTAAATAACAAAGAATATAAACTCTCTTTCCCACGCTCTGCAACTGCAAACACTAATCTGATTCAACTAAATATCCCCGACAATAGTGTTAATGCACAGTTAATATACAGAAAGTATCCAACCAACGATGTCTTTTCAACAATAGACTTCCAAAGAGAAGAAGAGGCTCTTATTGCAACTCTTCCCGTTCAGCCCAATGCAGGAAAATTAGAGTATTATGTGAAGGTAAATGAGGAAAAACTATTTGAGAAAGACCCTTTAATAATTCGCTTTAAGGGAGAAGTTCCAGCAGGAGTGCTAATCCCACATATAATATTTATGTTTGTTTCCATGCTATTTGCATCTTATGGACTGCTATTGGCAATTGCCAACAAGAAGAATGTTGGAAGATATGTTGTACTTACAATAATAACATTAATAATTGGAGGATTTATCTTTGGCCCAATTGTTCAAAAATATGCCTTTGGAGTATATTGGAGTGGATTTCCTTTTGGCTACGACCTAACTGACAACAAAACCCTAATAGCCTTAGTTGTTCTTCTAATCAATCTTTTCTTCCTGAAAAAGAAAATCCTTAGAATAACCTCAATAATAGCTTTCTTAGTGATGATAACAATCTTTTGTATTCCTCATTCACTAAGAGGAAGTGAGTTAAATCATCAAACAGGAGTTGTCGAAACTGCAAGATAGAATTAGAATTCTTATTATTTCATTTCCACAGAACTTGATTCTAATTTACTAAAACTTGATTATAATTTATTAAAACTTGATTATAATTTCTTATTAGAAATAAACAAGTAATTATCCTAAAAACGGATTTTATAATCTAACCAATAGGGTTAGGTGGTTTGGAGAGCCGTATTTGTGGTATTCATTTCTTGCGTAGCTCAACTGAAAACGTTTGATATTTATTCCAAATCCATAGGAAAAACCTGCTAAAGAAAAGGCATCTTGCAAATACATCTCACGACTTTGCTTCCAACTATAACCAAAGGCTAAGTAGAAACTTTTTGAAAGTTCAAAATTAACCCCAACATTCAAGTGTCTGAACATATTATCTAATGTTCCTAAGAAATGATTTTCTCTTTTAATTTCATTTGTAAAAGGGTCAATCTCATCTCTTGGATTGAGGGGGTCGTTTTCTCTCAAATCCCATTTCTGCAAATTAGTAACCATAGCAAAGAGTTGTAAAGGTGCATGCTTTAGTTTCTTTGATATACCAAACTCAAGTTGGAAGGGAAGTTTTTCTTCAATATTATTAAAGGTTTTTAGCTGTGTACCAAAATTTCTTGCCATAAGGGTTGCCATAAAACTTTTCTCATCACTAATATAGGTTGCTGCAACGTCAAAAGCTAAGGCAATGGAAGAATAGTCTTCGTATTGGGAGAAAATTGGTTTAAGGTTTGCACCAATATAAATATTACTATCCAACATCCTTCCCCAACCAATTGTAAACATATAATCGTTGGCTGTGAATTCCCCAACTTGGTCGCCATTAGGTAGGGTTCTTTGAAATTTCCCATAGCCAATATAGTTCAAGCCAAAGCTCAAGCTACCAATCTTATTGAATGTGTGGCTATATGCAACGTTTCCCTGCCAAATGCCAGCAAACAAATCAGTATAGCCAACTGCGAATTGATTATTCATTTCCTTTGAAAGTATTGTTGGATTGGTAATGGCAACCGAAACATCATTTACTTGCCAAGGAAGAAAATCCATCCCAATGTTAGCAACACGTGCCGAAGAGCGAAGGTTTAATACTGAATAGGCTTCATAAATTTCTTGTTGTGCCTTTGAAACAAAAACAGCAAAACAAAACAATAGGGCAAGCGAAATTTTCCTTAGCATAATATCAATCATTAGTAATATTGTTATTTAACGATGCAATATATAATTTATTATTTGCGTTTAAGTTTTTGATTATTTTAGTTCTGAATAAATTTCTTATGAAAAGGACAGTTTTAATTATAATTTTTCTATGTTTTGCATTTGCTGCTTTCTCTCAAAGTAAGGATAAGAATGTAAATGTGAGGATAGAAAGTGTGAGGGTGGGGGACTCTGTCTATTATAAGAAAATCACGACCACAACCGATAAAGACAAGGTAAGGGTTAAGGAAGAAATCCTTTCCTCTTCTAAAATTAATAGTGAACATCCTTTTTTGAAAAAAGATGTTGATTCTTCTTCATTAAAGAAAGAGCATAAAGCAAGCTCAAACAAGAAAAGTATTTCAGCAAGCATTACAGGAATAAATTTGATTTTTTCAACATTGAATAATAATTCAAACCTTAACTCCCTATTGGGAATGAAAGGAATTAATAATATTAATGTTGGAGGGGATATTTCTTTGGGACTAAGGTTTCACTTTGGAATGGAACTTAAGGGGAGTTTTGCAATGGAGAGACTAATGAATAAAGCAGATAATAAGAAACTTCGTTCTGTTTCAACCATAGGGGCATTAAGTTTTGCCTATCCTTTCAGAATAAAAGCAGATAAATATATGATTCTTCCTTATTCTGGACTTGGTTTTAATTCAACAAAATTTGAATACTCCCAAACAACTAATAGGTCAATTAGCTTTGAAGAGCTTAAAGCCAATTCGTGGGAGGTTTATAGTAATAATCTTTTTATTCCTTTGGGAGTGGAGTTTCTTTATAGGCTTCTGCCCGTTTCCTATCTCTCTTTTGGAGTGGAATATCGTTTTAATGTCTATAACTCTGGGGCTATGCTACCAAACACAAGACAAAAGGTATATGATTTCCCTAAGTTCACAATTAATAACTTAGGAATCAAAATCGGGTTAACAGGAATTTTTAATAAATAACATCAAAATAAATTAATAAATATGAAGAAAGTAATTCTATTAGTCCTCGCACTTGGGATATATACTATCTCACTGGGACAAAACGCAAACAAAACAACCTCAATCTTTGTTGAAACTAAGTATGAAGGCGATTCAACCATCACAACCAAAACAACCACTACCACAGTTAATGGAAAATCAACAACTGAAACAGAAGTAACAGTAGAAAGAACATTTTATGACCAAGGTTCAGTTGCAGATGTTGTGAAGCCTGCTCCTAAAAAGAAAGAAACAAAGGCTCTTGTTGGCTTGAGTTTTTTGGGTTCTTTTATTAATGATAATGGTGCAATGAATTCTAAATTAGGGATGAGAGATATTAATGACTTCAATTTTGGATTAGTATATCAACTTGGAGCAGCTACTCCTTTTGGTTTGGAGATTGCTTTTGATTTAGGATTTGAAGGAAGTTCCAACAGATCAAATAATAAATATCTTGGCTCTTTCTTTGGATTCTTATCACTCAATGCAGGCTATCCAGTCATTAAACTAAAGAATGAGAAATTTATGGTAGTTCCAAGAGTTGGGATTGGAGTAAGCTCTGGAGTACATGAATACGTAAGAACAACTGATAATAATCTAACCATGGACTCAATTGCAGGCAATGCTTGGTCAATTCGCCAAACAAATTTCTATGTTCCAATAGGACTTGAACTACGTTTTGGAAGTCCTTCAGAATATTTTGTCATTGCTGGAGAATATCGTCATACATTCCACTTTAGAGATGCCTACCTTTCCAACTCAAAGCAAAAAGTTACTGATTTTCCTGAGTTAGGATTAAATAATGTTGCAATAAGATTAGGTTTTGTTGGAATGTTCTAAAATAAGTTTTTAAACATTTAGTAAAATTAAAAACGCCGTAAAGAGTAATCTTTACGGCGTTTCTTATTATGTAAGAGTTTGCGATGTCAAAACGCAGTAATTATAACACTAAAACCGCCTTTTGATGACCTCAAAACTTCGTCTTTATGAGGACGAAATGCCATTTCGTTTCAACGAGATGGCATTTCATTAATATCGAAATGGCATTTCATCGTAACGAAATGCCATTTCGTGCTCATGAACTCTTCGTTTAAAGGTCATGATTAGGGCGTTTCTTATTATTTAAGAGTTGATTAGGCTCTATTTGTTTGCCTCAATAAGTAGGTTAAGTATCTTAATAGCACAGTCAGAAATGATTGAGCCAGGTCCAAAGACTGCTGCAGCTCCTGCTTTGTATAGATAATCGTAGTCTTGAGGAGGAATAACTCCACCAACAATTACAACTATATCTTCTCTTCCAAGTTTCTTCAACTCTTCAATTACTTGAGGAACCAAAGTTTTGTGTCCTGCTGCAAGTGATGAAACTCCAAGAACATGAACATCGTTTTCTACGGCTTGTTTTGCTGCTTCTGCTGGAGTTTGGAAAAGTGGTCCCATGTCAACATCAAATCCGATGTCAGCATATCCAGTTGCTACAACCTTAGCTCCACGGTCATGTCCGTCTTGTCCCATTTTTGCCACCATAATTCTTGGTCGGCGTCCTTCCATTGAAGCAAATTTATCTGCAAGTTCTACTGCTTTCTTAAAGCTTGAACTATCTTTTGTTTCTGCACTATACACGTTTGAAATAAGATTTATTTTTGCTTTATAACGTCCAAAATGTTTTTCCATTGCCATTGAAATCTCTCCCAATGAAGCTCTCTTTCTTGCACAATCAATAGCATATTCCAACAGGTTCCCGTTTCCAGTTCTTGCAACTTCAGAAAGTCTTTCCAATGATTCTTGACATTCTTTTTCATTACGATTTGCTCTTAGTTCAGCTAAACGTTTTAATTGAGCTTCTCTAACAACAGTATTGTCTACTTCAAGAGTTTCAATTGGGTCTTCTTTTTCCAAACGATATTTGTTAACTCCCAAAATAGTATCTCTGTTTGAGTCAATGCGAGCTTGTTTTCTTGCTGCTGCTTCTTCAATTCTCATTTTAGGAACTCCACTTTCAATTGCAGCTGCCATTCCTCCCAATTTTTCAACTTCTTGGATATGTTGCCAAGCTTTGTGTGCAATTTCGTGAGTAAGACTTTCAACATAGTAGGAACCTGCCCATGGGTCAACACTTTTGCAAATATTTGTTTCTTCTTGAAGATAGATTTGAGTGTTACGAGCAATTCTGGCAGAGAAATCTGTTGGCAAAGCAATTGCTTCATCAAGAGCGTTTGTATGTAGTGATTGTGTGTGTCCAAGTGCTGCTGCTGTTGCTTCAACACATGTTCTTGCAACATTATTAAATGGATCTTGTTCGGTTAATGACCATCCGGAAGTTTGAGAGTGTGTTCTTAGTGCAAGTGATTTTTGGCTTTTAGGGTTGAATTGACTAACCAATTTAGCCCAAAGCATTCTTGCTGCTCTCATTTTTGCTATTTCCATGAAATGATTCATACCAATTGCCCAGAAGAAAGAAAGTCTTGGTGCAAATTGGTCAATGCTCATTCCTGCATTAATACCTGCTCTCAAATATTCTAATCCGTCAGCTAAGGTATAAGCCATTTCAATATCGCAAGTTGCACCTGCTTCTTGCATGTGATAACCTGAAATAGATATTGAATTGAACTTAGGCATATTCTTTGAAGTAAATTCAAAGATATCAGCAATTATCTTCATTGATGGTTTTGGTGGATAAATGTAAGTGTTTCTCACCATAAATTCTTTTAGAATATCATTTTGGATGGTTCCACTAAGTTTGTCCATTGAAACTCCTTGTTCTTCAGCTGCAATAATGTAGAAGGCAAGTATTGGTAATACTGCACCATTCATAGTCATTGAAACAGACATCTTGTCTAATGGGATTTGATCAAAGAGAATCTTCATGTCTAAAATTGAATCCACTGCAACTCCAGCCTTACCAACATCTCCAACAACTCTTTCGTGGTCAGAATCGTATCCTCTGTGAGTTGCAAGGTCAAAAGCAACTGAAAGTCCTTTTTGTCCTGCTGCAATATTTCTTCTGTAGAATGCATTTGATTCTTCTGCTGTTGAGAAACCAGCATATTGTCTAACAGTCCAAGGCTTCATTACATACATTGTTGAATATGGTCCACGAAGGAAAGGTGCAACTCCTGCTGCATAGTTAAGATGTTCCATATCCTCCAAATCTTTTGGAGTGTAGATTGGTTTAACAGGTATTTGTTCTGCTGTCAACCAGTTTGTTCCGTTATCTTCTATTTGTTCCCATGCTTTTGAAGAGTTGTTCTCCTTTGCGTTGAGGTCAACATTATTAAAGTTAGGTCTCATTATATTTTTATTTTATATTAAAATCATGTTATTGGATTGCAAAATTATACCATAATCGTGAATTAACCAACAAAAACTTCTTTTTTCTTTTTTTTGATACCTAATATTCTGCTTTTAAAAATGATAATAATACTTCTTCAATTTTAAATAAGAATAAAAGTAGAGATTTTAATTACCATATAGCGAAAAAGCAACATTGATTTATGAATAAGATATACTGAAAAAAAAGTTTATGTTTGAAAAAAGTTTACTAATGCCTTGTTATCGTTTAAAAAGATAAGGTTTAAAATTTGCATCCTGCCACCTTGCACATAGTAACCTGCCACCTTGCACATAGTAACCTGCCACCTTACATATAGTAACCTGCCACCTTGCAAAATTTTTTCTTGATATAAATAAATTTTTACTTGATTTAAAGAGATTTTTCCCTTATTCTCGTAAAAATAATCTTCAATTAAGTAAAAATAATCTTATTAAATTTAGCGTAAATATAGTTTATGTACGATAAAACAATTTCACAAGGAAGGGAATATTTATTATTGTATTGATTTGTTTTGTATTTTTGCAGGAGAAATTTAATTTTCGTTTAATAAATAATATATAGAATATGGAAAATCCAAAAGATTATGGTTTTAGCTCACAACTAATCCATTACAGTGGTCATCACGACGAATATAAAAGTGCAACAGTGCCAATTTATCAAACATCAACCTTTGCTTTTGAATGTGCAGAAGATGGTGCAGAATGTTTTGCAGGAACAAAACAAGGATACATTTACACAAGAATGGGAAATCCAACAGTTAAGGCATTGGAACGTCAAATTGCTGTTTTGGAACATGGATACGATTCAATAGCTTTTTCTTCAGGAATGGCTGCTGTTTCAACAGTTTACATGGCTTTGCTTAATTCAAATGAACACATGATAAGCTCAGCAGCAGTTTATGGAGCATCAAGAGTTATGATGGAGCAACATTTATCTCGATTTGGAGTTCAATCAACTTATGTTAATACTGCAGATTTAAATGAAATAAAGGCAGCAATTAAGCCTAATACCAAAATGATTTACATTGAAACACCAGCTAATCCAACAATGGACATAACAGACATTGAGGCTTGTGCAGAAATTGCTCATTCAATTGGTGCTGTTTTGGTTGTTGACAATACTTTCTGTTCTCCTTATCTTCAAAACCCTATTGACTTAGGAGCAGATGTTGTTTTGCATTCCGTAACTAAGTTTATAAATGGACATGCTGATATTGTAGGCGGTATTGTTATTTCAAAAACAAAAGAACTTAACGACAAGATTAAAGGAATGATGTTTAACTTGGGAGGAAATATGGACCCTCATCAAGCTTATATGGTTATTCGTGGAGTGAAAACTCTTGCAATCAGAATAGAAAGAGCACAAGAGAATGCAATGAAAGTTGCTGAGTTTTTGGAAAACCATCCTAAGGTAGAATGGGTTAAATATCCTGGTTTAGCTTCATTTAAGCAAAGAGATTTGGTTGCAAAACAAATGAAAGGAACAGGAACTATGATTAGTTTTGGACTAAAGGGAGGACTTGAATCAGGAAAGAAACTAATGGATAATGTTAAGATGTGTATTTTGGCAGTTTCTTTAGGAGGAATTGAAACTCTTATTCAACATCCAGCTTCAATGACACATTCCAAAATGTCTCCAGAGGCACGTCAAAGTGCAGGAATTGGAGAAGGATTAGTTCGTTTTTCTGTTGGAATTGAAGATGCAAAAGATATAATCAACGATTTACAACAAGCTTTAGAAAAGGCTTAAATTTTTTCAAAGACAAAAGTTCGACTTGTATTAATGAAAAAAGCAATACTTTTTGTTCTACTACTGCTTATTGCAGTTTCGCCTTGTATTTCCCAAAGAACACAAAAGGTGGGACTTGTTTTGAGTGGTGGTGGAGCAAGAGGTCTTGCACATATTGGAGCAATAAAGGCATTGGAGGAAAATAATATCCCAATTGACTATATTGCTGGCTCGTCAGTTGGTGCAATTGTTGGAGCTTTGTATGCCTCTGGGTATAATGTTGAGGATATGGAAAAACTATTCCTCTCAGATGATTTTCAGCGTTGGCTTTCTGGTAAAGTTGATAGGAACTATTCATACTATTATAAGGAAAATGATTCTGATCCGACCTTAGTTTCATTTTCGTTTGACACAAGGAATAAATTTAGATTTCAACTTCCATCTTCAGTAGTGAACCCAATACAGATGGATTATGCTTTTATGGAACTTTTTGCAGGAGCTTCAGCTGTAGCAAATAATAATTTTGACTCACTTATGATTCCTTTCTTTTGCATAACCTCAGATATTGAAGCAGGTAAAGCAAGTATTAGAAGAAAAGGAGACTTGGGTCAAGCAGTAAGAGCATCTATGACTTTCCCATTTTACTTTACTCCAATTACAATTGATGGAAAGGTTATGTTTGATGGCGGTATGTATAATAATTTCCCTTCACAAGAAATGCAAGAAATTTATAATCCTGACATAATTATTGGGGTTAAGATTTCTGGTAATTATCCTCCTCCAAGAGAAGGAGATATTGTTTCTTATTTGCAGAATATTGTTTCAAAAGAAACAGACTATAATATTACTTGCGATAATAGTGTAATCATAGAACCAGATTTAAAAACCTATGGAGTGTTGGAGTTTTGGAAAATGAAAGAAACATTTGATATTGGCTATAAGGCTGCCTTAGAAAAGATATCTAAAATAAGGGAGTTTCAAAATGATTCAATTACTAAGGAAGAAATTTCTCTAATCAGAGAAGATTTTAATAAAAGAAAGCCTTCGTTAGTTATTAATAATGTTGTGGTTGAGGGAGTAAATAAATATCAAAAAAGCTATATCGAAAGCTCAATTTTCTATAATGCATACGATATAAACCTTTCAGAACAAATAAAGAAGAATTATTTTTCATTGTGTTTTGACAGAAACATAAAGTCAATTCAGCCATTCATTTATTATAATAACTTTTCTCAATCCTATGTCTTAAATTTAAATGTTAGTACTCAAGAAAATTTTAAAGTTAAAATAGGAGGCTTGCTTTCTTCAAATCCAATATCACATTTATTTATTGGTACAGAATATAATTTTATGAATAGAAGTTCGTGGCATGTGAAATCAAATGTTTATTTAGGCAGATACTACACTTCCACAACTGCAGCATTAAGATTGGATTATCCATCTAAGTACCCATTCTATTCAGAAGTTGAATTTAATGCAAACAAATGGAGTTACTATAGTTTAAAAACTAATTTCTTTGATTTCTCCCCACTCAATTATATTGTGCAAAATGAAAATAATATTCAGTTTCGTATGGGGGTTCCAATTGGGGTAAAAGATAAATTAGTTTTTAATGTAGGTCTTGGTAGAGTTAACGATGAATATTTTAATATAAAACATACAACAATATACGATACTGCTGACAAAACAAAGTTTAATCATATTGCAGTAGGATTAACAAGAAGCCTTTCTTCTCTGAATGATATTCAGTTTCCAACCTCTGGCTTGTTCTCCAAAATGCAGGTTCAATATATTGGAGGACAAGAAAACTTTACACCTGGTAATACATCAACATTATCCGATCCAGATGAAAAAAGACATAGTTGGATGCAATTTAGTTTTAGACATAAGCATTATTTAGATGTAACAAAGAATTTCGCTTTCGGATTAAATGCAGATGCCTTCTATTCATTTCAAAATCTCTTCTCTAATTATAACTCTTCACTCCTTAACGCAGGTGTTTATTCTCCAACCTTAGAAACCTTTACTCAATTTATGCCAGAGTATAGAGCTAATCAGTATTTAGCCTTTGGTATTGAAAATATTTATAAAGTAAGTTTTTACAGAATTGATGCATCATTTAGATTAAATGCAAATATTTTTGCTCCAATCTCAAGAATAATGTCAAGAGACAATAACCTCCCGTATTATTCAACAGATTTTTTTAATAAATTATATTTGATAATAAGTTCAACTCTTGTTTTCAATACTCCAATTGGACCCCTAAGTATTATTGCTGGCTATCATCAAAGAGACGACGATAAGACTAATCCATTTACAATATCAGCAAACTTTGGATATATTATGTTTAACAAGAAAAATATTGACAGATAAATTATAATGATTGAAGTAATAGACCTATATAAGTCCTTTAATAGCCTTCAAATTCTCAAAGGAATTAATTTAAGAATTAAACCTTCAGAGATTGTATCAATTGTAGGCGCCTCCGGAACAGGGAAAACAACCTTATTGCAAATAATTGGGACATTAAATCGTGCAGACAAAGGAGAGGTGTGGATACATGGGAAAGAAACAACCAAGATGACCGAAACACAAATAGCAAATTTTAGAAATAAAGAGATTGGATTTGTTTTTCAGTTTCATCATCTTTTGGCAGAGTTTTCTGCAATTGAGAATGCTTGTATTCCTGCTTTTATTGCTAAAAAAACTAAAAAAGAAGCGGTAAAAGAAGCAGAAGAGTTATTTGAGATTCTTCAAATAAGTGAAAGAAAACATCATAAACCTTCTGAGCTTTCGGGTGGTGAACAGCAAAGGGTTGCAGTAGCAAGAGCATTAATCAATAAACCATCAATCATTTTAGCTGATGAGCCTTCAGGCAATTTGGACTCTCAGAACGCAAAAGACCTTCATAATCTTTTCTTCTCTCTTAGAGAAAGATATAAACAAACCTTTCTCATTGTAACTCACAATGAAGAATTAGCAAATATGAGTGACAGAAAACTATTAATGAAAGACGGTATAATAATTGAGTAATAAAATTAAAATATGAAAGAATCACAGATTATATATGGAGTAAGGCCAGTTGTGGAGGCTCTCCGAAGTGGAAAAGAAATTGAAAAAGTGTTAATTCAATCATCTTTGCAAGGCAATCTCTTGCAGGAAGTAAAGGAGGAGATTAGCAAGAGAAAAACTGTAGTTCAATATGTACCTATTGAGAAACTTAATCGAATGACCAAAAATAATCATCAGGGAGTGGTAGCCATTATGTCTTTGATTGAATATTTTGATTTTGAGGAAGTGGTAATGCAAACAATTGAAAAAGGAAGTACTCCATTTCTTATTATGCTTGATAGAGTAACCGATGTAAGAAATTTAGGAGCAATTGCGAGAAGTGCCGAATGTGCAGGAGTGGATGCAATTATTGTTCCTCAATATTCATCGGCTCAAATTAATGAAGATGCAATCAAAACCTCGTCTGGAGCCCTTTTGCGTTTACCAATATGTAAGGTAGCAAATCTTAAAACAACAATTAATACAGCAAAACAATTAGGAGTTAGTGTTTTTTGTGCCACAGAAAAAGGTAGCGAACTTTATACTCAAGTCTCAATGAAAGAAAGTCTAATGATTGTTATGGGTTCTGAAGATACTGGTGTCTCTCCCGATATTATAAAAATTTGTGATAATAGGATTAAGATTCCTATTAAGGCTAATATTGAATCTCTTAATGTTTCGGTTGCCGCTGGAATATTAATGTATGAGGTTGTAAGGCAAAGAGATTTGATAAATCAATAATTGAAGATTTGTTAGTAAATTTGCGCTATGAAGATTAAAGATAAATTGCTAAATACACTATACTCATATTATACTAAGCTTGTTAGCTTAACTGCTTTGGGTTTTCTTTTTTTCTCTTGTGCACAAATTGGAACTCCTAGCGGAGGTATTTATGACAGGACTCCTCCAAAGGCTCGCGTTTCTAAGCCTTCACATAATAGCACAAATTTTAAAGGAAACTCATTTGAAATAAATTTTGATGAATACATTAATACAGAAAATACTTCAGAAGAAATAATTATTTCCCCTCCTTTACAAAACAAACCTACTATTAAGGCTCATTTGAAAACTCTTAAGGTAAGCTGGACAGATACTTTAAGAGAAAACACAACCTATATTTTTGATTTTGGAAGTTCAATTATAGATTTTACCGAAGGCAACAAGATAAGTAATTTTGTATATAGCTTTTCAACTGGGGATGTAATTGATACTTTTGAATACAAGGGTAGGGTCTTAGACGCTTATAACTTGAAGCCTATTGCAAAGAAATATGTAATGTTATATAAGTCAGAAGATCATGAGGTTGCAAAAAAGGAGAAACCCTCTTATATAACGAGAACTGATTCCATTGGATACTTTCATTTTCAAAATATTTCGGAAGGTACTTTTCAAATTTTCTCTCTTGATGATAAGAACCAAAACCTAATTTATGATTTAAGCAATGAAGGATTTGCATTTGAGAAAGAAAGAATTGAATCAACCATTTATAAAACAGATTCAACACGCAAGGCTCCTTCCTACAAAGATAATGTACTCTATTTTTATGAACCTAAGGACACAACAATAAACCTTGAATCCAATAAATTACTCTCAAATCACCGACTTCAACTAATTTTTTCCAACCCAACAACCGATAGCCTAAATCTTCTTTTTGAATACCCTAAACTTTCTGGAAAGGATGATACTAATCTATATCTCCAATATAGCACAAACAAAGACACAATTGATATTTGGACACTCAATCAGACTTTTGACTCAATAAAAATGATAATTACTGATAGGGGATTTAGGGAAAATATTGAGTTATTCAGCATAAAAGAAAAAGAAGACCCAATAAAAGATACTTTTAGCCTTAAAACCCCTTCCTCAAAGCAGTCTTTTTTTGAGAAAACAATTATTGAAATGCCTTTTCCAATCATTGATACAACTAAAATCTATAAAGCACTAAAAATTACTACTGATGATACCACAGAAATAAAGCTTAAAACTTCCTCTTTTTCTCCACTTTATCTCGAAATTATTGATGTCCTTCCATCAAATTCTAATCAAAAAATATTTATCCCTCAAGGAATAATCACAAATACTCTTAATCAAACAAATGATTCCCTAAGTTTTCCTCTTCAAGTTGACTCCGAGTCGGATTATGGGAATTTCTTTTTAAATATTGATGATACTATTAATGCCAATATGTCCTATATATTAATTTTAGAGGACATACAAGGCAAGACTCTGAGAAAGGAGTTAGCTCAAAACAAGGCAAGAGTTAATTTCATGCACTTAAAAGAAGGTGAGTATAAGTTAAGAATAATCTTTGATATGAATCAAAATGGAGTATGGAACTTTGGAGATTATTCTAAAAGACAGATGCCAGAGGAGATAAAATATTTTTCAAAACCTATAAACATTAGACAAAATTGGGATTTGGAAGAAACTTGGCATAATTAACTAAATGAAAGCTAATTTCCGACTTTTTTGACTTAACTCCTATTTAATTTAATTTTTCTCTGAGATAAATTATTTTTTCTCTGAGATAATTTTATTTTTCTCTGAGATAATTTTCATTAAGTCCCATTTATTTTTTTCTTAAGTCTAATTTCTTAGTTTTTAGATGGAGAAAAACCTATCTGTTTAGATAGAAAAATTGAAAAAATGCTTTAATAATTTGCTATCAAACAAATAAAATGTATCTTTGCACCCTCAAATAATAAAAAACAATAAAAATAAAACGCTATTATGGCAGTAAAAATCAGACTACAACGTCATGGAAAGAAGGCACAACCTTTTTACCATATCGTTATTGCGGATGCTCGAGCAGCACGTGATGGGAAATTTATTGAAAAGATTGGGACTTATAATCCTATGACCTCTCCTGCAACCATTAATTTGGATATAGATAGGGCTTGTCAATGGTTGAAAAACGGAGCACAACCAACAGACACGGCAAGAGCTATTCTATCTTATAAAGGAGTGTTATTGAAACACCATCTTCAAATCGGAGTTGACAAAAAAGCAATCACTCAAGAAGTTGCAGATGCAAAACTTAATGCATGGTTAACTGAAAAAGAGAATAAGATTTCAGCTAAGAAAGAAGAAAGCAGAAACTCTAAGAAAGCAGAGGCTAAAAAGGCATTAGCAGCAGAAATGGAAGTTAATGCAAAGCGTATTGAAGAAATTACAAAGAAAAGAGAAGAAATTGAAGCAGCTAAAAGAGCAGAATTAGAGGCAGCAAAAGCACAAACTGAAGAAACTCCTGCACAAGCAGAGGCTGAAGTTGAGAGTTCAGAACAAACATCTGAAACCGAAGAGCCAAAGGCTGAATAATTGTTAATAATAATTCTTCATAATGATTGCAAAGACCGTAATCCATAATTAGGAACGGTCTTTTTTTTATTCATTCGCAATAAATACATTAATTTATTAGTATTTATTGCATATTAAAATTTAGAAATGAACAAGCAAGAAACTTATTATTTGGGAAAGGTTGTAAAGCCTTTTGGATTTAAAGGTGATTTGGTTTTGTTTTTTGATGTTGACCAGCCTGAAGAATATACTAACCTTGACGGAGTTTATATAGAAATAAATAAAGTATTGGTACTATATCCTATTGAATCAATTAGACTTAATGGAAATAGAGCAACTGTCAGGTTTGAGAACCTAACTCCGGAGGAAAGTCTAAAGTTAATTGGAAAGGAGCTATATTTACCACTTGCACTTTTGCCAAAGCTTGAAGGCAATAAGTTTTATTTTCATGAAGTCATTGGTTTTGGAGTAGTTGATGAAGAAAAAGGAGATATAGGAATAATTGAAACAGTAATTGAATACCCAGCTCAACCAATTTTCTCCATTAAATATGATCAAAAAGAAATTTTAATTCCAATAATTGATAAGATTATTCAAAAAGTAGATAGGGAAGCTAAGATAATATATATCAATGCTCCCGTTGGTTTGATAGATCTCTATTTATCGTAAAAAGAAATTTATTTATCGTTTTTCAATAAATTATTTGGTTGTTAGAAAAATAAATTGTTATTTTGCATCGTTAAAATGATAGTTTATGAAATTAACAACAAAAATATTATCACTTAAATCAATAAAGATAGGCTTTGACATAGTTTTTGTCTTTCTTATCCTTTTGTTGTCTGTCTTTCTTATCTTATCAATTTTAGACATTGGGTTTTTTAATATTACCAAAGGGCAGATTGCCACAGAGGTCAATGCTGAAAGATTAGTAGAGAATAATAGTGTTGATATTTTTTCTTCAATTGATAAGACAAAAGTTGATTCAAAAATCTCTGGCTACAGACTTAATTTAGATTTAAAGGATTCTAATTTTAAGGGAATATCGATTGTCTATCAGCTAATAAACTATTTTACCCTTAGCCTAAGTATCTTCTTGATTATCTTTATTGTTTTTCATATTAGAAAAATATTAAAAAGTATAATTAGAGGGATAAATAGAAACACAAACACTGAATTCAAACACTGTATCTTTAATAATGAGAATATTAGAAGGTTTAGATATATTGGTATTTCCTTTATTATAGTTCCTCTTATTGACCTTTTCTTATATAAGTTTCAAACCTACTTTATTTCAAAATATTTATTTGTAAAAGAATCTGGAATGGAACTCAAACCTATTGCAGAATATTCCGATATATCTTGGGATTATATCTATATTGGACTTTTGTTTCTTTCAATTATTGAGATTATTAGAAAAGGAATGGTTATTCAGGAAGAGAATGATTTAACTGTTTAAGATTTGAAAGGAGATAGGATGGCAATAATAGTGAATTTAGATGTGATGATGGCAAAAAGGAAGATAGGCTTGGGAGAATTAGCCCAAAGGGTTGATTTAACTCCTGCTAACCTTTCAATTCTCAAAACAGGTAAAGCAAAGGCAATACGTTTTTCAACACTTGAAGCGATTTGCAAAGTGTTGGAATGTCAGCCTGGAGATATATTAGAATTTGATAATTCGATAAACAATAATTCAATAAATAATAAATAGAAAATTAAATAACTTTATTAACCCTAACAAAAACAAGATGAAAAGTAGATTTTTATTAGTATTAGCATTGTGTTTCACAATCGTTACTACAGGATTTGCTCAATTTGGTGCTTCAAGAGAAAAGAAAGCTCTTGACCTTAATGAGGAAATTAAATTAGATGGAAAAGTACGCTACGGCAAACTTTCAAACGGGCTCACTTACTATGTTCGAGCTAACAGAAAACCAGAAAACAGAGCTGAATTCCAAATTGCAGTTAATGCAGGTTCTGTTTTGGAAGACAAAGACCAATTAGGCTTAGCTCACTTTACAGAGCATATGGGCTTTAATGGAACAAAACAATTTCCAGGAAACTCATTAATTGATAACTTGGAAAAAGAAGGAATTGTATTTGGTCGTGAAATTAATGCCTACACAGGATTTGACCAAACAGTTTATATGGTAACCCTTCCAACAGACAAGCCAGAATTGTTTGATATGGGACTTAAGATACTTGACGGATGGGCATTTGGTATGCTTATGACTGAAAAGGAAATTGAAAAAGAAAGAGGAGTTATTATTGAAGAATGGCGTTTAGGACAAGGAGCTCAAGACCGTTTGAGAAATAAAACTTGGCCAACTATGTTAAAAGGCTCACTTTATGCAGACAGACTCCCTATTGGAACTCTTGAAAGCCTTCAAACATTTAAACCAGAATCAATAAGACGTTTCTATAAAACTTGGTATCGTCCAGAAAATATGGCTATAATTGTTGTTGGTGATTTTGATGCAGACGAAATGGAACAAAAGATTAAGGACCACTTCCAAATGAATGATGCTCCTTCAACTCCATTCAATCGTCCAGTAATTACTCTACCAGACAATAAAGAACCACTTATTGCAATAGCTACCGACAAGGAAGCAACAAGTAATTCAATTCAATTCTTTTATAAACACCCTAACAAACCAGTTAAAACAATTGGAGATTTCCGTCAACAAGAATTAATTCACGGACTATTTGACCAAATGATTAATGCTCGTTTGCAAGAACTTTCCGATAAGAAAGATTGTCCATTTATGTATGCAGGAGTAGGATATGGTAACTTTTTAGCACGTCCAACAGATGCTTTTATGGGATTTGTTTCTGCTAAAGATGGAAAAGTAATGCAGGCATTTGAATCTGTACTAATGGAAAACCAAAGAGCAGTTCAACACGGATTCCTTCAAACTGAATTAGACAGAGCAAAAGAAAACCTATTGCTTCAATACGATAAGGAAGCTAAGGAAGAATCAAAGACTGAAAGTTCTCGTTTGGCAGCAAGATATGTTGATAATTTCTTGGAAGGAACTCCTGTTGCTGGAGCAAGAATTGAAAACCGTTATGCAAAAGAATTAATGGATGATATTACCCTTGATGAGGTTAATTCTCTAATCAAGAAATGGATAACTGATGAAAACTTTGTTGTTAATATTACAATGCCAGAAAAGAAAGGCAATAAGGTTCCAACAGAAAAAGATGTTATGGACTTAGTTTCAAAGGTTAAGAAGAGCAAAACAAAACCTTATGTTGATAATGTAAAGACAGAACCATTCCTTGCAAAAGAACCAAAAGCAGGAAAAGTTAAATCAAGAAATGAAAATGCTGAGTTTGGCTTAACAGAATTAGTACTTTCAAACGGTGCTAAAGTAATTCTTAAACCAACAACCTTCAAGAACGACGAAATTATAGTTAGTGCTTGGAGCCCTGGTGGAACATCTCTTTACCCAGACAATAAGATGATAAATGCTAACTTTGCAGCATCAATTGTTGATGGTAGCGGAATTGGTAACTACGATAACTCTCAGCTTATGAAGTTCATGAAGACTAAGAATATGGGAATTGTTCCTTATATTAATGATTTGGAAGAAGGTTTTAATGGAAGTTCATCACCAAAAGATTTCGAAACACTACTTCAATATATGTATATGTTCTTTGAAGTTCCAAGAAAAGACAAAGATATTCTGGAAACAGAAAAATCAAAACTTCAAACCCAAATACAAATGCTAAAGAATATGCCAGAATTTGACTTCCAAATGAAGTTGATGAAGACAATTCAACCAAATGACAAAAGAACAATCCTAATCCCAACAGAAGAACAACTAAAGAAAATGAACATAGACGAAATGTACACAATATTCCGTGAACGTTTCTCTGATGCTTCAGACTTTACATTTGTTTTCGTTGGAAACTTCGGCATAGACACCACAATAGGTTTGATTGAAAAATATATTGGAGGAATGCCTTCAAAAGGTAAGAAAGAAAACTGGATAGACAGAAGTACTCCATTTGCAAAAGGGGTTATTGATGAAGTAGTTTATAAAGGAGAAGCAGAAAAAGGAATGTTAGCCTTAGTAACTAACCGTCCATTTGATTGGAATCAAAAAGAAGTTATGGCAACAAACATACTTGGCGACATTTGCGACATTAAGCTAACCGAAACCATTCGTGAAGAATTGGGAGGAACATATTCTCCATCTTTCCGTTTGACATTTGACAAATTCCCAAAACCAGAAATCACCTTGATGGCTTTCTACGGCTGCGACCCAACAACAATTGACAAACTAACCAACGCAACTTGGGGAGTATTAGACAAAATCATCAATGAAGGACCAACAGACGTTGACTTAGCAAAGGTTAAAGAACAATTAATCCGTGCAAGAGAAAAGAATATTCAAGAAAATAACTTCTGGAGATCAGTAATTAAAGGTTCAATATGGTATGAAAACCCTCTAAGAACACTTGAACAATATAAAGAATCAGTAAATGCAATTACTAAGGAAGATGTTCAAGCAGTTGCTAAGAAATATATTGACCATAAGGAACACGTAAGAGTAAGTTTGAAACCAGCAGCAATGCAAGGCAAATAAAAACTCAATAAAACCAAGACCTAAATAAGTTAAGTTTAGGCATAAAAAGACTTAGTTTATGTAAAAATAAGCTAAGTCTTTTTTCATTTCTGATACAATCTTAAAGCTATATTATAATAATAAGCAAAACTATTTGGAGTTTGAGAAGAGGATTCCTATTACGAATTAAGTAGGATACGATTTGTTTTCCTACCTTTGCAGTAAAATTATATTTGTATATGAAAAAGCTATATTCTTTTATTGCATTTATTTTCTTATTACTTTGTTTTAATATTTCATTTTCTCAAAACATAAAGCTCGGAGCTGAAAGAGTTGAGGAGTATTTGCATTTGTTAAAAGGAAAAAGGGTTGGTGTGGTTGCCAATCAAACTTCTTTGATTGGGAAAACTCATTTGGTTGATTCTTTAATTAGTTTGGGAGTAAACCTAAGAGCAATTTATTGTCCTGAGCATGGTTTTAGAGGAGAGGCAGAGGCAGGAGCTAAGATAAATTCTTCAATAGATGAAAAGACAAATCTTCCAATAATTTCACTTTATGGGAATAACAAGAAACCAAAGAAAGAAGAGTTTGAGAAGAATGATATTATAATCTTTGACTTGCAGGATGTGGGTTGCAGATTCTATACATATATCTCAACGCTTCACTATGTTATGGAGGCAGCAGCAGAAAGCAATATCCCAATAATTGTGCTCGATAGACCAAACCCTAATGCTTCCTTTGTTGATGGAGCAGTCCTTAAAGATGTTTCCTTAGTTAGCTTTGTGGGAATGCATCCTGTACCAATTGTTTATGGAATGACAATTGGGGAATATGCCAAGATGATTAACGGAGAGTGCTGGATAGGAACGTCAAACAAAAGAGTGATTGGCGAAAAAGGGAAGTTGGAATGCGAATTAACCATCATCCCCTTAGAGAACTATAACCATAATACTCCATATTCGTTACCCGTAGCTCCAAGCCCAAATCTAAAAACAGATAATGCAATTTCTCTTTACCCATCAATATGTTGGTTTGAAGGAACACCAATAAGTGTTGGGCGAGGAACTGATACCCCCTTTGAGATAATAGGTTTCCCAAACTACAAGGCAAAAAACTTCAAAGCAAGTGAAGTGATTAGCTTTACCCCAAGGGTAATAAAAGGAGTAAGCGATAATCCTCCCCACAAGAATCAAGCTTGCAGGGGTCTAAAACTTAAATACAATAATAATAAGGCAATAGACCTAAGTTATTTAATTGAAATGTATGTTTCCTATCCCCATAAGGAGAAGTTTTTTCAGTCCTTCTTTGATAAGCTTGCAGGCACCAAAGAACTGAAAGAACAGATAAGGCAAAACCTTCCTCCTGAAGAAATAAAGCAAACTTGGGCAAAAGACTTGGAAGAGTTTAAGAAAATAAGAGAGAAGTATTTGATTTATTAATCTTCTATTTGCTTAACCCTTCCTATCTCTTTCTTGAAACATAGCCCTTTGGTGGTGGTTGCTCTATTGAGAACCTAAGACTTTTGAGGATTGCTTTTAGGCTTTTGTCAGGGCGAAATGTAATACGATTTGCCCTTACTCTTACTTTTGAAATATCCTTTGGAGAATCCATTGCAGGACTTGTAACCGAAAGACCAATTGTCCCAATTCCTTCCAGATTAACACTATATCCCATAGTAAGCCCTCTTTTAGTAACCATTGAAAGTCCCAATAGGGCAGACATAACATCGCCTTCAGTAAGGGATGACGCCTCTGCAATCTGTTGGCAAACCTCTTCAGTGGTTAATGTCCTTTTAGTTTTCTTACATGCATAGAACTTCTCTTGAACTTCTCCGTTTTTGTTCTTGAACTTCTTTTTCCAAATTTTGTAAATAATACTCATAATTTTAATGAATTAAGTTAAACAATAGCAGAAGGGTAAAACCCTTCTTAAAATCTTTGGTAAAGATACAAAAAATTATCTAATTGAAATATATAATTCAAATATTTCTAAGCATAATTGCTTATAGTGTATTTATTAAATAGGATATTTCAAAATAAATCAAGGATTTACGACCTCAAAACCAATAGTTCACGAGTCCTAAACAGCCTTTTGATGACCCTTAAACCAAGAGTTTATGAACACGAAATGGCATTTCGTTACGATGAAATGCCATTTCGTTTATAACCAAATGCCATCTCGTTTAAACGAAATGCCATTTCGTACTCGTGAACTCTTCGTTTAAAGGTCGTGAACTCTTCGTTTTTAGGTCATAAACTCTTCGTTTTTGCCTCATGAACTCTTAGTCTTGAAATAATGTTAAGCATTGTTTATATGTTTTTTTATCTCTTGCTGTTTTAATAATCAACTAATTTGAAAGCTTGAGGAGATTATATTTCTTTGTTAGGAGAAAAAGAATTATTTTTGCAAGCTAATAATATAAATTCATAATTTTAATTCATTCTATGTTTGAGAGTTTAAGTGAAAGATTAGAGAAATCGTTTAAGATACTGAAAGGTCATGGTAAGATTACCGAAATTAATGTTGCAGAAACATTGAAAGAGGTAAGAAAGGCTTTGATTGACGCCGATGTTAGCTATGCTATTGCTAAGGAGTTTTGCGATACGGTTAAGCAAAAGGCTTTGGGAAGAAATGTTCTTACTGCCATTGAGCCAAGTCAATTGATGATCAAGATTGTTAATGACGAGCTTACCGAACTTATGGGCAAGGAGGCTCAAGAGATTAATATCAAAGGCTCGCCTGCCATTATTCTTATTGCTGGATTGCAAGGTAGTGGTAAGACAACTTTCTCTGCTAAGCTTGCAAACTACTTGAAAACAAAGAAAGGTAAGTCCGTCCTTCTAACGGCTGGAGACGTATATCGTCCAGCTGCTATCAATCAGTTGCAGGTTCTTGGGGAGCAGATAGGGGTTGAGGTTTATACTGAGGAGATTAAAGACCCTGTTCAGATTGCTAAAAATGCTGTAAAGACTGCTAAGGACAAGGGGATTAATGTTGTGATTGTGGATACTGCCGGTCGTTTGGCTGTTGATGAGGAGATGATGAATGAGATTTCCAATATCAAGAAGGCTGTTAATCCTCAAGAGACTTTGTTTGTGGTTGACTCTATGACAGGTCAGGATGCTGTAAATACTGCCAAGGCTTTTAATGATAGATTAGATTTTGAGGGTGTTGTGCTTACAAAACTTGATGGAGATACTCGAGGTGGTGCTGCTCTAACTATTCGCCACGTTGTCAGTAAGCCAATTAAGTTTGTTGGGATAGGGGAGAAGATGGAGGCTTTGGATGTTTTCCACCCTGATAGAATGGCATCACGAATTTTGGGAATGGGAGATATTGTTTCTTTGGTTGAAAAAGCTCAAGAGCAATATGATGAGGCTGAAGCAAGGAAGATTTCCAAAAAATTAAGGACAAATGATTTTAACTTCAATGATTTTCTTTCTCAGATTAGTCAGATTAAGA
This sequence comes from Bacteroidales bacterium UBA4893, assembly GCA_002399025.1. Taxonomy (GTDB): domain Bacteria; phylum Bacteroidota; class Bacteroidia; order Bacteroidales; family P3; genus UBA10566. Next base: position 5,261 of record DHCV01000023.1, on the reverse strand, counting down.
AAATGGGTAATGTTAAAGACCTTATGGGTATGATTCCAGGTGTTGGAAAGATGATGAAGAATGTTGATATTGACAACGATGCCTTCAAGGGTATTGAAGCAATTATTGGCTCAATGACACCTTTCGAGAGGGAAAATCCTTCAAAGATTGATGGTAGTAGGAGAAAGAGAATTGCAAGAGGAAGTGGGAAATCAATTGAGGAGGTTAATCGTTTGCTAAAACAATTTGAGGAAACGAGAAAAATGATGAAGGTGGTTAGTGGAGGAAATAAAATGAATGCATTAAAAAATTTAAGAAGATAAGAAATGGAAAATAAGAAAGCACCAATAATTATTGATGGACGACAAATAGCAAGTGAGGTTAAGAAAGAATTATCAGAAGAGGTAAAGGTTCTTTTGGATGCAGGCAAACGTCCTCCTCATTTGGTTGCTGTAATTGTTGGAGAAGATGGGGCAAGTCAATCTTATGTTGCAAGCAAGGAAAAACAAAGTAAGGAAGTAGGTTTCATGTCTTCTGTTTATCGTTTTCCAGATACTTTGACCGAAGAAGAACTATTAAATACTGTTGATTTTCTTAATAATGACAATGAAACAGATGGTTTTATTGTTCAACTTCCTTTGCCAAAACATATTGATGAACAAAAGGTTATTGAGAGAATAAATCCAAAGAAAGATGTTGATGGTTTTCATCCAATGAATGGAGGAAGACTAATGTATAATATGCCTTGTTTTGTTCCTGCAACGCCGTTTGGGGTTATGACCATGCTTGAAAGAGCAAAGATTGATACTGTTGGAAAGCATTGTGTTGTTGTGGGAAGGAGCAATATTGTTGGGACTCCAATGTCTGTTTTGATGTCAAGAAACAATTCTTCAGCCAATTGTACAGTAACCATTTGCCATAGTAAGACAAAAAATCTTAAAGAAGTATGTTTGAGTGCCGATATTCTAATTGTTGCTATTGGTAAGCCAGAGTTCATTACCGAAGATATGGTAAAGCAAGGAGCAGTTGTTATTGACGTTGGTATTCATAGGGTAGAGGATAAGACTAAGGAAAAAGGTTATAGGATTGTTGGAGATGTGAAATATGATGAGGTAGCTCCAAAATGTTCTCACATTACCCCTGTTCCAGGAGGAGTGGGTATGCTAACCGTTGTTTCTTTATTGCAAAACACACTCAAGGCCTACAAACACGAAATCTATCCAGAGGATTAATATATTTTTATTTTGACAAACGACAAAAGAATTGAAAGAGGGGAATTGCTTCCGGTTATGGAAGAGTTCTATTCTTTGCAAGGAGAGGGTTTTAACACAGGAAGGGCAGCCTATTTCGTTCGTATTGGAGGATGTGATGTTGGATGTTATTTTTGTGATGTTAAGGAGGCTTGGGATGCTTCTGTTTTAGCACCAACACCCATTGAAGAGATTATTGAAAGAGCCTCTTCTTTTCCAGCAAAGAGCGTAATTATTACAGGAGGAGAACCCTTGCTATATAATCTTACTCCGCTTTGCAAAGGATTAAAAGAAAACGGAATTGAAACAATTCTCGAAACCTCTGGCTCTTCCAAAATGAGTGGAGAATGGGATTGGGTCTGTATATCTGCAAAAAGAAATCTACCACCAATTGAAGAGAACTTAAAGTGTGCCAATGAGTTAAAGATGATAATCTGCGATAAGGCTGATTTTGCTTTTGCAGAAGAATATGCTTTGAAAGTAGATATAAATCATTGTCTATTATACTTACAGCCAGAATGGAGCGTTAGTGATAAGATGATGCACCTAATTGTTGAATACATTAAATTAAATCCTAAATGGAGAATTTCCCTTCAAAGCCACAAATACATGCAAATACCTTAGTTCCTAAAAATCTAAAGTATTTACTTTTATTTCTTCTTATACTTTTCTCCTTTCAACCTATTTTCTCTCAAACCAATCCAAAGGCTGAAAAGGAATTTAAGAAAGCGTTAGACTTCTTAAATAAAAGCAAGGACGATAAGGCAATAGAATATCTTAACAAAGCCCTTTCCATTGACCCTAACTATCCTGATGCTTTGCTCTGTATGGCTGAGATTTACTATAATCAAAGTCAAGACATGGATTCCACCAAGCTTTTAGCCTTTCCCTACTATAAGAAACTTGTTGAAATAAGCCCAGATTACGATATTAATGCCCACACACGTTTGGGAGAGTTCTATCTCTTTGAATACGACACAGAAAAAGCGGAGAATCATCTAAACTATGCTCTTTCAAAATATAAATCTCCTAAGGACAATAAGAAGATAGAACTTACACAAAGGAAATTAAAGCAATTAGTTTATATGCAATATGCCTTAAAGCATCCTGTTGAGTTCAAGCCTGAAAACATGGGAAGAAATATTAATGACGAGCATGACCAATATCTTCCAACCTTAACTGCTGATGAGCAAACATTTATCTTTACAAGTCTTATTCCAGATACAATTGATTTTGGACTTAGAATTCAAATGGTGGAAGATTTCTTTGAAACAAACAAGGTAGAAGGGAAATGGGAGAAGGCAAAGAAAATGCCAACTCCGTTCAATTCTCTTGAGAATGAAGGAGCTTTGAGTATTTCCCCAGACGGACGAACAGCCTATTTCACTCGATGCAATGCAAGAGATGGGTTTGGAAGCTGTGATTTATACTATTCTGAAAGAATTGGAAGGCGATGGACTGAGCCAAAGAATATGGGAGGAGTGGTTAATTCTTCCGGATGGGACTCTCAGCCAACAATTGCCTCAGACGGAAGGACTCTTTTCTTTGTTTCCAACAGATATGGAGGTAAGGGGCAAAACGATATTTGGTACACCTACAAGCAAGATAATGGTAGGTGGAGGAAGCCAATTAATTTAGATTCCACAATCAACACACCTGGAAATGAGATGTATCCTTTTATTCATCCAAGCAACACAACGCTTTATTTTTCTTCTGATTATCATGCTGGAATGGGAGGAATGGATATTTTCTATGCAAATATAGTAAATGGACGCTTTACTCCACCACAAAACATTGGCTATCCAGTAAATACCTCTTCCGATGAAACAAGTTTTATAGTTTCTCCAAGCGGGAAGAAAGCAATTTTTTCAGCAGAACTAAAAGGAGGGTTTGGAGGAAAGGACCTCTATGAGTTTGATCTTCACCAATCAGCACAGCCAACTCCGGTTGTATATATGAAAGGAAAGACCTTTGACAAACAAACTAATAAGCCTTTGGAGGTTAGATTTGAAGTAAAGAACCTAAACACAAGCCAGCTTACAGCTTCATCTGTTTCCGATCCACAAACAGGGGAGTATTTGGTTGTCTTGCCTCTTGGGGTAGATTATGCACTAAGTGCATGGGCTGATGGTTATCTTTTCTATTCCGAAAACTTCCAATTAGCCGATACTAACAAAACCAACTCCTATCAAAAAGATATTTTCCTAACGCCAATTCAAGAAGGAGAGAGTGTGGTTCTTAATAATATTTTCTTCAAAACCAATTCTGCAGAATTAGAATCAAGTTCAATTTCCGAACTAAATACATTGGTAGAACTACTATCAAAGAATGAGAATATAAGTATTGAGATTTCAGGACACACCGATAATGTTGGGACAGCCACCTATAATCTTGAACTTTCAACCAAAAGAGCTCAAAGCGTTAAAGCCTACTTGGAGTCCAAACGAATTGCATCCTATCGACTTACCGCAATAGGATACGGACAAACTAAGCCAATTGCCGAAAACGCAAGCGAAGAAGGAAGAGCCAAAAACCGCAGAACAGAATTCAAAATCATTAAAAAATAATATACATAAATTAAATGACAGAAAAGGTCTTAGAGCTTAGCGATATATCGCTTGTTGATTTCTTTGGAGTAAATGAAAAGAATCTAAATTTTCTTTCCATACTTTATCCAAATGTTGAATTAATTCAAAGAGGGGATAAGTTGAAAATTATTGGTAAAGAAAGGAATGTTCAGGAATTTGGAGGAGTGTTTAATGAACTTTTAAAACTTTACCGCAAAGAAGGGAAGATGAATGAAAAGCTTATAATGAGAGTGGTAAATACTCCTTTGGAAGAAACGAATGAAATAGCTGATTGTGGCGATGTTTTGGTTTATGGTCGCAATGGCTTAATCATTAAGGCACAAACTCCCAATCAAAAGCAAATGGTTAAATCCATAAAGGATAATGATATGCTCTTTGCCTTAGGACCTGCTGGTTCTGGGAAAACTTATACTGCTGTTGCCCTTGCAGTAAAAGCCCTTAAAGCAAAGCAGGTAAGAAGAATAATCCTAACACGTCCAGCAGTTGAAGCAGGGGAGAACCTTGGTTTTCTTCCAGGCGACCTAAAAGACAAGCTTGACCCATACCTTCAACCACTCTATGATGCCTTAAGGGATATGCTTGTTCAACAAAAGCTTGACCAATATCTTGAAGACAGAACAATTGAGATAGCTCCCCTTGCCTTTATGAGAGGAAGAACCCTCGATAATGCCTTTGTAATATTAGATGAAGCACAGAATGCAACCTATTCGCAGATAAAAATGTTTCTTACACGTATGGGACGTAATGCTAAATTCATAATTACAGCCGACCCAACACAAATTGACCTTCCTCGCAACCAGCCTTCAGGACTAAAAGATGTGGAGAAATTCCTAAAGAAGGTAGAGGGTATAGACTTTATCTATCTAAAAGAATATGATATTATCCGTCATCCCCTTGTAACCAAAATAGTTGAAGCCTACACAAAAGAAGAGAAGAAGTAAAGGCTAATTAATCTTTATAAATTATTCTCTTTTTGCGGAGAATAAGTTTATTGTTTTTCTAATTCAACATAAGGAATGAGTGTAATTAAATTAACTCTCTTTTATTTTCGCTTTTATAAGGTTTTTGCTTGATTATAATTTACATAAAACAAAAAAACGAAGAAGCTAATTAAGGCTTCTTCGTTTTTGTTTTATTTGGATTTAGATTATGGTATTATTTAATCTAAAGTCTTATTTATAAAGGTATCTTTTAATCTTTAGGGTTGCAGTTTTTTCAAACTCGGTTGTGGTTTCAATAATTAGGGATAGCTTTGAAAAACGATTTAGTCTTTCATTTGCTGCTTTAAGAAGGTCTTTCTTGATATAATCCAATGCTTTTGAGGCATCTTCCTTGTATATGGTAAGTCTTTTCTCCAATTCTTCTGGATTAAATTGAACCATTGCAACAAGCTTTCCTTTTCTTTCAATAACAACACTTTCCAAAACTAATTTATGTTGATTTA
>DHCV01000033.1:1377-12863 GCA_002399025.1 Bacteroidales bacterium UBA4893 | reverse complement strand
AGAGATTATTCTTCAGACAGAAGAGATGATAGTAGGGAATCAGGAGAAAAGCGTCCAAGAAAAGATTTTAGAGAAAATCGCTTTGGCTCTCTAAGAAAAGACTCACAAAATAGAGATTATTCTGAAATGAAAAGAGAATATTCAGATAAGAGAAACTATAATGAAGAAAGACCAAGACGAAGAAGAGATAATGAAGACTTCTTTGAGGTTAGAGGTAACTCACATGGTTATGATGAGGTGGCATTGGGCAAGGATGGACTAATCAGACTAAATAAATATATTGCAAACTCTGGCATTTGTTCAAGGAGAGAGGCTGATGAGCTAATTAAGGCAGGTGCTGTTACGGTTAATGGAGAGGTCGTAACTGAAATGGGACATAAGATTTCTCTTGAGGATATTGTAGTTTATGGAGGAGAGAAGTTGGTTAATGAAAGAAAGAAATACCTCCTTTTGAACAAACCAAAGGGTTATATTACAACAATGGATGACCCACGTGATAGGAAAACAGTCCTATCCTTAATCGGTAAAGCATGCAAGGAAAGACTATATCCTGTTGGTCGTTTGGACAGAAACACTACTGGTTTATTGCTCTTTACTAATGATGGTGAGATGACAAAGAAGCTTACCCACCCATCTTTTGGAGCAAAGAAAATTTATCATGTGGAACTTGACAAACCCCTAACTCATGCAGATATGCAAAGTATTATGGATGGGATAGAGCTTGAAGATGGAATGATTGCTGCTGATGAAATTCAATACGTTGGGGATGGTGAAGACAAAAGAGTTGTTGGCATTGAACTACACTCTGGAAAGAATAGGATTGTTAGAAGAATCTTTGCAGCTTTAGGCTATGACGTTTACAAATTAGATAGGGTTGCTTTTGCATCTTTGACTAAGAAGAATTTGCCAAGAGGTATGTATAGATTCCTATCCGATAAGGAGGTTGCTTTTTTAAAAATGCTTAAGACAAACTAATATTAGGCTTCTAAGCGTTTGTATTCATCGGAGGGTTGGTTAAGGAGGATTTTCTTTTGACTAACTTAAACTAATTGGAGCAAAGATGAAGAAAATATATTTAAAGGTAATACTGTGGATAGGGGGAGTTCTTCTCTTCTTAGCTTTGCTTTCTGCTTTGTTTCTTTATATTAATAGGGAAAAGATTAAACAAATAATCATAACTGAAATCAATAAGCAGTTAGCTACAGAAATTAAGGTTTCTTCAATTAAAGTTAATTTCTTTTCAACCTTCCCAAGTGCTTCACTTGCCTTTGATGATGTTATTGCTTTCGATGCTTTCCCTAAAGATAGCTTGAACATGAAGAGTTCTTCGGAGAAAAAAGATACATTATTTTATTTTAGGAAGCTATATTTGAGTTTTGACTTTTGGGATATTGTCAGCGAGAATTACGAAATCAATAAGATTAATGCTAAGGATGGAGTTTTCAATATCAGGGTTAGGCAAAATGCAGATGTTAATTATGTGTTTTGGAAGCAAAGTCAATCTAAGGGAGCATCTAATTTTTCACTTTCCTTGCGGAAGATTGGACTTGAGAATATTCTCTTTTCTTATAGGAACGATTACTCTAAACAATACTACGAAATCCTTCTTAAAGACGCATCTGCAAGAGGAAATTTCTCCGATAAGGAACAGAAGATTACCATTAAATCCAAATCTAACATTAATAAAATACAGATTGACAACCTCGCAATATCAAATAAAAGGGATTTTGATTTTGATATTATCATCTCAAATAACACTGTTTCTAAGCTAATTCAAATCTCAAAAGGAGAGCTTAAGATTGATGGGTTGGCTTTTGACACAAGAGGAAGTTTGAATTATAAGAATGATAATATTATTGACCTATTAGTAAAGAGCGACAGGGTTAGATTGGAGGATATGATTAAGCTATTGCCAGAAAAGTATAGTAAGTTATTTAAGGATTATAAGGGCAAAGGAGAATTAGTCTTTGACTTTGGAATGAAAGGAAAGATTAGCAATACTAAGATGCCAAGCATAAAATCGAAGTTCTATATTAATAATGGAGAGCTTACAAATAAGAAATTAGATATTGCTTTTAGAAACATAACCCTTAATGGAGATTTCTCAAATGGAGATAAACGCAATTCTGAAACATCTTTTATTAAGTTAGATAAATTCTATTTCCAATGGAATAAAGGAATTGTTAAAGGTTATGGACAGCTTTTCAACTTCTCTAATCTTTCTATTGATGCCAAATTGGATTGTAATCTACCTTTGGAAATAGTTCAACGTTTCGTACAAAACAAAAACATTAAGGAGCTTTCAGGTAATCTTTTGCTCGACCTAAAACTAAGTGGAGACCTTAAAAGTCTTGAGGATATACCTAAGCAAGGCTTCACTAAGGTAAGAATGGAAGGGAAGGGTACCCTTAAATCATTCAACTATTCAGACCTTAGAATACCACAACCCATTACTAACCTTTCGAGCAATTTCATTTTCAATAATACCTCAATTGATGTAAGTAATCTAAGCTCCAATGTTGGCAAGACCAGTCTTAGCTTTAATGGAAAGATAGAAAACATTCTTCCTTATGTCTTTAATCAAGCTCAAGCCTTCAATCTTTTAGGCACATTGAACTTAGGTTCTCTCAACCTAAACCATTGGTTTGATTCCACAAATACTAAGAAAACAGATGCAACGAAAGATACTATTTCTGAAATTAAACTTCCTACCTTCTTCAATGCAAACTTTATTACAAGTATTAAAAAATTAGAATATAAGGAAACCCTAATTGATGATTTCTATTCAAGAGTTATTCTGCTCAATGGCAATCTTGTTTTAGAGGATATGAGATTGAAAGCCTTTGGTGGAGGACTTAAAGGTAAGGCTTCGTTGGTATTGAATACTAAAACACCTAAGATTATTGGAAATATTGACCTTGACAAGGTTGAGGCAAGCAGGTTCTTTAAGGAGATGAATGAGTTTGACCAAAGCTCAATTACGAGTAAGAATATTAAAGGCGATGTTAGTGGAACACTTAATTTTTCTGCAGAATTTCTCAATAATAAATTAGACCTAAACAAAGACAAACTATCAGCAGACATTAAATATAAGATTGAAAAGGGAGAGATTAAAGATGTCCCTCTCTTGAAGAAACTATCCTATTTTGTTGAGGAGTCAGAACTTAATAATGTTAAGTTTAATACCATTGAATCCAACCTTTCAATCCAAAATTCCTGCATAACACTTGATGAGATAGTTGTAAAATCGAATGCTATTAATTTCTCTTTCTTGGGCAAACACTATCTTAATAGCAACATTGATTATAAGGCTACCATTAAGTTAAGCGAACTTGCAAGCAAGAAGAAAAAGGCAAAATTAGAGAAACAAAGGAAGGAATTTGGAGATTTTGAAGAAGATGAGAATTCTCAATTAACTCTTTTTGTAAAGATTTCAGGCACAACTAACAATCCTCATTTCGCCTATGACTTCAAAAAGAACTTGGAGAAAACAAAGGAAAATCTTAAGAAAGACAAGGTAAAAATAGCAACTTCAATTGATAAAGACCTAAGATTAGAAGTTGAACAAATGAAGAAAGACAAAACCAATTGGAAGATACAAGAGAAAGGAGAATATATTATTGAATGGGAGGAAGAGAAAGATGCATGGGACACTATCAAAACTAAAAACGATGAAAATCGAGATAATCAAACGAAATTTACTATAGAATGGGAATAATAGAAAACAAAGATAAAGATATGGAAAAACAAGTAAGAGTAAGGTTCGCACCCTCACCTACAGGACCCCTACACATAGGTGGAGTAAGAACAGCACTATATAATTACCTATTTGCAAAGAAACATAATGGGCAGTTTATACTAAGAATTGAGGATACGGATCAGGGACGCTTGGTAAGTGGTGCAGAAGAATATATAATTGAAACCTTTGATTGGCTTGGGATAAAGTTTGATGAGGGAATAAGGGAAGGCGGAAGTTTTGCTCCTTATCGTCAAAGCGATAGAAAGTCAATATATAAGGATTATGCTATGCAACTCGTGGAAAAGGGCTGGGCATACTATGCTTTTGATACTCCAGAAGAATTAGAAGCCATTAGGAAAACCTATGAATTGGAGAAGAAAAACTTCCAGTATGACAACCTTACAAGAACCCAAATGAGAAACTCCATAAGCCTCAATCAAACTCAGGTAAAGGAACTCTTGGACAAGGAAACTCCATATGTTATAAGGTTCAAATTTCCCGAAAACACAGAAATAAAACTCCATGATATGATTAGGAAAGAGGTGGTTATGAACACAAATATCTTGGATGATAAGGTTCTGTACAAATCTGACGGAATGCCAACTTATCATCTTGCTAACGTTGTGGATGACCATTTAATGCAAATCACACATGTAATTAGAGGTGAGGAATGGTTGCCTTCTTGCCCATTACATGTTATGCTTTACAAGGCTTTCGGATGGGAAAACACTATGCCTCAATTTGCACATTTACCACTTCTTCTTAAACCTGATGGGAACGGCAAACTAAGCAAAAGAGATGGTGATAGGTTGGGTTTTCCGGTATTCCCACTCCAATGGGAAGATCCCAAAACTCAAGAAATCTCATCAGGATATAGGGAGAGCGGCTATTTGCCAAAGGCAGTTATCAACTTCTTAGCCTTGCTTGGATGGAACCCAGGAGGCGAGAAAGAACTCTTTAAAATTGAAGAATTAATAGACCTTTTCTCAATGGAAAGGATTAGCAAAGGTGGAGCTAAATTTGACTTAGAAAAGGCTAAATGGTTCAATCATCAATATATTCAAATGGAACAAAACCAGACTTTGGCAAAGGAATTATTGAAGGTTCTGGCAGAGAAAAACCTAAATTTTCCAATGGAATATGTTGAGAAAGTGGTTGGGCAAATCAAAGAAAGATGTAATTTCACTAATGATTTTTGGGATCAGAGCTACTTCTTCTTCATAGCTCCAAACAACTATGATGAAAAAGTCGTAAAGAAACATTGGAAAGCAGAAACGCCAACATATCTTGAACAAATTACTCAATTATTGAATAGCAATACATACAGTACTACTGAAGAAATTGACCATTTACTTCATGATTATATTAAGGATAATGATTTGAATATGGGCAATATTATGAACACTCTTCGACTTGTTTTGGTGGGGAAGAGTATGGGGCCAAGCATAAGTGAAATTATATTTGTAATTGGAAAAGAAGAGACTTTAGGAAGAATAGGAAATGCGATTAAGCATATTAATATTTAATTTGAATGTAAGTAGCGATGGTAAAAACAAGTATAAAATTCAATCCTCCAAAAACTATTAAAAGCGTTACTATTATTGGTAAAAATGGTAATGTTTCTTGGCATCTCCAAAATGCTTTTTCTACCATAGGAATTGCTTGTACTATTCTTTCATCAAGAGAAAAATTTAAAGCAAAAGACCTTGATTCCGATTTAATTATCATAGCTGTTACTGATTCAGCAGTAGAGAATGTTGCAAAAAAGATAAAACCAAAGCATTCAATAATTGTGCATACCTCTGGTTCTTTGGATATGAGCATACTAAGGAGTTATGCAAATAATTATGGGGTTATTTATCCATTACAAACTCTATCAAAAGAGAAGGCTATTAAATTTTCTGAAATTCCAATTTGTATTGAGGGTAGTTCTGAAGAAGTAATGAAGTCGTTGATTAAATTAGCTAAAAGACTTTCTAAGAATGTAAGCAGAATATCTTCCTCAAAGCGACTAAAGCTTCATTTAGCAGCAGTTTTTTGCTCTAATTTTACTAACCATTTAATTGGAATTGCTAAAGAAATACTTGAAAAGGAAGAGATTTCGCCTGATATACTTAATCCACTAATTAAAGAAACTGTCGAAAAAGCAAAAAATAATAATCCTTTTATAGTTCAAACAGGTCCTGCAGTTAGGGAAGATTATTATATAATGCAGAAACATTTGAGCATGTTATTGGAAGACGAGAGAGAAGTTTATGAAGTCATTAGCAGCAAGATAATTAATCGTAAAAGGCAACATGAAAAAACTGAAAATAAATAATCTATGAAAAATATTGTTGTTTTAACTGGAGCAGGAATTAGTCAAGAGAGTGGGATTAGAACATTTCGAGATAGTGATGGTTTGTGGGAAAATTATAAGATTGAGGATGTGGCAAATTTTGATTCTTGGTTGAAAAATCCTGACTTAGTTAGAGAATTCTATAATCAAAGAAGAAAACAGATTATTGATGCAAAACCCAATCAAGCCCATATTGAATTAACCAGATTAGAAAAATACTTTAATGTTAGTATTATTACTCAAAACATTGATGACTTTCATGAAAGAGCTGGGAGTAAGAATATTATACATTTGCATGGAGAAATAAAGAAAGTCAAATCTGTAAGAAATCCAGATTATATTAAGGAGTTGGAAGGTTGGGAACTTACAAAAAATGATATTGATGAGTTTGGAGAACCATTGCGACCGTTTATTGTATGGTTTGGCGAGGCTGTTCAAATGATTGAACCTGCAATAGATTTATGTCAAAAAGCAGATATATTTATTGTTGTAGGAACCTCATTGGCTGTTTATCCTGCTGCTGGGCTTATTAACTATACAACTTCAAATTCTAAGAAATACTTAATTGACTTGAATGATGTTAATAAAGACATTAGAGGAATCACTTTTGTTAAGGAAAAGGCAAGCATTGGGGTAAAAAAAATTGTTGAAGAAATATTAGAAGAGAATCAAATTTTTGAAAAATTGAATAAAGATGAATAAGGTTTTTATTGAAACTTATGGATGCCAAATGAATCAGGCAGATAGTGAAGTGGTGCTTTCAATACTTGGAAATGAAGGCTATGAATTGACAACAGACATAAAGCTTGCTGATTTAATTTTAGTAAACACATGTTCAATTAGGGATAATGCTGAACAAAGGGTTAAGAGTAGATTAATGGAATTAGAGTCTTTAAAAAAGAAAAACTCTAAGTTAAGGGTTGGTGTTTTGGGTTGCATGGCAGAGAGATTAAAAGAAGAGCTTTTTGAACAAAATAAGGTTGTAGATTTAGTTGTTGGACCTGATGGTTATAGAGACATTCCTGTTTTGCTTAGTGAATTTCACAGAGGGCAAAGAGCGTTTAGTGTTATGCTTTCTGATGATGAAACCTATTCGGAAATAAAGCCTGTGAGAATTGATACTAATGGAGTTAGTGCATTTGTGTCAATTATGCGTGGTTGCGAAAACTTCTGTTCTTATTGTGTTGTTCCATACACAAGAGGTAAAGAAAGAAGTCGTGATTATGAATCAATTCTTGACGAAGTAAGAGATTTGTTTGAGAAAGGATTTAGAGAAGTTACTCTTTTGGGACAGAATGTTAACTCTTATTTATATGAAAATGACGAGGTTAAAATTGACTTTTCAAAGTTAATGGAGATGGTAGCATTAGTTTCTCCACTATTAAGGGTTAGATTTTCTACTTCTCATCCAAAAGATATTTCTGAAAATTTAGTTAAGGTTATTGCTAAGTATTCTAATATATGTAAATATATTCACTTACCCATTCAGTCTGGAAGTGCAAATGTTCTCAAAAGAATGAATAGGAAATATACACCTGAGCAATATCTTTATACGATAGATATGATTAGAAAATATATTCCTGATTGTTCAATAAGTACGGATATTATAGCAGGTTTTTGTGGAGAAACTCTTGAAGACCATAATGAAACTCTTGAAATAATGAGTCGAGTTGGCTATGATTATGCCTTTATGTTCCACTACTCTGAGCGTCCTAATACTCTAGCTGCAAAAAAATATCCTGATGATGTTCCTCTTGCAGAAAAGAAAAGACGATTAGATCAAATAATAACTTTGCAAAATGAATTATCTCACAAGAGTAATATGAATGATATTGGTAAGAAGTTTGAAGTTTTAATTGAAGGAGAATCAAAGAGAAATAAGGAAGAATTTTTTGGAAGAACTTCTCAAAATAAAGTTGTTGTCTTTAACAAAGAGAATAATAGAATTGGAGATTATGTTAATGTAAAAATCACTTCCTGTACTTCGGCAACTTTGATGGGAGAAAAAGTTAACTAAAATAATGTTTTGTCAGTAATTAAATTATTATTACTTTTGCATATTATTAAATAAAAATCCCAATCAACTAATGATAAAAAAGAAGAGTTATATAAGCATTTACGCAATTTTAGTCATTATATTGATGGCATCTTGTACTCCACAAAAGGAGCTAATGTATTTTCAAACAAATGATTCTAAAGACACAACTTCAGCATATAAGTACACCTATCCTCAGGGAGAAAGTAACTATTCTCCAAATTATTTGCTAAAAGAACGAGATGTTCTATACATTCAAATAAAATCTTCTGTAGATGCTGAAAGTAATAAACTATTCTCAGATCAAAATTCATATTATTCTACCCAGAATGAAAGTGGAATTTATCTAAATAGTTATGTTATTGACAAAAATGGAGAAATAAACCTTCCAGTTGTCGGTAAAATAAAATTATCTGGAATTTCCATTGAAGATGCTCGAGCAAAGATTGAGAATAAAGTTTCTGAATGGATTGTTTCTCCTGTAGTTATCTGTAAGATGGTAAGTTTCAAAGTTTCTATTCTTGGAGATGTTAATCGCCCTGGAACCTACACTTTCTATCAAGGTAGTGTTAATGTGTTTGATGTTATCTCTGCAGCTGGAGATTTAACCTACTATGGTAACCGTCAAGAAGTAAAGATAGTTAGAAAGGCTGCTCAAGAAGACTTGATAATTAAGATTGACTTAAGAGATGCCAGTCTTTTGCAAAATCCTCAATACTATCTTCAACCAGGAGATATTGTTTATGTTCGTTCAAACAAAACAACTAAAAGTTTGAGTTATTTTAGTCAACCACTCAGCACAATCACCTCTTCACTTTCACTCATTACAACAATAGTAACCTTAGTATTTGCATTAAAGAAATAAATTATATATGGCAACAAATAATAATTCTCTCCCCCAACATGAAGAACAATCATCAATTGATCTAAAGGATTTAATGTTCAAAATGCTTGACAAATGGTATTATTTTATTATTTGTTTAATAGTATCTATTTTAGTTTTCTTTATTATTAGTAAGTTCACAACTACACAATATCAGGCTAAAGCAACACTTTTGATAAAGAGTAATGAAAATGCCCTATCACAACTGACTCTTCTTTCAAATGATTTTGGGAAAAACAAAGCTAATTTTCAAAATGAAATTGGTCAGATTCAATCTTTTACAATGGCAAAAAGAACCATTAAGTCTTTAGATTTTTATGTTAACTACTATCAAAAGAGTAAATTTAAAAAGGTAGAAATTTATAAAGAGTCTCCTTTTCTGGTTGAATTGGATATGTTCAAACTCCAAACTGTAAATATGCCGATTGAGGTTAAGATTTTGTCTAAAGAAAAGGTTCAAATTTCATATAGTGATAAAAGAAATTCCTCTCAATACGACTATGGACAAGATATGTTAATAGAGTCAAACATTCCTATACAAGGGAACGATGAAACAATAAATTTTGGTCAATGGTATGAAAAAGATGGGATGAGGTTTAGATTACTTTTGAATGAAGAAATTCCATTTAAAGATATTTTTACAAAAATTAATTACTCATTTGTAATTAATGATATCGATGAAACTGCTAAAGAATTTAATTCTACAAAGATCGATCTTATCAACAAAGAATCAACAATTATCAATATTGCTTTTAACTATCCTAATCAACAAAAAGCTATTGATTATATCAATATGTTATGCAAACTTTATATAGACTTGACTTTTGAAGAGAAGAACTATATGAATACAAGCACTATTAAGTTCGTTGATGCTCAAATAGCAAATATTGCAGATTCACTTACGAAAACTGAACGGATTAGAGAAGAATTTCAAATAAGAAATAACACTATTGACTTAGGTGGGGATGCTAAATTCCTTTTTGACAAGGCTAATGAGCTTGAAACCAAACGTGCTGAAGAATACACAAAAAGACAATACTACGACTATCTTGATAAATATATTTCTCAGGCAGATTTAAATGATGGAGTTGTTGCTCCTGCCGTTATGGGAGTTGAGGATGTTTTATTAAACAGCTTAGTTAAGGAATTGACAACAAAATTAACACTTAAAAAATCTTTGTCTTTAACAACAACACCTAAGAATCTTGAATTTCAAAAATTAACACATGAGATAAATAGCATAAAGGGACAAATTGAAGAAAATATCAAGAGTTTAAAAAGAGTTTCAACTATTGCTTCAAATGAATTAACTCGACAGTTAAATATTTTCCAAACAGAATTAAACAAACTACCTTCTACTCAGAGAAACTTAATCAATATTGAAAGACAATTTAAATTTAATGACGAAATCTATACTTTTCTTTATCAGAAACGTGCTGAGGCCGAAATAGCAAGAAGTTCTGCTTTGCCAGATCATAAAGTAGTAGATCAGGCTAGGGAGGCAAATAAGGTTTATCCTAAAACTTCATTAAATCTAATAATTGCTGTCCTTTTAGGACTTCTTATTCCTGCATTGTATATTTTTATTCGTCATCAATTAAATAACATTATTGAATCAAAAGAAGATGTTGAAAAGATTTCTAAATCGCCAATAATTGGATACATTCCAACAATTGAAGGAGCTGGTAGCAAATTGGTTGTATTTGCTAAACCTAAATCTCAAATAACCGAAAGCTTCCGCTCCATTAGGACAAATCTAAAATACATTGTTGGGAAAGATAAGAATCAAGTTATTCTCATCACATCTTCAATGCCATCTGATGGTAAAAGTTTTATTTCTATGAATTTGGCTTCAATTATTTCTTTGGCTGGACACAAAACCATTATTGTTGGATATGACTTAAGAAAACCAAAACTACATACTTTTTTCAACTTAAAAAATAATATTGGAGTATCAACTTATCTTATTGGAAGAAATTCTTTAGATGAAGTAATTCAATCTACTGAGTTTGAAAATTTAGATATTTTAGTTTCAGGACCTGTTCCTCCAAATCCATCTGAATTAATTGATTCCCCTGAAAATTCAAAATTAATTGAAGAATTAAGACAAAGATATGATGCAATTATTTTTGACACACCTCCTGTGTCTTTGATTTCTGATGCAGTTACTTTAACCAAAGAATCTGATATTAATATTGTAGTAGTGAGGGCTGGACATACAGATAAACGCATTTTCAATTCAACAATTGATGATTTTGAAAATAGGGATAAGGTCAAATTTAATTTTATTCTAAACGGTTTAGCCAATGCATCAAGTAAGTACGGATATGGGTCCTATGGAGGTAAGAACTACGGATATGGGTATGGAAAAGGTTACGGAAACGGATATGGGTATGGTTACGGCTATTATGAGGATGATTCTTCCTTCAAAAAAAGCTAAATAGAATAACTTTTAGAAAAGGGGAGTTTAATCTAAAATAAACACCGAATA
>DHCV01000033.1:0-1176 GCA_002399025.1 Bacteroidales bacterium UBA4893 | reverse complement strand
TATTCGGTGTTTATTTTAGATTATACTTCCTTTGTTTTTATAATCATATTTTTAGTCATTCTAATAAAGTGCAATAAATTATTATTGAAGAGAAGTTGAAAAAACAAAAATGAGACACTATAATATCCCTATTTTTATTCCTCAACAAGCTTGCTTCAATTCTTGTATTTACTGCAACCAACATCATATTTCTGGACAATTTATTCAACCTTCTTCAAGTGAAATAATCTCAAAAATAGAAACATATTTACAAACTTTTAAAGAACCCTATAATTCAGAATTAGCTTTTTTTGGAGGGAGTTTCACAGCAATTAATCAAAAAAAACAAGAAGAATATCTTCAAATCATTCAGCCTTATATTTACCAAAACAAAATAAGAAGCATAAGAATTTCTACTCGTCCAGATTATATTACTCCTGAAATTCTTCAAATGCTTAAGAAATATAATGTTCAAACTATTGAACTTGGAGCTCAGTCGCTAAATGATGAAGTCTTAGAAAAATCACAAAGAGGGCATAGCGTTAAAGATGTTCAAAATGCATCAAAACTCATTAATGAATACGGTTTTGATTTAGGATTACAAATGATGATAGGACTTCCTCATGATACCTTAGAAAAAAGCATTGAAACTGCGAAAGAGATAGTTCGATTGGGTGCAAAATCAACACGTATTTATCCAACCTTAGTTATTGAAAATACAATTCTTGCTGAATTATTTAGAAAAGGAGATTATTTACCTTTAGAAATGGGTGAAGCAATAATTTGGACTTCAAAATTATATAATATTTTTCTAGAAAATAATGTAAATATTTTAAGAGTAGGATTACATCCTTCTGAAGCATTGATAAGTGGCAAAGAACTTTTAGCAGGTCCCTTCCATGTTTCATTTAGAGAGTTAGTTCTAAGTAATATTTGGAAAGAAAAATTTGAATCAATAACTCACAAAAAAGCAAATGTAATAACTATTTATGTAAATCCAAAATATATTGGTTCAGCAGTAGGATACAAGTCTCAAAACAAAATATATCTTCAGAAATATTATAAAAATGTTATCTTCAGGGGAGATACTAACCTAATAGACTTTCAATTTAACTATATATCTTTATAAATATTAGTGTATATATAGTAATTCTGATTAATGACTAATTTCAACAAACAAAAAACGCCCAGTAAACT
>DHCV01000034.1:50234-63590 GCA_002399025.1 Bacteroidales bacterium UBA4893 | reverse complement strand
CTTGGGTTTATCCAGATACAAATCATTATGATTGTTTTATTGGATATAAAATAATAGAAACAGTTTTAAATCCTGCTTATCCATCTGTTAATCCTTTTACATTGTATAGGCATAAGTATTTTAAAAACGAAATTAATCATCCATATGAATATGAAGAATTTCAAGATTTAGTAA
The DNA here is from genome assembly GCA_002399025.1 of Bacteroidales bacterium UBA4893. Taxonomy (GTDB): domain Bacteria; phylum Bacteroidota; class Bacteroidia; order Bacteroidales; family P3; genus UBA10566. The sequence goes on along the minus strand of DHCV01000034.1, from coordinate 63,416 downwards.
TAACAGATAATTATATATGCTTGGCTTCAACTCAATTTTTTGATCCTTCTTTCACGGGAAATCCTAATAGAAGTAAATATATTGTTTTAAGAAGAATTGATAAGGAAGACTTTAATATTCATGTTTCTTATAAAGTTCTCGCTCCTTCTTATTATACTAATATTTATAATAATGTTACAAATGATGGTTTTTATATAGAAAGATTAGAAAGAGATAATATAGCAATAGTACATGTTTCTCATCGACCTTTACCAAGTAATATATTAGGGACCATAGTTACAAAAGTTGATTTAGGAATAGAACCATTTAATATCATTCATACTTCATTAATTGATGAAAATTCAGATAAAGTAGTTTTGAGAGATATAGAATATTTGCCAGAAATGAACAACCTCTTAGTTTTAAGGAGTCAATTAAATAATGGTATTTTTACAGAAGATGTACAATATGTAGATATGGATAATAGTATTTTTGATGCTAATAATACCTATATTTCTAAATTTCTATTTGTATTACAAAATAACCGAGCTTGGAATAATATATTAAAATACAATAGGAATAATTTCGCTCTTATTGGAAATTTTGGAACACAATTAGGATTAGGTATTTTAGATAATGAAGAGAATAATTTTATGCCGAATTCCTGTAGAGACTATCGACCAAGAGCTGTATTTGAAATGGGAATAAATAGTTTTAATCAATGGGATAACTTATTCCCATGTAACTTTGCACTTATGTATCTATATTCTCCTGGATTTTACTATCCGGGCAATACAACAATAATTCATAAGATGGATTTAAATGAACCAAATAATAATGATGTAATAAAACAATGTTTAGAAATGGAATAAAAATCAATGTATATGAAAAAGATATTATTAACAATAGTCATAGTGTTTGCATTATTGAAAGTTAATGCACAAACACAATATGATACCATAGTTTATCATCCTTATGATTTAAGTAATTGTTATTGGGGAAATATGGATTTTATGCCTTATACATATTATGCAATGTTTTGTGATAGTTGTAATTCTTCATACTATCCTGGTACAAATATTTTATGTGTTATGTCTGACCAGATTGCAGGAATGAATAGATATGACGTACTAGGACTTGCACAACCTTATCATTTTGATTCAACAGTTACTGTTATAGGAATAGCAGTAAAACTTCACAACCCTAATGGTTGTTTATCTCCTTCATTATATGGAACTGTATTTCTAAGAATAATGGATATGGGATTTAATTGCTTGGATTCCTCAGCAATAGATCCATGGTACACTCCAGAATCAAATGGATATAGACTGCATTACTTTTCTAATGAAATACAAACAAAAGATTTCTATTTAGCAAGTGATATTCCTGCATATAATCAATATAGTGGATTTGAGATTGTCTATCCTTGTACATGGAGTTTATATGATTCAACTGGATGTTTAGAGAATTTGTTTCGATCTGGAAATTTCCCTTATGATACATTTTATGTAGGTATAAATTATTATAATCCTGACCCATGGGCAACAGTAACAGATACTTTGTATGCGACAACTTTTGAAGATAGTCCTTGGTTAAAGAAAGATAGTAAATGGATACGTTTTTCTGATGACCCTGTTTATCATTTATATCAAAAAACCTTTATTGAATTTCTTCCAATCCTTAAAGTTGGTGATGGTTTGAGTTTAGGGGAAAATATAAATATTGAAAACACAATAAAGCTTTATCCAAATCCAGCTGAAAATACTTTAAATATAGAAAGCCAAGATATAATAAAAGAAATAGAGTTTTACGATGCTTTAGGAAAGAAAGCAAAGGCAATAACCCTAAACAAAAAAGAATCAACAATAGATATAAGTTCACTTGCTAAGGGTAATTATGTTGTAAACTTAATAACCGACAAAGGAAAGATTAAAAAGAAATTGGTTGTGAAATAAAAAAATATGCTTATGAAAAAGATATTATTAACAATAGCCTTAGTGTTTGCATTATTAAGAGTTAATGCACAAACACAATATGATACTTTAGTTTATCATCCTTATGATTTAAGTAACTGTTATTGGGGAAATATGAATTTTATTTATTATGAATACTATGCACATCTTTGTGATAGTTGTAATACTTCCTACTATCCAGGTACCAATATTCCATGTTTTGGATCTCAACAGATTGCAGGAATGAATATATATGACGTTCAGGGACTCGCTCAACCTTATCATTTTGATTCAACAGTTACTGTTATAGGAATAGCCGTAAAACTTCACAACCCTAATGGATGCCTATCTCCTTCATTATATGGAAATGTCTTTCTAAGAATAATGGATATGGGTTTTAATGATTTGGATTCCTCAATTATAGATCCATGGAATACTAGTTTATCAGATGGATATAGACTTCATTATTTTCATAATGAAATACAAGTTAGTGATTTTTATTTAGCAGGTGATATTTATGCTCCATATAATCAATATATAGGATTTGAGATTGTCTATCCTTGTACATGGAGTGTATATGATTCAACAGGATGTTTAGAGAATTTCTTTCGTGCAGAAAATGCACCTTGGGATACACTTTATGTAGGTATAAATTATGATAATCCTGATCCATGGGCAACAGTAATAGATACTTTGTATGCAACAGCTTTTGAAGAAAGTCCTTGGTTAAAGAAGGATAATAAATGGATACGTTTTTCAGAAGACCCACTCTATCATTTATATCAAAAGACCTTTATTGAATTTCTCCCAATTCTAAAAGTTGGAGATAGCTTGAGTTTAGGGGAAAACATAAATATTGAAAACACAATAAAGCTTTATCCAAATCCAGCTGAAAATACTTTAAATATAGAAAGTCAAGATATAATAAAAGAAATAGAGTTTTACGATGCTTTAGGAAAGAAAGCAAAGGCAATAACTCTAAACAAAAAAGAATCAACAATAGATATCAGTTCACTTGCCAAAGGTAATTATGTTGTAAGCTTAATTACTGACAAAGGAACAATTAAAAAGAAACTGGTTGTTAAATAAAAAGGAATTGGTTGTTTAAATAAAAAATAAGGGACGTACTTCATTTAGTGCATCCCTTATTCTTTATTACTCTTCGTTTTTTTCTTTGCTCTTCTTTTTATATTGAATAATAGAAATTATATCAAAAACTATGCTTAAGGCTATTAATGATATGCTTGCAGTAAAGTTTATTATAGAGAAATAGAACAATACTACTGCTAATAGCATTGAAATAAAACCAGCAATAAGCCAAGGGTTGGGTTTGAATTTAGAATCTTCCATGCTATTAAAGTTTAATGTTCTTATAAACTATCTGATTTCAGCTCCGTTTACTACCTTTTCTTTTGGGGAAACAAAAACTAATTTGCCGTCTTTGTCTTCTGCCATTAGAATCATTCCTTGTGATTGAATGCCTTTAAGTTCTTTGGGGGCAAGGTTAACTAAAACAGATACTTGTGTTCCTATTATGTTTTCTGGCTCAAAGTATTCTGCAATTCCACTCACAATTGTTCTTTGATCAATTCCTGTATCTATCTTTAGTTTTAGGAGCTTCTTTGTCTTTGGAACTTTTTCTGCTTCAAGAATTGTTCCCGTACGAATATCTATTTTTGCAAAATCATCAAATTGAATATTCTCTTTTTGTTCACTTGCTTTATAGTTGTTTTCTTTGTTGCTTTCCTTTGTTTGAAGAAGTTTATTTGTTTGTTTTTCTATTTCAGAGTCTTCAATTCTTTCAAACAATAGTTCTGCTTCTTCAATCTTATGTCCTTCATTAAGCAAGTTGTAATTCCCAACTTCAAACCAATTTAATGGATTTAGATTAATCATCTTTTGGAGTTTCTTTGCAGAGAATGGAAGGAATGGCTCCATAAGTATTGCCAGGTTAGCACAAATTTGAAGGCTAATGTTGATTGAGGTTTGGGTTCTTTCAACATCTGTTTTGATTGTTTTCCAAGGTTCGTTTTCAGTTAAATATTTATTTCCCAAACGTGCTAAGTTCATCATTTCAAATAATGCTTCACGGAATTTGTATGTCTCCAATAGAGTACCAATCTTTTGGGGATAGGTTTTAATTTCTTCTATGGTGGCTTTGTCTAATTCGGAAAGGTTATTAAGTTTTGGAACCTTGCCTTCAAAATATTTGTGAGTAAGTACAATCGTGCGATTTATAAAGTTACCTAATATGGCAACAAGTTCGCTATTATTACGTGTTTGAAAATCTTTCCATGTAAAGTCATTGTCTTTTGACTCAGGAGCATTTGCACAAAGAACATAACGCAAAATATCTTGTTTGTTAGGAAAGTCAATTAAATATTCATCTAACCAAACAGCCCAGTTTCTTGATGTTGATATCTTATCTCCTTCAAGGTTTAGGAATTCATTGGCAGGAACATTCTCAGGCAATATATAACTTCCTTCAGCTTTTAGCATTGAAGGGAAAACTATGCAATGGAAAACAATATTATCTTTTCCAATAAAATGTACAAGCTTAGTCTCTTTGTCTTTCCACCATTTTTCCCAATCATTAGGAAGTAGTTCAATGGTGTTTGAAATATATCCTATTGGAGCATCAAACCAAACATATAAAACCTTACCATCAGCTCCTTCAATTGGAACTTTTACTCCCCAGTCCAAATCTCTTGTAACGGCTCTTGGTTGAAGTCCTTGTTCTATCCAGCTTTTGCATTGTCCATAAACATTTGGCTTCCATTCTTTGTGGTTTTCCAATATCCATTCTCTAAGGAAAGCTTCATAGTCATTAAGTGGTAAAAACCAATGTTTGGTTTCTTTCAAAACTGGCTTTGCTCCACTTAGGGTTGATTGAGGATTGATTAAATCGGTTGCATTTAAACTTGTTCCGCAGGCTTCACACTGATCGCCATAAGCTTTCTCGTTTCCACAATGTGGACAAGTGCCTGTTATGTATCTGTCTGCTAAAAAAGCTTTAGCTTCTTCATCATAATATTGTTCTGAAACCTTTTCTATAAACTTTCCATCATTAAAGAGCTTCTTAAAGAAATCTGATGAGGTTTTGTGATGAGTTTGTGATGAGGTGCGTGAATAGATATCGTAGGTAATTCCAAATTCTTCAAAACTTTTCTTAATAATATTATGGTATCTATCAACAATATCTTGAGGTGTAACACCTTCTTTCTTTGCCTTAATTGTAATTGGCACTCCATGTTCATCACTTCCTCCAACAAAAATTACATCCTCCTGCATCAAACGAAGATAACGTACATAAATATCTGCAGGAACATAAACTCCAGCCAAATGTCCAATATGAACTCCTCCATTTGCATAAGGAAGAGCAGTTGTTACGTTAAAACGTTTAAATTTCTTTTCTTTATCTGTGTATGTCATAAATTGTTTTGTTTTTTCTTCTTATTTATTTCTTCAACAAAAAAGCGAAGGAATGTTTATTTATAAATTATGTTTAAAGGAAAAATCAAGTTGCAAAGGTAGTAAAATAATAGAAATAATTAAAAATTGTCTCAAAATGAGTTGGAATAGACTTATGTATCCAAATTTAAAGAAAAAGATATTTGATTGTATAAAGAAAGCCTTAATTAAAACTTGCTAAACTTCTTTTCAATCTAAATAAACTAAGTTTAGAACTATTTAAACTTGATTTTAATCTCAATTTCATGGCATGATGTTTTTCAATTCATGCCATGAATTACTCGAAATCATGCCATGAATTGCTTGGAATCATGCCATGAAATGGGTCAATTCATGCCATGAATCCGAGAATATCATGCCATGATTCTTACATCAAATCCTTATTTAATTAGATAAAAGCTTGATTTACTTAGATTTTAATAAGACTTTTTTACTTCTTTTAAAGGACTATTTTTAGCTAAAAAAAGATATGTTTTTTATAGTCAAAAAATAAAGGGATTGTAAATTAATACAACCCCTTCAAATTTTCAACCATTATGAATAATGGTTTATTTTAAAATATTATTATCTGTCCCAGCAAGCACAAAGGTTTCTGTCGCCAAAAGCATCATCAACCCTTGAGGAAGTAGGCCAATACTTATCGTCATGTTCTAATGGGAAAGCTGCTTCTTGTCTTGAGTAAGGTCTATCCCAGCTTTCTGCACAAACAACTTGCATTGTGTGAGGTGCATTTTTAATTAAGTTGTTTTCCTTATCTGCTTTTCCGTCTTCAATATCCTTAATTTCTTTTCTAATTTGAATTAAAGCATCGCACAAACGGTCCATTTCTGATAAAGGTTCTGACTCAGTTGGTTCAATCATAAGAGTTCCATGAACAGGGAAAGCAACAGTTGGGGCATGGAAACCATAGTCCATTAAACGTTTTGCAATATCTCCACATTGAATACCACTTGTTAAGCTGAAAGGATTGCAGTCCATAATCATTTCGTGAGCAACCATTCCATTTTTGCCAGTATAAAGAATCTTATAATCTGTGCTTAAACGAGCCTTAATGTAATTTGCATTAAGGATAGCATAACGAGTTGCCTCAGTCAAACCATCTAATCCTAAAAGTTTAAGGTATCCATAAGTCATTGTAAGGGCCATTGCAGATCCATAAGGAGCTCCAGCAACTTGAGAGCCATGTTTTCCTCCTGTTTCAAAGCAAATATGATTAGGAAGATAATCCACAAGCTTTTTGTTAACACCAATTGGACCAACTCCAGGACCACCACCACCGTGAGGAATAGCAAAAGTCTTATGAAGGTTTAAGTGGCAAACGTCAGCTCCCATAAATCCAGGAGAAGTTAAACCAACTTGAGCATTCATATTAGCTCCGTCCATATAAACCAAACCTCCATTATCGTGAATAATCTTTATGATTTCCAAAATACCTTCTTCAAATACTCCGTGAGTAGAAGGGTAGGTAACCATCAAACAAGAAAGATTTTCTTTGTTGGCAACTGCCTTTTCTCTTAAATCTTCAATGTCAATTTCTCCTTCAGAGGTTGATTTAATAACAATAATATCCAATCCAGCCATAGCTGCAGAAGCAGGATTTGTTCCATGAGCAGAAGCAGGGATTAAACAAACTTTACGGTTTTCTTGTCCGTTAGCTTTTTGGTAGTTTCTAATTGTCATTAATCCAGCATACTCACCAGCAGCACCAGAATTTGGTTGAAGACTTACTTTTGCAAACCCAGTAATTTCGGAAAGAATCATATCCATATTATCAATCATCTCCAAATAACCTTCTGTTTGGTTTTTAGGGGCAAAAGGATGAATGCTTCCAAACTCTACCCAAGTGAAAGGAATAACTTCGGCAGCAGCATTAAGTTTCATTGTACAACTTCCTAGTGGAATCATTGCTCTGTTTAGAGAAAGGTCTTTAATTTCAAGTTTCTTCAAGTAGCGCATCATATCTGTTTCGCTATGATACTTATTGAAGACTTCTTCTTTTAAGAATTCACTCTTACGCAATAAGCTTTCTGGAATAATTCCTTTTGAGCATTCTCCATTGCAAGACACTGCTTTATGTTCTTTATTAACAGAAGACGCAAAAACTTCAAGAATTGAATTAATATCTTCAATTGATGTTGTTTCATCAATACTTATTGTAAGGTGATTTTCATCAAGGATATTGAAGTTCATTTGTTTTTCAATTGCCTTTTTGCAAACAATTTCAGAAGAAACAGGAGTTTCGAAATGTAATGTATCGAAGAATACCTTATTTAATTGTTTGAAACCATAAGCAGAAGCTTCCATAGAAAGAAGACCTGCAAGACAATGAATATCTTTAGCAATTTCTTTAATTCCTTCTTGTCCGTGATAGGCTGCATATTGTGCTGCAACAATTGCAACAAGAGCAGATGCAGTACAGATGTTAGATGTTGCTTTTTCTCTCTTTATGTGTTGTTCTCTTGTTTGAAGAGCCAAACGGAATGCTTTGTTTCCTTGAGCATCAACAGTTAGTCCAACAATTCTTCCTGGCATATTTCTCTTGAAAGTATCTGTACAAGCAAAATAACCAGCATGAGGTCCACCGTATCCCATTGGAACTCCTAATCGTTGAGTATTACCACAAACAACATCAGCACCCAATTCTCCAGGAGGAGTTAATAATGCCAAAGAAAGAATATCAGCAACGAAAGCAACAAAAATATTCTTTTCTTTTGCTTTAGCAGTAAAAGTTGAATAATCGTTTACTTCTCCAAAAAGATTTGGATATTGAAGTATTGCTCCAAAGAAAGTATTATCTAATTCTATTTCCTTTGGGTTGCCAATAACAAGTTCAATTCCCTTAGGTAGAGCTCTTGTTCTAATAACCTCCAAGTTTTGTGGATAAAGAGATGAATCAACGAAGAATTTAATAACATTATTCTTTTGTTGTTCTCTTGAACGAGAACCATAAAACATTAGCATTGCTTCAGCTGCAGCTGTTGCTTCATCAAGCATTGAAGCATTTGCAATTGGCATAGCAGTAAGTGAACAAATTGTTGTTTGGAAGGTGAATAAAACTTCAAGTCTTCCTTGAGAAATTTCTGCCTGATAAGGAGTGTAAGCTGTATACCAACCTGGGTTTTCCAAAATGTTTCTTTGCAAAACACCTGGAGTAATTGTATTGTAGTAGCCCATTCCAATATAGGACTTAAAGATCTTATTCTTAGATGCTAATTCTTTCATGTGAGAGATATACTCAAACTCATTCATTCCTCGAGGAAGGTTAAGTGGCTCTTTTAGGCGAATTGCAGAAGGAATTGTTTTGTCAATCAATTCTTCCATAGTTTTCACCCCAACAACATCAAGCATTTTTTGAATATCACCAGCTTGTGGTCCATTATGTCTTTTTGCGAAATTGTTTGTTATCATTTTTATATTAATATTTATTTTGTTTATACATTTTATCTATTGGTTTTCTTATCTTTTCTCTTTGTTCAGAAAGGGAATATCCAAGTGTAATGAGTAAAGGGATGCGTTTTGAGCGTGGAACATTAAGCAGGTCTTTCACTTTCTTTTCGTCAAACCAACCAATCATGCAAGTTCCCAAACCCAACTCAGAGGCTTGAAGACAAAACTGGTTAGCAGCAATCCCAATATCAATAAGGGTATATTCTTTATCCTTCATCACCGAACCAATCTTAGAAGTTAGGTTGGGCTTTTCCAAAACAATGGCAAGAATAACAGGTGCTTGTGTTGCAAACTTATTCATTCCAAGTCCTGAGGCAGCTTTCTCAACCTTTTGTCTAAGATTTTCATCGTCTATAACAACGAATGTCCATGGCTGACTATTGCATGCAGAGGGAGAAAGCCTTGCAGCCTCAATACACTGCATAATTTTCTCCTTTTCAACAGGAACTGAACTATATTTCCTATCGCTTTGACGCTTGAGAATAAGAGATTGAAAATCCATATTTATTTTTAATTAAATTGAAGCAGAAATAAATTCTCCGTCAGCTTTTACTTTCTTAATTAATCCTTGAAGAACAGTTCCTGGACCAACTTCAATAAATGTTGTAGCTCCGTCTTCAACCATTGCTAAAGAAATTTGAGTCCAACGAACTGGAGCAGTTAATTGTTTAATTAAGTTTTCTTTTATTTCTTTTGCTTCAGTCATTGGCTTAGCGTTTACATTTTGGTAAACAGGACAAATAGGAGTATTGAAATTTGTGTTTTCAATAGCCTTAGCCAATTCTTCTTGAGCAGGTAACATTAAAGGAGAGTGGAAAGCACCACCAACAGTTAATGGTAAGGCACGTTTGGCTCCAGCTTCTTTCATTAAAACACAAGCTTTTTCAATTCCTGCAACTGAACCTGAAATAACTAACTGTCCAGGACAATTATAATTTGCTGGAACAACAACTTCATCTTTAATTGAAGCACAAATATCTTCAACAACCTTATCGTCCAATCCTAAAACAGCGGCCATTGTTGATGGAACAGCTTCACAAGCTTTTTGCATAGCATTAGCACGAGCAGCAACTAAGCGAAGACCATCTTCAAAGCTCATTGCCTTTGCAGCAACTAATGCTGAAAATTCTCCAAGAGAATGTCCTGCAATCATATCTGGGTTAAAATCTTCTCCCAAAGCATAAGCAAGAATTACAGAATGAAGAAATATTGCTGGTTGAGTAACTTTTGTTTGTTTTAAGTCTTCAACTGTTCCTGAAAACATAAGGTCAGTAATCCTAAACCCTAATATTTCATTAGCCTTTTCAAACATTTCTTTTGCCAAAGGCAGATTATCATATAGATCTTTTCCCATGCCAACGAACTGAGCACCTTGACCAGGGAATACATAAGCTTTTTTCATATATAAAATGATTTTAATTTTACAATAGGTTGCAAATTTAAGACAATTTTTTAGATTCTAAGTAGAATAATTCCGAATAATCAAGTTTAAATATTTAAACTTAGTTTTCAGCCCTTGCATCAAAAAAGCTAATAACTAAAAATCATCAAATACCGTTTAGGTTTTTTGAGTTTCCCAAAAATAATGTATTTTTGCATTTCGTTTTGTAAAAAATAACTAAAAATATATTTGAAAAATGAGAAAATTAACTTTATTTACATTGATTATGACCATGACTTCAGCAATGTTAGTATCTCAGCAAAAACCTAAGGCAGAAACTCAACCTATTGAGAAGAATCCTTTGGTAATGGAGTGGAACACTCCTTATCAAACTCCACCCTTTAATTCAATAAAGACAGAGCATTATAAACCAGCAATTGAACATGCTTTGGAAGTTGCAAAGAAAGAGGTTGACGCAATTATTAAGAACAAAGAAAAACCAAGCTTTGAAAACACAATTATTGCTTTGGAACAAGCCGGAAGTATGCTTGGAAGAGTTTTGGGAGTTTTCTTCAATATCAATGAAGCAAATACAAGTCAAGAACTGCAAAAGATAGCAGAGGATATTTCACCAATGCTTACTCGATATAGCAATGACTTAAACATGAATCCAGAGCTTTTCGCAAGAGTTAAGGAAGTTTATGACAATAGGGATGAAATTGCTCTAACTAAGGAACAAAGAATGCTTTTGGATAAGTCTTATAAGGGGTTTATAAAGAATGGTGCTTTGTTAAAAGGAAAAGAAAAAGATGAATTTCGTAAGATTTCGGAAGAATTATCCCTAACAAGTCTTAAATATCAAAGAAATAACCTTGCTGATCAAAATGCTTATTCATTAGTAATTAAGAATAAGAAAGACCTTGCAGGATTACCTCAGTATGCAATTGATGCTGCAAAGGAAACAGCAAAGGAAAAAAAGGTTAAGGGATGGGTATTTACCCTAAATTATCCAAGCTATATTCCTTTTATAACCTATGCAGACAATAAGGATTTAAGAAAAGAAATCTGGACAGCATCCAATAGGGTTGCAAATAACGGAAATGAGAATGATAATAAGGAAAACGTTTTGAAGATTGCTAATCTTCGCTTGCGTATGGCTCAACTTTTGGGCTATTCTTCCTATGCTGAGTATGCGCTAACAGATAGAATGGCAGAAAATCCTGCAAAGGTTATGTCTTTCATCGACAACTTACTCAATGCCTCAATGCCTTATGCACAAAAAGACCTTAAGATGGTAACCGAGTATGCACAGTCAAAAGGTTTCCAAGGCGAGCTTCAACGTTGGGACTGGTCTTATTGGCAAGAAAAACTTAAGAATGAAAAGTATTCCATTAATCCAGAAATGACAAAGCCTTATTTCCAATTGGAAAAGGTTAGAGATGGAATTTTTATGTTAGCAGACAAACTTTATGGATTAGAGTTTAGAGAAAACAAGAACGTTGAAAAATATCATCCAGACGTTGTAACCTATGAAGTTTGGGATAAGGAAAGAAATAAGTTTATGGCTTTGGTCTATATGGACTTTTTCCCAAGAGAATCCAAACGTTCAGGAGCATGGATGACTTCATTCAGAGAACAAAAAGTTGTTAATGGACAAGATATTCGTCCTCTAATCCAAATGGTTTGCAATTTCACCAAACCAACAGCCAAAGCACCATCACTACTAACCTTTGATGAGTACAACACATTCCTTCATGAGTTTGGACATTGTCTTCATGGCATTTTATCAGAATGTAACTATGAAAGCACATCAGGAACTTCTGTTTATAGAGATTTTGTTGAGCTTCCATCACAAATAATGGAAAATTGGGCAACAGAAAAAGAATTCTTAGATATGTTTGCCTCACATTATCAAACAGGAGAAAAAATACCACAAGAACTTGTTGACAAAATAAAAGCAAGTGAGCAATTCCTTGCAGGTTATATGAGCGTTAGACAACTTTTCTTAGGATTGGTAGATATGGGATGGAATAATATCACTTCCACAATAAGTGGAGATGTAGAAACCATTGAAAGAAAGAGTTCATCAAAAGCAGAGTTATTGCCTGTTGTTCCAGGGTCCATTATGAGTACACAATTTGGACATATATTCTCAGGAGGATATGCAGCAGGATACTATGGATATAAATGGGCAGAAGTTTTAGATGCCGATGCCTATTCGTTATTTAAAGAAAAAGGTATCTTTAATAAAGAAGTATCCAATTCATTCCGTAAGAATATCCTTTCACAAGGAGGCAAGAAACATCCAATGGAGCTTTACAAAGCCTTCCGTGGACACGAACCTTCCAACGAAGCCCTCCTTAGAAGAAGTGGATTTATAAAATAAATAATATTTCCATTAACAAAAACCACAAACGCCGTTTGCAAAATAAAAGCAGATGGCGTTTGTTTTTTTTAGGAGCTTAAAGACTTTAAAGACATTAAGCTCTTTAAACTCCATAAGAAAACAAGAATTTTAAAATTAAATTATTGCTTTTCAATAAACAAATTTCCATTTTATAGTGTTATATATATAATAATAAAAAATACAGCTATGAAAAAAGAATTACACATTAAAACAATCATAATTTTAATATCCTTTATGCTTTCTGCTATCACTTCTTTTTCACAAGGAGAGTGGCAATGGGCAAGGTCTTATTCAGGGCAAGATGACCCAATGAACTCCTCAATTCTTTATAATAGGATAGTTCGTTCCGTTTACGACTCACAAGGGAATATCTATATTGCAGGCACTATGGGAGAGCATGCATTCTGGAATAATAATGGAGAAGGACTTTCAGAAGGAGGTTTTATAGGTTATAAAGCAGTTTTATTAGCAAAGTTTGACCCTCAAGGAAATCTTCTTTGGAAAAGATCAATCAAAAATTCCCAATATGATTCATATACCAATTG
>DHCV01000034.1:33917-50126 GCA_002399025.1 Bacteroidales bacterium UBA4893 | reverse complement strand
AAGGAAATCTTCTTTGGAAAAGAACAATTAAGAGTGCACAATACGATTCTTATACCAATTGGATGGATATTGTAGGAGATACTTCAATAGTCTTACTTGCAGGTTCTTATTCGCCAGGAGGAAATGGAGGATATAGAACATGGTACTTTGATACATTAATAGTAGGTCAATACCCTAACCCTCCAACCTACCCTTTAAATGGAGGTAGCTTTAATTGTTTTGTAACCTTTGATCTGGATGGGAACAAACAAAGTGAATACTTTTTAAGACATAGATATTATATTCCGTCAGATACATATGCTCGAGGAGGAGAGCTTATTTATGATAGAATAGCACCATTTCATATTGATAAGAATGGTTATATCTATATATTTACACATATAGGTAAGCCAACTAATGCGGACACAATTAGGATAGTTGTTAATAATCAAAAAATATATCCATTAGAGAATTTTGTTATTCAAAACAATACTTGGTTATTAAAGTTTAGTCCTGATTTTGATTTAGTATGGTCAAAACAAATGGTAAGAGATACCTCAGGAATAGGGAATGAACATTCTGTTCTTACAAGATTTTCTCCATATCCTACCGGAATTACAGTTGATGATGAAGAAAACTTATATCTTACAGGATATTTAGAACATACACCCAGTGATGACACAACTTATTACAGAGAGGTTCATTTAGGTTCATCACAAAAATTAATTATAAATGATGCTAAATGCAGGAATCTAGGATTTATCATAAAATATGATACAATAGGAGAACCTATTTGGGCAAATCAAGTATTTGGGGAAAATAGGCATGACATATCTCCTTCTTTTCATCCTACATATTATACAGTTATATTTAATTCCCAAATAAATAATGACGATAATAATGTTTATATTTTAGGTTGGGCGTATCATTTTTTATCTAATAAAGAAAATGGAATTTCTGTTTTTGATTCTACTATGTCTAAATTATATTTTGACGATGGTACTCCTTTGCGTTTTAATCTGCTAAATCTAAATGCTTACACAGGAGAAGGAATATTCTTTGCAAGACTAAATAAAGAGACAGGAAAATATATCTCTCATGGAACATCTGATGGAGATACATTCGATGAAAAAGTAGATAAATCTTTTGTAGTAAGAAACAATCAGGTAATTAGAAAAATCTACTACCTATGGCAGTTACATGGAATTGATACAGTTTATACTGGTGAAAGAGGTTTTGCATTAGTTCGTTGGAATACTGATGGAGAGCTTGTAGAAGTAAAGAATATAATATCATATCCAGATGCAAGAGATATAGAAGATGGAAATACAATAATGAATGATAATGGGGAATTATTTATTACTGGAATGTATTCTGGGAATATTAGTTTTGGAGATATTCATCTTAGTGGAAGTAGTGGAAATAGTAATGCTTTTATGGCAAAGTATAAAGATACAACCTTTCTACATCCTTATGTAAGCTCTATTGAAGATATAGAAAATGAAAAGAGCAATAATCTTATAATCTATCCTAATCCTGCCTATAATGATGTAAGTATTAAGGCACAAGGAGAGATGATACTTGATATTTCACTTTATAATATGAGTGGGCAATTAATATTCTGGAAACAAAGTCCCAAAGCAAAAATAGAAAGCCTAAGCTTAGTCTTAATGCCAAAGGGAGTCTATGTCCTAAAAGTCCGAACCCATAAGAATGTCTATACCCGCAAGCTAATTAGGAATTAAAAAGGGGAAGAGTTAGGTTTGGCTTGTATATGGAATAATGGTTTTTACTTCATTATCTTGTTTTAAGTAAGATAATTCATATATCTTTGCAAGTTGAAGAAAAGATAATTAATGAGGTACTTTATTCATTTGTCGTATAATGGTGCAAATTTTTGTGGTTGGCAAATTCAACCCAACGAGCCTTCTGTGCAACAGGGTTTGGAAAAGGCATTAATGCATATCTTAAAGGAAAATATCAGCTTAACCGGTTGCGGTAGAACAGATACGGGTGTTCATGCCAAAAGTTATTATGCTCATTTTGACTTTGAGGAAATGTCTATTGAGGAGTTGAAACAGCTTAGGTTTAGGTTGAATAATTACTTTGCTTATGATATACGGATTATCTCTATTCTAAAAGTAAAAAATGACGCTCATGCAAGGTTTGATGCCATAAGTAGAACTTATAAATATTATATAGCTACTCAAAAACAACCTTTTAATAATGATTTTACCTACTATCTTCCACGTCCTTTAAATATTGAGAAAATGAATTTGGCTTGTAAGAAACTTCTTGCTTATACAGATTTTACAAGCTTTTCAAAACTACATACACAAGTAAATAATAATAATTGTACTATTAATTTTGCTTCTTGGGAAAAAAAAGGCGATTTATTAGTCTTTACAATTAATGCCAATAGATTTTTAAGAAATATGGTAAGGTCAATTGTTGGTACAATGATAGAGGTTGGGTTGGAAAAGATAAATGTTGAAGAGTTTTGCAAAATCATTGAAGAAAAAGATAGAGCTTCGGCAGGTGTTTCCGTTGCAGCTAAAGCTCTTTTCTTATTTGATGTGGTTTATGAAAAGGGAATTTTCTTAGACTTTTAAATTGCTATATAAATAATAAGTTGTAATTTTGTTGAACTTTTATACTAAATAAAAACAAAATTTTATAGATATGAATGATATAAATTGGTCAGGCCTACCTTTTGGCTATTACAAAACAGATTGGAATGTACGTTGCTATTACCGTAATGGTAAATGGGGTGAATTAGAATTTACTCAATCAGAAGAAATAACAATGCATATGGCTGCAACTTGTCTTCATTATGGACAAGCTGGTTTTGAAGGAATGAAAGCTTTTAGAGGAGTTGATGGTAAAATCCGTTTATTCCGTCCTTACGAAAATGCTAAGCGTATGTTTCGTACTGCAGAAGGAATCATGATGGCACCAGTTCCAGAAGATTTATTTGTGAAAGCATGTGTTGAAGTTGTTAAAAGAAATGAAAGATTTGTTCCACCAGCAGGTTCAGGAGCATCTTTATACCTTCGTCCATTATTAATTGGAACAGGAGCTGAAGTTGGTGTTAAGCCAGCAGATGAATACTTATTTATGGTATTTGTTGGACCAGTTGGACCTTACTTTAAGGCAGGATTTAAGCCAGTTAAATTCCAAATTGTAGAAGATTTTGACCGTGCAGCTCCACTTGGAACTGGAACATTTAAAGTCGGTGGTAACTATGCTGCTTCTTTAAAATCAGGACAAAGAGCTCATGATGAAGGATTCTCAAATTGTATTTATTTAGACGCAATTCACAAAAAATATATTGATGAAGCAGGAGCTGCAAACTTCTTTGGAATAAAGAATAATACTTATTGCACTCCACATTCTTCTTCAATTCTTCCTTCAATAACCAATATGTCACTTCGTCAATTGGCAAAAGATTTGGGAATGAAAGTAGAACAAAGACCTATTGATGTTGAAGAGCTTTCAACATTTGAAGAAGTTGCTGCTTGTGGAACAGCTGCAGTTATTTCTCCAATTGGACAAATTGTTGATAGAGGAACTGGAAAAGTTTATGACTATGGTAATGAAGCAGGACCTGTTTGCACAAAACTATACGAAACCCTAACTGGAATCCAACAAGGAAGTGTAGAAGACAAACATAATTGGAATTTAGTTGTTGAATAATAAATTTAGTCAATAGATTTAACTATACAATTAGATTTTAATTTCTAATACCAAAAGACCAAGACTAATAATCTTGGTCTTTTTTTGTTTTCTTATGTATCTTATTTGAAGTTTTTCTATACCTTTGTACAATGAAAAAGTTTCTAGTTATTCAAACAGCTTCCATTGGTGATGTAGTCCTTGCAACTTCTTTGTTGGAGGAACTACACTATAACTATCCAAAAGAAAAAATAGATATACTTGTAAAAAAGGGCAATGAATCTCTTTTTGAACAACATCCTTTTATTGGAAAGGTTTGGGTATGGAATAAAAAAGAGAATAAATATAAAAACCTAATAAAGATAATAAAAGAAATTCGTCAGTCAGACTACGAAATTCTAATAAATATTAATCGTTTCTTTTCCTCAGGACTTATAACTGCTTTGTCGGAAGCTCATTTAAAGATTGGATTTAAGAAAAACCCATTGTCCACGTTCTTTGATAGAAAAATAGAACATTTAATAAGCAAACGTAAGCATTTTCATGAAATTGAACGTAACTTTAAACTCATTTCAGAAATTTGTTTGGATGATGAATCGGAAGTATTACCTCCAAGACTATACCCAACACCCCAATCTATTGAAAAAGTAAAACAATATAAAAACACAACATACTATACCCTTAGCCCTTCTTCTCTTTGGTTTACCAAGCAATTTCACACTCAAGGATGGATAGAACTTTTAAAACATGTACCTCAAGACTCTGCAATATATTTGCTTGGTGCAAAGAGTGACATTGAACTTTGCAATGAGATTAAAAAGGCCATAAATCATCCTCTTTGTCATAATTTAGCTGGAAAACTAAATTTTCTTGACTCTGTTTCTCTAATGGATAACGCAAAGATGAATTTCACCAACGATTCAGCTCCTTTGCATTTTTGCTCATCGGTCAATGCTCCCACAACATCTGTCTTTTGTTCCACTGTTCCTGCTTTTGGATTTACTCCACTTAGCACTGATTCCAAAATTGTTCAAACAAAAGAACATCTAACTTGTCGTCCATGTGGATTGCATGGACATAAAAAGTGCCCCAAAGGACATTTCAAATGCTCAACAACAATTAATATAAAAGAACTAATACATAGATTGTAGTAAATAAACCTTATATAAATAGTTATTATGAAGAAATTTTTCAATTTGCTTGCAATAATAATCTTACTTGCAGCTTGTAGTAGCAAAACAGAACAAAAAGAGCCAAGTGGAATGAATGAAGTCGCAAATACTTCATCAACTGTAAATTCTGAACAAAGAGCCATAATTAAGGAATCAACAATTAGATTAAGAACATCAAATATTGATGCCACATATTCGAAAATTAAATCCTCCCTAAAAGCTTATAGTGCATATTTTGCAGAAGAAAATAGTCAAAATGACAATTCAAGTAAGAACTATGAAGTGATAGTTAGAGTACCTTCAAAAAATATGGATGCATTTATTAATTCTTTCATCAAAGATAAGAGTATTATAGAGGTAGAAGATAAGACTCTTAGCCTACAAGATGTAACTGAAGAATATGTTGATGTTCAAGCAAGAGTTAAAGTCAAGAAAGAGTATGAATTGAAATTGATTGAACTTCTAAAAAAGGCTAAGAACATTACTGAAACCATAGAAATTCAAAAGCAATTAAATGAATTGCGTGTTGATATAGAGAAATCTGAAGGAAGAAAGAAGTTTTTAGATAATCAAATAAATTATTCAACCGTTAGAATTACCTTCTATGAGGATATTAAACTTTCTACTCATTTTTTCTCTTCATTATGGGATTCATTAAAAACAGGTTGGCAGGTTTTCTTATACATAATTAATGCTTTAGCTTATCTTTGGGTAATAATAATCATAGTTTTGGCTTCAGTCTTTGGAAGTATATACTATAAAAAGAGAAAAATTAGCAGTAAAAACAATATCAAATAATGACATTAGATATTATATTCTATGTAATTGGTGCAATTTGTATAATAGTGGGCTTTCTTGGTTGTGTTTTACCAATATTACCTGGCTTGCCTATAAGTTATTTGGGTATACTTCTTTTGCATTTTACTTCAAAGGTTGATTATTCATTAGCTTTTCTAATTGGTTGGGCAATTGTTGTAATTATTGTTCAAATATTAGATTACTTTGTGCCAATTTGGGGGACTAAAAAATTTGGAGGTAGTAAAGCAGGAACATGGGGGAGTGGTATTGGTTTGTTTTTAGGAATGTTTCTTTCACCTTGGGGAGTAATTTTGGGACCATTTGTAGGAGCTGTTGTTGGTGAATTAATCTCAGGAAAAGAATTTTCCCTTGCTCTAAGAGCAGGATTTGGTTCTTTTATTGGTTTTCTTGTTGGAACAATAATGAAACTAATTGTTGCCGTTGTTTTAGGCTTCTTCTTCTTCAAGGAACTATTTATTGCAATATTCTAAACACTTTTTCTTAAACACTTTTTGAATTAATAAGCTTTTAAAAGGCTTGTTATGTGAATTTTAATCCTGTTAATTTTTACGGAAATAAGATATAAAACTTTTTATGTCAAGAAAAAACTTATTTAAATCAAGAATAAATTCAGTAAGGTGGCACCATACTATAAGTAAGGTGGCATGTTACTTAAGTAAGGTGGCAGGATACATAGTGTAAGGTGGCAGGATGTAGTGTGCAAGGTGGCAGGATGCAAAAATTAATCTTGATCTTTATCAATTATAATAAGACTTTGATTAACTTATATCAAGTAAAAAGAAATTTTACTCAAATTTTTATTGAAAAATAAGCAAGAGAATTGATTGTAAAATTAAAAAACCTTCCATTTTTTTGTAATGGAAGGCTTTTATCTATTAAAAGAACTTGGATAATTCCTAATATTTATGTCCGTC
This sequence comes from Bacteroidales bacterium UBA4893, assembly GCA_002399025.1. Classification (GTDB taxonomy): domain Bacteria; phylum Bacteroidota; class Bacteroidia; order Bacteroidales; family P3; genus UBA10566. The sequence continues at coordinate 43,567 of DHCV01000034.1, read as the reverse complement.
TTCTTGCATTTCTTCTTTTGTTATTGATACCTTATCCATTTTTCTCCATGCGTAGAAAATGTAAGCCAAAACAAAAGGAATTATTAGTGAAACAATTGACATTGTTCTAAGTGTAAATAGGCTGGAAGAGGAATTGTAAATTGTTAGTGAGGATTGAGGGTTAAATATTGAAGGATAGTAGGCGGTGTTATTGTAACCTGCAATTAAAAATAGACTAAGCACTGCCAAAACTGTTCCAATTCCTGCAAACCAAATTCCTTTTCTAAATATTGCTTTTGAAAACATTGTTTTACCTAATCCAAAAAGCACCAATACAACTCCAATTAATAACATTGCTAAAACTACTGGCATTTCAATTAGGTTATTAAAGTATTTGTATTTCTCCATTGAAACCAGTCCTGTTTCTTTATCAACTGCAAATCCATCTGCAAGGAATGTAATAGTTAAGAATGTTACAAACAAAACAACAAAAACTGTTCCGCAAACCTTAAGAGCTTTCTTTGCTCTTTCTTGAAGTGTTTGGTCGTTGATGTTATTAATAAAATATAATGAGCCTAAGGTGCGAGAAAGAAACAAAACAACCAATCCAAGAAGAAGATTGCGAGGATTTGCAAGTGCTTCTAAGCCGTGAAGAGGGTTAGTCCATTGTGAAATTATTGGCATAATTGGGTTTGCAATGTTTTCTTTGTTTACCACAAATTCACTTCCAGTGAAGAAAGTGCCAACAGCAACTCCCAAAAGGAAGGTGCCACCAAATCCATTTATTAGAAGGAAGGTGTTATAGGTTTTCTCGCCTAAGAAATTATTCTCTTTCTTTCTGAATTCAAAACTTACAGCTTGAATAATAAAACAAAAAAGAATTATCATCCAAACCCAGTATGCACCTCCAAAGGAAGTAGAATAGAAAAGAGGGAAGGCTGCAAAGAAAGCTCCTCCAAAAGTAACCAAGGTTGTAAATGTAAACTCCCATTTTCTTCCAATGGAATTTACCATCATTGTTTTTTCTATTTCGCTTTTTCCTAATTGAGGAATAAGGGTTTGTCCTCCTTGAACAAATAGAAGAAAAACTAAAATTGCACCCAGAAGAGAAATAACAAACCACCAATACTGTATGAAAAAATTGTAATCCATAATCTTTTAGTATTAAAATCCTTTTTTAATTTGCTTAAACATAATGCTAAGTTCTGCAATCAACAAAACAGAGAATAAAACGCAGAATATAATAAATGTTGTTGCAACAGAGCTTGAGCTTATTGCTGAAATAGCTGCAGATGTTGGCATAAGATCTTGAATAACCCAAGGCTGACGTCCCATTTCTGCTACAAGCCATCCACTTTGTGATACCATATAGGCAAGAGGAATACATAAAATACAAAGCCATAAGAACCATTTATAGTTTTCGTATGGTTTTTTCTTGAAGATGAAGTATGCAATAATAGCAAAGATAAGAATGAAGAATGAACCAAAGATTACCATAAATCTAAAAGCATAGAAAGTTATAGCAACATTTGGCACTAATTCAGATTCGTCCTTAATAAATCCATAACCAAAGTTTGAATAGTTGGCATTAAGGATTTCTAATTGTTTTTGACTCTCCATTTCATTGCCAACCTTCTTGGCTTTCTTATAATCGGCAAGAGCCTGAACAGCCAATTTGCCACTTTCCATCTTTTCCTTAGCAGACAATGAAACAGTTCCGTCTTGTGTTGGATACCCTCCTTCCAATAAGTCTGTAATGCCAGGAACATAAGCATCTACATCCCTATAACCCAATAGAGAAAGGGCATAAGGAATACTAATATTTAGGTATGATGGATTATCCTTTTCCTGCATTGCTTGTTGATGAGGTTTTAGGATTCCGAAAGCAACTAATGGAGCTTGAGTTTGTCCCTCATACAAACCTTCCATTGCAGCAAGCTTCATAGGTTGTTTTTGAGCAACTTGGAAAGCTGAACCATCACCTGTGTAAATGGTCAGAAGAATTCCAACCAATCCAACAGGAACAGCAATCTTTATGCTCTTCTTTGCAAAATCAATATGACGTTTCTTTATTAGGAACCATGCACTAACCCCAATACAAGCAGCAGAACCAACCACCCAGCAAGATGTTACTGTGTGGAAGAACTTATTTATTGCAATAGGAGAGAGAGCAACAGCCCAGAAATCAGTCATCTCGTTTCTAACTGTGTCCGGATTAAAAGTCATTCCAGTTGGGAACTGCATCCATGCATTAGCAATAAGTATCCAAAGAGCAGAAATTGAAGCTCCAAAAACAGTAAGCCATGTTGAGGCTAAGTGAAATCCTTTACTAACTTTATTCCATCCAAAAAACATAATTGCAATGAAAGTAGCCTCCATAAAGAATGCTAATATACCTTCAATTGCAAGTGGAGCACCAAAAATATCACCAACAAACCATGAATAGTTTGACCAGTTTGTTCCAAATTGAAACTCAAGAATTAATCCGGTTGCAACACCAATTGCGAAATTAATCCCGAAGAGTCTCATCCAAAACTTAGTTATTGTTTTCCACTCTTCGTTTTTTGTTTTGTAATAGATAGTTTCCATTACCCCAATAATAACTCCCAGACCCAAGGTCAAAGGAACAAAGAGCCAATGATAGATTGCCGTAAGTGCAAACTGAGCTCTTGACCATAGTACTAATTCTTCCATAAAAATAGTTTTAATTATTAATTGTTCTTTTTTCCATTTCGTTAACAATATATTCTGATTTCTCTTCCTTAGTATCTCCCTTTGAAGAGAGGAAATTAGGGAAGAAAAATACTTTCAATATTGCAAACATAATAAATAATTTTATTAGAATAATCATCCAAAGTGTTTTTCCCAAAGTCATTGAGCGAAACCCCTCGTAATAAAATAGAAATACTTTCTTAAATACATTCATAATGTTTATCTGATTTGTATTGTTTCTCCCTCCAAAGTTATTTTGAAGATTGAAGAAGCCTGAGAAGATTCTTTGTCTTGCTGCACTTCTGCAATAAAATCAACGCCGTTTTTTATCTCTATTCTTATTTCTTTAAAACTTTTTGGAGAGGGCTCTTTTGAAATATTGGCAGAGGTACTTACTATAGGTCTTTTTAGATTTCTTATTAGCTCTTGACAGTATGCGTGTTTGGGAATCCTTATCCCAATACTTTGGTCTTGAGAAAGAATTGAGGGAAGATTTTTTGATTTTGGATAAATGATTGTTAGAGGAGTTTCGTATTGTTTTAATAAGGTTAAGGCTTGAGAGGGAAAAAATTCAATGTAATTTTCTAACATTTCAATATCGCTTACTAAAATAATTAGATTTTTACTTGAATCTCTTCCTTTTAGAGAAATGATTTTCTCAATAGCCTTTATGTTTGTGGCATCACAACCTAAACCCCAAATAGTATCTGTGGGGTAAAGAATAATTCCTCCATTATTTAAAATTTCTATCTCTTTCAATATTCTTGTGTTTTTTGTAACTTAGAATAGATAGGGATGAGTTAATTTATTGCATTAAAAAATTAATATCATCATTTAATGTATACTCTTTAGCTTCTCTATCTCCTTTGAGAACCTTCATCTTGTTGTTTCTTCCAATAAGTTTTAAGTTTCCTTTTTCTAAAGAAAGAGCTGTGGCTTCTCTAATTCCAGCAACCCAAACATTAGGTTCAATTTTTATAAATTCTCCCAATCTATCATCTCTTGTTTCTCCTCCATGTTTTGGATCAAAGAAATCAGTATAGTGAGGATTTATTTGGAATGGAACTAAGTTCATGCAGTTAAAGCTTTTTGGCTCAATTATTGGCATGTCGTTAGTTGTTTTTAGGGTAGGTCCAGCAATATTACTTCCTGCACTCCATCCCATATAAGGCATACCTTCTTTTGCTGCTGTAGCTATTTCTTCCATTAAATTGTTTCTGTGAAGCTCATAAGCTAAATGGAATGTGTTTCCTCCACCAACGGCAATACATTTTGCATTTTTTACAGCTTCAATAGGATTGTTTTCCTTATGAATACTATAAAGATTTAGGCCTAAGGTGTTAAATACTTTCTTGACTTTTTGTTCATAAACATCGTAGCCCATTGACACTCCTGCGTAAGGAATAAATAATACATCCTTAACATTATGTCTTAAGCAAAAGTCTTTAATCATATCTTGACACCATCCAAGATATGCTTCCCCAGGATTAGTTGAATTACTAATTAATAAAAGGTTTCTTTTCATATAAATATACATATTAAATATTACATTACTAAGGCAGTTCCAATTGCCACTACAATAAAAAATAGGAAATAAGCACAAATTCCAATTATGGTAACTATCCCCATAAAACTCATAAGTGACGCAAGTTTTTTTGTGCCTTTTTCTATTTCAACTTGATTATTTTCCTTAATGCCAACCTTAGTGGAATCACAAGATTGGAATATTATTCTTCCTCCTATAAAATACAAAATACCAAAGCCCAAGAAAAATATAATAAAAATAAATCTGAGAGAGGTACCAAAAACATTAATAAACTCCGAATTACCTAAATCAATAAACATATAAATAACTGATGCTGCAAGCATAAAAAATGCTCCAATATAAGCAAGCACTCCAAAAAACTTACCCCATTTTGCATAAGTTAACAAGTGATTACGCATTTCTTGATTAATGATTAATTCTTCTTGTTCTTGGCGAACTTCATTTTCAATTGTAATTTCTTCCATTATAATTATATTTTTAAGGTTAATACTTCGCAAAGGTATATAATTTTTTTGTACTTTCGCAAAATTAAATCAACGTTTTTACAATAAATGCACTTTATAAATCCATTTTATCTTTTTGGTCTATTGGCAATAGCAATTCCAATAATTATACATCTTTTTAATTTTAGACGATTTAAGAAGGTTTACTTCACTAATGTTAAGTTCCTTAAGGAGGTTGAGATTAGTACGAAAAAGCAGAATAAGTTAAGAAATAGAATCATTTTATTAACACGCATCCTTTCAATTATTTTTCTTGTTTTATTGTTTGCACAACCTTATTTCCCAAATAATGAAGACAAATTGGTCGAAAAAGGGCAAAACGCTGTTGTGGTTATTGTAGATAATAGTTTTTCTATGCAAAATCAAGGTAAACAAGGAAGACTACTTGATGAAGCAAAACAAAATGCAAAAGAAATTGTTGAGCAATATAATAGTAATGATGTTTTCTTGCTTCAAACCATGGATATGGAGGGTAGGCATCAGCAATTTGTAAATAAAGATAAATTTGTTGAACTCTTAAATCAGGTTGAAATATCTCCAAGCTCAAAGTTTAATTCAAAGTTAATCAAACGAGGTTACGACCTTTTGAATACAAAACATGGATTTAATAAACGTCTTTTCTTCGTTTCTGACTTGCAGAGTTCAGGCTTTGATTATCCGAATTTTCCAAAGGATAGTACTATTAAAACTCTATTAGTTCCACTTAAAGCTAATAATATTGATAATTTATTTGTTGATTCACTTTCATTTGCTGATCCGATTTTTCAGGTTGGACAAAACATTGTTTTGAATGTTCGAATTGTAAACAAATCGGAAAAGAAGGCTGAAAAGGTTGCAGTAAAGCTATTTTTAAATAATAAGCAACACTCCGTTTCAAGCGTTGATATTGACAAAAATCAATCGCAAATTGTTAAGTTGAATTTTACTCTTGAAGAGCATGGAATACAGCATGGAAGGGTTTCAATAATCGACAACCCAATTATATTTGATGATGATTTCTTTTTTACCCTTCAAACGAGTCCAAAATTAGAAATACTTTCTATCAATTCTAATAATTCTAATCCCTATATCTCACGGTTGTTTTCCAATAATAATGAGATTGGAATTAATAATATGAATGAGAAAAATATTGATTTCAATGATTTTGATAAGTATTCATTTATAATTTTGAATGAGCTTAGTGAATTTTCTACTGGTTTGGTTTCGGAAATTAGTCGCTTTAGAGAGCAGGATGGTGATATATTGATTATTCCTTCTTCAAATCTGAACTTAGAATCTTTCCAGAAGGGGATGCAATCGCTTGGGATTCCTTATTTTTCTGAATTGGTTAGCAAACCAAACAAGGTTTCGATAATTAATCATCATAATAAACTCTACAAAGGAGTTTTTAGTCAGATGTTAGATAATATTGAAATGCCAAATACAAAAGAGTATTATAAATTATCTTCTTCTACTCAGACCTCAAGGGAATCATTAATGAAATTCCAAAATCAAGATGACTTTTTATTAGTTAGTCAGAAGAATAGTAGTAAGGCTTATGTTTTTGCAACTAATCTTAATGAGGAAAATACTGATTTTGTTAAGCAATCTCTTTTCGTTCCAACAATTTGGAATATGGCTCTATTTAGTCAAGTTGTTCCTTTGCCTTATTTTTTCCTCGAGGATGAGGTTCAAATAGATATTTCAAAATTGAAAGATGTGAATAGATTGAATGTTGCAGAAATAGTATCTTCAGATAAATCCTTTTCTTTTATTCCTGAACTTAGAAAAACTAACAGAATTAAGAGTTTGCTTATTCATAATCAGACTAACAAGGCAGGAAATTATAATATTGAACAAGAGGGAGAGGTTTTTGGAGGCTTATCATTAAATTATAGTAGAATGGAGTCTGACCTTAGTTTCTTAACTCCAAATAATGTTGTGTCAGAACTGAAAAAACACTCTTTGGAAAACTATAATGTCATTGATACTCAAAAACAAATCATAGCCTCTTACTTCAAAAAAACAGAGAATGAGAATAGGGTCTCAATATTTTTATTAATTTTGCTACTTGTTTGTATAAGTGTAGAAACATATTTGTTATTAAAAAAATAATAAATTTTAATATGAGAACTTGCTTTAGTAGAGAATTCTTCGATACTTTAAGAGATATTCGTTTGAATAATAATAGGGATTGGTACTTGGTCAATAAGTCAAGGGTTAGTGATGCAAGAAACGAGATGGAAGAATTTGCAAATTCTCTAATCCCTCTGGTTAGGAAATTTGATAAAAATATTGGACAGCTTGATGCTAAGGAAACTATGTACAAACAACATAGAGACATTAGGTTTTCTCCAGATAAAACTCCATATAAATCCTATATTTCATCTGTCCTTTTTTATGGAAGTAAAAGAATGGGTGGAAATATCCCATGCTATTATCTTCACTTGGAAGATGGCTCGGGGATGATTGCTGGTGGAGTTCATGCACCTGAACCTCAAACCCTAAAGAAAATTAGAGAAGAAATCTTTTATAATGTTGATGAGTTTAAATCAATCATTAATAAGAAAGAATTCGTAAAGTATTTTAAAACTATCAATTCTGAAGATAGGTTAAAAACTGCACCTAAAGGATTCCCAAAAGATTGGGAAGATATTGATTTGCTGAGAAATAAAGAATATTGTCCTGCTTTCTTTTTTGATATTGATAAGGCAATGGATAAGGATTTCTTATATTTTGTGGAAGATGCCTATAAGTCAATTAGAGATTTGAATGAGTTTCTTTTTAGAGCAATAAGTTAAGAGTATTCAATTATAAATTTTATAAGATATGAAAAAGATAATTCTATTTTTAGGATTCACATTATGTGCTTCAATTCTTTCTTTCTCTCAAGATGATATTAAGAAAGATGCTGTTACAGCAGCAAATGATGCGGCAAGTAAGGCTGCAAAAATAATTAGTGATACAACAGCTAAGCCAAAGGCTTGGACAATTAAAAACAACCTAACTCTTAATGCCGAGCAAAGTATGTTTGAGAATTGGGAACAAGGAGGAGTAGGGAGCTTGGCTTTTTCAGCTTTTTTCAAAGGTTTCTACAATTATAGCAAAGATAAAGTAAAATGGGATAACTCTGCAGAGCTTGGTTATGGTAAGATGCGTCAGGACGATAACGGGAAAGGTATATTTGATAGCGGAAATAAGTTCAGAAAGAATGAAGACAAGATTGAGCTAAACTCAATATTTGGTTATAAAGCTTTCAAGGATTGGAACTATTCAGCTCTTGTGAATTTCCGTTCGCAGTTTGATGATGGATTCAAAAATGATACAGTTTTAATGTCCTCATTCCTTTCTCCTGCATACCTTATTACCTCAATAGGTTTGGAATATAAGCCAAGACCTTATTTGTCAGTTCTTATTTCTCCAATAACAGGAAGAACCTCTTTCGTCCTTAATGATGATTTAATTGTTCCGGGAAATGCTTTTGGAATTAAGGAAGGTGAGAATCTTCATTTTGCATTCGGTTCCTATGTGAAGATTTTCTTTGAGAAAGAAGTGTTTAAGAATGTTCACTTATTATCTAAATTAGAGTTCTTCAGTGATTACCAAAAAGAATCTGTATTCTATAGAAATACCGATGTTAATTTTGAAACATTTATCACGATGAAAGTTAATAAATACCTATCTGCCTTCTTCAATTTACAGATTGTATATAATAACGACTTCAATTCTAACTGGCAGTTCAAACAAAGATTTGGCTTGTCTGTACCACTTAATTTCTAAAAGTTAAATATCAAAAATATTCATTTGAACAGGGTCAAAAAGTCCTAATTGGTTTTCTGCCTCTGGGTCAATTTCGGGTAAATTATCTTGCAAATAAGTTCTTAAAATACGCTTTATTGCAGTAGTTTGCCCGATTTTGTTTAATGCACAATAGCGAAGCAATAGCTTTTGGTCAGAGCTTGAAAGAATTATCTTATGTTGAGAATGTTTGTATTTTTTATTTTTCATTTCTTGCCATTATGGCTACAAAAGTATTAAATTTGCAAAAGATAAAATTGAGTTACGAAAAGATTTATTAACAAATAAAAGTTGATATTATGGGTTTATACAAAAAGTTAAAAGAGAATTCTGATAATTTCTTCTTAATTGCTGGTCCTTGTGTGATTGAAAATAGGGAAATGCCTTTTGAAATTGCTGAAAAATTGATTGAAATAACGAACAAACTCAACATCCTATTTGTTTTTAAAGCATCATATCGTAAAGCCAATCGCTCAAGTATTGATTCTTTTTCTGGGATTGGGGATTTGGAAGGGTTGGAAATATTGAAAAAAGTCAAGCAAAAGTACAATATTCCGGTTATTACCGATATTCACTCAAAGGAAGAGGCTATATTGGCAGCTGATTATGTTGATATTTTGCAAATTCCAGCTTTTCTTTGCCGTCAAACTGACATTCTCTTGGCTGCAGCAAACACCAAAAAGATTGTAAATGTTAAGAAAGGACAGTTTCTTTCTGCCGATTCAATGAAATTTGTTGTGGAAAAAATTAATAGGGAAGGAAATAATCAAATAATGCTGACAGATAGAGGAACAATGTTTGGTTATCAGGATTTGATTGTGGATTTTCGCTCTATACCAATCATGCAAGAAAATAATGTACCTGTGATTATGGACATTACGCACTCCCTTCAACAGCCTAATCAAACAAGTGGAGTTACAGGAGGACAACCCAAAATGATTGAAACCATTGCAAAAGCATCTGTTGCTATTGGTGTTGATGGACTTTTTATGGAGACTCATCCAAACCCTAAGGAGGCTAAAAGTGATGGTGCAAATATGCTTTCGTTGGATTTAGTCCCTGAATTAATGGAAAAATTGGTTAGAATTAAAAAATCAATAATCTAAACTCTTAATAAATTAGAATCAAGTTTC
>DHCV01000034.1:538-33731 GCA_002399025.1 Bacteroidales bacterium UBA4893 | reverse complement strand
TTAATAAATTAGAATCAAGTTTTTATAAAATAAAACAAGGATTTATTTATCTGGAATTATATAGGAGATATTCGAAATTATCTGGGAGATAAATATAATTATTCGGTGGATAATTTTATTTAAAGTTCGTTTATTTTTTGACTAAATAAGGCTTTTTCAGAAGAGGTCTTTTTTACTCTCTTTTTCAAAAACTTTGGAATTAGCATAAGGCGATAAACGAAAGTCAAAGTATTCTGCAACAATATGATTAATCGGATACGGAGGAGTAGGGAGGAAGAAATCTTCGTTGAAATAGGTTATTTTTGCACTAAGATAATTGCTCTGTTCCCATTTTTCTTCGCAAAAATTCATTTCATACTTAATGGAATCAAACTCATTGAGAAAAAGTTCATGTGTTGGGTAGGGGTTTTCGTCAATGATTGCTTTGTAGCTTAGGTTTGCAAATAAAACATTAGCTTCATTGGATAGGTTTCTAAATTCAGAAAAAATATTATCCACATTATTATTAAATGTGTACATGTCGCCAATGTGATAACTGCATCCATAGACCTTGTCATTGAATGTATTAAGTTCAATGTATTTTATAGAATCGTTGGAAAGGTAAACATATTTTGTAGTTATGTTGTTTTCATAAGAGGATTCCTGAGTTTTTATGAGTTTATAGCCCTTAATTAATATTTGTCCATTAACCCTGCTGATAGTTTCCCCAACATAATTTTTAATATTTTGAAAACTTGTGCTTTTACTGACTGGCTTGTAATCATTATTAATGTTCTCATCTTCGCAGCTAAAGAAAAATAATGAGCCAAAGATTGCAAAAAGAATAAATATTAGTTTTTTCATATCTCTAAATTATTAAAATGTTAATGAATGTCTTTTATGATTAAATTGTTATAAGCATAAGAAATTGAATTTAGCATTTAAAAAAAGGAGAGTTGACATACCCTCCTTTTCTCACCATAATTAAAATTTCTATCCTTACCTCATGACCTCAATTGTTCCATTAAATTCTACATTTTTAGTAGGTCCTCGTCCAACAAATCTGTAGAAATAAGTACCGGAAGGAGTGTTTGTTTTGTTTGGATCCCATGCTTCAACCTCAGATCTAATGTCTTGAACATAGTGAATTCGTTTACCGTTCCTATTGTAAATAGTTAGTTCATTGTCTGGGAAAGCTTGACCATCAACAAGGTTTCTAATTATGAATACATCATTAATACCATCCCCATTTGGACTTACTAAGCTTGGGAACATCAAACTATCGTTTATTATTGAAATAACCTTAGTTATTGTGTCATGACACTCGTAAAGAACACCACTTGGACCTATGTTAACCGTGTAGGCATCAAGAGTTACTTTATAATCTCCAACAACATTTAAGCCAGGAGCAGGTTGCCAAGTGTAGGTTGGTTCAAGTCCATAAATGTTTTCTCTCAAATCGCTATTCTTAAGGGCTTGAATCTTCCACAAATATTGATTTGTTACATCATAAGGAGTAGTTTGATTGAGGAAGTTAACAAATGGTGCAGTTGAAGAAGGGTTTGTTGGCTGCCATCCGAAATCAGCAGTCGGAGATTTATATACATGAATCATATTAGGTTGGACTATTGAGTCAACACAACCATATTGAGTAACAACTTTTAGTTTTACATCATAAGTTCCATAAGGGAATGTGAATGAAGGGTCAGGTAAGCTTGATTTGAGCTGACCAACTGTCCATTCAATTGTATCAGCATTTGTAGAATTGCTGATTAGTTGGAAATTAAATGGTTCACATCCTTCCAAAATTAGAGGATCAGTGTGGAAAGCAGCCAAACCTGCAGGTAAAACTTCAATATAGAGGGTGTCCTGACCATAACAATTAATTCTTCCATTAGTATTTGTAACTTCGGCAATATAAGTCAAGATATCATTGGCATTTGCGGGGGCGTGGACTTCAATTGTTTGAGTTTTTTCTCCGTATGGCTCCCATGAATATTCTGATGCACCAGGGTTTCCAGCATCTAAAGTAGTATTTAGTTCTTCGCAGATTTGAATATCATCACCCAAGTCAACTTGTGGAGTACAAACAACCTCAAGTTTTGTAACAGTATCCCAAACGCATAAGAAATCATCAACAATATGTACATCATAGTTGTATTGACCGCAACTATCAATTGGAGGAGCAAATAACAAAGAAGTATCAGAAGTAGCAATAATGAATGGACCATCAAGAATAACTGTATCAATCGGAACTTGATATTCCCAATCAGCCATTGAGCCTTGAGATAGTGACATATCCCACCAGCAAACCCAACCATTGTCAATTCCCCAATAGTCACAAACTCTAATTTTCCATTCTCCATTCAAAGGACAACCAATTAAGTTACTAAATCCATTTAAGTCTGTTGTTTCCCATCCTGTAGCCATACTTGTTGCATTTTGTACTGGGGTTTGGAAGTATTTTGTAGTGTCAGAAGTGTGAGTAGAGTCAATTGGAGAAGTCATATTTCCACTAATAACGCCTCTAGGAACATTCAAATATTGATTTGAAAAACAATATGTCCAGCAAATTCCCATCGCATTTTGAGGATTTGTAGGGTCGCAGCCAGAGCTTTGGTCTAAAGCTTGTCCCATAAATGCTCCACCTGAGTGGGTGAAATGTTTAAGTATTGTACTTGATCCGTTTGGACAAACAACTTCAAGACTAAGGTCTCCTAAAAATGAGTGCTCCATATTTACACAAATGCTTAGTATATCGTCAATGCTATTAATTACAGCGCCAGGGACAAATTCATCAAAGGTAACAGGAGCTTCATAACAATCATCTGGACAATATGGTCCGTCAGGAATAAATACGGCACTATCAAATCTCTGAGTTGCGCCTCTTTCAAAGATAATAGAGTCAATCTTGATAGTGTTATTTCCTTCATAACCAACATTAAAGGTAAAGAGTTCTCCCGAGCACATATCTGGAATAGGGGAAACAGTCTTTATTGGGTTTTTTGCAATTCTTACACGAACATCAATGGCATTTCTGCTCCTGCAGCCACCATGTAATGTATCTAAAATAGTTAAGCCTAAATCAAAACCTCTAACCTCATCCCAACGATGATATGCATGATTATCGAATTCTATTGTGTCATAAGTCATATCACCATAATTCCAACTAAAAATACATGTTGTTATATCTTGTGGGTAACCATAAGCACTATCTGGGAATATTGGCTTTGCAATAATTTCAATTGAATCATTTTCACATATATCAATAGTTTTATAACCTGATAAAGTGTATTCGAGAGAATCAGCAGCCCAAATTGTATCTGTGAAGCTACGTATTTGAAAAGGAGTTCGAGTACCGTCAGGACTAATTTTATTGAAGAAGGTATCAAGAGCAGCAACAGGATACTGACAAAACGCAACACATTCAACCTTGGCTCTAAATCCAGAAGCTGTATTGACACTGTCAGAAATAAAATGTACAGTCAAACATCCTGATGTATCGCTTACATATGCCGTTACAACCTCTCCAAGCAAATCGTTATTTGTAAAAAAAGGAGTGTTGTCGGCTGTTGTATGTATTGACCCATTGAGTCCAACGCCAGAAAAAATCTCCATCCTATCGGAAGGATGAACATCGAATTGCTCAAAACTTAGAGAAATTCTTGAATTGGGCGTTGCAGGACATAAAGCCATCCAGTAAGAAGTGTTTGTGTCATATTTAGCATTTGAACCACCATCATCTACCAATATCGCATCGCAAGTAGTTCTTGTTTGCTCATGATAAGTTGCATTCAACAGATAAGTTGATGTTTGAGCTTTTGATAGATTGGGTAATAGAAACCCTGACATTAATACTAAAATTAAAACTAACTTTTTCATATTGCTACTTAAATTTTGATTGTACAAATATATAATAAATTTTTAAAGTGGGAATAAGTTCACTAAAAAACATTAAATTTTTTCTTAAATCCACTTCACACATATATACAACTAAAAGTGAAAAAAAGTAAGTAACATTAAGTAAAAAAAATGAAATTATTTTTAATAGAAGAAAAAATACTATCTTTGCAAACTAAGGAATATACTCACAAAAGCTTGATTTAGCCTAAGTTTAACTAAAGAAATTTTTTGTGATAAAATTTGATTGTTAAATTAAAAATTTCACTTAAGATGAACTATAATGTAGTTAGAGGAACCAGAGATTTTCTTCCAGAGCAGATGAATAAAAGAAATTATATTTTCAAAATTATTGAGAAAGTATATCAACTTCATGGCTTTTCGCAAATTGAAACTCCTGCATTGGAAAATCTTTCAACCCTTATGGGCAAATATGGAGAGGAAGGAGATAGGTTAATCTACAAAGTCCTTAATAGTGGAAACTTTATTGAAAAGATAGACCTTAATCAAGACATTGATTACAAAATGCTCACTAACTTGATTTCTGAGAAAGGTCTAAGGTATGATTTGACAGTGCCTTTTGCTCGCTTTATTGTAAATAATAGAAATAATATAACTTTCCCTTTTAAGCGTTATCAAATACAGCCAGTGTGGAGAGCAGATAGACCTCAAAAAGGAAGATATAGAGAGTTCTATCAATGCGATGCTGATATAATTGGTAGTCAATCTCTGCTAAATGAGATTGAACTTTGCGAAATAATCGACGATGTTTTTTCATTGCTTGGAATGAAAATTGAATTGAAAATTAATAATAGGAAAATACTAACTGCAATTGCTGAACTCATTGGAAAGCCCGATAAAATTGTTGATATTACTATTGCCATTGATAAGCTGGATAAGATTGGCTACGACAAAGTAATTGAAGAACTTTTGGAAAGAGGTTTAACAAATAAAGATATTGAAAGGATTACTCCAATACTTAACTTAATAGGGAGTATTGATGAGAAAATCACAGCTTTAAAAAATCTTTTTTCAGATTCTCAAATAGGGCAGAAAGGGATTTCAGAACTTGAAGAAGTATTTCAAAACATTAAACTACTTAATCTTAACATGGATTTTGAATTTGATATTACTTTAGCAAGGGGATTAAACTACTATACCGGTGCTATTTTTGAGGTAAAGAGTAAGGAAGTAAAAATAGGGAGTATTGTTGGGGGAGGTCGTTATGATAATTTAACCGGAGTATTTGGGATGCCTGATGTTAGTGGGGTTGGGATAAGTTTTGGAGCAGATAGAATTTATGACTGCTTAGAAGAACTTTCTCTTTTCCCTGAAGAGATTTCAAATTCTTCTACATTAATGTTTGTTAATTTTGGAAAACAGGAAGCAAAACAATGTCTTCAATATGCAAAAAAACTGCGTTCAAAAGGGATTAAAACAGAAATTTATCCGGAAGAAGTTAAGCTTCAGAAACAAATGAAATATGCAAACGATAAAAAAATTCCTTATGTAGCCCTACTTGGAGAGAAGGAAATAAATGAAGGATTAATTGTCCTGAAAGATATGATTTCGGGAGAACAGACTTCATTGAAAATTGAAGAATTATATAATTATATTACTTCAAGAATTTAATTTACTAAAAAATATCTAAAATTTATTTTTTCTTTTTAGTTTTGTATTTCAGTATATGAATAGTTACTCCTATTGCAATTGAGATTAAGAGAAGTTTTATCCATAGTTTTTCTATGAAAAAGAAAACGCTTAAGAGAATTGTTATCCACAGAAAACTAATGCTTGTAATCTTTACTTTTAATGGTATGGATTTATACTCTTGAAAATCCTTTATATATTGCCCGAATACCCTATGTTCGGTTAACCATTTGTGAAGCTTATCAGAACTCTGCATAAAAAGAAAAGAAGACAAAAGCAGAAATGGAGTTGTAGGAAGAATAGGCAAGAATATTCCCACTATTGCCAGGCTTAAACTAATTATTCCAAAGAGTTTGAATAGAAATTTCTTCATCACCTATTCTTGAAAGAAAACCCTCTTAACTCTTTGCGATATTGTGGAGAGTATTTCGTAGGGAATTGTATTTAATTCGTTAGCAATGTTCCAGATTGGATAATCTTTTGAGAAAATAATTACTTGATCATTCTCTTTGCATTCAACTCCACTAATATCTATCATACACATATCCATGCATACATTTCCAACAATTGGAACTAAGCAGCCATTTATCAAAACCTTTCCTCTACCATTTCCTCTTTGCCTTGAAAGCCCATCGGCATAACCAATAGGGATAACACCAATTGTCATTTTCTTTTTTGCAATAAATGCTCTACTATACCCCACTGTTTCATTTTCTTCAATCTCTCTTTTGAGGATTAGGTGAGTTTTTAAGCTATGTATATATTCTAATTCTTGTTCTTGAGCACTACTATCACCAATTCCATACATGCCAATGCCAAGACGTACCATGTCAAATTGTGCTTCAGGGAATCGATTGATAGCAGCTGAATTGGCAATATGTCTAAGAATTGGATAGTTGAATGCATTAATTATTTGCACGCTTAGAGTGTCAAAAACATTAATTTGTTTTCTTGTAAAATCATCAAAAACATGATTATCTGCAGCAGCAAGATGAGAAAAGATACTCTTTATCTTTATGTTGGGGTTCTCCTTAAGTAGATTAATTAATGAATCAATATCCTTGCTCTCCATCCCCAATCTATGCATACCCGTGTCGAGCTTAATATGAATGTATAGTTGTTGTGAATTCCCTATTAATTCGTATTGATGCTTTTGATCAATAAATTCCTTAAGGTTGGATAAGGAATAAATCTCAGGTTCTAAGTTATAGTGAAGTAATTTGTTAATGTCTTTAGCTTGTGGACTCAAAACCATTATTGGTAAATCGACTTCATTATGTCTTAGCTCTATACCCTCATCAGCAAATGCTACTGCTAAATAGTCAGTATGTTGTTTTGAAAGAGACTTAGCAATTTCGTATGAACCTGAACCATACGAATGAGCCTTAACCATTGCCATAAGTTTGACATTTTCTCTAAGCTTTTGTTTAAAAAAATTAACGTTATGAGCTAAAGAAGAAAGATTTATCTCCAAAACAGTTTGATGCGTTTTCTTTTCAAAAAGCCTACTAATTCTTTCAAACTCAAAGCTTCTTGCTCCTTTTATTAGGACTATTTGATTATTAAAGTCTTTAACGGAAAACTCTTTAAGGAACTCTTGGGTAGAAGAAAATACTCTATTATTTATTGTAAGAAGGGATTTGTACTTAATGAAATCTTCTCCAATACCAACAAGTGTATTAATTTTGTTTTCAATCAGAAGTCTGTTTATTTCTTTATATAATTCATCTTTTAAGGCAAATGATTGAGTGATATCTGAAAGTATTGCTGTTTTATGGAGCGCGTCTTTTTGTTGATTAACAAAGTCAAGTGCTAGGGAAAGCGACATCAAGTCGGAACTATAACTATCATTAATAATAATATTATCATTAATACCATCCTTGATTTCCAAACGCATTTCTAATGACTGAAGAGAAGACGTTCTTTGAGCAAGAACTTCTGGGCTAATATTTAAAGCTAAACATGCAGCAAAAGCATTAATGGCATTTTCAATACTCGCCTTGTCTGTAAAAGGAATTGTGAAATAATATTTTTTACTCCTATATATATAATGTATAGAAGAATAATTTTTGTTTTTTTCAATATTCAATATTCTTAGAACAGCATTTTCATTTTCTCCCCACGTTAATATTTCTTTATTGCTTCCACCAAATTTGTTTTGAATAATATTATGCACTTGGTTATTATCCATGCAATATATAATTGTTTTTGAATCTTTGAATAGGATTAGTTTTTCTTCAATCTTTTCTTCTAATGACTTAAAGTAAATCTGATGTGCATCTCCAATATTTGTAAATATGCCAATCTGTGGTTTGATAATTCTTTCTAAGTTTTGCATTTCTCCTTTGTTAGAAATGCCTGCTTCAATAACCCCTAATTCATCATCCCTTTTGAGGTTCCAAAGTGATAGGGCAACCCCAATTTGAGAATTATAACTTCTTGGACTTTGGCATACCTTAATGTTATTATTAATCAGCTGAACAATCCATTCCTTTACTATTGTCTTACCGTTTGAACCTGTTATGGCAAGAATTGGAGTTTGGAAAAACTCCCTTTTGAGTAAGGCAAATTCTTGCATTGTTCTAATTGAGTTATCAACCAAAACAAAGGTTGCATCTTCATATTTTTCATAATCTTCAGGAAGGTTTTCCGTAATAAAAACTCTAATTCCACTAAAGTAAAGCTCAGCAATATATTTTTGTCCATTATCCGAAAGAGTCTTGATTGCAAAAAAGACAGTTCCGTCAATAATATTTAATTTTCTACTATCAAAAAGAAGATTTTTTACTAGAAAATCATCCCTTTTTAAGCCAAAAATCTTAGAATTTATTCTATCTAAAAAATAACTTAGTGTAAAATTCATACTTCTTATAAATATCTGCAAAGTTATACCTTTTTAGGACTTACGACACATTTTATGTCTGGAAAAATACTGTTGAAAAAAAATATTCAACAAATAATTTCTTTATATCAAAGATACTAAGTAACTTTGTAGTCTCAAAAAACAATGTTTTTGAAATAAAAAAATTAACTAACAACATTAAATAAATACATTATGGACGTAAAAAAGATTTTAGCGAATGTAGAAGCTAAAAACCCAGGAGAACCATTGTTCCTTCAAGCAGTTACAGAAGTTATTGAAACTATCGAAGAGTATGTAGCTGCAAATCCAAAGTATGACAAGTACAAAATCATTGAAAGAATGGTAGAGCCAGATAGAATCTTCCAATTCAGAGTTGAATGGGTAGATGATAATGGTGAAGTCCAAGTAAATCGTGGATTTAGAGTACAATTCAACAATGCAATTGGACCATATAAGGGAGGAATTCGTTTCCATCCAACTGTTACACTTGATACATTGAAATTCTTAGGTTTCGAACAAACTTTCAAAAACTCTTTAACTACTCTTCCAATGGGTGGTGGTAAAGGTGGTTCAGATTTTAACCCACAAGGAAAATCTGAAAACGAAATTATGCGTTTCTGCCAAGCTTTCATGACTGAATTATATAAATATATCGGACCTGATACAGACGTTCCTGCTGGAGATATCGGTGTTGGTGGAAGAGAAGTTGGTTACATGTACGGTATGTACAAGAAATTAGCTCGTGAAAACACTGGAGTATTAACTGGAAAAGGTGCTGGTTGGGGAGGTTCAATCCTTCGTCCAGAAGCTACTGGTTTCGGGGGAGTTTACTTCGTAAACAATATGCTTCAAGCTCACAACATGACTATCGAAGGAAAAACTATTTCAGTTTCTGGTTTCGGTAATGTTGCATGGGGTGCTGCTAAAAAAGCTACTGAACTTGGTGCTTTCGTTAAGGTTATTTCTGGTCCTGACGGATACATTATCAACGAAAAACCAATGACTCAAGAACAAATTGACTACATGTTAGAATTAAGAGCAACTAATAACAACGTTATTAAACCATACGCTGATAAATTTGGTGTTAAGTTTGTTGCTGGAAAGAAAGCATGGGAAGTTAAAGTTGATATCGCTATGCCATGTGCATTCCAAAATGAATTAAACGCTGATGATGCTAAACAACTAATCGCTAACGGTGCAATTATGGTTTGTGAAGTATCTAACATGGGATGTACTGCTGATGCTATTCACGAATTACAAAAAGCTAAAGTTATCTTTGCACCAGGAAAAGCTGCTAATGCAGGTGGAGTTGGAGTTTCTGGATTAGAAATGAGCCAAAACGCTGGACATATCAGTTGGACTGGAGAAGAAGTTGACCAAAAATTACACCAAATGATGGATTCTATCCACGCTAACTGTGTAAAATACGGAAAACAAGCTGACGGATATATCAACTATGTAAAGGGAGCAAACGTTGCTGGCTTTATTAAAGTTGCTGATTCAATGATTGAACTTGGAGTAATCTAAGATTTTAAATCAATATATAATACTCTAAAGCGTCTCATTTATGGGACGCTTTTTTTGTACAATTACTTTATTGCTCAAGTTTTTAAGAGCTTTAGAATCAAATCCGGAGTAATGGACATTTTTAATGGGTTTTACCCTTAGTTTTGCCTTATGGTTACTATCTTTGCATCAAATGAAAGGTTAAAAAGTGCATTAACTTTGGTAAAGGATTTGTCCATAAAAATGGATTTATAAAAGGAGTTCAAAGATACAAATATGTTATTTGTAATAGACAATTTTTAGGAGGTAAATAACTTGTTAGAAGTTGTTACACTTTGACTTGAAGTAGTTTAGTTTGGTTGTTATAGTTAGTCCGAAGAATTGATAAAGGTCGTTTACTTTTGGATTACCACGCATTGACCCAACTTGATTATAAGTGTTTGGAACTACCTCGTTGGTCCTATCGCTTGCCACAGCTGCCAATTCGCCACTCCAGGTTGTTAGTTCTGCTCTATCAACATAGTCTTTACTTACATCATCAAGATAATCCGTGAAAGTCATTCTTATTCCCCATTCCAATCCAATACAAACTCTTTGACTTAAGCTAACTTTTAGTCCTAAACCAAACGGAACGGCAATATTTACTAAAGAATAAGGAGAATCGTAGCCTGGCAATCCTTGACCTTCTGTACTCAATGGTTGGAGTTCTACCCATTGTTTTTCAAGACTTAGGGGGTCGGTTAATTCGGCTTTGGGGTTGAAAAAGAATACTCCTATGCCTCCAAAAATATATGGTGTGATTCGATGTTGCTTGCTTCCAGTCTGATAATCAAAGAAATTAAATTCACAAGTAAGGGCTAGTTCGTTGACTCTTGACTCAAAACTAAGGTTACGAATATTGTCGAAATCTGAATCATAAGCACCTACTTTACCAAACATTGCACTTGCTTTCACTACCCAGCGAGGGTTGAAATTGTAGCGATAAATGGCTCCAACCATAAGGTTAGTCTTATAGAAATTATATTTAGGATTGAGGTCTCCAAAGTAATTACCTCCTCCAACAGTTATCCCAAATTCAGAACGTTCGATGAATTGAGCTTTGCTTTGAAGGGCAATAAGACTGAGGATTATGATTAAGATTATTCTTTTCATTGTTCTTTTTTATTTTGCAAAGTTAATAATTTCTTTTTATTCTCCTATTTGTTAAACTCCAAAATCTCCAAATCTTTTGGCTCAGAGTCAATTTTAAATCGTACGAGGGTTGATATTTTATGTATTCCTTGTCGTCCTGCAGCTCCTGGATTAATGTGTAGTAGAGAATATTTGGGGTCGTTCATAACTTTCAAAATATGGGAATGTCCAGCAATAAATATGTTGGGGCGATGCAATTCAATCAGTTCTTTAATTCCTCTTTCATACTTATTTGGGTATCCTCCAATATGTGTAACCATAATTTTCAGCCCTTCAACTTCAATGTTTTCAACCTTTTCTGTACGAATAACAACTCCAAAATCATCAATGTTCCCATATACGGCAATTGTTTTCTTGAATGCTTGAAGTTCGTCCAAAACCTCTTCGCTTCCAATGTCTCCTGCATGTATAATAAAGTCAACATCCTTAAAAAACTCATAAATTTCCTTAGGCAAATAGCCATGAGTATCGGACAAAACACCTATTTTCTTCATCTTAATTCTTTTTGCAAAGATAATATTTTACGTGATATTCTGCTCTTTGCTTTTTTTTTCGGATATTTGCAAGCTAAAGTTTTATTATTTTATGTTGAAGAATTTCAGAGCCTATATTCCCATTTTCTTCTCAATGCTCTTTTGGGGTATGAGTTTCATTTGGACTAAGGACTTACTCAATGCTGGCTTTTCTCCAATCATTATCATAACTCTCAGGGTATTGATTTCTGCTGTTTTGCTCTATGTTATCTTCAAGATAGCAGGGAAATTAGATAAGATTGACAAGAAGGACTATAAGCTTTTCATGGCACTTGCATTCTTTGAACCCTTTCTTTATTTCTTTGGTGAGAATTGGGGTTTGCAGTATCTTGACCCAAGCATAGGCTCAATTATAATCTCCACTATTCCTGTCTTTGTGCCTTTTGGACTTTATTTATTTCATAAAGAAGCTTTTCACTGGCAACTGATTATTGGGGTTTTTCTTACCATTATTGGTCTTTTCATTATTAGTATTTCGCCAAATGCAGACTTTAGCGTTAGTGGAAAAGGTATTGCCCTTATGTTCTTGGCAGTGTTTTCTGCTGCTGGTTATAGTGTGGTTTTGTATAAGGTTATAAAGAAATATGAAGCAATTACCATTACTACAACTCAGAATATTATTGGCTCCATATACTATCTTCCTCTATTCTTTATCTTTGAACTTAAGACTCTTAAAACTCTTACCTTTAATTTTGATACACTTTATCCTCTATTTGCACTTGCTATTCTCTGTTCCTCAATAGCCTTTATTTGTTATTCCTATTCAGCCAAAAGACTATCCATTCCCAAGACATCTGTATTTACCAATGCAGTACCTATTGTTACTATTTTGTTTGCAGTACTTTTGGGAAAAGAATACCTAACTATCAATAAAGTTGTAGGAATGATCGTTGTATTATTAGGAGTATTTCTAAGTCAAATTAATTTTAAAAGAAAGTACTATGAAAGTAAAAGTTGGTTTAGTGCAATTAAGCTGCACAAAAAATAAGGAAGATAATATTAAAAAAACCATAGAGGCAATACGCCAAGCAGCACATAAGGGAGCCAATATAATTTGTTTGCAAGAGTTGTTTGCTTCATTATATTTCTGCGATGTTGAGGATTATGATAACTTTAAGTTGGCAGAACCAATACCTGGTGAAACCACTTCGTTGTTTGAACAAATTGCAAAAGAATTGGGAGTAGTTATTATTGCTTCTATGTTTGAAAAACGCACTCATGGATTATATTTCAATACAACTGCAGTTATAGATGCTGATGGAAAATATCTTGGAAAATACAGAAAGATGCATATTCCTGATGACCCAGGTTATTATGAAAAGTTCTATTTCACACCTGGAGACACAGGTTATATGACCTTTAAGACCAAGTTTGGAAGAATAGGAGTTTTGATTTGTTGGGACCAATGGTATCCAGAAGCTGCAAGGATAACTTCACTTATGGGAGCGGAAATTCTTTTCTATCCAACAGCAATAGGATGGGCTAAGTCTCAAGATAATGCAACAAACACAGAGCAATATAATGCTTGGCAAACCATTCAACGATCACATTCAATTGCTAATGGAGTTCATGTTGTAAGTGTTAATCGTACTGGAGAAGAAGGAGAGATGCAGTTTTGGGGAGGAAGCTTTGTTTCCAATCCATTTGGAACAATAATGTACCAAGCTCCACACCTTGAAGAAGATATTAATGTAATAGAGATAGATTTAGAGAAAACAGACCATTACCGCACTCATTGGCCATACCTCAGAGATAGAAGAATAGACTCTTATCAACCAATAACTAAAAGATATCTTGATAATGAATAATATTGAATTAAATAAGATTTATAATGAGGATTGTTTATTGACAATGAAGTCAATGCCCAATTCTTTTGTGGATTTTATTATAACATCTCCTCCTTATGATGATATTAGAAATTACAATGGTTATACATTTGATTTTGAAAATATAGCAAAAGAGTTATTTAGAATATTGAAAGAAGGAGGAGTAATGATTTGGGTTGTAGGTGATGCTACAATTAATGGAAGCGAGACAGGAACTTCTTTTAAGCAGGCTTTGCATTTTATAAATCTTGGATTTAGGTTGCATGACACTATGATTTATTATAAGAATAATCCTATGCCTCAAACAGGAAATAGATATCATCAGCATTTTGAATATATGTTTTGTTTGTCAAAGGGTAATCCAAAAGTGTTTAATCCAATAACCGAGCCCACAAAATACAATGGATTAGCAAATATGAAGAATCGAGGCAAAGAAGGTGTTTTGATTTATGATAAGGTAGAAAGAACAAAAGAAAAGAAAGTTGGAAATGTATTTTTCTATTCAGTAGGAGGAGGAATATCAACAAAAGACAAAATAGCATATAAACATCCAGCAATTTTTCCGGAAAAGTTAGTAAGGGATCAGATAATTACATGGTCAAATGAAGGAGATTTAGTATACGACCCTTTTATTGGAAGCGGTACAACAGCAAAGGTAGCTCAACTAATGAATAGGGAATGGATTGGTTCAGAGATTTCAAAAGAATATGTAGAAATAGCAGAAGCTAGACTTGAAAATTACATTTTAAATGATTTATTTAATACAATAGATTAGTATGGATTTAATTCAAAGAGGTTCTCAAACAGCGAAGGATGGTTTTAGAAACGAAGAAGATATTGTAGAAAAATTTAATAATTGGACGAATGATGTTGAGGCTTTAGAGTGGTTAAAAATAATGAACTATAATATAGATGAGATAGAATATGTTCGTGCAGAGATACTAAGTGGAGAAAAAACTGATGTTCAAGTTCAAGTAACAATTAAACTTACAAGATTGATGGATGTTGAAAATCTTCAAGTTAAATTAGTAAGTAATACTAAAGGTTATAATCAGATTGATAAACGCTGGGTAGATAAATACGCAGATTTATGGGGTATTCCTAAGGATTTAATAACTATATTAAAGCTATTTACAGGAGAGAATAAGCCAATTATTAAATCACCAAGAGATAAAAGAAGAATGTTTGTTGATGAGTTTGAACTTAAAGAACAAAATAGGTTAATAGATTGGCTAAAACAAAACCAATCATTAATTGTTTCTGATATTTTGAA
Source organism: Bacteroidales bacterium UBA4893 (assembly GCA_002399025.1). GTDB lineage: Bacteria > Bacteroidota > Bacteroidia > Bacteroidales > P3 > UBA10566. The sequence goes on along the minus strand of DHCV01000034.1, from coordinate 19,010 downwards.
GGGTAGAGGGAAATTTGCTGCTGAATGGATGTTAGTTGCACAAAAAGTAAATAATAACTCTAAGTGGACTTTAAAGCCTATGAATTATTGTTTGAACTTTTATGGAAATGGAGAAATAATCATATCTCCAAAAGGTAGCATAAAGATAGGTAAAATAACAATGCAAAGAAAAGGGGGTGATGGAGGTAGAGAAACTGCAAATATGTTACAGTTTAAAATTAACCCCGCTTTATTATTTGATTAAAAATATTATTATAATATGAAGACACCGAAAGAATTAGGTTATTATTTCCCTGCTGAGTGGGTTAAGCATGCTTCAACATGGCTTTCCTATCCACATAATGAAAATTCTTGGCCTGATAAGATTGAAACTATATTCCCTTACTATAATGAATTTATTAAGGAATTATCAAAAGGGGAAATTGTGAATATTAATATTCTTGACTCTTTAATGAAGGAAAGGGTTGAAAAGGAATTGAGAGAGATTGGAGTTGATATGTCAAAGATAGTCTTTCATGATTTTAAGACCAATGATGCTTGGTGCAGGGACCATGGTGGAGCAATTCTATTGAACAGGAATGAAAAAAAGAGAGCCTTGGTTGATTGGGATTATAATGCTTGGGGAGGAAAATATCCTTCTGAACTTGATAATATGATTCCTTCTCAAATGGCAGATTACCTCAACTTAGAGGTTTTTCGTCCAAATATTGTTATGGAAGGTGGAGCTGTTGAGTTTAATGGAAAAGGGACTTTGATTACAACAAAGGCTTGTTTGTTGAATGAAAATCGAAATCCAAGTCTTAATCAAAAGCAGATTGAAGAAAAGCTAATTGAATTTTACGGAGTAGATAATATTATTTGGCTTGAAGATGGAATTGAGGGAGATGATACCGATGGGCATGTTGATGATATTACAAGGTTTATAAATGAAGATACTGTTGTTACTGTTGTTGAGGAGAATAAGAACGATTTTAATCATACTCCACTAAAAGAAAACCTTAATATTTTAAAGAAGTCAAGACTTGAAAATGGGAAACAATTGAATGTTGTTGAACTTATTATGCCCGAAACAGTAATTTGGGAAGACCAACGTTTACCTGCTTCCTATGCTAATTTTTATATATCCAATGAGGCTGTAATTGTTCCAGTGTTTAACTCTAAGAATGACAATAAGGCAATTTATACTTTGGAAGAATGCTTTAAGGATAGGAAGGTAGTAGGAATAAATTCCTTAGATATAATTTGGGGCTTAGGCTCTTTCCATTGTTTAAGCCAACAAGAACCAGAACTTTAAGTTATTGATATGAAAAGATTTCTCTCATTAATTCTTTTTCTTTCTATTTGCTTTTTGGGTTTTTCTCAAGAAGAGGAGCTTTTGCAGAGCTTAAAGAACAGATATGAATCCGTAACAGAGGTTAAGGATTTAAAATCTGCAAGTCTTTTTTCTTTTAAATCAAATAATAAAGTAGGACTTATTAAGACAACAGGGTCTTTGGTATATGAGCCTTATTTTGATAGCGTATCTATTTATAAGGCTAATGATGTTACCTATGTTAAAGCTAAGATGCCTAATGGAAGAACTGCATTACTTGACACAGAGGGAATAGTCCTTTTGCAACCAATATTTGAAGATGTCTTTGTAACTGAGGATGAACTCATACTAACAAAACATAACAATAAATATGGTATTGTGAATTTTGATGGCTTAGGGTATTTATATCCTGAATTTGATACAGTTAAGGTAATGATTGAAGAAGATACTTTCTTTGTTGCATCAATTGGTGAAAAGAATATGATGTTTAATACCAATAGTGATATGTTAGAGTATTTTGACAAAGACACTATTATCTCTTTTGTTGAGGTTGTTAATACTTCTCTTTTGCCTTTTGCATGGATTCAAGAGCCAACTGCTGACATTGTAAAATATATTGGAGGAGGAAATTTCTATATTAGAGAAGATGATAAATTGAAAATACTTAATAGGAATGCTGAAGAGGTTGGACAGAAGAAGATAGGTATTGAAACTGCAAACATTGTTAATTTTGACTGGGAAAGAATTCTTTTTAAGGTGCATTCATTTGTTGGAATGATGAATTATGATGGATTAGTAATTGCAGAACCCAAGTATCAGGATATGAGTGTGATTATTCCAGACAAGCTCTATTCTTATAAATCTAATGATTTTTGGGGATTGATGAATAAGGATGGAAAAGAATTGACAAGAGCTCAATTTGTATCTTTTAGTGTTGAAACCTATGATGGTAAAGAGATAATTAAAACTAAAAATGAACAAAATAGAACAGCACTTTTGAATAAAAGAGGAAGACCGATCATGCAAGCATATTTCCAAGATGTTGAACCGTCAAATCATTTAGGTTTCTACAATCAAATTGAAAATGCTGGTAAGGGAATAATAAGCGAAAAGGGAACAATGTATGTTCGTCCTGAATATGACAGGGTTGATGCCTATATTGAGTCAGACACTTTCTTTGTTGCTCAAAGAAATAATAGATTTACAATTTTTGGAACAAGAGGTGATATTATTTACGATGGATTAAATATAATTATTGATATTCAAGACTCTAATCTAATTTTTGTTGAGAATAACCAACTCAAGAAATCAATAATTAGAGATAACCAATTATTGCCTAAATCAAATCCAATAAATGTTAACTTTGTGGAATTGGGAAGGGTGTTCGATTCTCTTATTATTGTGAAAAACAATAAGGGATGGACTTATGCTAACAAGAAAACTTTCAAACCAATAACCAAAAAGACATTTGATTATGTGACTCCTTTTGCAAGGGGGTATGCATTGGTTGTTGAGAAAAAGAATCTAAATATTATTGACGCTAATTTTAATGTTGTGTTTAATGTAATTGATAAAGGAATTTCAACAACAGAATTGAAACAATTAGCAGATCTAATTTTCGACTCATTTAAGAATGGTAAAAGCTATCAATATATTAGAAAAAACGATAAATATGGCATCCTTCGTTTAAAGGCAATTAAAGAAGTAAAAATCAGAAAAATATAAATAGAAATGAAAAGATTATTCTTAGTATTATTAGTTGTAGTTGGACTTAGCTCATGCTCTTCAACCTATAAGTCTTATCCAATTGAAAACTCACCAAATAGCATTAATAAAACAACCCTATACTATTCAGTGCCAATGTCCACTGAGGTTGTTTTTGATGTAACATTTATCAAAACAATTAGACAGAAAGGAGTGTTTGCAAATCAATCTAACCTCTTAGGTGTTAAGAATGTAATAGCAAATGATGAGGTAAAATATGAAGTAAAGGATATTAGGATTTCTTCAAATGCAATGCCTACTCCAATACAACAATTTGCCTTAATTCTTAATAATGATAAGGTAAAAGTAACAAAATCCCCACAAGGAACACTTGAAAGTATTAGCTTTAAGAATAAAAGAACTTATTCCAAGCAAAAATATTATCAAAATAAAGAAAAGGATTTAACTCCTGCTTCCAATTTGCAAAAGAATATTGATGCTCCTCAAGCACTTGCAACAAGACCAATATTCGAAACACGTCTTCAACAAAAAGGAATGTTGGAGAAAGTGAATTTCACAGCAGCCGATGCTGTAAAGAAAATAGAACAGCTTAGAGAAAGACAGATTGAAATATTATCAGGAGGCTTGGAAGGAACCTATATTAACACTACTGTTGATTTTATGTATAAACAATTAGATGAGATAATTGATGGTTATGTAGCCCTTTTCACAGGAACAGAAATAATTATTGAAGAAACCCAAAGATTTACACTTTCTCCTCAAAAACCAATTATTGCAGAAGAAGACCTTATTCTTCCGTTAAAGAATTGCCCAATTCCACTTTTGGCTCGTTTCCATACAAATAATCAAACCGAAACATTTAAGAAAGAGGCAAGTAAACCTGCAAACCCTGACTCTTCAGTTGAGGTTAGCATTTCTGAAAAGAAAGTTGAAGGAGTAAAAGGAGTGTATCATGCAATACCAGAACTTGTTTTGGTAAGTGTTGAAACTCCAAATAAAACCTTTTCAAATAGAGTTGAGGTTAATCAATATGGAGTTATAAAACCAATCACTACAAAAAATAAAAACATAGAATTTAACCCTAATACAGGTTCAATAAAAAGTCTTCGATAGGTTGAAAAAATAAAACCTCGTTTCAATAAAATAAAACAAAGAAAGAAAAAATTAAAACGAAGAGTTAATAAATTAAAACGAAGAGTTAATAAATTGAAACGAAGAGTTAGTAAAAAGGATTAATAATATTAAGGGAATTAATAATAATAAAGACATATTTAATAATGCTATGAATTATAGAATTCCTTAAATGATTAATTGATAATTTCTTAATATTGAATTTATGTATGATATAAGAAATATTGTATTTTTGTATCTATGAATTAAATACGTTTACGATTATGGAAATTATTCTAATATCTCTCGCAGCATTCCTCACTGCAATATTGACTTTCTTTTCAGGCTTTGGTTTAGGAACAATTCTTATGCCTGTTTTTGCAATCTTTTTTCCTATAGATATTGCAATTGCCCTAACGGGTGTTGTTCATTTTGCTAATAATCTTTTTAAGGTTGCTTTGGTTGGGAAGAAGACTGATAAAGGAGTTTTACTAAGGTTCGGTATTCCAGCAATTTTAGCATCTTTCTTAGGTGCATGGCTGCTTTTGAAAATAACAGATATGACTTCTATCATTACATATACCTTATTTGATAAAGTATTTTCCATTACTCCAGTTAATCTAATAATAGCAATTTTATTAATAGTTTTTGCTTTTATGGAGATAATTCCTTCGTTTCAAAAGATTCAATTTGGGAAAGACAAGCTGATTTTAGGAGGAGTCTTAAGTGGATTCTTTGGAGGACTAACAGGGATTCAAGGTGCAATTAGGAGTGCTTTCTTAATAAAAAGTGGTCTTTCAAAAGAGGCATACATTGCAACAGGAGTTGTGATAGCTTGCTTAATTGATTTCACACGTTTGAGTGTATATATTACACGTTTTTCAACCTCAAGCCTGAATGAAAACTTAACTCTGGTAATAAGTGCAACTGCTTCTGCAATTGTTGGAGCATATGTTGGAATGAAGCTTTTAAAGAAAGTAACATTTAGAAGCATTCAAATCTTAGTTGCAATAATGCTATTAGCTATTTCAATAGCCCTTGGAATGGGATTGATTTAGGAATTAAACTCTTGGTTTAAGAATTCTTGTAATTTTGTTGGAGTGATTCCTTCTTGAAGGTTTCCTGCTTTAGCGATTGAAATTTGTCCTGTCTGTTCACTAACAATTATTGCAATAGCATCTGTTTGTTCGGATATTCCAATTGCAGAACGATGCCTTAAACCTAAGTGAGGAGGAATATTGAAGTTTGAACTAACAGGCAAAATACAACGTGCTGCCTTAATTATATTATCCTTAATAATCATTGCTCCATCATGCAAAGGAGTGTTTTTGTAAAAAATAGTTTCAATTAATTGAGTGTTAATTTTACATTCCAAAACCTCTCCAGTATTTATAATTGTATCTAAATCATTATGCCTAGCAATAACAATTAAGGCTCCTGTCTTGGACTGAGAAAGATGTTGGTATGCTTGAACAATTGCAGTGGAATTAAGTTTATCTTTATCATCTTTATTAATTTTCCAGAAGAAAAATTTCTTATATCCTCTTTTCATACTCTTTGAACCAACCATTGCAAAGAAACGTCTAATCTCAGGCTGAAAAATAATAATAATCCCAATTGCACCAACACTAATAAATTGTCCTAATATCTTGGTAAGAATCTCCATTCTTAACAAAGAAACTATAATCCATAAAATATAAATTCCAATAAACGAAAACACTATGCCAAGTGCATTTGTTCCTCTAAGAAGCTTGTAAATGAAATATATAAGAATACATGAAAATAAAACGTCAAAGAAATCAACTAATTTAAAAGTGAAGGCTTGTGCTATTAATTCAATCATTTTATTTGTTATTTATTATTTTCAATCAATTTAAATAGTTGGACGCATTGTTTAGCTTCCTTAACATCATGAACCCTTAAAATGTTGCTACTATTCATTAGGGCAAATGCATGAAGAAAAGTTGTCCCATTTAGAGCTTGTTGAGGAGTAATCTCAAGAGGTTTATGTATCATGGTTTTTCTTGAAATGCCAGTAAGTATTGGCAATCCAAAAGTTTTAAAATCGTCAATATGATTTAAGAGAAAATAGTTTTGATCAATCGTTTTTCCAAATCCAAAACCTAAGTCAAGAATTATATCAACTACTCCCATGTTTCTCAAAATTTCAATCTTATCAGCAAAATATTTAGAAATATCTAAGAAAATATTGTTGTAATTGGTTTTCTCCTGCATATTATCTGGAGTTGAAGGAGTATGTGTTAGGATATAAGGAGCTTTGGTTTGACCAATAACTTTGAAAAGTTCGTCATCAAATTGTCCTGCTGAAATATCATTAATAATGTTAGCCCCTTCCTTAAGTGTCTCTTTGGCAACCTCTGCCCACACTGTATCAATAGAAATAATAGTATCAGGAAATTGCTTTCTGATTTGTTTGATGATAGGAATTAATTGTTCTAATTCCTCATCCTTTGAGACTAAATTTGCACCTGGTCGGGTTGAACAAGCTCCAATATCAATAATATCTGCACCATCATTTATCATTTCTTTAGCATGATTGACAGCTTTTTCTACATTATTTATATATTTTCCACCATCAAAGAAAGAATCATTGGTGAGGTTTAATATACCCATAATGAGAGGTTTTTGTAAAGAAATTAATTTTCCTTGCAAATTTATAGTGCCATTATAAGATAATTTTGTAATTTTATCGTTCAATTTTAGAGTTTTTTTGCTTATTAAATGGCAAAATTACACAATTATTTGGAGAAATTAGGTTTAATAAAGACATTATTATTTTTATGAATACATCACAAGAATATGATCAGGTTATAGAGCAATGTAGAGAATTGTATGCTGCTAAGCTTAAGGATTATGGTGCATCTTGGAGAATACTCCGACTTCCTTCACTCACAGACCAGATTTTTATTAAAGCAAATCGCATACGTCAATTTCAAGAATCTGGAGTAATGAAAATTAATGAAGGAATTATGGATGAGTTTATTGGAATTATTAACTATTCTGTAATTGCACTTATTCAGTTAGAGCTTGGATTTGCAAAGGACGATAAGGATAAGCTTGGGATTACAGAAGCTGTTGAGCTCTTTGATAAATATACTCAAAATGCAAAACTTTTAATGGAAGACAAAAATCATGATTACTCTGAGGCATGGCGTTCAATGAGAGTTAGTTCAATAGTTGATTTAATTCTTATGAAAATTATGAGGTTAAAGAAAATTGAGGATAATGAGGGAAAGGTATTAGTTTCTGAGGGGGTGGATGCAAACTATTATGATATAATTAACTATGGAGTTTTTGCAAGTATTAAAATTAAATAATAATTAAGATTATGAAGTATATTGGTAGATTATTTAGAATTATTGTTGGTTTAGTTTTTGTTTTTTCTGGATTTGTTAAATCTGTTGACCCATACGGAACAGCCTTTAAGATTGCTGAGTATTTTGGGGTTTTTGGTTTTGGTGGAATACTTCAAACTGCTCCATGGATTCCCATTGCGATCTCAATAACATTATGTAGCTTAGAGTTTGTTGTGGGGTTAATGCTTATTTCAGGGTATTTTAAGAAACTTTTAAATTGGGTAGTCGGATTAATGATGTTATTCTTTACAGTTTTAACTTTTATAGACGCTCTTACAAATAAAGTAACTGACTGTGGTTGTTTTGGTGATGCAATAAAACTAACAAATTGGGAGACTTTTTGGAAGAATATTATTCTTGATGTGCTTCTCGTTCTTTCATTTATGTGGGATAAACTTAAGCTTTCCGCCAAAACAAATAGGACATATGGAAGATTTTATCTTATACTCGTAAGTTTTTTAGTATTGACTTTCACCGCATTTAATGCAATCTATGAACCTATGATAGATTTCCGTCCTTGGAAAGTAGGAAATAGAATGGTTCCTTTGCAACAAGATCAAAAACCTCCAGTTAGTTTTGCAACATACCGCAACAATTACACAAATATTGAACAGGAGTTTGAAGCACAAGAGTTAATGAAAGCTTATCAAGAAGACCAAGATTTTGCAACAAATTGGACATTTGTAAGTAGTAGAGTTGTGAATACGAATACTATTGCAGCAGATGGTTTTTCAATGATTGGTGTTTTTGGAGACGAGGATGAAGCTTTTGAATTCCTTTCTCATCAGGGAGTAAGTGTTATTGTAACTTTGGTTGATTTGGATTCTCCTTCTATAAAGACGATGGCAAAGATTGCAACTTTCTTAGAAAAAGCCTCTGATAAAGGTTGTCAGACAGCTATAATAACATCTTCTCCTAAAGTAAAATGGGCAGAATTTACTAATAAACACAATCTTAAAGATGTGTTAATGTATTCAACTGATGATAAAGCAATATTGACTATTATGCGTTCAAATCCAGGGATAGTAATGATTGAGAATGGACAGGTTATTGAAAAATATTCTTGGAGATGTTTGCCTGATTTTGAAACTCTTCAAATAGATAATCAATAAACTTATAACCATAAAATAAGAGAAAGGATATGTTTAATTTTATTCTTAAAAGAATAGCTTATGGCTTATTGGTACTTTTTGGAGTAATTACCTTAGTGTTCTTTCTTTTCAATATTTTACCCGGTGATTCTGCAAGAATGATGCTGGGTCAACGAGCAGATGAAAAAAGTGTAGAAATAATTAAAAGAGATTTAGGATTAGATAAGCCTCTTTATGTTCAATATTTATGTTATCTTAACGACCTTTCTCCAATTTCTATTCATTCAAAAAACTCTGAGAGTGCAATTTATTTAGATAATGAGAAATATGACTATTCGCAACTTATAAAAACTAAGGAGCATAGCATAGTAGTTAAGAAGCCTTATTTAAGGCGTTCCTATCAAAGTAAAAGACAGGTCACTGATATTCTTTCAGAGGCATTTCCAAATACAATAATTCTTGCAATTGTTAGTATGAGTTTTGCTCTTATAGTTGGGGTTTTACTTGGAAGTCTATCTGCTATTTTTAATGGAAGTTGGTTTGATAAAATAAACTTATCTGTTATTGTTTTAGGAATGAGTTTACCGTCTTTCTTTGCTGCTATAATTTTTGCTTGGTTATTTGCTTATGTCCTTGCTCCATTTACTGGACTATCAATGTTTGGTTCATTATATTCAGTTGATGACTTAGGCAGAGGTCAATACGTAGATATTAAGAACTTAATTCTTCCTGCCTTCACTCTTGGGATAAGACCCTTAGCAGTTATATCGGAATTGACAAAAAGCTCTCTCTTAGATACTCTTTCGCAAGATTATATACGAACAGCAAGAGCTAAGGGATTAGGAAAATATAAAATTATTACTAATCATGCTCTTAAGAATTCACTGAATCCTGTAATTACTTCTGTTTCTGGATGGTTTGCATCATTAATGGCAGGTGCAGTTTTTGTGGAATATATTTTTGACTGGAAGGGGGTAGGAGTTGTTATTGTGGATGGATTAGAGAAGTATGATTTCCCTGTTGTAATTGGAGCCTTATTGGTTATCTGTGTGCTTTTAGTTCTAATTAATATTTTTGTTGATATTCTTTACGGAGTTTTAGACCCAAGAGTTAGAGTTGTCAAATAGCTAACTTAGTTATTTTTCGAAGGACAATTTTCTCTCAATTTCTTCTATCTTTAATAAAAAGTGTATATTTGCAATAAATTAAATGTATACAAATTATTAAATCAGAATTTTATGAGAAAGAATATTGTTGCAGGTAACTGGAAAATGAATCTCGGCTTTGATGATGCTGAGGATTTGATTGATCAAATTAATGAAGAGCTGGAAAATTTTAAGTCCAACGCAGAAGTAATAATCTGCCCACCTTCACCTTATTTGGAACTTACTTCCGATATGGCAGAGGAAGGATATTTTTCTTGTGGAGCACAAAATGTTGCTCAATGGAATAATGGAGCATATACTGGTGAGGTTTCTGCTCAAATGCTCGATTCAATCGGAGTTGAATATTGTATTGTTGGTCATAGTGAAAGAAGGAAATATTTTAATGAAACCTCAGAAGAAATAGCTCAAAAGATAGATAGATTAATGGAAAATGATATTATACCAATTTTCTGTTGCGGTGAAGCACTTGAGCAAAGAGAAGCAGGAAAGCATTTTGAAGTTGTGGAAAATCAAATAAAAGAAAGTTTATTCCATCTTTCCAATGAACAAATTGAAAATATAGTTATTGCTTATGAACCAGTTTGGGCAATAGGTACTGGAAAAACCGCAACTAGAGACCAAGCTCAAGAAATGCACGCTCATATCCGTTCACTTTTAGAAAAAAAGTATTCTAAAGCAATTGCAGAAGAAATTTCAATCCTTTACGGAGGAAGTTGCAATAGTAAGAATGCTAAAGAATTATTTGCAAATAAGGATGTTGATGGTGGATTAATTGGAGGTGCTTCTTTGAAAAAAGAAGATTTCATTGCCATTATCAAATCTTTCTAAGAATAATTTTAGTCAATGGTTTATATTGAATTAGAGCTTGATTTGAGCTCTGTTGGCATTTTTTCAGATGTTTTACAGAGTGAATTATGTGATATTGGATTTGAAAGTTTTTTAGATAAAGAAGATGGCTTTTTTGCTTATTGCCAGAAAGATATCTTTAATCAAAATGAATTAGATTCTATTTTAGACACCTTTAAATCTAATAATCCTTCGGTGGATTTTACATACGTAATTAAAGAAATTGAGCAACAAGATTGGAACAAAGAATGGGAGAAATCTTATGAAGCAGTTTTGGTTGATGATTATTGCTATGTGAGAGCAAGCTTTCATCCTCCAATGAATAGCGTTAAGTATGATATTGAGATTTCTCCCAAAATGTCTTTTGGAACTGCCCATCACCCAACAACTTATCAGATTATTCAACTTTTAAAAGATGAAGATTTAGTAGGCAAGGATGTTATGGATATGGGAACAGGGACGGGAGTTTTGGCAATACTCTCTAAGTTGAAAGGAGCAAGAGTTGTTGATGCAATTGATAATGATGAATGGGCATTTGAGAATGCAAAAGAGAATGTTCTGAGAAATAATGTTGATGTCAATGTTAGTCTTGGAGATGCAAAAATGCTTACGATGACCTATGATTTGTTTATTGCAAATATAAATAGGAATATTCTTTTGCAAGATATGCCATTATATTCAAAACACATAAGAGAAGGAGGCTTTTTGATTTTAAGTGGATTCTATAATAATGATGTAGAGATTTTGGAAAAGAGTGCTAATGAAAATAATTTAGAATTAATCACTCATATAGCAAAAGAAAATTGGGCAGCTTTACGTTTTATAAAGAAACAATAAAACCAAAATGAATAAACGAATTGTTCTAATACTTGTTATCTTTTTTATGAGCCTTAGCTCATTTGGGCAAAGATTCAAAGCTTTCAGCGAAAATCCCGATACATATATTGAGGAATTAACTGAGTTCTATTTGTCAGATGCTAACATGAAGAAGGATAAGCAAAAGGAGTATGAAACTCTCATTATTCAGTATACTGATGTTTTTAATTCGATGCCAGTACAACAGAAAAAGGATATTATGAAACTTTCAAACCTTATGCTTAAGAAGAGAGTTCGTCCTTTACCTGGTTTCTATGATTTTATTGAAACTCAAATTGCATTTAAATCCACTAATCAATCTAATGAAAGTTTTAATCAATGGTTCAAGGGGCTTAATTGGACAATAGAATCCTCGACCTTAGGTGGTTTCAATAATGCAGTTAGTTCATCGTTGAGTTTAGTAAAATACAATATTCTTTATTCAACAAAAATAGTTGAATGGAAGGTAAAACATAATGGTTATTCAATCAGAATAGATACTGTTAGAGGACCTTACGCAGACTTTACTTCCGATATTGATTTAACTTATTCTTCTCAAAAAGATTTTAATACAATATTCTCAACCAAAGGGAAATTCTATATTGTTGAGCAGAGTTTTGAAGGCAGTGGAGGAAAGATTGATTGGTCTAGGGCTGAGCTTCCTAAAGATCAGGTTTATGCCGAACTAAAGGCCTATTATGTCTCTTTGAAAAGAGCAGCAATTATTGCAGATTCAGTACTTTTTACAAACAAAGAGTATTTCCAACATAAATTATCTGGAACCTTAGAAGACCAATGTTCCGATAAGGTTGGAGATGTAACTTATCCACGATTCTTTTCCTATAAACGAGAAGAGATAATAAAAAATGTTTTTCCTGATGTGGACTATGTTGGTGGATTTACACAACAAGGCGGCAAGTTTTTGGGTTATGGAACTGCTGTTGAGCCAGCTGAAATTGTAATAAAGAAAGATGGTAAACTTTTCTGTAAAGCAAAAGCAATTGTTCATCCATTCAGTCAAGAAGGGATTGCAACAAAGGATTGTCAGATTACATTCTACATAAATCAAGATTCGATTTATCATCCTGGGCTTTTATTTAGATATAATAAGAGTCTAAAAGAAATAGCATGTATTAATAATAAGGAAGGAATATCAGCAAGTCCTTGGGTGGACTCCTATCATGCAATAGATATCTATACTGAAGCTGTTTATGCAAAATTAGATGGGCATACTTTAGAGTTTACTTCTATTAAAGCTCCTTCAAATACTGTTTCCTTTGCTTCCTTTGAATCAAATAACTATTATACAGAATCAAAATGGGATAAGATTAAAGGAATTGACGAAGTGAGTCCAATATATAGAGTAAAGGGATTTGTTGATAAGTATAAGAAAAATAACATTCCAGTTAAGGAGTTTGCACGTTATATAGGTTTGGATGAAACTCAAGCAGAAGTTATGCTTATGCGATTGGCAATTAATGGTTTTATTAATTATGAGTCATATCGTAAGACTGCGATTGTAAAAGAAAAGGTTTTTGACTACATTAAAGCCAATACTAAGAAACAGGATTACGATAATCTTCGTTTTGTATCCTCAACCAAAAATTCTGCAAATGCTGTTTTGAACATATTTGATATGGATTTGAGATTATATGGTATTGAAACCTTTTCTCTGTCCGATACTCATTTTGTAAATATTGCTCCAAACAAGGGAGAAATAGTCATGAAGAAGAATAGGAGCTTTGAGTTTAACGGAAGAATTACTGCTGGAAGATTTAATATGGGAGGAGAGAGATGCTATTTCGATTATGAGAGATTTGCCCTAAATCTTCCAAAGATTGACTCAATGGCTTTCTTCGTTCCATTATTTGAAGATACAAATAAGATTGTAAGAATTCAGACACCTCTTCAAAACTTAGTTTGTGAACTATTGATTGATGAGCCAAACAATAAGAGTAGTATTAAAAGAGTAATAGGTTACCCTATGCTATCATCACTTGAAGATTCCTATGTCTTCTATGACCAACCAAAAATACAGAGCGGAGTTTATTTAAGAGATAAGTTTTACTATAAATTAGATCCATTTAAGATTAAAGATCTTATGACTTTCAAAACAGATAGTATTAGATTTACTGGAGTTTTGAAATCTGCAGGAATATTCCCTGACATCAAAGAACCATTGAAGGTAATGAGAGATTATTCTCTTGGATTCATAATTGAAACTCCTCAAGCGGGTATGATTGCCTATGGAGGAAAAGGGAAGTTTTATAATAGAATAGACCTTAGTTTACAAGGACTTTTGGGAGCAGGTTATTTAGAATATATTGCTTCACGTTCAGATTCAAGAATGTTTGTTTTCCTTCCTGACTCAATGAATGCTATAACAGATAAGTTTATATGTTCCAACAAATCTCAAGTAGAATTCCCTGAGGTTAGTGTTACAAAGACTTCTGAACACTGGTATCCTTATGAGGACTACATGATTGTTAATCAGCAGGCTGAACCTTTCTTAATGTTCGCAGGCGAAGCATTTCATTCTGGAAGTTTAATTGTTAGACCTAGTGGATTAACTGGAAAGGGAAGTAATAGAGCAGGGGAGATGATTGTTGAGTCTGATAATTTTAGATTTAGAAATATTACTTATAGTGCCGATACTTCCAACTTCACTTTGAATTCTCTAAGTGGCAACGATGTGGCATTTAAGGCTAAGGAGGTTAAAGCTAAGGTTGATTTTAAAACAAGAAAAGGGGAATTTACTTCAATGGAAGGAGTAAAGCCATGCGATTTAACTTATTTGCAATATGTTTGTGAGGTTGACAAATTTGATTGGTTAATGGATGTTAAGGAATTAGCTCTATTAAATTCAAATAGTGTTAAGTCGGAAGATTTTGCAACAAAAGATTTAAGAAGTTTGGTTGATTTAGAACAGCCAGGTGCTAAGTTTACTGCAACTAATCCATTACAAAAGAGCCTAACTTTCAATTCTGTTCACCCAACTTTAAGCCTTAAAACCAATAAGCTTACTGCCGAAGAAGTATATTTAATCAAATCTGCAGATGCAGCAATCCGACCAGGAGATGCTACTCTAATAATCCGACCAGGAGCTCAAATGGATACAATTGAAGATGCAAAGATTTTAATTAATACTCAAACGAAAATACATGAATTCTATAATTCACGAGTACATGTTTCTTCTTCTGCTCTTTACTCTGCTAATGGTTACATCGACTATATTGATGAGAACAATAAGAAGCATCCAATATTTATGTCAAGACTGAATCCTGACCCAACCGAATCAAGAGCCTTAGGAAATATAAGTAGGGAAAATGCAATTTATCTAAGTCCTGCTTTCTTGTTCTTTGGAAATGTTCAAGTTGATGCAAACGATACTAATTTCCTTTTTGATGGAGGTTTACAACTTACTCATAATTGTAATGAAAATCTTGCTTGGATAAAATTCAAATCAAGAGTTGATGCAAAAGAAATCTATATCCCAATTCCTGAAGCTCCTCTTTCAATTGATGGACAAAGGATAACAGCATCAATGCAGTTTAATCCTAAGAATATGGAGCCTCGTTCAGCATTCTTAACTACGGACGTTGAAGGAGATAATACTTTTATGACTGCCAAAGGATTTTTGACCTATGATAAGAATTCAAATGAATATAGAATAGCTTCAATTGAAAAGCTTGAAGATATGAAAGAAGCTTTGGGTGATTATCTTGTTATGAATAAAACAAGTTGTGATGCAAAAGGACAAGGAATGATTAGTCTTGGAATGAAAAAAGATGGAGTTGTATCAATGAATAACTATGGTGAGATAAAGATTAATAATAATAGTTCAACAGCAGATTTGAATATGAGTTTAGCTATTCGTTTTCCATTTAACCAACAAGCTTTAGATTATATGGGAGTTGAGCTTTATGAAGATATGAACCTAACTCCAATTGAATTAGAAGTCTCAAAATATCAAGACCAATTGGTTGCTCTCTTCGGTCAAGAAAAGGGAGTGGAGCTATTTGAGGATTTATTAATTACAGGAGAATGGAAAACCATCCCAAAAGATATGGATTATACATTGTATTTCTCAAATGTTAGAATGCAATGGGACCCAATTCTAAACTCATACGTTTCTTATGGAGATGTTGAGTTAAGCATGGTTGGGAAATATCAGATTAATAAAAACATTAGAGCTAAGATACAACTTTTGAAGACCTCAATGGCAAATGAAATTAGAATATATGTAGAAGCAAATCCAGATCATTGGTATTTCTTTTCTTATAATGGAGCTGCAATGAGTGCAATGTCGTCCTATGATATATTTAATGATTTTATAAAAGCTGCTCCTTCAAAAGAAAGAGAATTTAAAGGAAAGGATGGTAAGATTTATACATATCGTTTAGCAACCCCTAATGAGAAAAGAGACTTTATTAGGAAGGTTGAAAAGATTGAATCATTTCAAGATAGCGAAGAGAATAATGATACTAATGAATAATAAAATCTAAAATAATGACTCTTTTACATTATGTAATGCTTGCCTTAGGATGTGTTGTTGCATATCTGGTCGGCTCAATCCCATCTGCAGTATGGATAGGCAAATCCTTCTATGGTGTAGACGTGAGAGAAAAAGGTAGCAAAAATGCAGGAGCCACCAATACAATTAGAGTGCTTGGACTATTGCCCGGTTTATTTGTTCTTCTAACAGACGCATTAAAAGGATGGTTTGCAGTATATCTTGGAAACTTCTTTGGACGATTCTATACAGAAATATGGGGAATGGTCTCAGGTGCTGAATATCTCACCTACTATAAATTAGCTTTAGGAGTGATTGCAGTAATTGGTCATGCACTTCCGATTTATGTTGGTTTCAAAGGTGGCAAAGGCGTGGCAACAATGCTAGGAGTTGTTATAGGGATATTTGAACACCTCCTTCCTCTCATTCTCCTTACCTTTATTATAACTTTTATTTTATACAAATATATTTCTCTGGCTTCAATAGTAACCTCAATTGCATTCCCTATCCTATATATTACTTGTGGACATTGGCTAAATTATCAGGTTTACATACCCCTAATAGTCTTTACTTGCATTGTTGCCATTTTTATTCCCTATACACATAGGAAAAATATTGTAAGGCTAATAAAGAAAGAGGAGCCCAAATTCAAGTTTAAGAAAACAGTTGATGAATGAATAGATACAATTGATAAATTAATTAATAATTAAAACAAACATGAAAAAAACAATTTTGCTTATGCTGACTTCGGCATTAGTATTTGGAAGTTGTTCAAAGAATAATAAGGACATTGAGAACAACCCATTAATCAAAGAGTGGAATACTCCATTTGGAACTCCACCATTTGAAGAAATTAAGACAACAGATTACATGCCCGCTTTCAAGCATGCAATGAAGTTGCATTTGGAAGAGATTGATGCTATTGTTGAAAATAAGGAAGCACCCGATTTTCAAAATACAATTGCAGAATTTGATTTTGCTGGGGAACTTTTGTCAAAGGTAGCTGGAGTATTTTTCAATATGACTGCAGCCAACACAAGTGAAGAATTGCAAAAACTCGAAGCTGAAGTAGGTCCGATATTAGCAAAACATAGTGACGAAGTTGTTATGAATGCTAAACTCTTTGAAAGAGTTAAGAAAGTTTGGGACAACAAGGACAATCTAAATCTTAACCAAGAACAAAAAATGTTACTTGAAAAGACCTATAAAAGATTTGTACGTTCTGGAGCCTTGCTTTCAAAGGAAAATCAAGAATCACTTAAGAAGATTAATGGAGAGATAAAAACCTTAGAATCTAAGTTTTCAGCCAACACACTTAAGGAAACAAAGAGTTATGAGCTTGTTATTGACAAACAAGAAGACCTTAAGGGATTGCCTCAATGGTTGATTGACCAAGCTGCCTCAACAGCAAAGGAAAAAGGGAAAGCTGGTAAATGGATATTTACTTTAGATAGTCCTTCAGTATTTCCTTTCTTACAATTCTCTGAAAAAAGAGAGTTAAGAGAAAAGATATTCAAAGCTAAGAATAATAGAGGAAACAACGGAAACGAGAATGATAACAAAGAAATTATTAAGAGTTTAGCAAATCTTAGAGCACAAAAGGCAGAACTTTTAGGATATAAAACTTTTGCTGACTATGTTTTGGAAGAAAGAATGCAAAAGACTCCTCAACAAGTATATTCACTTTTGGAAGGATTATTGAAATATTCTATTCCTGCTGCCAAAAAGGATGTTGTTGAACTTGAAAAACTTTTAGTTAAAGATCATCCAGGTGCAACACTTGAAGCATGGGATTGGTCTTTCTATGCAGAAAAATTAAAGAAACAGAAATTTAATTTTGATGCAGAAGAAACTCGTCCTTATTTTGAAATAAACAATGTGCGTCAAGGTTGCTTTGATGTAGTTACAAAGTTATATGGGTTAACATTTACAGAAAGAAAAGATATTCCAGTTTATAATGAGGATGTTCAAGTTTTTGAATGTAAGAATGAAAAAGATGAGCATGTAGGAATTCTTTATTGGGACCCATACACAAGAGCTTCAAAAGTAGGAGGTGCTTGGTGTAATGGCTATAGGGAACAATATGTTAAGGGTGAAAAGAAAGTTACCCCAATAATAACAATTTGTTTCAATTATGCAAAATCTCCTTCAGGAAGAACAACCCTAACAGCTGAAGAAGCATCTACAGTATTTCATGAAATGGGACACGCTATTCATGGCCTTCTTTCAAACTGTACTTATCTTTCCACAGGAGGAACAACTGTTCCAAGAGACTTTGTTGAACTTCCTTCACAAATTCTTGAACATTGGTGCTCAAAGCCAGAAGTATTGAAGATGTTTGCTAAGAACGAAAAGGGCGAAGTTATTCCTGATGCTCTACTTAAGAAAATCAATTCAGTTGGAACTTTCGATGTTGCTTATGGAATGACTGAACGCTATGCAGCAGCTTATTTAGATATGGAATATCACGTTTTAAG
>DHCV01000034.1:0-273 GCA_002399025.1 Bacteroidales bacterium UBA4893 | reverse complement strand
CATGTGTTTAGTGGAGAATATGCTGTTGGATACTATTCTTATGTTTGGTCAGAAGTTTTGGATGCAGATGCATTTAATGCTTTCTTGGAAGCAGGAGATATTTTTGATAAAACAACTGCCGATAAATTTAAAAACGAAATACTTTCAAAAGGAAGTACCGATGAAGCAATGAATATGTATGTTCGTTTCAGAGGAAAACAACCTTCAATTGATGCAGTTTTGAAAAACAACGGAATGAAGAAATAAAATAAAGTTCTTTTATTTCAATCATTA
>DHCV01000003.1:37230-37363 GCA_002399025.1 Bacteroidales bacterium UBA4893 | reverse complement strand
TGCAAATCCCGCACGACGGGTGGAAATGAAAGAAGAGTATAAAAATGCTTTAGCTTTTATTGAAGAATTATATAACAATCAAAACATTTAAATTCACTCCCTCATTACCCTCGTGCGGGATTTCCGAATCCCG
>DHCV01000003.1:2353-36896 GCA_002399025.1 Bacteroidales bacterium UBA4893 | reverse complement strand
GTTATCGACTTTGTCGCTTTGCAAAGCAAAGAAATCCAGCACGACGGAAATTGTTTTAAAGGAGAATAAGGAGTTTAAAGACTAACCATTAATCATTAATCATTAAGAATTATCTTTTTTTAAAATATTTTTATTATCTTTGCCAAATGTATTATTAAGTTTATTATTAATTTGGCTTTTCTTTACTGAACAAGCTACTAAAACACACGTATTTATGAAAACAAACAAAAGACTTATGCTTAGCTTTGCCTTTGTGGCTTTGACTGGCTCTTTCCTAATGTCTTGCTCTAAGACGGAAAAGAATTCTGAGACTACTCTGGATGAGAATGAAAAATCGGAGGTGATTCTGAAAGATTATGGCAAGGACCCTTTAGTGATTAATATTGAGGACTATACTATTAGTAATGAGAATTTCCGTACTGCTCTTTGGACTGGTACAAGTTTTCAAATGACTCTTATGAGTATTCCTGTTGGTGGTAATATTGGTTTGGAACTGCATGGTGAGACTGATCAGTTCTTAAGAATTGAGGCTGGTAAGGGTAAGGTTTATATGGGGGATTCTAAAGAAAACTTAGATTTTGTGAGAGAGGTTTCTGATGATTTTGTGGTTTTGGTTCCTGCTGGCAAATGGCATAATATTGAAAACACTGGCGATAAGCCTTTGAAGATTTATTCTATTTATTCTCCTGTGGAGCATCCTCATGGTACTATTCACAAAACTCAAGAGGACGATTTGGGTCATCATTAGAATTATTGCTTGAGAGTGAACTAATTACTATTGGTTATGGTATGGTTCGTTTTTTAAGATACTAAAAGCTCTATAGAGCTGTTCTACAATGAATAGCCTTATCATTTGGTGAGAAAAGGTCATCTTTGATAGGGCTATCTTTTTGTCTGCTAATCTATATACCTCTTCAGAAAATCCAAATGCTCCTCCTACCACAAAGCATAGGTTCTTTACTCCTGCATTCATTTGTTTTTGAAGAAAGACTGAATAATCCATTGAGGTGAACTCCTCTCCTTTCTCATCAAAGAGTATAATCTTATCATATTTCACTATATGCTTAAGGATTAGTTCGCCTTCTTTGTCTTTAATAATTTGTGGCGAAAGGTTCTTGGTTTCTTTTAGCTGTGGGATTATAATCTGCTCATAATTAATGTAGTTCTTAAGCCTTTTCTCAAATATTTCTATTCCCTCAAGTAGGTATTTGTCTTCTGTTTTACCAACAAGTATTAGTTTAATATTCATTCTAAAGGGATTTTTTGCTTAAGGTTTAATGTTTTTGAGTATGGTGTAGAGCTTTGAAAACTTCTTTTCTATTAGGAAGTATGGGGTTTGTGTTGCTCCATAGAACCTTAGGAATTTCTCTACGTTCTTCATCATGCTTCCCGTGAAGTCAACCTCCTTCATTGACAATTGGTTGGCTATTTCAATTGCTCTCCAATTCAATAATGCCATAGCTCCACTATCTCTATACTTTGGATTGGCTCCTGAGGCAAGGGTATAACATATATTATTATCAAATATCAAGTACATTACTGCAAGTTTGCCTCCTTGAGTGTCCTTTGCAACCAATTTCTTACTAACTCCTCTTTCAAAACAAGCCTTTTCAATCCTTTCAAAAACTTCAAAGCTATATGGTATTGTTTTCTTCTGCCTCTCAAAGCTCATTGATAGTAATTTATAAAAGTCTTCATTATTAATGTCCTCATCTATTCTGATTGTTTCTTGTGCATTCCTAATGCTCCTTCTTCTTTTGGATGATATGTTTTGATAGACAGAGTCCATATCGCTCAAATCTTCAATCCTATAGGTATAATAGGTGGTTTGGGTAAATCCATTCCAATAGAAGCCAAGCCAATTCTTGATTCTATAATCAAATTTTTGACAATAGTAGTCCATGCCAAGCTGATTGATTTGTTTAGCAAAATAGTCCATTACCTCTATCTCAAAGCTGTATTTGGTGGAGATATTCATACCTTTTTCGTAGGAGATATACAGAGCATTAATTGGGGTTAGATAGGGTGGTAGAATGGTTTTAAAGCATAGTTTCTTTTGAATGAAATAGGGCAATGCTGCAACAATCCTATTATTTTGTTCATAGAGCAATACGTCCCAATCATTCTGGCATGCAGCATCGAGCCACCAATCTTGCATAAAAACACTAATCTCAGAACTATTTTGACATAAGATTCTGTACTTTTCTTTATTTGTCACTTTCAGATTTTTTGGTTTTAGTTTTCTTCTCCGTTTTTGTTTTTGCTTTAGTTTCTGTTTTCTTTATGGAGGCTTTGGTTGAGGCAGTCTTCTTTGCTATCTTCTTAATAGGCTCATCCAAATTCAGTTCAGGTTTCATCTGCTCCAATTTTGGCAACAAAGATATATCTAAAGCCTCATCTAAACGTATTCTAAAGTCAGAAAGTACGTTGGCATAGTTCATATAGGCATCATAAGGAGAGTCGTAGTGATTGAAATATTTGTGAACATCTCCATCGGAAAACCATTTTGTACACATATAGTAGAAATGATCGGAGGTTTGAAGATAACGCCAATCAATCCAAAAGTTCAAATCATCAATCTTTCTAACCTTGTCTTCAAATTCATAAATCTGGTCAAAAGCATCATCCTGCAAATCATTACCAAGCCATGCTGTTAGGTCTCTTTCCTCATCTGCCCACGACATTGGATATGGCACATAAATCTTATCAATAGGATTGAGCTTATCTGCTAATTCTGAAGGAGTGTTGAATGTGAAATTTGAATGAGAGAATACTCTTGAAGGAAGATGTTTTAGGAATTCAAATATTCCTGTTTCCTTCCATTGATGCTCTCCAAAGGTTTCATAGTCCATAAATAGATTAATACATTCAGGATTATCAACACTATTTAGCCAATCAACATATTTTTCAGTAGTAAGTGGATAGCCTTCCCAAGTGTGTTGTGAAAAACGAAAAGCTATATCATCACTTAGTTGGAAATTCTTTAAGAGGAGCTTTAGCCCATTATTGCTTGGGTGTTGATAGGCATAGTTGGGACTTCTCCAACCTAATATATGCTTTGCACCTTCGGAAAGCTGAGCCTTAAATCCCATCTCGCCGACCATTTCGCCTATTGTATCAGAATAAATCAGCTCTGTGTTGCGGAATACTCTTGGCTTAATTCCAAAAAGCTGATGAATCTTGTGGGAATGTATTTTTACTTGGGAAGTAAATTCTTGTTTTGACTTCAATGAAGATAGTGAGTGAGTGTAAGTTTCTGCAAGAAATTCAACACAACCTGTTTTTGCAAGTTCTCTAAATGAATCAATAACCTCTGGGGTGTATTTTTCAAATTGGTCAAGTGCTGCGCCAGAGATTGAATAGCTAATTTTGAATGCTCCACCATGCTGTTTTATTAAATCTAACATTAGTTGATTGGTTGGCAAATAGCACTTATCGGCAACCCTACGACATATCCACCTATTTTGCATATCATCAAAGTAAGAATGATTCCTACCAATATCAAAGAAACGATAGTTCCTTAGCCTAAATGGCTGATGTACTTGAAAATAAAAACAAATTGACTTCATAACTCCTTAGCTTAACAGTTTATAATATAAATTTCTTAATTTCTTTGCCGAATCTTCCCAACGTATCTCCTCAACTTCTTTTTTGCCTTTTGTGATAAACATTTTGGAAAGTGCTGGATAGTGTACCAAACAATAGATTGCGTTTGCCATTGCATCAATATCCCAAAAATCAACCTTTATGGCGTATTTCAACACTTCCGAAACTCCCGATTGCTTTGAAATAACTACTGGAACATTCGCATTCATTGCCTCCAAAGGTGAGATTCCAAAAGGTTCACTTACTGATGGCATCACATAAACATCACTTAGGGCAAACATTTTTGTAACATCATCGCCTTTAAGAAAGCCTGTGAAATGGAAATTCTTAGATATTCTTTTCTTTGCAACAAGTGCCACCATCCTATTTAGCATATCGCCCGAGCCTGCCATAACAAAACGAATATTCTTATCATACTTCAAAATCTTTGCTGCAGCCTCAATAAAATAGTCAGGTCCCTTCTGAAATGTTACCCTACCCAAGAATGTAACTACCTTTTCATTGACAGCCTTATCAATATGAATATCCTTATGTATTAATGAATTAGCTCCATTATATATAGTGCTTACCTTATCTGGACTTTGACCATATCGAGTAATAACTATATTTTTCGTTAGGTCAGATACACAAACAATATGGTCAGCATTATCCATCCCAAAGCGTTCAATATCATATACTGCTTGATTAATATTCTCTCCCGAGCGGTCGAACTCTGTTGCGTGAACGTGAATAACTAATTTCTTTCCCGATATCTTCTTTGCAACAACTCCAGCCTTATAGGTTAGCCAATCGTGTGCGTGGATGATTTCATAATCATAGTCCTTAGCCACAGTTGCAGCAACAATTGCATATTTTTCAACCTCTTCCATAAGGGTTGAAGTGTATTTGCCCGAGAACTCATACTTTCTCTTTATGTTAAAATAGGTTGTCTCTTCGCCTTGCTTAACGTCCTTATTAATAACATTAAAATAATCGTCCGTCCCAACATAAGGGATTAGTTTTGAATTTACTTCAATATAGGATAGGTTTGACCAATATTCTTTATAATAATCGGAAGATAAATCAATAACCACATCGGAAGCATTAACAATTCTTGCTGCCTCATCACTCTCATCACCATAGGCTTTTGGAACAATAAAAATAACCTCATCGCCTTGATGAACCATTGCCTTTGTGAGACCAAAGCAAGCTGTTCCCAAACCTCCAGTAATATGAGGAGGATACTCCCAACCAAACATCAATACTTTCATTCCTTATCTCCTTCCTTTTCAATTTTATATCTATCAATCAAATACTTTATCCTAATTACCTCTGCCACAGACCAAGCCTGCGAAATTGAACCTTTGGAATTATGAGGTGGATTTCCATCAAATATTTCAGCAATACCACCCACACCATAATCATTAATATTATTCTTAAACCCTTCATATATCCTTTCTGCAACCTCTAAGGCACAATCTCCATATATCTTCAAATATCCTTCAACGAAATGTCCCAAAAGCCAAGTCCATGCTGTTCCTTGATGATAAGCAAAATCTCTTTCCTCTTGATTGCCCGAATATACATCATGATAATCCTTATGAGTTGGGCTAAGCGTCCTTAACCCATATGGAGTGAATAGTTCCTTCTCTACCCTATCCAATATCAGCTGACATATCTTTGGAGAAATACAAACATATTTTAATGAAGTGGCAATTACCATATTTGGTCTAACGGTAAAATCTTTGTAGTATCCATCAACATAATCGGCAAGCCAACCAATACTCTTATCCCAAAAACAAGCCTTAAACTCCGAAGGAATTCTTTCTGCAATTTCTGACCATTCATCAACGAAAGCCTTATCATTGGACTCTTTTGCCAATTCCAAACAAAACATAATGGCATTATACCAAAGTGCATTTATCTCAACACACATTCCTTTTCTTTGAGTTACGGGCATTCCATCAACAACTGCATCCATCCAAGTAAGAGCCTTTCCGTCCTCACCAGCCCAAATCAAGCAATTGTCTAACATTCTAATATTATGATTAGTCCCATCCCTATAATTGCAAAGAATACTATTCATCACTTCCTTATACTCTTTCCAAACCTGTTTTTTCTTCCTAGTGTAGTCGGTATATTGTTGCAAAGCCCAAAAGAACCACATTGGAGCATCAACAGAATTATAGGCTATGCTTTCTCCCGAACCAATGTTGGGAAACAAGCCTTGATTCATATCACCAATTAGGGTATCCAATGCTTGCTTAAAAAGTTTCATATCGTTTAGCCCAACGCATAGACCAGGAAGTGAAATGAAGGTATCCCTTCCCCAACGTCCAAACCAAGGATAACCTGCAATTACTTCAACCTTATTATCTTTCTTAACAAAGAACATCTTTGCAGCCCTTCTAAGTTCTGCCTCAAAGCTTGTTATCTCCTCCCTAACCCTAAGCTCACTGCTAAAAAGATTCTTAATAAGACTTGGCTCTATTTCTTCCATTCCAGCCGTAACAAATAGCACATCACCTTTCTCAAGCTGGGTTTCAAAACAACCTGGCATAAATAAATCCTCTTGAGAATCGTAGCCTCTTTCGGCTTCCTTAATATATTCAAGATTATAATACCAATCAGGACTATGCATATACTCTACATCATCCTTAGAGAATTGAACAAACAAAGGTTGATAATTATTATAAAGTTGGAATGATGAACCATTTTTAACTTTATTAAACCCCCTATTGACTTCATTATTTGCCTTTGAAAGCTTATGCCTTTGACGAAAAGCCAAAAGAGGATTAAACTGAATGATGAAAGGAGTATCACATTTCTCAACCTTATATTTTATTATCAATCTATCTTGATTGTGATTAAATAATAGCTCCTTTGATATCCTAATGTCCCCAAGACAATAAGTATGTTTTGAAGTCTTTGAGATTTCCAATAAGGTCAAATACTTATGCCCCTTTGGTGAATAAACTTCGTTGGGATATCGATGAATTGCCAAATGAAAAGGAGCATCATGATAAATAATTGTTTCGTCCAAAGAAGATAAAATCACATGATATTCATTGTCTATCTTAGGCTGAGGCAAGACTAAAAGCCCATGATATTTCCTTGTATTGCAAAAACAAAGACTAGTTGAAGCAAAAGCTCCTGTTTGACTTGTTTTAAGAATTTCTCTTTCAAGCGAATAACCCAAATTAACCAATTCATCCTTATCAAAAACAATATTTCCCATACTTTTTTCTTATAAAATTGAAAAAACAATTACTTATTAAGCCACAAATGTACTACTTTATTAATGTAAAAGCAAATAATTCTACATTATTTTTCTATTAAGTTATTATGAATTTGACAGTTTTAATTTTAAAAAGTTTAAGCCTTGCCTTATGTTACTAAAAAACAATAATATAAAACTAATACTATATCTCAAAACCTTAATTAAAAAAATTAAAACCTTAATTAAAAAAATTAAAACCTTTTTCCACTAAAATAAAGTTGTGATTGAAATAAATATAAGATTCCAACGTTTTTTAAATTGTGAATTTGCAATGAGTTATTTCAAAAATACGTATTTTTGCACTCAATTTTAAAACTAAGAACAAATTAATTATATGAAAAGAATCATAACTCTAATACTGGTTTTCTTTACCTTCACTTCCTTTAATGCTTTTTCTCAAAACAAAACTTCTTCTAACTCTGAGAGCGATAGTGTTGCTATAGTTTATTTTATAAAAGATATTACTCCTGAAAATGTTTTAAAACTTTATAAGGCTTTAGGTGTGAAATATGAAGGAAAGACTGGTGTGAAGATTCATTTTGGTGAGGATGGAAATCAAAACTTCCTTAATCCTGAGCTTACAAGACCACTAATGGAATATACTAAAGCTACTTGGGTTGAGACAAATGTTCTCTATGTTGGGAAAAGACGTTTTACTGACACACATATAAGTCTTGCAAAGAAACATGGTTTTACATTTGCTCCAATTGATATTTTGGATTCTGAAAGCGAATCTGAATATTCTACTCAAGATATGGGTTTTAAGCATTATAAGAGGATTAAATATGGCTCGCATTTCGACAATTACGATAATTTCATAATATACTCACATTTTAAAGGTCATGGCTCAGCTGGTTTTGGTGGTGCAATTAAAAACTTAGCTATGGGATTTGCCTCTCCTGGTGGGAAAATGGCACAACACGCCTCCGATGTTCCACAAATTACTAATCCAAGCAAATGTAATAAATGTTCTAACTGCATAAATAATTGTCCTGCTGACGCACTTAGCTTTGTGGATAGCGTTATAACAATTGATAATTCTAAGTGTATTGGCTGTGCAAAATGTATTGCTGAATGCCCAAAAAGAATCATTAAGCCTGAGAGTAAGAATATTGGTACAAATGTTTTCTTGGAACGTTTGGTTGAATATGCTTGCACATTCACACGCAAAAAACCAATGGTATTTATAAATGTTTTAGCCAATATTTCTTCTTCTTGCGATTGTTCTGCAAGAGCTCCACTTCCTTTTACTCAAGATATTGGTATTTTAGCTTCAAAGGATATTGTTGCAATCGAACAAGCCTCTCACGACTTGGTTGCTAAGGGTCATAAATGTGAGGATGCTTTTTTGAAAGAAAGTGGTGTGAGTGGATTGGGACAAATTGAGTATGCTCAAAAGCTTGGTATGGGTACAAGAAAGTATAAATTAGTTGAATTAAAATAAAGTTTTAAATGAATAATTCACTTCGATATTTAATCTATTTGATTAGTTTCTTCGCCATTACAAGTTTTGGCTTCTCTTCTTGTGTAACAGAGGAAGATTATGCAGACTCATCAAATATAAATCTTAAGTTTTCAAACGATACAATTCGTTTTGATACAGTTTTCACCACCTTAGGTTCTGTAACAAAGCAAATAAGAGTATATAATAACGAGAACAAACCACTTAAAATAGATAGAATCCGTTTGGGAGCAGGTGCAAATTCCTTTTATAGATTAAATGTTGATGGGAATACAAGTTTAGTTGTTAATGATGTAATAATTAATGCAAAGGATAGTATGTTTATCTTTGTGCGGGTTACTATTAATCCAAACAACCAGAGCAATCCTTTGCTTGTTAGCGATTCCATAATCTTTTCTTTCAATGGCAAGGAGCAGTATATTCAATTGGAAGCCTATGGTCAAGATGCTTACTATCACGTTGCAGACAAATGGGCTTATACTTATGATGATGCGGGCAATAAAATTGATAGCATTAATTATTCCTTAGCTGAAGACAAAGGTGAGCTTAGTGGCTGTATTGTCAATGGTAATTCTTTGGAATGGAAGAATGATAAGCCACATGTGATATTTGGGTCATTGATTGTTAATAGTAATAAAACACTCACTATCAATGAAAACACTAAGATTCATCTCAATCCTCAATCCATACTATTTGTATTACCTAATGCTACCCTTAGAGCAAATGGCTCAACTCAAAATAATGTTGTTTTTCAAGGAATGAGAAAAGATGACTATTATTCTGAACTTCCTGGACAATGGGGACAAATTTGGTTTCAAGCAGGCAGCAAGAATAATGTATTAAATAATGTTACAATTAAGAATGGTACAATAGGTTTGATTGTTGATAGCTGTGTTACTAATGATATTCCAACTGTTGATATACAAAATACAATTATAGAAAATATGTCTATTTATGGTATTTTGTCAAGGGGTGGAAATATTAATGCTGCAAACACTTTAGTTCAAAACACAGGAAAGGAAACTGTTGCTCTAACTATTGGAGGAAAATATCAATTTGTATTTTGTACCTTCGCAAATTATTGGTCCTACAATTCAAGAAGATCAAATAGTACATTACTCCTACAAAATTACTACTATGACGCAGATAATAACATTCAATTAAGACCTATTACTGAATGTAATTTCTATAATACCATTATATATGGCACCAATGAAGATGAAATAACAATTGATAAGAAAGATGGTGCTGAGCTGAATTATATGTTTGAAAGTTGTATTTTACTAACAAATTCTCTCAAAAATGAACCACCTTTAGTAAGTAATTGTATTTTCAATAGAGACCCATTGTTTAACAATCCACAAGATGGAGATTTTAGGATTAAAGCAACATCTTCTGCAATTGGTAGTGGTTATAGTAGTTGGAATGCTGTTTACCCAAATGATATAATTGGAAACTTTCGTCAATACCCTCCAACAATAGGAGCATACGAATATTATCCAATTGCTACAAGGAAATAAGATAGCCCTAAATCTTCTTTCAAATATTAATTCTCTATAAAATTGTGCCTTAAGGCTACTTTTTCTTTTTTTTTGTATATCTTTGCAAGCTTAAAATCTAAGTAATTTGTAGATTAATTACTTGATATATAAATATAATTTTAATTATTGAAAAGATGACAAACGTAAAGAAGTATGTTTATACTTTTGGTGGAAAGACTGCTGAAGGTAATGCAGAGATGAAAAACTTATTAGGTGGAAAAGGAGCTAATTTGGCAGAGATGTGCTTGTTAGGACTTCCTGTTCCTGCTGGATTAACCATTACAACAGAGGCTTGTACTGATTATTATGCAAACAATTGCGAGCTTCCTAATGGTTTGATGGATGAAGTTTGGCAAGGAATGAAAAAAGTGGAAGAAGCAATGGGTATGAAGTTTGGAGACAAAGATAATTGCTTATTACTTTCATGTCGTTCTGGAGCAAGAAGCTCTATGCCAGGAATGATGGATACTGTTTTAAACATTGGTCTTTCTTCTCAAACAATTCCTGGATTGGTAAAGAAAACTAATAATCCTCGTTTTGTTTATGACTCTTATCGTCGTTTAATTATGATGTATGCAGATGTTGTTATGGAAAAAGCAGAAGGATTGGAACCTGCAAAAGGAGTTGGTATTCGTAGAATTTTAGATGATATTTTAGATGAATATAAACATTCTAAAGGATATAAATCTGACACTGAACTATCAACTGAAGACCTAATGGCTTTGGCTGAAACTTTCAAAAAGACAATCAAAGAAAATATTGGAGTTGAATTTCCTGACGATGCAGCTAAACAATTAGAAGGCGGAGTTAAAGCTGTATTTAAGAGCTGGAATGGAAAGAAAGCAATATCATACAGAAGAATTGAAGGAATTCCTGATGAATGGGGAACTGCAGTAAACGTTCAAGCTATGGTATTTGGTAATATGGGAGATAGCTCTGCAACTGGAGTAGCTTTCACTCGTAACCCAGCAACTGGAGAAAACCAATTCTATGGCGAATGGTTAGTTAATGCACAAGGTGAAGACGTTGTTGCAGGTATTCGTACACCTAACCCGTTGAATGATGACACAAAGAATGACCAAAATGCTCATCTTCATTCAATGCAAGAAACAATGCCTGGAACTTATAAAGAACTATGCGATATTCGTGATATTTTGGAAGAAGCCTATAAGGATATGTTAGACATTGAGTTTACTGTTCAAGAAGGTATTCTTTATATGCTACAATGCCGTATTGGGAAAAGAACAGGAGTTGCTGCAATGACTATGGCAATGGAGATGTTGGGAGAAAAAATCATTGATGAAAAAGAAGTTATTCGCAGAGTAACTCCAGCACAATTGGACGAACTTCTTCACCCTATCTTAGACTCTAACGCTGAAGCAAAACATACAGTTATAGCAAAAGGTCTTCCAGCAGGTCCTGGTGGAGCAGTTGGAGTAATTGCACTTACAAGCGAAGAAGCAATGCGTTTGGATAACCAAGGAATAAATAACATCCTTGTTAGAGAAGAAACAAATCCTGAAGACGTTGAAGGAATGAGAGCAGCAAAAGGTATTTTAACAGCAAGAGGAGGAATGACCTCACATGCTGCACTTGTTGCAAGAGGTTGGGGAAAATGTTGTATTGTTGGTTGTGAAGCAGTTCATATTAATATGGATAACAAAACAGTTACAATTGCAGGAAAAACCTATAAAGAAGGAGATACATTAAGCTTAAACGGAACAAAAGGCTTTGTTTACGAAGGAGAAGTTGCAATGATTGACGCAACTGAAAACCCATTATTCCAAAGCTTTATGAATATTGTTGACCGTCATCGCACAATGGGAGTTAGAACAAATGCTGACACCCCAGAAGATGCAGCTCAAGCAATTTCATTTGGAGCAGAAGGAATTGGACTTTTCCGTATTGAACACATGTTCTATGGACAAAACTCAGAAGCACCACTTGCAGCATTAAGAAAAATGATTCTTTCTCAAAACACTCAGGAAAGAGAAAAATACCTTGCAGAACTTCACCCATATATCAAACAAGCAGTGAAAGGAACAATGCAAGTTATGGACAAAAAACCAGTAACTTTCCGTTTAATTGACCCACCATTACACGAATTTGTACCTCACACTGAAGACAAACAAAAAGAATTGGCAAATGAACTTGGTATAACACATCAAGAAATTGTTAAGAGAATTGATGCACTAAACGAAGTTAACCCAATGATGGGATTAAGAGGTGTTCGTTTAGGAATTGTTTATCCTGAAATCACAGCTACACAATTTGATGCATTGTTTGAAGCAGAAGCTGAATTGAGAAAAGAAGGATTTGACCCTAAATTAGAAATTATGGTTCCTTTGACAGTTGCAGTAAGTGAGTTGAAACACCAAAAAGACATTTGCGATAAAGTACATGCAGAAGTTGAAAAAAGAATGGATGCTAAAATCAACTACCTATATGGTACAATGATTGAAATTCCAAGAGCAACAATAGTTGCAGACGAAATTGCTACAGTTGCAGACTTCTTCTCATTTGGAACAAACGACTTAACTCAAATGACCTTTGGATTTTCAAGAGATGACGTTAATGCAATCTTAAGCGAATACAAAGATAAAAAAATCCTTCCTTCAGACCCATTCCAAACCTTAGACCAAGAAGGAGTTGGAAGATTAGTTGAATTGGGAGTAAAGAACGGTCGTTCAGCAAAACAAAATCTCAAGATTGGTGTTTGTGGAGAACATGGTGGAGACCCAGAATCAGTAGAATTCTTCTTCAAGACAGGAATGAACTACGTTTCATGCTCACCATTTAGAGTACCAGTTGCACGCTTAGCAGCAGCACAAGCAGCAATAAGAAAATAAAAATTAAAGACACCTAAATACAAAAAGAGTAAATCATTTATTTGATTTACTCTTTTTTTTTGTGCCTTAAATTAATAGTTATTGGAAATAAGTCATATTATTTTAATTAGATTGACTTGTAGAATAAAACCTTGTTTGCGGTAAATTAAAACGAAGAAAGAAATTATTAAAGTAAAGAAAGAAAAAATTAAAACAGCGTTTCAGTAAAATGAAATAAGAATTCAGTAAATCATCAATCATAATTGAAAATAAGTCAATCAAAAATAAAAATATATCAATCAAAAATAAAAATATATCGGTCAAAAATATAATTATATCAGATATATTTTTATTTTTGTTTGATGTTTTTTGAGGATTAAGAGAGTTAGTTGTTGAGTTCTTTTTAAGGATAAAAATCCTACAAATCCTTTAATCATCGGCTTGCCGCTTGCCTTAGCAAGAATCCTGGCAATCCTGATTCTGACAAATTTAAAAAATAAAATAAGGCAATCCTTGATTTTGGTTGCCTTATTTTTAGATAATACTATATCAGGACACCTTGAAGTGAACAAGCGTTTAGCTTGTTTTTCAAGTGTTTGTAATTCTTCTAAAAGAAACTAAATAAATAAAATAAGAAGTTATCTCACTTTAAGATGAGATTGCTTTTTTCTTATCTTAAATGGCCTTTTAGTTCTTTTGGAATGTTAATTTTTGAATTTTTGACAGACAATATAAACTCTGCTCCCTTTTCTGTTAGAGCAAAATACATTTGTCGTTTGTCTTCCTTGCCTAATTCTCTTTCAACAAATCCCTGCTCCTCCACACTCTTTATTACTTTTGAGGTGTTGGAACATGTCAATCCTAAGTTTTTTGCGAGTTCTGTTGACGACAAAGTCTTTTTCTCAAGCAAAGAACAAAGTAGCATTCCTTCGTTTAGGGTTATTCCATATTCTTTATAGAATTGTCCTTCAAACTCTCCAATAAGCTTGTAGATGTCCCTGATTTTACAAATTATATCCATAGTATTTTTATTTTTTATTTTCCTTGTTTCTTTAATAAAACATCATCTATAGCCTTTTTTAATTCAGACTTAGGCAATGCTCCCATAACCATTTGTGGTTGTTCATTCATTGGGACAAAAAGCAGCGATGGGATTGAACGGATGCCAAATACCTGTGCGAGTTCTTGTTCCTTTTCTGTGTCTATTTTATAAATATATATTTCTCCATCGTATTCCTTTGCAAGTTCTTCCAGAATTGGTGCTACCATTTTGCAAGGTCCACACCAGTCTGCATAAAAATCAATTACACAAGGCTTGTCTCCCAAATAAACCCATTCTTGTGGATTTTGTTCATAGTTCATTACCTTAGATAAAAACTCTGTTTTTGTTAATTTTATTGTATTCATTTTACTTTCTTTTTTTGTTACTGTATAATTTTCTTGAATTTCTATATCTGTTTTTTCTTCCTTTGCATTGTTCCCACAAGAGATTAGAACTATGGTAGCAAGCATTAAAAATATAATTTTTCTTTTTGTCATTTTTGTGCTATTAATATAAATAATGGATAAGTTTTATCGTTTTTATTTATCTTATCATAAATTGTTTTTCTTAGAATTATAAATCCTTCCTCAATAAGTTGATTTGATAACTCCTCAATGTCAAACCCAAAATGTGGGACTATGTTATTTGTGTGAAATGTTCCGTCTTCCTTTGTTAAATCACCTATTGCAAAAAAACCATTTTCCTTTAGACTTTTCTTTACATTATTAATATAGGTTGAAATATCTTCAATATGGTGTAAAGACATAAAATTAATTACTCCACTTAGATTTTCCAAGTTTGTGTTTTCAAATTCACTTTCTATAATTTCAACCTTATCAGCATTAGGATTTGTTGTTAGTTTTTCTCTTAAGACATTGAGCATTGAAGGAGAGTTATCTATCATGTATATTTTTGATATTTCATCCAAGAAACTCATACCTACTAAACCTGTTCCACAACCTACTTCTGCATAAATATCCTCTTCATAAAGGAAGATACTATTCTTTATTTGTTGCACAAATTTTGAGGTCATCTCAATCTGCATTGGATTATCCCATTCTTTTGCTTTATGTTGGAAATTATCAATCATTTATTTAATCTACTTATCTTTATCATCATTGTTTTTCTTGCCTTGAGGAAAAGAAGTAAATAGTAGTCCTCCTAATAGTGCTCCAGCAATTGAGCTATTTATTGGAGATGAAGTTAGAGGGCAATTACCATTATTGCACCCAATAAAGTGCCAATATAAGTATCCTCCTAATGTTCCAACAATCACTCCTAATAATAATAGCCAATGTTGTTTAAATATGTTTTTCATTGCTCATTAAATAAATAAGTTAACGTTTGCTCTTGAGGCTCTATCCATGTAGGTTGCAACTCCACCAATGGTTACTTCATCCAAAAGCTCTTCTCTCTTCACTCCCATAACATCCATTGACATTTGACAAGCTATAAACTCCACACCTTGCTTTAGGGCTTGGTCTCTTAATGATTCCAATGACTCAATATTCTTTTTCTTCATAATATATCTCATCATCCTATCTCCAATGCCTAACATACTCATTTTGGATAGATTTAGCTTAAGTGAGGATGAAGGAAGCATCATTGAGAACATCTTTCCAAATATATCTTTATCAACCTTTGGTTTATTTACTTTCTTAATAACATTTAGTCCCCAGAAAGTGAAGAATATTGTTACCTTATCGCCTGTTGCTGCAGCTCCATTGGCAAGTACCATTGAGGCAAGTGCTTTGTCTAAGTCATCACTAAAGACAATAAAGGTTTTGCCTTTGTCTTGACATGTTGTTAGGATTTCACAAGTTTTTGGACTCTTCTCAACAACAACCTCATAAACTCCTTTATCCATTGTTGAAGAAATAAGTAAATTGCCTGTACTGTCGCACCATGCTTGACTATCACGAGCAAATCCTGCATCGGTTGAAAGAATCTGTACTCTCTGACCATCCTCAAGCTCATCAATTGCTTCTTTTAGCCTAATGATTGGACCAGGGCATTGCAATCCACAAGCATCAATTCTTATTGTTTTGTATTCTGACTTCTCAAATTTTGTGTCTTCAGCATCATCGTGCTTTTCTTCAATTATCTTTTTTTTTATCTCACTAACTGGAGCCATAGAGGTTGAATATGTTTTGTAGCCACCTGAAAGACTCTTTATGTTATTAAATCCATTTTGAGTTAAAATTCTGTATGCAAGATATCCTCTTAAACCAATAGCACAATAGATGTAAATTGTTTTGTCCTTTGGCAATTCATTAATTCTTTGTCTCAAATCATCAACAGGAATATTTATGGCACCAGGAATATATCCCATTGAGTATTCTTCTTGTGTCCTAACATCCAAAAGGATGGAATCATCTTTATTTATGTCTTTTACTTCTCGCCAAGATGCTAATTTTAAGCTCCCATTCAAAACATTTGTTGCAACATAACCAGCAATTGCAATTGGGTCTTTAGCCGATGAGAAAGGAGGTGCATAAGCATGTTCAAGTTCCATCAAATCGTAAACTGTTCCTTCTTTCTTTATTAAGAGTGCAATTTGGTCTATCCTTTTATCCACTCCATCATATCCAACACCTTGAGCTCCAAATATTCTTCCTGTTTTTGGTTCAAATATTAGCTTTATGGATAAAGGAAGAGCATCAGGATAATAGCCTGCATGTGAATTTGAATGAGTTGTTGAGCTTAGGTATTCTATTCCTAATTGTTTTAGTTTCTTTGCTGCAAGTCCTGTTGAAGCAACAGTTAGGTCAAAGACCTTTGCAATGGAAGTGCCAATTGCTCCTTCATACTTAATCTTATTTCCAAATACTATATTGTCAGCAACAATTCTTCCTTGACGATTTGCAGGGTTAGCTAAATAGTTTAACCAAGGCTTTTTAGTAATTGGATGAGGGAATTCAATTGCATCACCCACAGCATAAATATTCTCATCGGAGGTTTGCAAGTAATCATTTACCCAAATACCACCTGTTTCTCCAATCTTTAAGCCAGCATCGGAAGCCAAGGAGTTTTCAGGACGAACTCCAATGGAAAGGATAACAACATCTGTTTCAATAATTCTTCCATTATCCAAAATTACATTAGTAGTATAGCCCTTTCTTTCAAATCTCTCAACAGATTGCTCTAATTCAAGGGTAACTCCTTTTTGCAAAAGATGTTGATGAACATGTGATGCCATTGAGAAATCTATTGGTGCCATTACTTGATTACTCTTTTCAATTATTGTAACCTCAGCTCCCAATTCGTGAAGGTTTTCTGCCATCTCCAATCCAATAAAACCAGCACCTACAACTACAGCTCTTTTAATAGAGTTTGTAGAAATATAGTTCTTAATCCTATCTGTATCTGTTACATTTCTCAATACAAAGATTCCTTCGTTCTCAATACCCTTCATATTTGGTATAATTGGGTATGCACCAGGCGAGAGCAACAATTTATCATAGCTTTCTCTATATCTACTTCCATCAATCCTTCTTACCAAAACTTCTTTCTTGTCCTTATCAATCGATAATACCTCACT
Source organism: Bacteroidales bacterium UBA4893 (assembly GCA_002399025.1). GTDB lineage: Bacteria > Bacteroidota > Bacteroidia > Bacteroidales > P3 > UBA10566. Next base: position 19,617 of record DHCV01000003.1, on the reverse strand, counting down.
CTCAACCCTTACGTCTACATTAAATCTTCCTCCAAATGATGCTGGAGTTTGCAAGAATAGTTTTTCTCTTTCCTTAATCACATCTCCAATATAGTATGGCAGTCCGCAATTTGCATAAGAGATATATTTCCCTTTTTCAAAAAGAATGATTTCTGCATCTTCACTAATTCTTCTAATTCTGGCTGCTGTTGTTGCTCCTCCAGCTACACCCCCTACTATTAAGTATTTCATATATAATGATATTTTTGTTTTGTATTCTTATTAAAATTTATTTTCAGTTTAACGCTGCAAAAGTATAATATATTTTCCAATGGAACAAATTTTTTAAGAAATATATTTTCCTTTAAATGCAATTTATTAAGTTAATATGCTGATTATTTGAATATTGATTGAAAGCAAATATAGTAATAGATATTTTCAATATAGGAAATATTATTCATCTATTAGCAAAAATAAAGTATGATGAGTTAAGAAAAAGAGAAATTTAAAACGAAGAAAGAATTTACTAACTCTTCGTTTTAATTTACTAACTCTTCGTTTTAATTTACTGAAACAAGGTTTTAATTTTTTCTTTCTTCGTTTTAATAAAATATTGGAAATGTAGATTATTCTAAGTCTCTAATCCTTATTTCAACGGGAAAATCTTGAAGAATTTGTTGTAAATCATTAATAGGTGTAACTTGTTCTGTTTGTCCGTAATGATATGGATAGAAAATCTTTGGTTTAATGGTTTTAACAGCTTCTTCAGCTTGTTCAACGCTCATTGTATAGGGCTGATTGACTGGCAAAAATGCTATATCTATCTTATCCTTAAGTTTTTTCATTTCCTTAATAAACTCAGTGTCCCCTGCTACATATATTTTCGTTCCATCAATTGTAATAACATATCCATTATTAATTTTCTTTGGATGAAACTTTTCCCTCCCCTTTGTTGTGTTGTAGGCAGGGAAAGAGAGGACATGTATGGTTTGTGAAAGTGATATTTCTTGATTATTCTCAAGTGCAACCCCTTCCCTCAAAACATCAATTACAAGCTGATTGGCAACAATCTTAGTGGAAGGTTTTTTAAGAGCTTTAATTGCTTTCAAATCAAAATGGTCGTAGTGGTCATGAGTTACGAGTATATAATCTGCCTTAGGCATAGTGTCAAAATCACAATACTCACATACTGGGTCAACATATAGTACTTGTCCTGCATATTCAAACATCAAACTTCCATGCTTAATAAAGGTAATATGAATATCCTGCCCATTTCTCTTTTTAGACTTAATGGTGTCTTTTTCAAATTGTTGTGCATTCATAATTATTGGTGTTAGGATTAATAATATTAATAATCTTAGTAGTTTCATATCTTTTTTGGGTTTAATTATTTTCTTCTTTTAATGTGTCTTTTAGTTTATTATCAAAAAGCTTTGGAACAACTTTGGTTGTGTCATAAGTGAAAGTATATTCAAATACATCATCCATTTTGTATTTCCTTAGCCTATGAAAATGCGATGCCTTTTCCATATAGCCAATAAGATTGTCTTTAGCTGCATTCCACAATTCAAGACTACAATTTGCTGAATCGTTATGAATAGTAAAATCTCCCTTTTCAATTAGTTTTTCAATTAAAGCTCCACAAAAAACAGTGTCTTCAATGCAAAAACAATTCTTCCAGCCAGAACAAAGTAATAAGATATTTTCTTGTTTTGTCAGCAAATAATCCCTAAGTGATGTGATATTGGAAAAAGCTCCAATTAGGATTTCATTTGGGGTTCCTTCCTTTGCAACTGTTATTGCGACTGTTCCATTGGTTGTGGAATGTACAATCTCTTGGTCTTTTATTTTGGGAGTCATAAACTCTAAGGCACTATTTCCTAAATCAGCAAATTCAAAGGTTTCTTCAAGTCTTTCCCCTGCAACCAAAAACCCTCTATCCTTATAGTCCCTTGCTTGTTCAATAGTCTTGACAGGAATAATTGATTTAACTCCCCAGTGAAAAGCTGTGCAGATTGAGGTTGTGGCTCTTAGAATATCAACAATTACTACAATATAGTTTTCTTTTATTTGCCTAAATTGGAAAAGCGAGGGAGTAAAAACAACTTCAATATTTCTTTTTTTTGTGTTATCTAACATAGTAATAATCTAATTAATAAGGTTAACCGTTCCTGCTTTCGACACTCTCTCTCCTTCAGAATTAATAAACTCAACCTTATAGACGTAGGTAGCCACAGGACAATATCTACCCTTGTATTTTCCATCCCAGCCTTTTTCTGTATCTTTTGTCTCAAAGATTAGTTCTCCCGAACGATTATATACTTTAAAACTATAGGTTCCTAATCGGATGAAGGAACAGAAAGGCTTAAAGACATCATTTACATTTTCAAAAGGAGTGAAAGAATTAGGAACAAATATTAGTGATTCCTTAACTACCGATGCTGTTGAAGAATGTGATTCTGTCAAATGTCCATCTGGAGATGCTCCTGACTCTTTTGCAACTATATAATAAGTAATTTTATCGGACACAGAAATCATAGATTTAATATTATCCTCATACCTATTGGATGTTGATTGAACATTATCAATTGGAAATCCAGAAGGAGATGTTCCATCAATACGATAAATATCATAACTATCAATAGAATTCCAGCCAATAAAAGGGTTCCAATTCAATACATTAATATCAGGATTAGAAACATCAATCGTCAATCTAATTGTTGAAATAGTGTTTGAAGGAGTAAAGAGTAAGTCACACTCATCCGGCACATGAAGCTTATAGAAATAATTTGACTTATTTAATGCAATAGGTGGTTTATCTGTATATATAAATGTATTATTGCCGGTATATGGAAGAGTTTTAATTAAGGTGAAATCAATATTATTTGAAGAACGATAGAGGTCATAGCCCCTTACTTCTAATGAGGCATCAACATAAAACTCCATCTCTACAACATCATTCTCCTTGCTGACAATAGTATTCCTTATATAGGCAAAATCAACCTGCTTAGGCAAAGCCTGAGAAGAACAAACCTTGTTGGAATTAACTTGATAGGCATTGCTTAAAGTGGCTTTAATGTAAAAACAATAACTCACAATTGTTGGGTCAGCAATAAAAGTTGTTGAAGTAATATCTTGGGTGAATGTTTGATGCAAAACAAAATCTTGATTATTTTGACTTACATATAGCTCGTAAGTTATAACATTCACAGGGTCGGCAAAGTATTGTGTCCAATCAAATTTTATCTCCGCACTGCAAGCTTCTCTATAATAATTCAAAACAATATTCATATGAGGATTTGTAATTAGAGAAGTATTGTAACAAGTATCAAAAGCCATAATTGAAAGTGTATCAACCTCCTCAACACTACAAATCAAACATGTATAGGTGCTTTGTTCCGAACCCCAAATAGTATCTATTGCAATACGTGGATTTCCTTTACAAACTATATAGCCCCAAGTGTCTAAAGATGTAGATGGAGTCCAAGTTAAATTGAGGGTTTGGGAGTCTAAATCAACTGAAGAGGTTAGCAATATTGGTTCCGTTGGGATTTCATGGTCGCCAATAATTAACTTTTTCACATTTGAAACAGAAGAACATGAATATGAACTATTGGGAAGTTCAACCCTATAACTCACAGTATCAGAACAACGAAGAAGGAATTCATCAGTATAATTTGTGTCTAATGTTGTACCAATTTGTTCCCATGAAACATCACTTGCAAACTTCCTAAAAATAATGTACTGGTTTCCTTCTGTCCCTTCAAGTTGTTGAGAAGGTGAAGGATGAGGAGAAGTCCAATCTAACCTAAAAGATGAGTTTGTGAGATTAGTTACCTCTAAAAACATTGTATTGCCATAGGAAGTATTGCTTGGAGTTGAAACCCTATATCTGATTTGTCTCTCAGTTGAATTATTCGCAATCAAAGTATCAATAAAAGAAGTTTGAGTACTTACATTTATATCTCCTATATTCTCAAACATATTAGTATTTGTGTTATAGTATGCAACAGACACTATTTCTGAAGAAGAAGTAAAGAAAATTGTAGTTGTGCCGTCTTCATTTACTTGGGTGCAAAGAATATTTGATTCTTGTCCAAATCCTAAAACTGAACAAAACAACAAAACAATAATCAATAATATTCTTTTCATACACCAAAATAATAGAACGTATCTATTTCATTATTGTTGCATTACCAACCCTTAGTTCAACCATTTGAGATATATTTAGATAGTTTTGTGCCAAAACAAGTATTTCTTCTTTAGTTATGTGAGAAATGGTATCTAAAAACCTTTCATAGTAGTCCGAGCCAAAACCATGCTTTAGTAGTGGGCGGAAATTCTCTGCAAGTTCAAAACTCCCATCCAAACTCCTAAGCAAATTACCCATCATAAAACTCTTAACTCTTTCCAATTCAATATCCTCAACCAAATCATTCTGTAATTTTTCAATCTCAATATAAATCTCATTAATGGCATCTTGACAATTCTCCTGCTTAATATCGGCTCCAATCAAAAACATTCCAACATCCCTAAAAGAATACAAAATTGAGTTAATTCCATATGTGTAACCCTTATCCTCACGAATGTTTGACATAAGTCGAGAGCCAAAATAACCACCAAGCAAAGTATTTAAAACCATCAAGCCCATATAGTCTTTTTCCTTAACTGAAATTGTCTTTGAGCCAATCCTTATTGAGGCTTGAACAGAAGAAGGAAGGTCAATAGTTTTTATGATTCTTCTATTTTCACTAAACACCAAACTCTTTTCCTTCATCTCTCCCCTATCCTTCCAATCGTTTTGTCCAAAATATCTATTAAGCAATGCAATTAAACCACTATCAATATTTCCAGAAAGAATAATACTGCATTTGTTTGAAGAGTAAAATGAATTATAGAAATCTACTAAATGCTTCCTTTCCACCAAATCAAAATCCTCCAAACTACCCTTAATTCCAAAAGGATGCTCTTTCCCAAAAACCAATTCATAGAAATTATATCTTGCCAAATGGTCGGTTCGTTGTTGGTTAACTAAGAATTGTTTCCTAAGGCGTTGAAGATAGGTTTCTAATTCTGTTTGTGGAAACACTGGGTCTTTAATAATTTCCTCAAAGCAAGGGATTAAACTCTCTTGATGTTTTTTAAGAAAATAGAAACAAACGTTAGAACCTTCCTTATCTAAACTTTTCTCAATAAAGGCACCATAGAAATCAATCGTATTTGCAATCTCAATAGCTGAATGCTTGGAAGAACCTTCAGTAATAAGCGAATTGACGGAAGAGGCTGAATAGATTTGATTTTGATTCATTGTCCCACCGCTTTCAAAAAAGAATTCCAGTCTAACAACATCCATATTCTTATTTTCAAAAGCATAGACCTTTAAGCCATTATCCAAAACATATTTCGTAGCTTCTAAAGAAGGAAGAGTAAAGTTAAAATTATTTTTCATAAATAAATCCCTAATTGCTATTGATAAGTATGCAAAAATAAAGAAAAAATTAATCAATTAGAGTTTTAAATGAAAAAGAAAGTCAAAAAAGAAATTATGCCTTTTGTAACTTTTTGTAATTTTGGGCGACTAATAGACAAAACTACTTTTAAATTTATGAATCTAAAAAGTGAATTTACTGAAATAATTGAGAACTACAAGGCTGTAATATATAAGGTCTGTTATGTTTATGCTCAAGATAAAGAAGAAATTAACGACTATTATCAAGAGATTTTAATTAATCTTTGGAATAGTTACCCTAAGTTTAGAGGCGAGAGTAAGATTTCTACTTGGATTTACAAAGTTAGCCTTAACACTTTTATAACCTTTATTCGCAAAAAGAAACGCAAACCCTCAACAACTCCTCTTTCAATTGATGTAACACTTTTTGAAGACTCAGAAGCTAACAAGCAAGAAATTGAAGAACTATACAAACTAATCAATAGATTAGAGAAAATGGAGAAAACGCTAATCTTATTATGGTTGGAAGAGAAAAACTATGATGAAATTGCTGAAATAACAGGGCTTACCCGTTCAAATGTTGCTGTGAAATTGATGCGTATTAAAAATAAATTAAAAGAATTATCTAACGAATAAATAAATAAGTGAAATGGAACTTGAAGAATTAAAACAAAAATGGGATATACTTTCAAAAGAAGTTGAAAAGCAAAAAATAATAAATAAAAAACTAATGGATAATGTAGTTAATCAAAAACTAAAAGGATTAATTTCATATAATTGGTTCGGACTTGCATTAAGTATATTAGTTATACCTTTTGTTTATTATTTAGGGAAAAGTAGTGGATTGAGCGATTTAACCTATATATATATTGGACTTGCAGGGGTTATTTTCTTTATGATATGGGGAATTTTTAGTTTCAGAATACTTTTAAAGGCTAAATCTTATAATCAAGATTTGATAAGTGCAGAAAAGACAATAATTAAATATCGAAAAAGCACTTCCCTTTCTTATTTATGCCAATATATATTTATAATCCCTTATTTAGTTTATTGTCTATTTACCTTTATGCAACTTTTCATCAGTGCAGGTACTTTATGGGTTACAATATTAGTTTTTTTAGGAGCTTTAGCCTTTACAGTTATTGAATTAAGATGGAACATGGGGAAGATTAAAAACCTCCAAAAAAGTATTTCAGAATTAAAAGAGTTTGAAAAAGAGGATTAAAAAACTTTAAAACTCAATTGTAAGTTTGGCGTTTACTTGGCTTGGGGTTAGGTAGTTGGGTACTCCATGATAGCGTCCGTCGTAGTCTCCTATCCACATATAAGAAATTACATTATTATTGCCAAAGACATTAAACCACTCCACATTAAACCAAATCTTCTTTAAATGACGCATAAAATTATTTTGTGCCCATTTAGTATTCTCGTCTTTTATTCTAAAAGTGAAAGCAATATCGGCTCTCATATAAGAAGGCATTCTAAAGTTCTGCTCCCACCTCTCTGAGCCTGGAGGCCCAAAAGGATAGCCTGTACCAAAGTTGAAATTAAGATAAACCCTCAAATAAGGCATCTTTGGCACATAGTCTTGAAAACTTACATTCATATTGAAAAGCTGATCTGTTGGACGTGGTACAAATCCATGATTATCTCCTTTAATATCTTCTTTTGTTTGCATCAATGACATCGTTACCCAAGAATCAATTCCTTCAATAAATTCTCCAAACAAACGAACATCCATTCCTGAAACATATCCCCTTGAATTATTCTGTGCTGAATAGCGAATTCTAACATTATCAATTGAATAAGGTATTAAGTCCCAAAGATATTTATAGTAGGCTGAAGCTAAAAACTTGAAAGGGCGGTCAAACATCTTAAAGTTATAATCGGAAGAAAGCACCAAATGAACAGATTTTTGAGAACGAATATCATGGTTTATATTTCCTTCAAAGTCTCTATATTCTCTAAAGAATGGAGATTGAGAATAAATACCACTTGCAAAGCGGAATAACCAATCTCTTTTCCACTTAGGTTTAAAAGACACAGAGGCTCTTGGAGAAAACAAAAATTCATTGTTGAATGACCAATACTGAGTTCTTGCTCCTGCATTCAAATACCACTCTCCCTCTTCTCTAAAAAATCTCCATTGTCTTTGTAAAAAAGCAGAAAGTCTTGAAGAAGAAATATCATTAAAAGACTTATAGATATTTTGAAGCATTGGAGGGTTTTGTGGATTTATTTGTCCTGGAATATCAGGCAATGTTCCAATAGGTGTTCCTGCTGAATCTACCATCTTCCATTCATTCATCCTATCGCTAATCAATTCATACTGATATTTTAATCCCCATGAAAGATGCCCATTATTATAGAAACGCAATCCCTTATGCTCTATATTGTAGATATTGGCAACTAAACGATTTCTTGCATGTTCAATGTAAGTTCCAATTCCCCTATCAAATAAATTACTATCAGCCTCAGTTTCTCCCATTTGAGTTTCATATAGCCAATACTGACCTTGAATATCGTAAGACTCCTTTTCATCTGTTCCAAAAGCAGATGCTATAAGTTTAAGTTGAAGATTTTTGCTTGGATTATGTGTTAGCATAAATGCTCCAAACATAGAAGAAAAGCGGTCTAATTCTTGACCATCAAAATATACTTTTAGTTTATATGATTCAAAAGCTGAGCCAAAGGTTGTTTCTCTTGTTCGAGGAATAAATTGATATTTATTATCTGCAAGGTTACCCAAAAAAGCTATTTCTGTTTTTTCGTTTAAATCGTAAGTTAAATATGCTTGAAGGTCGTTAAAAACAGGGTAATAGCTTCCTTCTGTATCTAATGAGCCAAGAATATATTTATTTGTTTTATTCCTATAACCAATCTGATAGGTCATTCTTGAGCCAATTAAACCTTGAAGATGAGCACTTCCTCCTAAAAGACTAATTGATGCACTTCCCGAAAACTCTTGAGGCTTTTTATATCTTATATCCAAAACTGAAGAAAGTTTATCGCCATACTTAGCATCAAAACCTCCTGAAGAAAATAAAATATCTCCCACCATTTCTGAATTTACAAAACTTAATCCCTCTTGTTGTCCACTTCTAATTAAGAAAGGACGAAATATCTCAATATCATTAACGTAAACCAAATTCTCATCATAATTTCCTCCACGAACAGAGTATTGAGATGAAAGCTCATTGGAGGAACTAACCCCTTCAAAAGTTTTAATTAACCCCTCTATTCCAGATGTTGGACCCACAATGTTCTTTGCCCATTCTGTTTTTATTCTTGTTATTCCTTCTTCTCTTGAATTATCTTCCCTTATTTCAATTTCTTTTAGAGTTGTATTGGAGCGAATAAGGGAGAAGTTGATTTCCTTAATTTCATTGGGTTTAAGTTTAACCTTATATAGCTTTGTTGCATATCCAATGTAGGAGATTGCTAATTCTAAATCCTTGTTTGCAGGAACAGTAAACGAAAACTCCCCTTTCTGATTGGTTGTTGCTCCAATTGCAATATCAAGATTAACAATACCAACATTTACCAAATCCAATCCTTCGTTCTTTTCATTAGTAATTTTACCTTTAATAAATGCAGTCTTGCCTTGTGAAAAAGCTTGAACTGAAACTAATAGAAAAATTAAGATTATTGGTATATGCTTGCGTATCATTATTTATATTTGAATTGTGAAAGTCTTTTCTTTACTTATCCTTAGTTTATTATTTATTTATATCCACCTTAGAATAACCTATTAAACTGTCATAGCTATACCCAGGTTTTCGGTAATAAACGAATATATTATATGAATTATTAGACTCAGAGAAATTTCCTTCCATTTCATTCAAATTAAATGAAGAAGGATTATTTTTTTCAGAAGACATTATCATATAGTTGTAGAAACCTTGCTTAAGATATAGCTTTGCTGTATAAGCTCTGTAAGCAGGATTATAAGTCATTTTATTTTGATTATTACAATACCAGTCAGAAAGCTCACCCCAAACATAGTAGTCTGATTCCAAACTCACTGGTGTATTCAAATAGAAATTTACCCATGCATAGTCAGATTCCAAGTTAAAATTATTTGCTCTTTCGCTTCTAACATAGTAGTTTCCATTCAAATCGCCAATGGTAGTGTATGCAATATTTTTTCTATTTATTATTGGTCGCAAAATAACAACATTTTGCTCATCAACGTAATCAAAATTACTAACTGTTTGAGAACGTGTTCTAAGGCTTGTGAAATCAAAATTTCTAAACTCATTACCAGCCTCAAACAAATTAGCATTATCAAAAGAATACTCCAATTCATTGGCTCTATACTGCCTAAGCTTTAAAAGAGAAGCATTATCCCTTCTTTGATTCTGCAAAACAACAACTTTCAAAAATCTGTTTGGGTCAGAAAACGACATACCTGAAGTTGGAGATACAAAAACATCTACTTCCTGCATTGTTCTTTGAGTTTGTGGACTTCGAGACATAATTGGATTTGCTCTAATATTTGCTCCATCTTCAACAACCATAAACCTTCTAACCATAACAACCTTATCTGTGTTGTCATCAGCATAAACCTTAACAATGTAATTGCCAGAAACCAAAAAACGCATCATTGAAGAAGGAAACTCCTGCCAATAATGCAAATAGCGTTGAATGGTATTTACTGAATTTGAATGATTTTCAATATATCCCGATTCAAAACCTTCAATATATTCTTGAGGAGTAAGCTCACTTTGAGTCCAGTCGTAATTGCAATGGATTATTGTATAATTGTATCTTTGAGTGTTTTCAACCAAATCGTCAAATCTAAGCACAAGCCTATCGTCTGTACCCAAACGAATTACAGGGAGCGAAAAGTCCACTCCCTCTAACTCAAATTTTACGCTTTTGATTAACGGACTATAAACCTTCTCTTGCCAATAGGTTTGAGAAAGCATAGTTAAAGAAATCAAGAAAAAGAAAATAAGGGAAAAACCTCTTCTCATCTTATGACATTATTTCTTCAATCTCTTTTACTGTCTTAGGAATTGGTGTGCCTAAAACTCTGCTTGATTTTTCTGTAACCAAAATATCATCTTCAATTCTAATTCCTCCAAAGTCTTTATAAGACTCAAGTTCTTTATAGTTAACAAATGAAAGGAATTTCTTTTCTGCTTTAAATTTATCAATTAATGCAGGAATAAAATAGCATCCTGGCTCATTGGTAATAACATGTCCTGGCTCTAATTTTCTTCCAAAACGCAATGAACGAAGTCCAAATTGATTTGAACGAGAAGTCTTTTCATCATAGCCAACAATGGTTTCATCAAAGTTTTCCATATCATGAACATCCATTCCCATCATATGACCTAAGCCATGAGGCATAAACAATCCCATTGCTCCTTCCTTAACAGCTTCTTCAATATCACCTTTCATTAATCCAATTGCTTTTAAGCCTTCACCCAATTCTTTAACAGCTTTAAGATGAATTTCCTTATATTCAATGCCTGGCTTAATGGATTTTTGAGCAATTAAATTAGCATTCAGTACAGCTTCATAAACAGCCTTTTGTCTTTCATTAAACTTACCTCCACAAGGCACTGACCTTGTTATATCGGAACAATATCCACTTGGAGTTTCACAACCAGCATCAGAAACCAACATTCTACCTTCATTTAACTTTAGGCTATGGTCGTGTCCATGAAGAATTTCTCCATGAGTTGTAAGAATGATTGGGAATGAAACAGGACCACCTCCACTTAAAGCAATACCTTCCATAATGCCAGCAATTTCATACTCGTAAGTATTAAGATTTTTTGCCATACGCATCATAGTTGTATGCATTTTGTAAGCTGTTTCAATTGCTTTTTCTATCTCTGCAATCTCTTCCAAAGACTTAATTGAACGTTGTTTAACTATTGCTTTACGAAGTTCAAGAGAAGCAAATTTTTCAACATGGTCTTTCTTAATATGCAAAAGAGAAGAAAGTAAATTTCTATTATCAGCCCTATAAGGAGGAAGGAAATGTATTTTTCTTTCTTGCAAAATGGCTTGTTCCAAAAGATTGGCAAGGTCTTTCCTATTTCCACTATTCTTAACTCCAATCAAATCGGCTCTATCTCTAACGGAAGCAACAGGACCAGTCCATATAATATCATCTATTTCAACATCATCACCAAATAAATAATCCTCTCCTGTGTTTGCATCAATCACTCCTGCAAGGTCTTGAAGGTTATATTCAAAGAAATAGCGAAAAGATGAGTCTTGACGGAAAGTATAAATATTTGCTGTGTAATTGAATGGTGAGTCTGAATTTCCTAAAATCAAAATCAAACCATCTTTTATATCATTTGCTAATTGTTTTCTACGATTAACGTAGGTGCTTTTACTAAACATATTCTATTGGTTTAAATTATTCTTAATAAATCTTCCAGCTTCCATAATAGGCAAATTTCCTTCAGTTGGAATGTAAATAACTGTTTTATCACTCAAATTGTTTTGATTTCTTACCCAAAGATACTGAATATATCTATCTGTAAGAGTTCCATTTTCAATCTTAATAGCCTCAGCTGCTCCTCTTGCTCTTTCAACTTCTGCCAATGCATTAAGTTTTTCTGCTTCAAGGTTAGCTCTTGCTTCCTCTACCTTAATTTTCCTATTTTGTTCTGCTTGTGCAAATTCAGCCTTTCCTCTCATTTCTTGTTGCCATACCCTATAAACAGGCATTCCAAACATTAAAACAAGTACAAAAGCAAGAATAACTATAACAGTTAACAATATGTGCTTATAGTTTATTTTAAACATAATACTCTTATTTTTTTAATTATCAATCTAAACGTTTTTCAATATATCTAAAGTATGTCTCCAACACATCTCAACAGTCTTTATCTCTAATTTTTCATCAGGAGAATGTACTCCACGAAGAGTTGGTCCAAAAGAAATCATATCCATTCCTTTATATTTTTCTCCAATAAGCCCACATTCCAATCCTGCATGAATGGCTCTTACAATTGGTTTTTTGCCAAATAGTTTTTCATAGCTTTGCTCTGCAATCTTAAGAATTTTGCTTTGAGGATTAGGAACCCAACCAGGATAACCATCACCATGAGTTACATCAGCACCCACCAAACGCAAACAAGCTTCATTTCTATCGCAAGCTGCTTCTTTAGCTGTTTCAATGGAAGAACGTTGAGAAGTTGCAATAACAAAACAATTATCCACCATCTTAACTGATGCTAAATTGGTTGATGTTTCCACAAAATTAGGAATCTCCCTGCTCATAGACAAAACTCCATGAGGAATAGCATAAAGAACATTCAATAAGTCCTCTTGAGTCATTGGGTCAATAACTTCTTTTGGACGTTCAACCTCCTCAATCTTAACTCCAAGATTAGGCTCTGTGGAACGGAACTCAAAACGAATATCTTCATTATATTTCTTCACCATTTCAATCATTTCCTTAGCATCCTCATCATCAACAACCACAACAGCATTAGCCTCTCTTGCAATTGCATTTCTAAGATTACCACCCTCAAAGCTTGCAAGAGCATAATCCATAGTGTCGTTTAAAGTCCAAAGAATACGATTTAAAACCTTATTAGCATTAGCCAAACCTTTGTTAATATCATCTCCTGAATGACCTCCCTTGCCTCCAAAAACAGAAATCTTGTAAGCCTTTCCTTCAGGTGATGGCTCCAATTCATAAGGAATTTTACCCATAGTATCTTTTCCTCCAGCACATCCAATAAAGAGTTCGCCCTCATCTTCAGAATCTAAATTAATCAAAATTCTGCTATTTAAGAAATCCTCACTAAGAGCCTCAGCACCAGAAAGTCCAGTTTCTTCATCAACAGTAAACAAGCACTCAATATTTCCATGCTCAATATCATCACTATCCAAAATAGCTAAAGCCATAGCCATACCAATACCATCATCAGCACCAAGAGTAGTTCCTTTTGCTTTCAACCAACCATCTTCAATATATGTTTCAATAGCATCTTTCTCAAAATCAAACACCTTATCACTATTCTTTTCACAAACCATATCCATATGAGATTGCAAACAAACCCAAGGCTTAGCCTCAAAGCCCTTAGTGGCAGGCTTTCTAATCAAAACATTGCCAATATCATCTCTTAAAGTTTCCAATTTTCTATCATTACCCCATTTCAAAAGGTACTCAATAATCTTATCTTCCTTCTTAGAAGGACGAGGAATTTGCAATATTTCAGCAAAGAATTCAAATACTTTCTTAGGCTCTAAAGCCATTAAATCATTGTTCATAACAGTATATTTTTTAAATTAAAACCAATAGAATTAAGATTTCAAAGATACAGATTTTTTTTAGAAGGACAAGGAAATTTTGAAAATGTTTAGGGGTTGAGGTGTTGAGGTGTTGAGGAGTTGAGGGGTTTAGGGGTTGAGGAGTTGAGGGGTTGAGGGGTTTGATTAGTTTGTCTGAATCAGGATTTACAGGATTTAGAGATTTATAGGATTTCAATTAAGTAAACAATCAAGTTAATCCTTTAATCTTGTATTATCGGCTTGCCGCTTGCCTTAGCAAGAATCCTGATTCTGATAATGATAAAAAGAAAAAAATTCGTGCAAATTAGTGCTTATCGGCTTGCCGCTTGCCTAAGCAAGAATTCGTGGACAAAAGAAAAGCCTACTTTTTTAATTACACTCATAATTTTTCATTCCTGCATACACTTTAGTTAGCCCCTTATAAAAATACATCTCATACACCTTAAAATCACTAAAATAAGGCAATTCAAAACCAACCTTCACCCAACCATAATAAGAGCAATCCCCATGCATAATCCTCACCCCAAAATACTCTCCAAGATTAGAAATACCTTGATAATAAAAAGAAGTAAAAGAAGAATGCCAAGACTCAGACTCACCAATAGGAGCTCTTTCCGTAAACACAACAAAAGGCATAGTATAAGGCTGATAACCAGTTAAAATACTAACATTGGAGTTCATTCCTTTAATGGTAACAGCCAAACTATCTTGCTTAATCAAAATATCAATCTTCCCATCCTCATCCAAATCCAATTCAATTTCATCAATCAACTCCAAAGCAGGAGAAAAACTATTATAAGAACAACAGCCAATACAATCTTTGCAAGAATCCTTATCTTTACATCCACTAAAACATAAGGCTATGCATAACATTAAAGGATAAAGAAATAACTTTTTCATAATAACATAATTTAAAGTTAATGAAAATTGAACACTGCAAACTTACAATAATAATTTAAAAATTAATATATAAAAGTAAGAAATTCGTGGAACTTTTCACTCTTATCAGAATCAGGATTCTTTTGTCTGAATCAGTATTTACAGGATTTAGAGATTGATAGGATTTCAATTAAGTAAACAATCAAGTTAATCCTTTAATCTTGTATTATCGGCTTGCCGCTTGCCTTAGCAAGAATCCTGATTCTGATAATGATAAAAAGAAAAAAATTCGTGCAAATTAGTGCAATTCGTGGACAAAAGAAACAACTAAACATCTAAACAACCCTACTGTAATATTTTGAATAAAAATGTTCCATGATATTCATTTTGATAATAATTAGTATCAGAATCATCATCATGAAAAACAATACGCTTATTCGTCATAGTGTAAACTCCACTTGTATCAGTTGAAAAAATAAGCTCATAAACATCATTATAAACACGCTTTGAATGATACAACGGGTCAGATATAATAAAGAAGGTTTTTAAGGTGGCAGAACTATCCCCTGTTTTGAGGTAAGTGTATGAAGTGGTGTCTAAGGTTTCTTGAGGAAGACGAAATACAGGGTCACTAAATCTTCCGTTATTAAAAGTAATACAGCGATTATAATCACCTTGATTATCCCTGCATAAACGTGCTGAAATAAAACTCTCTGGAGAATTGCCATAAGTTGCATCAGTAAATCCTGAACCCTCATCATCAATATCACAAGAAGAGAATATAAATACTATTGCCAAAGCAAAAATTGATAAAATTAAATTTAAATTCTTATTCATAAAACGCCTCCTTTCTTAATTACAATCAGGATTTCTTACTCCTGCATAAACTGGATCATTAACGCCCTTATACAAATAGAAAGAATAAATTTTGAATTTAGACACATAGCCAACCTTAATCCAGCCATAATAGTAACAATCTGTACCCTTAAACCTTACTCCAATATAATCTCCTACTCTAATATTTCTCGTAGAGCCGTTAAAAAATCGTAATCTTTTTCATCGCAATATTCCTTAATTTTTTTCTTTTTAACAGATATGCTTTCGCCGAAGTAAGTAGTACTTGTTAATTTCATAAAAATACCAAATATTTCTCCCCATTCTTCAGAAGATAAGTCAACAAATAGTTTATGGTATTCCATCTTCTCTCCCTTCTCTCCCTTCTCTTTAAGTTCTACTCCTTTTCGAAATTCATAGTTTTCAATGTAACATTTTCTTAAATCTTTATAGTTTAATATTCCTGTGAGTTCATCAATAAATAAATCCAATGTATCTATATTATCAATTCTTTGTGAACTTTTAGAAAATAAAATATAAGACAAAAGCTTAATGTAATTCTCATCTTCTTTATAAAAATTACCTGCTATATCTTTTAATATATCCTTCCTATAATCAATATCATTATCATTAAAATAATTCAGACATCCAATCCCATAATTCAATGCATTGACTTTTATTTTCAAAAACTGATTATCTGTCAAATCCTTTTTCTTTTCTGCATCCTTTATCCATTCCTCACCTCTTCTTTGTTTAATCAATTCATCATAATGCAATTTATAAAACTCTTCTTCAAACCTATTTTTCCTTATAGTATTTGTGCCTTTGCACATTTCAGAAATGTAATTTGCTTCTTCCTCTGTAAAAAACTTATATTTCATAATCAAATTATTTTTTTATGATGCTAAATTACAAAGAATACTTATAGAGTGATGTTGTTTTTTAATTTTTTTGTCAATTTATTTTTTTATTCCATTATTCATTTGTACATTTGCAGTGTTCAAAAAGTGGAATAGAAAACACCACAATTAACCCATTAAATCTACAATATCATGAGAAAAGTATTATTAGTTTTATTTGCAGGGTTTTTGTTATTTTCAGCACAAACCCTATGTGCTCAAAACATTACTCAAGATAGTATTGTTTTAAAGGATGGTTCCGTTTACACAGGCAAAATAGTAAAACAAAGCAAATCATTTATTGATATTAGAAATGCTGAAGTAATATATTCAATACCTAAAAGTGACATAAATAGCATAAGTCACAATACAATCAACTCAGAGCCAAAAGTAGAAAAAGTTAATGTAGGGCAAAAGGAAGAACAAAATAACTCAAATTACCAAGTTTATGAATATCAACCTACATTACCTTATAGAAATGCAGGGATAGCAACTTTTATGTCTTTATTGTTTCCTGGAGGTGGTCAGTTTTATAATAATCAAACTGGAAAAGGTATAGGATTCTTTTTATGGGAAACAGTTAATTTATCAATACTTTACTACCAAATATATTATCCTACTGATAATTATGAATATTTTCTTGGAGCAGTGTGTGTTAGTTCTTTGGTTTGTTGGATTGTTGGGATGGTAGATGCTCATAAAAGTGCAAATAAAATAAATATGAGGAATAGAAACTCTGCTCTTGTTGATATTAATTTAGGTAATAATAAATACTTGTCTTTTTCGCCTGATTACAATATTTTACATATAAATAATCAAACAGCTCAAACTATAGGTTTAAATGCAAGTATTTCGTTTTAGTTAGTTGTTAATTTAACACACAACATAACAATAGAAAAGGGATTACTTACCGTCGTGCGGGATTTCTTGCTGAGGCAAGCGGCAAGCCG
>DHCV01000003.1:0-2215 GCA_002399025.1 Bacteroidales bacterium UBA4893 | reverse complement strand
TTGCTGAGGCAAGCGGCAAGCCGATAAGTACTCACGCACTATATTATTATAAGGATTTTTAATCCGTAACTTTATTTACAACAATAATCTATCGGATAACATATCCTAATAATAAAGTCGTGTGGGAATACAATTCCCGCACGACGGAAAGTGCGGCATAACATATACCACACAACAAAAAAGAGATTAAGGAGATTAAAGATTTTAAGGAGTTTAAGGTCATTATTGTCTATTAAATCTATTAAGTCAATCAAACAAATAAACGAATAAACAACTAAACAAGCTAAAATAAAGAAACGCAAAATATATTATTTCAATACTTTGCGTTCTTGTTTTGTGACCTCGGCAGGATTATAGGAATGTCGTATAGCTTATTGAGAAAGCAGTTAAATGGGGGTTAAAATGGGGTTTATATTTTGCTCCTTATTCGGTTTATTTGGTTTTTATAGGGGTTTGTGGTGCGGATTTGGTGCGGTATACCATTAATTCCTCGAACTCACAAGAAGGGGCTTTTTATTGCCCTCTTATTAACCTAACTAACCATTTACTAATCTTTCCTCTGTTAAAGAAAAGCAGAGCAAGTATAATCAGCCCAATCACTAACTTATATATCCAATCAGTATTTGCCTTAACTTCCTTTGTTTCCTTAGTCTTATCATTCTTTTTTATATCGTTTTTTATATCTGTATTAATTATATTGCTCTTCTTATCCACACTATCATTTTGAGCCATTGTTAAGCCGTTGTTCTGCTTCTTAGTATTAGTTTTAGTTTCCTTTATATTCTCCTTGATTGTAACTCCAGAACTATCTCTTAGTTCAGTTCTTGTGGTTTCGGTAATCGTTATCTCCACTTCTAAGGATTGTGTTGTATCAATCACTAAGGAATTAAAGAATTTCTTCTCTTCCTGCTTGCTCTCCTGCGTGGATGAAGTGGACTTGTCCACTAATTCGCTATCCTTAACAACCTTCTTAGAAGTGTTGCAAGATGCCAATAGCATCACTGTTAAAATCAGAATTAATCTTTTCATTTCTGTATACTTATTTCTTCGTTATCCCCAGAAAAATCTCTCGGTGGAGTTCTTCTATTGCAATGATTAACTGTACATTTATTATATAACAACAAAGCATTTTGATATATAAGTTCGTTGTTCTTATCCCTAAAAATAGAGTTATCAGCATAGAGTTTATCAATAAGAGCATCTTTCTTATCTAAGTCCTCTTTTTTATTCTTGTTCTCCTCTTGTAAGGTTTCAATTACTTTATTCAAAGTATCAACCTCAATATCCTTTCTTTTTTCTTTAAAGAAAACAAAAGAGCCACCAAGCGAAATAACTACTGACACAATGGAAGTAATAATAAGTTCTATCATAATCTTATAACTTGTTTCCTGTTAATCCCATTTCTTTTTATACTTACATGAACCCAAGCAGGTTGAACGCTATTCCCCTTTTCCCAAATTAATTGGTCAAAGTTCATTGTTTTAAGAATATTGAACAATTTAGCGTTGTCCCCACAAACCAAATCCACTGCCTCTCCTTTAGTGTGTTGAGAAGTTGCAACACCGCCAACTATTCTATTTACTTCCTCTGAACGATAACCACTTGTTACTGTGATAGGCATTGCCAATTTTTCTCTTGCCTTATCAAGTAGATTTTCTACAAGATAAGTCAAATTAGCTATTTGTTCAGCATTAGGAATATTACTTATTCCTGTGCTTGTTTTTGTTAGTTCGTTAATGCTAAAGTATTTCATTTCTTTCTATATTAACTATATATCCTATTCCCTACTAACCAATAATGACTGAGATTCCATATTTCGTAATCTATCCAATACATATTACTAACAGTAGAAGGGTCTGTATATACATTACTACTTCCTAATTGAATAGGTTTACCATTATTGTCTATAATTTGTACGTTTACAGGGCTCTGAGTATCAGGAGAAAAATGTATCCCTATATTAAATTTTATCCCTATAATTGAAGTATAAGCAGATAAATCAATAACTATTGTGTCATTTTTAGAGTCAAAATTATTACTATCTATGTAGATATGTTGTCGAGTATTATTAATAATATACTCAAAAGGCTTTGGTTCCTCTGGTTCTGTAGCAATTTCATCCCTACAAGTCAACAACCTTTTCCAATCATTCCATTCTTCAGATATACGGTCAAAACTTCTAATATATAAGATGTTATTAATAGTATCATGTAAT
>DHCV01000016.1 GCA_002399025.1 Bacteroidales bacterium UBA4893 | reverse complement strand
CCCCAAATATTTCATCTGAGCCGTTTTTATTTTAGTTTAATCTTAGCAAATTTTAGTTTTTTTAGAAGTAATTCATCTGATTATTAAAGTATTATTGAAGGTGAAGCAGGATAAAGTTTTCCATGTCCTCTGGTTTGGTTTGTGAGGAGAAACGTTTGACAACCTTACCTTCCTTATTGATAACAAATTTTGTAAAGTTCCATTTTATTGCATCTCCCAATGTGCCTCCAGCCTCTTTCTTCAAAAACTTAAATAGTGGATGAGCATCATCGCCATTTACATCTATTTTTGAAAACATAGGAAACGTAACTCCATAGTTTAGCATGCAGCCATTTATGATTTGTTGTTCGTCTCCAGGTTCTTGATTGGCAAACTGATTGCAAGGAAATCCTAAAATAACTAAGCCTTTGTCTTTGTATTTTTTATATAAAGCCTCCAAGCCTTCAAATTGAGGAGTAAAGCCACATTTACTTGCTGTATTTACAACAATAACAACTTTTCCTTTATAATCTGACATCGAAACCTCTTCTCCTTCAATTGAAATGGCCTTAAAATCATAAAAGCTTTCTTTTACTTGTTTCCCTTCATTTTGTCCCAATGATTTATTATTGAACGTAAATAAAGAAATAATGGATAGAAAGATAGTCAATAAATTAAATTGTGTTTTTTTCATATTCTTCTGTTTTTATAGTGTTAAAATAATATTATACTCTTACAAAATGAGGCATATCCATAGGAATTACAATTGAAAACTCTACCAATCCTCCAAATTCTTCATTTTCATACCAAGGAGTTTGATAGATTAGTTTTTTTAATCCTTCTTTTTCAATTGTGTAAGCATTAGTTTTATTGCTTTTAATCATCTCTTGAATCATCTCTTTTGACCTTTGAGAGTGGCAATCCAATAGTTCTTTGCCAATAAGTTCTCTGCCTCCCGATTTTTGAAATGTCATAACACTTCTTTCATTCATTTCAATAATCTTACCATTCTTATCAGAAATAGTTATAGCCACAAAAGGCAGTTCATTAGCCCAATTTTCCATATTCTTTTGTTTTTTTAATTTATAATAATTGATTATCAGTTGTTTTTATTATATAGTTGTTCTAATCTTTTGATATTATCTTCAATTTCTTTTTTCTTTTCTGTAAAATAATAACCATTTTTTGCTAAGGTATCGTATAATTCTATTGAAAGATTATACATTTCGATTGCTTTATTATAGTTTTCAGTATATTCGAAAACACTTCCAAGATTATTTTGTATTTCTGCAACCTTTGCTAAGTTATTGTCTATATCTTTTTCTGCAAGTTCTTTCCTTATTCTCAGTGCTTCTTTTAATATGTTTTGAGCTTTTTCGTATTCTCCTATGCCTGAATAAAGCAATCCTAAAAGGTTTTGAGTATAACTTATTTGAGAAAGATTTTCTATTGGATTAATATCTACTAAACTATAATAAATATCAATCACATCTAAGTAAAGTTTCTCTGCTTTAGAGAGGTCAGCGGTTTCTTTGCTTATTGAGGCTAAATTTAGTTTAATGGTGGTAAGTTGGAGTAAGTATTGCTTGGGATAATCCATTGATAATTGTTCATATAAAGTACATGAAGAATTCATTGCCTCTATTGCTTCTGGATATTTCTGATTCTTATAGTAGATAAGTCCCAAATTATTTAATGAAGTTGCTTTATGAGATTTATATTCGTCTTGTTTAAATTGGCTTAAACTATCAAAAAGCATTATGGCTTCTAAATAATAATCAACTGAAATGGAATCGTTTCTTAATTCATTATGCAATGAAGCTAAATTCATTAAGTTTATTGCATAAGAGGAAAGATATTTATCTGGATATATGGAGGAAAACTCTCTATTTATTTCTAATGCTTCATTAAAAGGAGAAAGAGCTTCATTAAAATTACGTGTTGATTTATATAAAATAGCAAGATTGATAAGAGTTTCAGCTTTACTTGGAGAGTATAAATAATAATCTTTTGGAATAATTGAATCATAGGTGTCTATTGCACTATAATATAATTCTTCTGCTTTTGAATACTCTTCTTTAATAAAGTAAATACTCCCAAGAATATTATTGATATTTGCTGTTATGAAAGGAGAGGTGTTGCGTTTTAATATTTGATTATACCAATCAATTGCTTTCTCAAAGTTTCTTTGTTCGTAAAGGAAATTTGCGTATTCCATAAGAATAGGAATGCTCTCTATGTTATATATTGCTAACTTGTAGAATGTATTTCCTATCTTTTCAAACTTATCACTTAATGAAGAAAACCTTAAGAGATTTATTTCGAAATCGATATGCCTTTTTATATATTCTTTTTTGCTTTTTTCATTTTGCTCAATGTATTGTTGGGTATAGTTCTGATTTGAACATAAATCAATGGCATCTTGTATCCTGTTCTCTAAGATAAGAGAAATACATTGATGTATAATATTGTCAAATCTACTTTTATCTATTTCCACAAAGTATTGAGAAGTATTATTAAGTGTTTTCCTATAAGCTAACTCATCATTATAAATAGCTTTTAAATACTCATTATATTCTTGATGAGAGATTAGTTTTTTTCCTTTTTGTAATCTATATTCATTAAGTTTGTGGTTGTTTGTTGCTTCAAAGTTTTTTAACCCTATTCTTTTAAACTCATTAAATAGAGAATAATATGTTTCTTGCTTACACATTATAATATCCATATCTTCTGAATCTATTTCAACCACATTCATAATCATATAATCCTTTTTCTCTATTCTATTGATAAAAGGTTTAGGGATACTTTTCTTTGTTTTGGCAGGTATTCTAATTTCAAAATGACCTAATGAGTCTGAAAAGATAGTAACTGTGTCAAAAACATTATTAATTCCAACTCCACTTAAAGGAAGGTTTGTCTCGTTAGTATATTCAAAAATTCTGCCTTTAATATTCTTTTGAGAATATGTTTCAATCGAAATTGCTAATATAATTGCAATTAATACAAGTCTTTTTATGGTTAATGTAATCTTCATACAATCAAAATCCATATTTTAAAGGGTTCTTGAATAAGCACAAAGGTACATATTTTAATGGCATAAACAAAAAAAGCCTTAAGACAATTAGTCTTAAAGCTTTTTTGTTTTTATTTAGTTATCTTTATTCTTACTTGCAAGAAAGAGCTGCAAGTGCAATTGAATACATTTTTGTTTTAGTTGAGTCACCTCTTGAAGATAAAACGCAAGGAACTTTTGCTCCAACAACCATAGCTGCTAATTCAGCTCCAGCAAATTTGGTAGCTGTTTTGTAGAATACGTTTCCTGATTCAATATTAGGGAATACTAAACAGTCTGCATCTCCTGGAACTTCACCTTTAAGTTTTTTGATTTCAACACTTTCTTTGTCAATAGCAACGTCCATTGCAAGTGGTCCATCAATAATAGCTCCTTTAATTTGTCCTCTATTTCCCATAGCAGCAATTACAGCAGCATCAACGCAAGCTGGCATACCAACAGAAACTTGTTCAGTAGCAGCAATAAGAGCAACCTTTGGAGTATCTATTTGAAGAACTTTTGCAGTGTTGATTACATAATTTGTTATTGCAACTTTTTGGTTAAAATCTGGAGCAGGGATAACTGCAACGTCAGAAGTAACTAAAAGTTTATGATAGGCAGGTACTTCAAAAACTGCAACGTGAGATAAAACAGCTTTACCACCAGGCATTAGTCCTGTTTCTTTGTTAAGTATAGCACGCATATATTTATCTGTTGTGCAAAGACCTTTCATCAAGAAATCGCCTTCTCCATCATTAATAAGCTTAACTGCTAAATTTGCAGCAGCTTGTTCATTAGCCTCTTGAACTAATTTATACTTATTTACATCAATACCTTCTTCTTCACAAATTTTCTTTATGGTAGGGATATCTCCCACTAATGTAGCATCAATAATACCTAAATCAATAGCCATCGATGTAGCTCCAATTGTATGTGAGTCGTTTGCAAAAGCAGCAACAAGTCTTCTCTTACCTTTTTGCTGAACTGCTTCAATAATTTGATCTAATTTTCTAATCATTTCTTTTGAATTTTTCTATTTATATTGTCTTTCTAAATTTTTGCAAAGTTAATTAGTTTATCTCAAACTACCAATCATATAGGCTCTAAAAAGTACATAATTGTATGAGTTTTATTGTTAGTATATCAAAATAAAAGGTAGATATTCTTTTTGACTTTCATATTCACTCTTGAGCATATCCACAAGTTTGTCATTTTTTTTCATCAAAACATACATAGCACCTTGAGCTCGAATAAGTCTTTCTTCATCCTTAACCCCAAGATTTAGAGTGTATAGCTCCTTTATAGCATTAATGAATTCTGATGAGAGATTATACTTCTGACTTGAATAGTGCTTTAATATTGATGAAAAGCAAAAAGCTTCCACAAATGGTTTTCTAATCTTTTCTGTGTTCTTTATATCATTTGTTCCAACACAGACTCTACCAGAATAATGCCCATTCTTGGTAAGTCTGTTGATTGAAAAATACTTAACAGCAATATTTAGTAGCTGATTAATGCTCAAACTATCCTTAGCAATATTTTTGTCAATTGTTTTGCTGATTAGTTCATTCATAACCGAACTGAACAAACTATCATTTCTCAACTCCTTAAAATAAGCTCGGCTTTGGGAAGCACTATCTTTTATAAGCAAAATAGAATTGTCATTGGTGTTTGAAGTAAAATTCGTAAGTAAGTAATCAATAAAAGAAATATTTCTATTAACTAAATTAGAGAAACAATATTCTTGCTTAGTTTCAATCACTTGCTTAATCAAGAATTCTTTATTGTTATGAGTTGAAGTTTCAATTGAAATAAAATCCTCATAATGCTTTGAAATATTGCATTTATTTTGAGCGAAACTTCCAAATGAAATAATATTTAAAGCCAATGCTAATAAGATAAAACTCTTCATAATTATGCTAATTTTGATTATTAATTAAAGCAAAGATAGTGTTTTTTAATTAAATGAAAGTTTGAGTTTACAAAATAGTGTATCAATAGAACTTGATTCTATTTTATTGAGACTTGATTCTAATTTACTGAAACTTGATTCTAATTTATTAAAACTTGATTTTAATTTACTGAAACTTGATTCGGGGAAATAATGCAAGTAGTGAGGATACAGTATTTAGGTACCTATTATTGGAGTTAAGATATATTGGGTTTTAAATTTTTAGTATATTTGCAGTATTAAACTTTAAACAAATAGCTATATGAAAAATCTATTTTTAATCTTTTCTTTGGTTATTTTCTTCTCTTCTTGTAAGGATAACGAAGGGGAGGTAGTTTATTATGATACTTATATTGAGGGAAATGTAACTGATTACTTCACAGGCAAACCAATAGTGGGTTTGGTTATGGATGTGGAGTATAATGATTTTACTTTTGGTATGGAGTTTTTTAATAGCAGCTCCGCAAGAGAAACAGTAAAAGGTGCATCAATCACCGACATGAATGGTTATTATAAGATTTATATTGCAAAAAAGATTGGAATAGGTGGCAATAATTATTCAACTGTTGAGAACATGATAATAAAACCAAGAAATATTTTCGATGATTATCATTTTGAGGAAGGTGGATTTCATGTCAATTATCATAATAATAACACTAATGTATTTCATATAACTAATCATAGGTTTGATATTAGAGCAAAGAGTAGAGATCAATTTGGTTTTCTTAAAATATATTATAATCCAAATGATAGTATTAGTTACACAATAAATGATTTTGATAATAGTTTTACTGAACCATATTATTATGAAGTATTTACAGTTGATACAATAATAGGTGATGATTATAATTATTTTCTAGTTCATGTTCCATTATGTAAGGATAAAAGAGTAAATGTTTGGAAGAATATTCATGATATGCAATCATTTTATTATACTCTTGAAAACAAACATGATACATTTTCAATTTACGTACAATAATCATATAAAAATATGAATCTACGATTAAGAGCTGTTGAGATTAGTGATGCCGATATTATTTATAAGTGGGAAAACTCCTATTCTCTTTGGGGAGTTAGTTCCACAAGGGCTCCATTTTCGCATTATGCAATTGAGCAATATGTTAAGAGTACACAGAATGAGGATATTTATGCTGTAAAGCAAATTCGTTTTATGATTGATGTGGATGATGATGGAACTGTGAAAACAGTTGGATGTGCTGATTTATATGATTTGGAACCACAGCACTCAAGAGCAGGAGTAGGGATTTTCGTTGAAGAGGGAGACTATAGGAGAAGATATATTGCTCTAAATGCATTAGCTTGGATTGAGAATTATGCTTTTGAAATACTTAACCTTCACCAACTCTTTGCCCATATTACACAAGATAATTCAATAAGCATCAAGCTTTTCAATAAGGCAAACTATAGACAAACCTCTGTTTTGAAGGACTGGATTAGAAAAGAAAACCAATACTTAGATGTTTTAGTTTTTCAAAAAGTCTTAACTTCAAAACGCTCATAATTAATAATACAATAAAATTATGAATTATTTTAGAAAGAATATTGGATGGATTATTCCTGTTTTGATTGTAATAGGTTTTATTGTCCTCTTCACGAGTTATTTTTTTAGTGCTAAAGTAGATGTATTGGGAGAGAAAACATATATTTATGTTTATCCAAACAGCACAAAAAAAGATGTGCTTGAAATAATTCAGAAAGAGGGTATTGTTTTTAATACCTTTGTTTTTAAAGCATACTCCACACTCTTAAGATATGAAGAGATACACTCTGGAAGATATGAAGTGAGAAATAATATGAGTGTTGGACAATTGGTAAATATGCTTGCTAATGGACACCAAACTCCACTAAGACTTGTTGTTGGGAAATCAAGAACTAAAGCTGAGTTTGCAGAAAAGATAGATAAGGAATTAGCTTTTAGCAAGAAAGATTTACTTTCCAAACTTAACGATAATGAATTTCTAAGTACGTTTGGATTAGATTCCTCAACCTCACTCACATTGTTTATTCCAAATACCTATGAAGTCTATTGGGATATTAGTGTTGAGGAGTTTTTCAAAAGAATGAATAGGGAGCAAGAGGTTTTTTGGAAGAAAAGACTTGTAAAGCTTGAAGAAATTGGATTTACTAAGATTGAGACTATGACAATTGCGAGTATTGTTGAGGAGGAGACCAATCAAGTTGCAGAAAAGCCAATTATTGCTGGAGTTTATATTAATAGATTAAAAATAAATATGCCACTTCAGGCAGACCCTACCATTAAATACGCTTTAGGTGATTTTACAATAAAAAGAATTGCAGGAAAGATGCTTGGAGTTGATTCCCCATTTAACACATATAAGAGAACAGGGCTTCCTCCTAATCCAATCTGTATCCCAAGTATTAGCTCAATTGATGCAGTCCTAAACTACTCTAAACATAATTATCTTTTCTTTTGTGCTAAAGAAGACTTTTCTGGAAATCATAATTTTACTGCAAATATTAACGAGCATTATGCAAATGCACGAAAATATCAAAAGGCATTAAACGAGAGGGATATATATTAATCGAAGAAAACTGCTTAATTAAAAGGAATAATCCTTAAGCGACATCAAGATCAGCTTACTAAGGATATCAATATTTACATCACTAAGTTTTTTAATATATACGCAACCTTTACCCAATTTCACTTTGCCCAATTGGTCAATTAGACTTTGAGCATCATCGCCATACATCATCATACTAAAATAAAGCGATATATTGTTTTTTCTTGGAGCAAAGCCAACCTTAAACCATTCTACACTACGTTTGGAAGGAGACACAACAACATATTTCTTAAACCCAATTATGCTATCTCCCCACATTTTGCCTTCTTCCTCAGCTATTTTTTGCATAAGGTTATAAATTGCAATAGAATCATTTTTCTTTTGCTCATCTTCCAAACTATTGAGATACTCCATAACAGAAGCTTCATTCTCTTTTGTCTTAATTTCTGCAAGTTTTGCCATAATGATTATAGGATTGAAATTAATATTTTGTTTCTGTTTTGCTGCAAAAATAGTGCATTTTGGAAATAAAATAGAATTTTAGTTAGCGTTTTTGATTTTTCTTTCAATATTGCTTGTGGAATATCCTTCTATAAATTCTATTGTCTCCACCTTGCCTCCTCTTTGGCTTACTATGTCGTAGCCTACAATATCTTCTTTATTATAGTCGGCTCCCTTAACCAAAATGTCTGGTTGTATTTCTTTAATGAGTGTGTAGGGTGTTGGCTCAGAGAAAAAGACTATGGCATCAACAAATTGCATTGAGGCTAAGATTATGGCTCTTGAGTTTTCGTCTTGAATTGGGCGTGTGTTGCCTTTTATGTTTCTAACTGATAGGTCGGTGTTAAGCCCAATGATTAGTATGTCGCCTAAGTCTTTGGCTTTTGATAGATAGTCAACATGTCCTCTATGAATTATGTCAAAACAACCATTGGTGAAGACAATCTTTTTGTTTTCTTCTCTCCATTTCAACACTTGCTTTTCTATGTTGTCAAAGGATATTATCTTATTATGTATCTTGTCTAACTCTTTCATTTTCTTTTTTGCCTTTAGAAAAATAAATAAATCCTACTAATCCCAAAATAATCATTCCTATCTGTGAAACTATCCATAGCAACCATCCTGCTGCATAGCCTACTGGACGCACAATGGCATACATTAGTAGTGTTTCTGCAATTATGGCTGGGAATATTCCAATTCCTCCTGGTGTTACTATTGGTCCTATGGCTCCTAAAACTGTGGCTACAAATGCAATTTTAAATGCAAGATGTGAGGTTTGTCCAAAGCAAAGGAATATTACATAGGTTCCAAGTATCCAAAGAAACCATATAAAGAGTGAATTGAAGATAAATAGTAGTGGGTTCTTTAGCTTAAAGATGGATTTAATCCCTTCCATAAATCCTGAAAGAATTTTTACTATCTTTCTATAGAATCTCATTCCTATTATCCTCTTTCTGAAAAGTAAAAGAATAGAACAAAGAATAAGAAAAGCTATAAATCCATATAAAGCAATAGTCTTTAGGGATGAGAAATTGATGATGTTGCTGAAACTATTGTAAACATAGTCTTTAATGTAATTAAACTCTATCATTAGGGCTATAAAGAAGAATAATGCAAAGCATAATGCATCAACTGTTCTTTCAATAATTACAGTTCCTACAGTTTTCTCAAAAGGAATTTTCTGATTCTTGCTTAATAGTCCACAACGTACAATTTCTCCTAAACGTGGTACTGCCAAATTGGTCAAATAGCCCGACATAACGGCTAAGAAAGTTGGCATTAGCTTGGGTTTATAGCCCATTGGACTAATGAGTTGTTGCCAACGGATGGCTCTAATTACTGCACTGAAAACATTTACTAATAATGCAACAAAGAACCAAAAGTAATTGGCATTAGAAAAAGATTCAAATAGTTGTTTAATCTCCTCTGCTGAAAGCTTAGAAATAAACCACCATATAAATCCTAATCCTATTAAAAGAAAGATTATTAGTCTTAAAGTCTTTTTCATATACTATTTAAAACTAATAATCATATTCTTTCTTAATTTAAGTGCTTGTCAATAAAAGAGTGTATTCCCTTATGAAAGTTTGTTGTCTTGTGGGAAAACTACTATTGGTTTAAAGGTTTTTGCTTCTTCAAAATCCATTGATGCATAAGAAACAATTATAACCAAATCACCAATTTGAACCTTACGTGCTGCTGCTCCGTTAATTCCTATCTCTCCAGAACCTCTTTCTCCTTTAATAACGTAAGTGTCAAAACGCTCTCCATTATTAATATCAAAAATATATACTCTTTCGTTTTCAATCAAATTGGCTGCATCCATTAAGTCTTCGTCAATTGTTATGCTTCCAATATAGTGAAGATTGGCACGAGTTACTACTGCACGATGAATCTTCGATTTTAAAACTTCAATGTTCATTAATTTTTTGTCTTTAAAAATTTACACCAGGAACAGAAATATTTGATTGTCCTTGTTGTTGTTGAGCTTGCATTTGAGCCTGTTGCTGGCGTGCATAGTCTTGAATAATATTATTAAATGTAGGATTAGACATAATTTTGTCCTCAACAGGTTTTAACTGATAATTTATTGCATTTGAATATACAAACATCAACAATTCTTTTCCACGATTAACAAGTTCTTCTGATTGAGATAACAAAATCTTTTCTAAAGGAACCATCACTTCAAGGAATTGTGAGTTAGCAATATCTTTATTTCCAGAACGAGCACTCTGAGCGGCAGAGTTTACAATTGAAATTAAATCATTATATTTCATTTGTAAATCTTGAACTTCCAAGAAAGAATTGATTTCTTTTACAGTCTTAATTTTATTTATTACATTTGTTAGATTATATGTATCAGCCACAGAATAAACCATTGCAAGATATTGTAATGCCTCATTTCTCACCGATGCAACACTTCGAGCCTTGCGAGACGTGAAACGATTATAATACTTAATATCATTAATGTATAAGTCAGCAATTTGATTGAATATGTCTTCTCCTTTCTTCATTTCTCCATTCAAACAATACTGCTCTGCAAGTTGAATATCATACCTATCAAAATATATTTTTGAGGCTGGAAACTCTTGAACAGCCTTGTCTAAAATTTTTATTGCCATATCCTTTTGACCCATTGCAGTATAGTTTCTTGCAATAAGCATATGTTGTTGACGCATATTTCTTGCATTATTTATTGTTACTGCATCTTCAAGATATGTGTTAGGATCTTTAATTCCTCCCCATTGGAATTTATTCATAAATAAATTAGTTGTTTTCTCAAGAGATAAATTGCCAGCTTGAGGCTTAGGAGTTATCCTATAAACTAACCCTTCTTGTTGAATATATTCATTAATATTAGGGATTAGCTTAGTGAAATAAGAAGGACTCATTGTGTAAATAGGACGCTCGAAGGCATTAGTTGCTAAAATATCCAGTAGCATTAATTCATTACGAACAATTTGTTTCCCTTGTCTTGGATCAACAGGAATTGAAAATGTAAATACATCTTCTCCAGAGGTAATTTTGAAATTATTGGAAAGTATTACTTTAATAGAATCGCCATTTTGAGAAAAAGTAGTTGTATTAGGGTCTGTGGTTAATTGTTTTAATGCATCTTTCAGTTCAACTACCTCATCATTTTGAGGATATATTAAGGTTGAATTTAATCCCATTCTATAATATTCTTTTGGAAGAGTAAATGGAGCTTTTTCTGAGTCGTAAATCTTACTATAAAGTTGTTCAACATACCAATGCATTCCAGAAAGTGTGAAGTTAAGTATTCTAACATCTGGACGCACTCCCTCAACTTCTTGAATATACCAAAGAGGGAAGGTGTCATTGTCTCCAAAAGTGATAAGTATAGCATCTTTTTCGCAACTTTCTAAATAGTTTCTTGCAAACTCTCTTGCCATATACCTACCACTTCTATCATGGTCATCCCATTCTTGCGATGCCATAAGAATCGGCACAGCAATAAGACAAATAACTGATACTGCGATTGCTTTAATATTTTCAGGAATTTTAATTTTCTTTAACCAATCGTAAATACCATATACTCCTAATCCTATCCAAATCGCAAAAGCATAGAAAGAGCCTGCATAAGCATAATCTCTTTCTCTTGGTTGGGTAGGGTGCTGATTTAGGTACATAACAATTGCCAATCCTGTCATAAAGAATAGAAGAAAGACAACAAATGCATCTTTCTTGTCTTTTTGGAACTGATAGATTAATCCCGCAATTCCTAATAACAATGGTAAGAAAAATAGAGTATTTCTTCCAGCATTATTAGCCATCTCCTTAGGAAGATTACTTTGTGGTCCGAGTCGCATTTGGTCAATAAACTTAATTCCTGAAATCCAATTACCATTCAAAACATCCTTAGTTCCATTTGATTCTGGGTCAAAATTAGAATGATTTACACCAAAGCTTTGTATATCGTTTTGTCTACCTGCAAAATTCCACATAAAATAACGCCAATACATATGATTGACTTGATAGCGGAAGAAATAGCGAAGGTTTTCAGCAAAGGTTGGTTTTCTATCTCCATTAATACCTGCCCAATACTTATAGAATTGAATATGTTTTTCTTCTTGAGCAGAATACATTCTTGGGAAAATAGTTTCGTCTCCAGGAGCATATTCAATTTCTCCTCCTCCAGAGATTTCTTTTATATATTTCTTACTAGCTACATCTTTAGTGTATTTGGTTGCAATATCTTGATTTATTGCTCTTGAAGTGTAGTATGGACCATAAAATACAGGAGTAGAACCATATTGCTCACGATTAAGGTAGGTTAGTAGAGCAACAGCGTCTTTTGGTGCATTTTCATTAATTGGTGTATTTGCATTTGCACGAATTACCAAAATAAAGAAGGTTGAATATCCTATCAAAAGGAAAAGGAAGGAAAGAATAATGGTGTTTAATAAAGGTTTAACTTTATCCTTAGAGTATTTTAGGCCCCAAACAATTATTCCAATTATTAGAGCAAAATAAATTATTGTTCCAGAGTTGAAAGGAAGTCCCATTGAGTTTACAAAGAATATTTCAAATTTTCCTGCCAAAGAAACTATCATAGGAACAATAAAATAGAGGATTATTGCAACCATGAAAAATGAAAGTATCCCTGCCCAAATAAACCCTTTCTTTGTGGTGTTTGGATATTTCTTAAAATAGAATACATAAGCCATTGCTGGAATAGCCAATAAGTTAAGTAAGTGAACCCCAATCGAAATGCCAATTAGGAATGTGATTAGAATAATCCAACGCAAATTATGCCTATCGTCTGCTTGACTTTCCCATTTTAGAATAGCCCAAAAGACTAATGCTGTGAAGAAAGAACTCATTGCATAAACCTCACCCTCAACTGCTGAATACCAAAAAGTATCGGAGAAAGTATAGGCTAAGGCTCCAACAACACCACTTCCAAATATTGCTATCATTTGAGAGGTTGAAATCTCTTGAGTTTTTGCAATAAGTTTTTTTGCAAGCATGGTTATTGTCCAAAATAGCATTAGGATTGTTAATCCGCTGCAAATGGCACTCATGGCATTAATCATATAGGCAACCTTAGTTACATCACCACAAGCAAAAAGAGAAAAAATCCTGCCAAAGAGTTGGAATGTTGGTGCTCCAGGAGGGTGACCAACTTGAAGCTTATAAGCTGTTGCAATATATTCTCCGCAATCCCACCATGAGGCAGTAGGTTCAGCAGTAATCAAATAAACAATGCTTGCAATAAGAAATACTGCCCAGCCTAAGATATTATTAATTAAAGAATACTTTTTCATCTATTCTATTTTTAAATATATAATTTATTTCGTTATTTCCTAAGTTTCAATTTACTACCAATCAACCTTTGAACGCTTTATAGGCATAGTCATACATCTTGCACCACCTCCACCTCGTGGCAGTTCAGCTGCATCAATTGTTACAACAAAACGATTATAATCATTCATACTAATCTTATCGTTGCAAATATCTTCAGCTCTCAAAACAGCAAAACCAGCTTTATTTAACGTATTAATCGTATTTGTGTTTCTTGAATAGCCAATAATTTTTTCTTCTCCCAAACAGAAGAAATTAGCACCAGAGTGCCATTGTTCCCTGTCTTGATACAATCTATTATTGCCACCACAATTGATTGGTTCGAGGTCAAATCCCAAATCCTTTAATCCTTTCATAAAGTTTGGTTTTTCCTTGTAGGTAATCTTTCCATTGTCAATTTCTATATGAGTTACCTCAAATCCGTCCTTATTACTCACAATCAAAGGCTCATACACCATACATTTATCCTTATCCAAGAATGTAAATACCATATCTAAATGAATAAAAGATTCAGGTGAGTGAGGAAGATTTTGAATTAGGATATTAAACTTGGGTTTAAGCTTAGAGTAATGCTCAACTAAGAAATCAATTCCTCGTTTATTGCTCCTAATACCATGACCAAGTAGGAGAGTGTTCTCGTTGGCAATTAATATATCACCCCCCTCGGTATTAGCCTTTGGAGAATAGTTGCTTGGACTAAAGGTTTTTACATTAAAATAATATTCAAAAACATAGTCCATAATAATACTTTCCCTAACCCTAACATCAAACTGCATTGAATGAATCAATACCTTATCGAAAATTGTAGAAGTAGCATCACGAGTATAGAAAAAGTTATATAAAGGAGAAAGCTCATCTTTCCACCCTTCAATCAAAAGTCTTGCTAATTCATTAGCTTCAATTGAAAGGAGTTCTTGAGCTAAATGAGTTTTGTTTTCTTGCTCCAAAACTTCATTTACTAATTTTATCTTTACGTTTTGGTCTTTAAGTATTTCTGAAAGAAGATCCATTATTTGATAAGTCTTGGTCCATTTTGATAAAACTTTCTCAAAGTAGGAGTATTCTTTTTGAGCAATATTAAGGTTTAATAGGTCGCTATACAAACATTCTTCAATTGTATTAGGCACCATTTGTTCAATTTCAATTCCGGGTTTGTGAAGTATAACCCCCTCCAAGTGTCCAATTTCAGAGCTAACGTCAATAGTCATAAATAAAAATATTCGTTCAACATAACCCTATTACATATAAATAATAGAGCATTTGTAAACTGCAAATATAGGAATTTTCTTTTATTTAGTATGTAAAATTACATATTTATCTTCCTATTTATCTAATTTATTCCCTAATCTCCAACCAAGTGTTATTCATAAAAAGAAAAGAGAAGTACAAACAAATTGAACTTCTCTTTTAAGTTTAATCCTTAACCAATTTCTTTCTCACATATCCCTTATCAGTACTAACTCCAATTATATAAACTCCTTTTGAAAGAGAATTAACATCAATAGTTTTCTCCTTTTGTTTTACATTAGTTTGATAAACCTTTTGACCAAGAGAATTAAATACTTCAATTGAATTAATAATACTTTCCGAACTAATATTTACTTCTTTGCTTGCTGGGTTAGGATAAAGAGTTATTGAATTATCTTCAAGTTTTATTTGATTAAGTCCTAAAAGTGGGGTTATGCAATCTTCTACTCCTTGCGAATAGTCATGATAAAGTAATTCTCCATTATGTTCATAGCAGCGATTAAATCCCCAATATCCACATAAAGTTAGATTATAATAGATGTCATACATTAATCCTTGAGTATTACCAATACCTTCTATAAATTTACCCACAGAATAATAAGGTAAAATAGTATCCCCATAAAGTCCTATATTAAATCTCTTTCTCATTGCACCTGCATAACTTATTGTATCGATACTTTTTATTTCAAAAATTTGAGGAAAAAGAAAGTAAAAATAATGAGTAAATGTATCTCCTACAGAAAGAGAGAAGTCATATATTAAACCAGGGTTTAAAATTCCCCCTACGACAATTCCTCCCTTATAAAATACTTGCTTTTGTTCGTTCTCTCTTAATCCTCCAATACACTCTGCTGTTGAAGGTTCAAAAAAGTTATCAGTGAAGAAATAGAGTTTTTTATATGTTTCACTTTCAATTAAAGTGTCTTCATCAGTAAGAGCAAATCTTCTGAAATGATAATAACCTCCACAATCAGCATAATCATCAGTCCAAATCTGAATGCCAGGTTTCACTAATGGAATATACTGATAATCTTGTGCATTAAGATTAAATGCAAATAGGGTTAAGAATAACCCTAATACTAATTTATAAACATGTGTTTTCATTGCTATTATTTATTTTAATTTCAAAACTTGCTCCACTTACAACTTCAAAATCAGACTGAATAATTACATCTTCAACAGGTTTTAGTAGAATATTTGCAGGAGCGTTAATAAGCCTTCTTGAATTTACCTTAGAAGTCATATCCTAAAGAAAAGAACATACAAATATTAGGGAAGTTTCCTTCTCTTTCATAAGCAGGGTCTGTTCCTTCGTTATTTGGATACCCTACATCACAAGAAAGTGTAAATGAATACTTATTATAGAAAGCAGATATACCAATATTACCACCAAAACCTAAATAAAGCCTTTCATAGAAATAGTAATTTTTAGAAAATTCTGAAGGAGAGCTTGGATTAATCATGTATAAATAATCTCTTTTACTATTAATTTTTCCAAACATAGTATATGAAACAAAAGCACCTATCTGAGGTTTTAAGATTAGTTTTTTATTTATTGGAATCTTATAAGTAAAAAGCAAAGGAATTTCTAATTGATAATTATAGTGTGTTTCTTTAAAAAAGAATTGATCAGGAGGTACAAAAAAATATACATTTGGTGGTGGATAATCTCCTTCTGTTTTTGTTCCTTTGTCTGCAAAATAAACTCCAGGTACAAAAGAAAACTTTGAAGAACCAATTGGAATATCTGCAATTCCTCCAATATGAATGCCTGGTTTGAATTGATAGATAGATTGAGCAGAAGAATACGTTGATAAAGTCATTCCTGCCCTAACTCCATATTTAGTTTGTGATATAGTTGCAATACTTACAAATATAAGTGCAATTAAAATTATTGTCTTTTTCATATCTATTTTGTTTAATGATTTACCATATTACATTCATATACATCTGCTTCAAAACTTGCTCCTGCTTCTACTTCAAAGCCACCTTGTAATTCAATATAGGAAGCAGAAATAAATCTTACGTTTGAACCACTTTTAACTGTTGTAGAACAACCATTAGGAGCAAAAATCATAGGGCGAAAGTTACGAATAGAGTTAATAGGTTGATTTGTTATATTTCCACAATAATTAAGAGGATCAAGATATTGAAGTCCGTTTACGCCTACCGCATTCCATGCATTAATTACTTGTTGTACTTCAAAAGAACATTCGCCATATAAATCTTCTGCAGCCCAAATTGAACCTGCACGTGCACTAGAATAAGTAGAAGAAGAAATTAATTTATATGCTAGATTTCGATAAGTAATTCTTGCGGCTTTCTCACGACCAATTCCTTGCACAGAATATGAGTAGTTATTATCATTAACTCCACTTCCGCCTTCAGCGAGAAGATAAAACCAATGATTTTGTACTCCGCTATTATTATGTACTTTTTCCCATAAGGTAT
>DHCV01000008.1:55679-79928 GCA_002399025.1 Bacteroidales bacterium UBA4893 | reverse complement strand
CTAATATCTGCATAAGTTGATGTGATTTTACCTTTTTCAATTAAGTAAAATCTGCTTATTGAATTGTCATTTTCATATATAGTAGTTAGAGCTATATGCGAGCTATCCTTACGCATTAAAATCTTTTGAGTATAATCTTCAGATAACCCATTATTATCAATTTCATAAATTCCACTAATAATATTATTTGGAGAGATAATTTGTGATTTTGAAGGTTTGCTTGCTATTATTAAACATAAGGTCAATAATAGAACAATTAATGGTTTCTTTTTCATTCGATTTTTGATTTTGGTTAATATTATGTTGAGAATTGAATACAAAAGAAAACTTAGTTAGGATGTAATTGAATTGACATAGGAAAGGTAATGTTATAATAATAACACTAAGAAGGAATAGGAAATTATAATTAAAAACAATCATAAAAATATGATTTATAACTTGCGACAAATGTACGACTTTTCCCTTTTGCAACCAAGAAAATTAGAAATATTTTTTATTAAAGGAAGAATAAAATTACTAAAACAAGGAATAAATTTTTTAGTCGCTTTGCATAGCAAAGAAATCCCGCACGACTGAAAATATTAAGGGAAAGTCTCTGTTTACTCTTTTAAATACTGATTTATTTAAAGAAGATAAATAAGAAGTTATTATATTTGTAGCCTAAAAATCAAATAAATGATAAGTTATGATTGAGATAATTGAAACAGAATTAAGTCAAATTGAAGAAAGTAGAGAATTATATTTTTCTTCCCTACCTGAATGCCAAGAATGCTTTATGGAAATGTTGGTTAATGAAGGTAAATACTATATTATTTCTATTAATTCTCAAAAGGCAGGTTACGCAATAGCTTCTATTGATAAATTTATTGCCAAAACTCAAGACAAAATTTTAATTGAATTTTATTTACACGATAGATTCATTCCTCAATCAGAAGAGGTATTTTCAAAAATATTGAAAGAGCTTTCTATTAATAAGATTTATTGCAAATCTTACGATGCCCTCCTACTTAGTTCATGCTTTTTGAAATCAATGCCTTATAAAGTTTTTGGAAGACTTTTTAGGTTATCAGATTCAAGCACAAAATATCATATCCCTCTATTATATAAACATAGACTTGCAGAAATAGATGATTATGATTTTTTGCTAAGTCAAGGAGATGAGCTTTATGATACTCCAGAGGAGTTGAAAGATTTAATTAAGCAAAAGACAATTACTCTTTTCTATCATAATGATGAATTGGTTGGATGTGGATACAAAATACCTCTTAACTCAAAAAAGGAAATTTTTGATATAGGTATGTGGACAAATCCAAAATATAGAGGGAAAGGAATTGCAACATATATAATATCATTCTTAAAGTATGAATGTATTGAAAATGGAAAAACTCCAATATGTGCTTGTGCAAAGGATAATACATATTCAATGAAAACACTTCAAAAGAATGGATTTATAAGCAAGTATAATTTAATTGAGTTTGAGAACAATTTATAAGCTAAAGAAATAATTAATAGAACAGAATAGAGATAAATTTATATCTTTGCAGATAAGTAGATATATTTATCAATAAAGTTTTGCAACAAGAGTTAAAATAGACTGTAAACCAAAAACAGGAAGATAAATAAAAAGTGTAAATATAATTTAGGACTAATTAATAATCTGTCAACCTTATTTAGGACGGGCCAAACTGCGTTTTTACGGATTTATTTAAGGACTTAATGAAGGTGAAATGGCATTTCATCGCAACGAAATGGCATTTCGTGTTCACAAACATAAGGATTAAATTCATAAAATCCTTATTTAATGGCTGTTGAAAGGGTATTTAGACTGATGAAATTTAGGTGTTTTATTTCAAGCATAAGTTCTTTGAAAAATGAATTAAATTTTAGATAGATAGGTTTAAATTTTTGTTCTTGCTTTCTTATCTTATTTTTGTATATTTGCATCTTTATATAGAATTAAATATGAATAGCTATAATCAAGGTGAATTATTGAAGAAAGTTAATTCGCCTCAAGATATAAAAAATCTCTCTAAAGAGGAGTTGCCTTTGCTTTGTAAGCAGGTAAGGGATTATATTATTAGTGTTTTGGCTGAAAATCCAGGTCATTTGGCTTCTTCTTTGGGTACTGTTGAACTTACAGTTGCTCTGCATTATGTTTTTGATGTTCCTACTGATACTTTAATTTGGGATGTTGGGCATCAGGCATATTCTCATAAGGTTTTGACTCAAAGAAAGGAAAGGTTTGCCTCCATTCGTAAGTTTGGGGGTTTGAGCGGCTTTCCTAAGATTGAGGAAAGTAAGTATGATTGTTTTGGTACTGGGCATTCCTCGACCTCCATTTCCGCTTCTTTGGGAATGGCAATTGCCGATAAGCTAAAAGGCAATACTAAGAATGCTCATATTGCTGTTATTGGCGATGGTGCTATGACCGGTGGGATGGCTTTTGAGGCTTTGAACCATGCAGGGGCAACGGATGTTAATCAACTTGTTATTCTCAACGATAATGGGATTTCAATCGACAAGAACGTTGGGGCATTGGGTGAATATTTCACAATGATTACAACCTCAGCAACCTATAATAGGATTAAGAATAAGATTTGGAACATGCTTGGGGGAAATACTCCTTCCTATAGAAAGCCAAAAAGTGTTTTTCGCAGGCTTTTGTTTGCTTTTAAGTCGATGTTTTCGGGCAAGAGTAATTTCTTTGAGGCTTTAAAGATTAGGTATTTTGGTCCTATTAAGGGAAATGATGTTTTGACTTTGGTTAAGACTTTGGAGGATTTAAAAAAGATTAAGGGTCCAAGGATTTTACATATTATTACTAAGAAGGGTAAGGGAATGAAAGAGGCTGAAGACAATCCAATCACCTATCATGCACCAGGAGTCTTCAATCCAACCACCGGAGAAAGAGAAAATTGCGATTCTCCTGAGGGTTGTCCATTG
Source organism: Bacteroidales bacterium UBA4893 (assembly GCA_002399025.1). Classification (GTDB taxonomy): domain Bacteria; phylum Bacteroidota; class Bacteroidia; order Bacteroidales; family P3; genus UBA10566. The sequence continues at coordinate 76,985 of DHCV01000008.1, read as the reverse complement.
AAGTTTCAGGATGTGTTTGGAGAAACCTTGGTTGAGTTAGCCACAACCAATTCTAAGATTGTTGGAATTACTCCTGCCATGCTTTCGGGCTGTTCTATGAATTGTTTGATTAAGGAGTTTCCCGATAGAACCTTTGATGTTGGTATTGCTGAGCAACATGCTTTGACCTTTGCTGCTGGAATGGCTGCCAATGGTTATATTCCTTTCTGTAATGTCTATTCATCTTTTATGCAAAGGGCCTACGACCAAGTTATTCACGATATTGCTCTTCAGAAATTGCCTGTAATTATGTGCTTAGATAGGGCTGGTTTAGTTGGAGAGGATGGTGCAACCCATCATGGTGTTTTTGACCTTAGCTATATGAGACCAATTCCTAATCTAATCATTTTTGCTCCTCTCAATGAGGTTGAGCTTCGCAATATGATGTTTACTGCTCAAAAGGGATTGGAGCTTCCTGTGGTTATTCGTTATCCAAGAGGAAAGGGCTATATTGTTAATTGGAGGCAGGATTTCCAAACTATTGAGATAGGTAAGGGAGAAAAGATTAGAGAGGGCAGTAGTATTGCTATTTTGGCTTTGGGAGCAATTGGAAACAATGCTGTTAGGGCTGCTGAGGAACTGCAAAAAGATGGAATTGAGGTTGCGATTTACAATATGCGTTTCCTTAAGCCTATGGATAATTCTATTTTGGAAGAAGTCTTTGGAAGGTTTGACAAAGTTATTACCATTGAAGATGGAGTTGAGATTGGTGGGTTTGGTTCTGCTGTTATTGAGTATGCATGCGAAAAGGGATACAAGAATAGTATTTATAGGATTGGGATTGAGGATAGGTTTATTGAGCATGGCTCCATTACAGAATTACAAAAGCTATGCAAAATTGATTCACATAGCTTAGCATTAAGGGTTAAGGAAATTCTATCTAAGTAGGATTCCTTATTTTCTATTTTTAAAGGGTTATTTACTTCTTTTGAGGAGGTTTCTCGTCCTTAGCAGTAGTTTTTATATCCTTTATATTTTTTGATTTCTCTGCCGTTTCTTCTCCTCCAATCATAATAAGAACATCATTCTTACTAACAATCTGATCTTTCTTAATGTTGATAGTCTTTACTATTCCATCAATTGGGGAACAAATCTCATTATCCATTTTCATAGCATGCAATGTACAAAGAGGAGTTCCTTTCTTTACCTTTTGTCCTTTCTTAACAAAGATATCTATTATGGTTCCTGGAATAAAGGCATAAATTTGCCCAGGTTCTATCTTAATATATAATTGACGATAGTAAGTCCTATTGTCTTGTTTGGTATTTGACATAATCTTTAATTCTTATTCATTAATATATTAACTGTTTATGCGTTATCCTTTTGAGGGAAGATTTTAGAATGGAGGAATACCATGCTTCTTCCAAGGATTTTCCACAACTTTATTCTTTGTTACTTCAATGGCATGCATCAAGTATTGACGAGTTTCGGAAGGTTGAATAACTGCATCAACATAACCATAGGAAGCAGCAACATAAGGGTTAGCAAACTTTTCTCTATATTCTTGAATCTTAATCTTACGCATTTCGTCAGGGTTCTCAGCAGAGGTGATTTCTGACTTGAAGATAATATTTGCAGCTCCTTCAGGTCCCATAACTGCAATTTCTGCTGTTGGCCATGCAAAAACAAAGTCTGCTTTAAGGTGATTAGAACACATTGCAATATATCCTCCTCCATAAGCCTTACGCAAAATAACTGTTATCTTTGGAACAGTTGCCTCTGAAAAAGCGTAAAGGATTTTAGCACCATGACGAATTACTCCAGCATGTTCTTGGTCAACGCCAGGCAAGTAGCCTGGAAGGTCTTCCAAAGTAACGAGAGGGATTTGGAATGCATCACAGAAACGAATGAAACGTGCAGCCTTATCGGAAGAATTGCAATCCAAAACTCCTGCCATAGCATTTGGCTGATTGGCAACAAAACCAACAGTTTCTCCATTAATACGGGCAAATCCAATAACGATGTTAGGAGCAAACAATTCTTGAACTTCTAAGAATTCTGAATTATCAACAATTGCTTTAATGATAAGTCTAACATCATAAGGTTTTGATGGGTCTGTTGGGAAGATTTGACTAATCTTGTAGTCCTTTGATTTTGGTTTCTTTGGTGCAAAGCTTTCTGCTTTCTTGGTATTGTTCCAAGGAATGTAGGAAAACAAAGATTTTATTTGGTCAAAGCACTCCATTTCGCTTTCAGCAAAGAAATGTGCATTACCAGAAATCTCTGCGTGAACCCTTGCTCCTCCTAAGTCTTCTTGAGATATTTCTTCTCCCAACACAGTCTTAATGACATCCGGTCCTGTGATAAACATCTTTGAGATTTTATCTACCACAAACACAAAGTCAGTAAGGGCAGGCGAATAAACCGCTCCTCCAGCACAAGGACCAAGTATTACTGATATTTGAGGAATAACTCCTGATGCCATTGTATTTCGGAAGAATATGCTTCCATAACCAGCTAAGGCATTAACTCCTTCCTGAATACGAGCACCACCTGAGTCATTAATACCAATAATAGGGACCTTTAACTTCATTGCGTGGTCCATAATCTTGCAAATCTTCTTGGCGTGCATATAACCTAAGGACCCACCTGCAACAGTAAAGTCTTGTGCATAAATACAGATTGGGTAGCCATTAATGGTTCCCGTTCCAGTAACAACACCATCTCCAGGAAGAATTTTTTTATCCATATCAAAATCCTTACCTGAGTGTTGAATGAAAAGATCATATTCGTGAAAACTTCCTTCGTCTAAGAGCTCTAAGATTCTCTCTCTTGCAGTTAGCTTACCTGTTGCTTTTTGCTTCTCAACTGCCTTTTCCCCTCCTCCTTGAAGCATGGTTTGCATTCTTGCTTTTAACTCTCGTGTCTTGCTGTTAATTGACATAATTTCAACTATTTATTAAACACTAATTTGAATTGTAACTTGCAAAAGTACACTAAAAATAATACTTATCCAAATTTTAACCTCAAATAAAACCAGCCAAAATTCTATAAATTCAGATTGACAATAAGATAACCTAATTTGTATTTAATTACTAAAAGATATATTTTTTTCTATAATTCCTGCATTGCACAAAGCTTAGAATAAATTCCGTTCTTGGAAATAAGTTCGCTATGTGTTCCTTCTTCTTTAACTTCTCCCTTATCTAAAACTATAATCTTATCTGCATTAGTAATTGTCGATAGGCGATGTGCAATAATTATTGAGGTTTTATCTTTTGTGATATTAGAAATTGCCTCTTGAACCAATCTTTCGTTTTCAGTGTCAAGAGCTGAGGTTGCTTCATCGAGAATTAATATATCTGCATTCTTCAAAACTGCTCTTGCTATGCTAATTCGTTGACGCTCTCCTCCAGAAAGAGTTGAGCCTCTGTCGCCTATAAAAGTGTTATATCCATTTGGGAGTTTTTCAATAAAGGAATCAGCACGTGCAATCTCTGCAGATTTCTTCACTTGTTCCATAGAGTAGGAGCTTGAGCCAAAGGTTATATTATTAAATATGGAATCGTTGAAAAGAATAGTATCCTGAGTAACAAAAGCAATATTATCTCTAATTGATTTTGAGTGAATTTCTTTACTACTTATATTATCAAAAAGGATTTCTCCGCTTGTTGGCTCATAGAGTTTTGGAATCAAATCAATTAAAGTGCTTTTCCCACTTCCCGAAGCACCAACAATTGCTGTGGTTTTTCCTTTCTCAAAAACAATATTAATATTCTTCAACACTAAGTTCTCTTCATAGGAAAAACAAACGTCTTTAAAAATTATTCCTTTCTCTATCTTAGGGAACGATATTGGCTTATCTGGTTCAATAATTTGATTTTCAATTTCTATAATCTCAACAATCCTTTCAATTGAAGCCTTCCCCTTTTTAATATTAAAGAAAGAAGTTGGGATATCCTTTGCAGGCTTAATAATCATTGTGAACAAAATAAGATACACAATGAAAAGCTCAGGAGAAAGTGAGGAATTAGGAGAAAGAACCTTTGAAGACCCAAAAAGAAGCAAGCCAATAACCATTGCGTTGCCCAAAAACTCACTTATTGGAGAAGCCAAGTCAACCCTTCTATAAATACTATTTCTTAGTCTTGTGTAAGAAGAATTGAAATGAACAAACCGATCATTCATCAATTCAATTGCAGTGTGAGCCTTAATTATTCTAAGCCCTGAAATTGTCTGTTCAATTATAGAAATAATATTTCCACTTTTCTGTTGAAGGATTTTTGAACTCCGTCTAAGGTTTCTACTTATGAAAGAAGAGATAAAAGCTACAATTGGAAAAACAACTAAAACAGTAAGTGTCAAAGAATAATCAATATAGAAAAGTGCAGTAAGATAGAGTACAACAATGATTAAACCACTAACTAAAGCCATAATGGATTTCAATACATTTTCATCATACTCAATAACATCATTACTTAATCGAGAAAGCAAATCACCTTTTCTATGTTTACTAAAATAAGAAAGAGGCAGGGTAATGAATTTGTGAAACAAACTATTTCTAATATTTCTAATTACTTTATTTCTAACGGATGAGATTAGAAAAGATGCTAAATAAGTAAAAATATCTTTTAGAAAATAGATAACAAAAATTAGGGCACCAAAAATATATAGTGCGTTTTCTCTTCCGTAAGCAATTATTTTTGAGTAGAAAGAAGAAAGCAAATCGTCCAGCAAAGATGGATTAGAAACAACATTATTGCTTAGCTCTTGTGAAAAAAGGACATTAAGAAAATTAGAAGCTGAAAGAATGGAGGCAATAGAAAATATTGTTGCAAGGCAAACCAAAATAAAGTAAAGAATTATTCTTCCTAAATATGGTTTTACAAATATCCAAGTAAAATATCTTCTCATTGCCCAAAATAACTATTTAATATACTCCAACATAGTTCATAGGAGTAATCTCTTTCATCCTCTTTTTGATTTCTTCACTAACATCCAATCCATCAACAAATTTTGCAATTGTTTCAGCATTGACCTCAGTGTTTGTTCTTGTCAAATCCTTAAGAGTTTCGTATGGATTAGGATATCCAATTGAGCGAAGAATTGATTGAAGAGCCTCAGCAACAACTGCCCAATTATTATTCAAATCCCTTTCCAATGCAGGGATATTAATAAGAAGCTTGTTTACTCCTTTAATTATTGAGTTCAAAGCAATAATTGTATGGGAAATAGGTACTCCAATGTTTCTTGTAACGGTAGAGTCTGTTAGGTCCCTTTGCAAACGAGATATAGGGAGTTTCATTGACAAATGATCAAAGATTGCATTTGCCAAACCAAGATTGCCTTCAGCATTTTCAAAATCAATTGGATTAACCTTGTGAGGCATTGCAGAGGAACCAACTTCTCCTTCCTTAATCTTTTGTTTAAAATACTCCATTGAGATATAAGCCCACATATCCTTGCAGAAATCCATAAGAATAACATTTATTCTTTTAATGGTATCAAAATACGCAGCCATATCATCATAGTTTTCAATTTGAGTTGTAAGACTTTGACGGTCTAAACCAAGAGAGGAACAGAAATTATTGGCAAACAAGACCCAATTATGTTCGGGGAAGGTTACCTTATGAGCATTAAAGTTTCCTGTTGCTCCTCCAAACTTTGCCCCAAAAGGGATAAATGCAAAATAGGCTAATTGTTGTTTAAGACGATAAGTAAATACTCTAATTTCTTTTGAAAGCATGGTAGGAGAGGCAGGCTGCCCGTGAGTATGTGCAAGCATTGGAATACCTTCCCAAAGAGTTGCTTTCTCTTCCAAAAGCTCAACAATAACATTCATTAAAGGCAAATAAACCTCTTCCTGACACTCCTTAATACTTAGTGGAACAGAAGTATTATTAATATCTTGCGAGGTTAAACCAAAATGAATAAACTCTTTCCATTTCTCAAATCCAAGAGTATCAAACTTTTTCTTAATAAAGTATTCAACAGCCTTAACATCGTGATTGGTAATCTTTTCAATATCTTTTATTGATTGAGCGTCCTCAGTAGTAAAATTAAGATAAATATCTCTTAAGGAATCGAATTTATTCTTGTCAAAATCCTTTAATCCCTCAATTCCCAACTCACATAAAGCAATAAAATACTCAATTTCAATCCTTGTTCTATAATTAATTAAAGCCTTTTCGGAAAAATAATTTGCCAAAGGCTCAACTTGTTTTCTATATCTTCCATCAATTGGAGAAATAGCGAGTAATGAATCCATAATAATATATTACAATTTATGATTTAACAATCTTCCAGAATTAATAAGTTTCTTAAAGACAGGATTATCTAAAGATTTCTTTAAGGCCTCAATATGTCTTTGTCCATGACAGTCAGAACCAATTAAATCTATCATATTCTCAGCAGCCATACTCTCAGCAATCTTTTGAATTCGTTCACCATAATATCCTGAAAAAGAAGCAATATTTATCTGAAACAGAATTCCCCTATCCTTAAGTGCAGAATATTTCTTAATATCTTTGTTTAAGAAAGAATATCTTTCGGGATGAGCCATAATTAGATTGTATCCTGCCAACTGAAGGTCAAATAACCATTCTTCATAGCCCATAGGCTCAGTCTGCATTGGAAACTCAAAAAGCAAATAATTATCACCAAAGCTTATAATCTGATTCTTCTTAACCCTATCACTAATATCATCATCCAACAAAAACTCTCCTCCAAGAATAATTTCTATATCAATAACATTTTCCTTAGCCAAACTCCTTAGCTCCTCAAGTTTATTGTACAAAACATCATATCCATCAAGATAACTATCATAATAAATATGAGGAGTAGTGATAACTTTCTTATAGCCTAATTCTTTAAGTTGCTTCAAAAGTGAAATCGATTCTTCAAAACTTTGAGAACCATCATCAACCCCTGGAATAAGATGAGAATGTAAATCTGTACCAACAACCGACAGGTCAATTATCTCATCTAATTTTTTAGATTTGCGACCAAAGAAACTAAACATAGGCTATTTCTTAAATTCTTTAATGGTTTCAAGTGGGTTTTCTGTTCCAAAGATAGCATTCCCAGCAACCAAAGCATCCGCTCCACACTCAATAAGTTTCTTATAATTCTTTAAGCTAACACCACCATCTACCTCAATTAAGCAGTTTGGATTTTTCCTATTAATTAGCTCTTTTAGTTGAATAATCTTAGAATAAGTGTTTTCAATAAAGCTTTGTCCTCCAAAACCAGGATTAACACTCATAAGTAAAACCATATCGCATTCCTGAATAATATCTTCCAAAACAGAAATAGGAGTATGAGGATTAAGAACAACACCTGCCTTCATTCCCAATTGTTTAATTGAAGAAATGCTTCTGTTAAGGTGGCGACAAGCCTCAAAGTGAATAGTTAGAATATCTGCCCCCACTTTCTTAAAGTCTTCAAAATATCTGTCAGGGTCAACAATCATCAAATGAACATCCAAAGGCTTCTTTGCATGTTTCTTAATTAACTTAATTACCGGTTGACCATAACTAATGTTAGGGACAAATACACCATCCATAACATCAATATGAAACCAATCAGCTTGGCTTTCATTAATCATTTCAATATCTTTTTGCAGATTGCCAAAATCTGCAGACAATAATGAAGGAGCTAAAATCATTTCAATAATTCTTTATCTAATTAATAATTACCTATATCTTTTTCTATCTTTATCTCTTCTTGAGCTGTCTTTTTTCCTATCGCTACTTCTCTTTGAGGAAGTTCTCCTATCGTTTCCATTATCTCTTGAACTTTCTCTTCTTCTATCGCCTCCACTACGTCTGTCGCTACTTTTTCCTCTTGAAGATGTACCTTTAGACTCAGCAATTTCAACAGCAATAGGTCTGCCTTTCACAAATTTTCCCTCAAAAGCATTAATCACAGCCTCAACCTTCTCATCCTCAACCTCAACATAAGAGAAATTATCCAAAATATCAATCTTCCCAATCTCAATATGTCTTTGATGAGTGTAGTCATTAATCATGCCAATCAAACGTTGAGGTACAATCTTGTCCTTATGCCCTAAGGTAATGAATAGTCTTGTAAAGTTTCCGTTTTTGTTTGTCCTCTTATCTTTGTTGCCCTTATCTTGTCTATTCTTATCTTGCTTGCTCTTTTCTCTTGATTCATCAACATTCAAATCAGGGGCATTCCTATAATATTCCAAGAAACGATTAAACTCCTGAGAAACAAACTTACGTATAAGCTCTTCCTTGTCCATCCATTCCAATTTCTTCATAATATCAGGCAAGAAGGTCTCAATTTCAGAATAATTCACATCAACATGCTCAACCTTATCGATCATATTGAAGAGTTGTTTGGTGCAAACTTCCTTTCCGGTTGGAATATTAGCCTTAGTAAACTCTTTCTTAATCTGACGCTCAATTTCTCTTATCTTATGCTTCTCTCTCAAATTGATGATTGCAATTGAAATACCTGTCTTATCGGCTCTTCCTGTTCTACCACTGCGATGAACATATTGCTCCAACTCATCAGGAAGATTATAATTAATAACGTGAGTAAGATTATTGACATCCAAACCCCTTGCTGCAACATCAGTAGCAACCAACATCTGAATGTTTTTTAATCTAAAACGGTTCATAACGTGATCTCTCTGTGCTTGAGACAAATCCCCATGCAAGCTATCAGCATTATAACCATCACGAATTAACATATCAGCAACCTCTTGCGTTTCTATTTTTGTTCTGCAAAAAACTATTGAATAGATATTAGGATAGTAGTCAGCAATACGCTTTAATGCCAAATACCTATCCTTTGCATGAACCAAATAATAAACATGCGAAACATTGTCTGCTCCTTGATTTCTAACCCCAATCTGAATCTTGATAGGGTCATTCATATATTCCTTAGCAATGGTTTCAACCTCTTTTGGCATTGTGGCTGAAAACAAAAGGGTATGTTTTGTGTTTGGAGTTTGAGCAAGAATATTGTCTAAGTCTTCCTTAAATCCCATATCGAGCATCTCATCAGCCTCATCCAAAATTATGTATTTTAATTTGGAAATATCAACCTTCCCTCTATTTATCAAATCATTCATCCTACCAGGTGTTGCAACAATCATCTTAACACCTTTTCTTAGGGTACGGATTTGAACCTCAATGCTTGCACCTCCATAAACGGGCAAAATAGTGCAGTCTTCAATATATTTTGAATAATTCTTACAGTCCTTTGATATCTGAATACAAAGTTCTCTTGTTGGACAAAGCACCAAAACCTCAGTGTCTTTGTTTGTGTAATCCATTTTCTGGATCATAGGCAGGCCAAAAGCTGCTGTTTTTCCTGTTCCTGTCTGTGCTAATGCCACAAGATCTACATCATCATTAAGTAGTACAGGTAAGGTTTCTGCTTGAACGGGCATTGGATTTTCAAAGCCGAGTTCATCTATGGCTTTGAGGATTTCTGGACTAATGCCCAATTCTTTAAATGTCATATAAACTTTATTAGTAAATTAATCTGCAAAGGTATGAATAAAATTGCTATAAACGGGTAAAAATTAAATATTAATGCAAGTTTACTTCAATTAATTTGAATGGATTAAGCTTAGAATTATCTTTTTCCCAGCATCATTTCTAATAAAATAAAAGACATTTTTCCTTAATTTCTTATCCCCTTAAGAGATTAAATATCCTTTTCTCCAACTCTTTTCCCCTTTGGGTTAATCTTATTAATTGCTAAATTGCTTAAAGTGGTTAAAGACCTTAAGGGCATTAAAGACCTTTGAGCCCTTTGTTGAAAGTAAAATTTTGTTTCAGTAAAATAAAACTAAGAATGAAAAAAATAAACCTTGATATAAGTAAATTTATATAGGGAATAATTCTTTCTAAACGCCGATTATTTTTACTAAATCCTTATAAAAAACTTTTTAATCAAGGACTTTTTACCCCAAAGATGTACATCTTTCATACCAAAAGATGCGCATCTTTCGCTATAAAAGACGTGCATCTTTTTTTTTTAATATATTTTAGGGATTGGAGTTTGTTTTCCAGAAATTGAATTTAGGATAAATAGTCCTAAATAAACCTAATGAATGGTTTTCTTTTGCAAATGTACAAAAATATTTTGAATATAATGTTGTATTTTTAAGAATTATTCAACTCTTTTGTAGTAAAGAGTTACTTCTTTTTGGTATTGGTCGTGATATTTTAAATTAAGAATCAATTCATCTTTAGTAAGTTTATTTATATCCATAATAGAAGGGGATGATTCTCCTGGTCGCAAAGAAAATAATTGGTCATTTTGAATAAAGTATTGCACATTTTCTTTAAACTTCCCACTAGTTATTTGAAGAGTATTGTCTTTTTTAAATACATTATAGGTTGGGGGATATTTAGTCATATCTGTGGTGTACATTCCTTCAGTGCTTTTCACAACCATTAAAACATTTTGCCACTTACCAATAATTTTATCCTCCTTTTTATTGCATGAAACAATAATAAAAGAAGTGATTAACCCCACGAATAAAAGAAATATAAATCTTTTCATTTGATTAGATTGCATTATATTAATCTCTATTTTTACGTTCTTTTCATTTGCGAAGATATGGAATTATTTTTGAATAGGTAAAGATTAAAGAAAATATCTTATTCAAAAATTGTTAATAAAATAAAAAGTATCTACCTTTGCATTATCTTAAATTTAGATAAAGATATTTAACGAGTTTTTATAGATATGACAAGTGCGAAAGATTTTAAAGAAAGAGTAGGGCAGTTAGCAAATAAGTACTATGATGAAGTAGTGGCATATCGCAGGCATTTTCATAAATATCCCGAACTTTCAAACCAAGAAGCAAAGACATCGGAGTTTATTTGTTCACAATTAGACCTCTGGGGCGTTGAATATAAGAAGAATATTGGTGGGTATGGTATATATGGATTTGTAAATGGGAAGAATCCTAACAAATCTACAATTGCTTTTAGGGCAGATATGGACGCACTTCCAATAAAAGAGGAAACAAATCTCCCTTTCATATCAACCAATGAAGGAGTTATGCACGCTTGTGGACATGACCTTCACATGGCATCACTTCTTGGCACAATTAGGATAATGAAAGAATTGGAAAATGAATTTGAGGGAAGAGTTATGTTTATTTTCCAACCTTCCGAAGAAACATATCCTGGAGGAGCAAGAAAGATGTTGAATGCTGGTATTTTTGATGAGATGATTCCATGTAAGATTTTTGCTTTTCATTCAACTCCTGAAATGGAATGTGGCTATATTGGGATGACAGAGGGCAAGGCAATGGCTTCCACAGATGAGATTTATATAGATATTATTGGAAAGGGAGGACATGGAGCAACACCAGAATTAAACATAGACCCAATTTTAGCAGCATCACATGTAGTTATTGCTCTTCAAAGCATGGTTTCTAGAAATGCAACCCCAACAACGCCAACAACATTCTCAATAGGAAAATTTATTGCTGATGGAAGAACAAATGTAATTCCTAATTCAGTTCATTTGGAAGGAATAATAAGAACTTTTGATGAAGATTGGAGAAAGCAATGCCATGAGCTAATAGAAAGAATTGCATCTCAAACAGCAAAGGCTTATGGTGCAGAGGCAAAAGTATTTGTTGATCATGGCTATCCTTTTGTATATAATGATATTCATCTTACAAGAAAGGTTCTTGATTATGCAAAGACCTATTTTGGAGAAACAAGGGTTGTAAATCTTCCACCAAGAATGACAGCAGAAGATTTTTCCTATTTCTCACAGGAGGCTCCAAGTTGTTATTATAGGATTGGAACAAGAAAGAAAAATATGCCAATAACAAATCTTCACACCTCAAAATTTGATATTGACGAAGAAAGCATAAAAAATGCAATTGGATTTTCATCCTTTTTAGCTATTTCTTTCTTAAATCCAAGTTAATTCATTGTTTTAACTTATTTTTGCAAACCAAAACCTCAAACTCTTGAATCAAATAATCATAAAAGGCAAAACGTTTCATAAATTCATATCCAGCAATGAGATTGACTTGGTGATTAAATCATTAAGCGATAGAATTAACAAGGATTATGCTGATAAGGAAGTATTATTTCTAATAGTTCTTAATGGAGCTTTTATGTTTGCTTCAGATCTTCTAAAACAAATTGAGGGAAATCACAGATTAAGTTTTATTAAACTCTCATCCTATCAGGGACTATGCTCTAACGAAAAGGTTAGAGAACTCATTGGTATTGATGAAGACCTTAAGGGAAGAGATATTATTATCATTGAGGACATTATTGATTCTGGGAACACAATGGAATGTTTGAGGGAATTGATAATTGCTCAAGAGCCTTCTTCATTGGAGATATGTACCCTAATGTTTAAGCCAAAGGCTTTTAAGAAAGATTATAGAATTAAATATGTTGGCAGAGAGATAAGCAATGAGTTTATTATTGGGTATGGATTTGATTTTGATGGATACGGAAGAAATATTAAAGATATTTATCAGTTAAAAGATTAATTTTATCAAGTTAAACTAAAAATAAAATAAAAAAATGCTGAGTATAGTATTATTTGGAGCACCTGGTGCTGGTAAGGGGACGCAGTCAAAGATGCTGGTTGAGAAATACAACCTTACCTATATTTCAACAGGAGATATACTAAGAAAAGAAATAGCCGAAGGCACAGAAATAGGACTTAAAGCAAAGGATATAATCAATAAGGGAGGATTGGTTGACGATGAGTTGATTGTTCAGATTATTGAGAAAACAATAGAAAATTCAACAACAGGGGGAATTCTCTTTGACGGATTTCCACGCACAGTTGTCCAAGCATATATCCTTGAAGGATTACTCCATAGAATGAATCGCAGACTTCTTTGCCTTTTGTCTTTGGAGGTTCCAAGAGAAATGCTGATTGAGAGAATGCTAAACAGAGCCTCAATTGAAGGCAGGGAAGATGACAAGAAAGAAGTTATCCTCACTCGTTTTCAAGAATATGACAATAAGACTATTCCTGTTGCTGAATTCTATAAAGAGAAGGGAATATACTGCCCAATTAATGGAGTAGGGACAGTTGAAGAAGTGTTTTCTCGATTGGAAGAAGTGATTGATAAAACTCTTGAAAATGCATACAGAAACATTATTCTTTTTGGTTCTCCTGGTTCGGGAAGAGGAACGCAGGCAAAGCTTTTAGCAAAGGAATATGATTTGGTTTATGTTTCAACGGGAGCAATGATAAGGGATGAGATAGCCAAAGGTTCTGAAATAGGGATGTTAAGTAAGCCCTATATGGAAAAAGGAAATAATGTTCCCGACCTAATAGCAATTCAGCTAATTGAGCAAAAGATTGAGGCAAACCCAACAGCAAAAGGCTTTCTATTCAAAGGCTTCCCTTCAACCTATGTTCAAGCCTATATTATGGACGGAATATTGGAAAAGATGCATACTTCCGTTACTTGTATGATTGAAATGAAGTCAAATCCACTTCAATGTATTAAACGCCTAACCCATAGAAGTAAAACTGAAAGAAGAAGGGTTTATGATATGGACCCTGAAATCATAATTCATCGCATTGAGAATTATGAGCAGTCTGCCCTTAATGTTAGGAACTACTACCAAAAGAAAAATAAATACTATAGCGTAAATTCGGATGCAGCAGAGGAAGTTGTGTTTGAGAACCTATGCAAAACCGTTGATGAAGCTCTTAAAAAAGCGTAACAAAATAAAATAAATAATATGCGTTCAAACTTTGTAGATTATGTAAAGATAAACTGTCGTAGTGGAAAAGGAGGTGCAGGCTCAGCTCATTTACTTCGCTCAAGAAGTAATGCTAAGGGAGGTCCTGATGGTGGTGATGGAGGAAGAGGAGGGCATATTATTTTGAGGGGAAACAAGCAACTCTGGACTCTATTACATCTTAAATACACTAAGCATCTTATTGCTGAAGATGGAGAAGGAGGAGGAAGAAACAGACTAACGGGAAGGGAAGGAAAGGATATAATTGTTGATGTCCCATTAGGTACAATATGCAAAGACGTTGAAACAGGGGAGATAGATTGTGAGATTGTTGAGGATGGGCAAGAAGTTATAATTGCTCAAGGAGGAAGAGGAGGATTAGGAAACGACCATTTCAAATCCTCAACCAACCAAACCCCACGCTATGCCCAACCAGGAGAAGAAGGTATTGAAGCTTGGAAGATAATAGAGCTTAAAATACTTGCTGATGTTGGTCTGGTGGGTTTCCCAAATGCAGGAAAGAGCACTTTATTAAGTGTTGTTTCGGCAGCCAAACCAGAGATAGCCGACTATCCATTCACAACCTTGGTGCCCAATCTTGGAATTGTAAAATATAGGGATGAGCAATCCTTTATAATGGCAGATATACCTGGAATTATTGAAGGAGCATCTGAGGGAAAAGGTTTAGGAATACGTTTTTTGAGGCATATTGAAAGAAATTCCTTACTTCTTTTTATGATTCCTTGCGATGCCGATGACATAAAAAAAGAATATAAAATACTTCTTAATGAGCTTCAAAACTATAATCCAGAACTAATGGATAAGGATAGAATTCTTGCAATAACTAAATGTGATATGCTTGATAAGGAAATGATTTCTCAAATGAAAAAACTTCTTCCAAAAAAAGTAAAGGCAGTATTTATTTCTTCTGTATCAGGAGTGGGAATAATGGAATTGAAAGATTTAATCTGGCAGACCCTCAATGGAAGCAATATTGAATAAAGATACAGAGCTTTTCTACCTTATAAATAGTCTAAGAACCCCTTTTTTGGACTATTTCTTTGGATTTTTGAGCCATAATCTTAGCTTCGTTTTAGCCATTCTTTCAGCCTTTTTGCTCCTAACAATAAAGAAATACCGCAAAGATTTTTGGATACTTATAGTATTGGTTGCCCTTTCTTTCTTACTTGCTGATAGAATATCGGTGCTTTGTTTTAAAGATGTGTTTCAAAGATTGCGTCCAAGCCATGCTTTGGAGGGGGTTAATTTAGTTAAGCTTTCTTCTTGGCATCTAATATATGATTATAAAGGAGGGCTATATGGTTTTGTTTCATCTCATGCTGCAAATGCTTTTTCTCTTGCAACAATATTTTCAGTCTTGGGGAAAAAATATAAACTCTTCCCTGTCTTGATTTATTCTTGGGCAATTTTAGTAGGATACTCAAGAATATATTGTGGAGTACACTATCCTTCAGATGTAATTGTTGGAGGAATATTGGGAATAGGGATTGGACTATTAATTGTTATACTCTACAAACTTGTTTTGAAGAAATATAAAAGCAAAAAGACCGATAATCTTTCTTAATAATTTACCAAGTAGTGTAATCCTACGCTTTCCTTTCTTGCCATTGCCATTTTGATTATTAAATATGAATTGGCAATAAGGTTTCTTAATTCACAAAGCTTGGGAATCAAAACTGAACGATTGTAAATTGCTTCTGTCTCCTCATAAATAAGCTCCAAACGATTGAGAGCCCTTTTAAGTCGAAGCTCCGAACGTACAATTCCAACGTAGTTTGACATTATTTGTTGAAGTTCTTTAGCTGTTTGAGTAATTAGAACCATTTCTTCATTAAATACCATCCCTTCAGCATTCCAATCGGGAACTTCTTGTTTATAATTTACTGAATTTATACTTTTTATGCAGTCCATTGCAGCACGATGAGAGAAAACTATTGCCTCCAAAAGCGAATTGGAAGCCAAACGGTTTGCACCATGAAGTCCTGTTCTGGCACATTCTCCTGTTGCATAAAGATTATTTATTGTTGTTTTGGCATTTTCATCCACAACCACTCCTCCACAAGAATAATGTGCAGCAGGAACAACAGGTATCATATCCTTAGTAATATTTACCCCAATTTCTAAGCATTTTGCATAAATATTTGGGAAATGTCGCATGATTTCATTCTTGTCAATTCCTCTACAATCCAAAAACACATGGTCATCACCCCTAACCTTCATCTCATTATCAATTGCTCGAGCAACAATATCTCTTGGTGCAAGGGATTCCCTCTTATCGTACTTTTGCATAAATGGTTTCCCGTCAACAGTTTTCAAAATTCCACCTGCTCCTCGCATTGCTTCAGTAATCAAAAAAGAAGGTTTTTCCAATGGATTATACAAAGAGGTTGGGTGGAACTGCACAAATTCCATATCAGCCAAATGTCCCTTTGCCCTATGAACCATTGCTTGCCCATCTCCTGTTGCAATAATTGGATTTGTGGTAGTGCTATAAACATTACCATTTCCTCCTGTTGCCAAAAGTGTAAACTTGGCTAAGTAAGTATCAATTGAATTGTCAAGCTGATTAAGAACATAGGCACCATAGCATTCAATATCTTTCCTATAACGTGTTACTTCCTCACCCAAATGGTGCTGAGTGATGAGGTCAACGGCATATTGCTTTTCCTTAATTGTAATGTTAGGATGAGCCTTTGCTTTAGCAAGAAGAGCCCTTTCTATTTCCGAACCTGTGTTGTCTTGATGATGAAGTATTCTAAATTCCGAATGCCCTCCTTCTCTTGCAAGGTCGTAAGCTCCAGAAGATTTTTTATCAAAATTAGTTCCCCAAAGAATCAATTCCTTTACTCTTTCAGTGCTTTCGGTTATGGTTATCCTAACGGCTTTCTCATCGCAAATGCCTGCTCCAGCAATTAAGGTGTCTTGAATATGTTTTTCGTAGCTATCGGGTTGATACATAACTGCAGCAATCCCTCCCTGAGCGTATTTTGTTGAAGTTTCGGAGGCGTCATCCTTTGTGAGGATGCAAACCTTACCATATTCAGCTACTTTCAATGCAAAACTAAGTCCAGCAATACCTGAACCTAAAATTAGGAAATCAACTTCAAATCTCATTATCTATCCATTTAAAGCTTCTGCAGCAGAGCTTATTTCAATAATTTCATTGGTGATTGCAGCTTGACGTGCTTTGTTGTAGGAAAGTTTAAGTTCTTTAAGAAGGTTTTGTGCATTATCGGTTGCCTTGTGCATGGCAGTCATACGGGCTCCATGTTCTGCTGCAAAGCTGTCTAAGAAGCAACGAAAGAGTTGTGTTTTTAGAGCTTGCGGGATAATATTCTCAACTATCTCCTCTCTTGAAGGTTCAAACAAATAGAACTTGCTAATTTGCTTGTCCTTATCATCATTCATGGAGGTAAGAGGAAGGAAGGTTTCTTGAGAAATGATTTGTGTTGAGGCATTTTTGAATTTGTTGTAAACCACTTCCACTCTGTCATACTCTTTATTAATAAACATCTTCATTATCTCTTCAGTAATTAGAGTAACTTTCTCAAAGGTCAAATCGTCCCAAATAGAATCGTAGGTTTTAATAAGATTAATGGTTTTTTGTTTTTGGAAAAACTCCGTAGACTTTCTCCCACAACTTATCAAATCTACCTTAATATATTTATCTTCTTTCGATATTCTTTCAATCGCTCTTTTGGTTTCTTTAATTATGTTAGCATTAAATCCTCCACAAAGACCCTTATTGGAGGTAAGAACAAGAATAAGAACCTTATCTATCTTATTATTTCTTCCATAAGGACTTTCCATAAGTTCTGTCTCATCTTCCATTATGTTGGAAATTATGTTGGAAAGTAAAGATGAATAGGGGCGAAGAGCTATAACAGAATTTTGAGCCCTACGAAGTTTTGATGCAGAAACCATCTTCATTGCAGAAGTGATTTGCATTGTTGAGCCAACGGAAGATATTCTATTACGTACCTCTTTTAAGTTTGCCATTATACAGAATATTTAGATGTTTTCTCTCCTGCAACTTTCTTCAAACGTTCCAATATCTCATCATCAAGTATTCCATTGCGAAGTTTCTCCAACACATCTTTATGGTTGTTTTCTAAGGAGAAAAGATAATCGGTCTCAAACTCATGAACTCTTTCTGCTGGAATATTCTGTAACCAGCCTCTGACACCACAACAAATAATAGCAATTTGATGCTCTACCTTCATTGGAGAGTATTGTTTTTGTTTTAGAATCTCAACATTTCGTTTCCCTTTTTCAATAACCATTTTGGTTGTTGCGTCGAGGTCTGAACTAAACTTAGAGAAGGCTTCCAATTCGCGATATTGTGCTTGGTCAAGCTTTAAGGTTCCAGCAATTTTCTTCATTGATTTGATTTGAGCATTTCCTCCAACACGAGAAACAGAAATACCAACGTTGATTGCTGGACGAATACCTGCATTAAATAAATTACTTTCCAAGAATATCTGACCATCGGTAATGGAAATAACATTTGTTGGAATATAGGCCGAAACGTCTCCTGCCTGAGTTTCAATAATAGGAAGAGCAGTCAATGAGCCTCCTCCCTTTACCTTATCTTTAAGGCATTCTGGCAAATCGTTCATATTTCTTGCAACGCTGTCTTCCTTTATGATTTTTGCTGCTCTTTCCAATAATCTGGAATGTAGATAAAACACATCACCAGGATAAGCCTCACGTCCAGGTGGGCGACGTAGAAGAAGCGAAACTTCACGATAGGCAACAGCTTGTTTTGAAAGGTCATCATAAATTACTAATGCACTTCTTCCAGTATCACGGAAAAATTCTCCAATTGATGCTCCTGCAAAAGGTGCATAGAATTGTAGTGCTGCTGAGTCGGAAGCAGTAGCAGAAACAATAATGGTATATTGCATTGCTCCTTTTTCTTCCAAAGTCTTAACAATATTTGCAACAGTTGAGCCTTTTTGTCCGCAAGCAACATATATACAATAAACAGGATTTCCCTGCTCATAGAAACTCTTTTGATTTAATATGGTATCAATAGCAATTGCTGTCTTCCCTGTTTGTCTGTCCCCAATAATTAACTCTCTTTGTCCTCTTCCAATTGGAATCATAGAGTCAATTGCCTTAATTCCTGTTTGCAAAGGTTCATTAACTGGCTGACGGAATATAACTCCTGGTGCTTTTCTCTCAAGAGGCATTTCAAACAACTCTCCTTCAATCTTTCCCTTACCATCAATTGGTTCTCCAATAGTATTTATTACCCTTCCAACCAATCCTTCACCAACATTTATTGAAGCAATCCTATTCGTACGTTTTACAAGATCTCCTTCATTAATATTATTGCTATCTCCCAAAATAACAACCCCAACGTTATCCTGCTCCAAGTTTTGAACAATTCCTTGAACATCGTTATCAAACAAAACCAACTCACCACTTTGAGCATTATTTAACCCATAAACTCTTGCAATACCATCTCCAACAGTCAAAATAGTCCCAACTTCTTCTAAGGAAGCGTCAAGATTTGTATCAGATAAATGATTACGCAAGATTGCCGTAACCTCTGAAGGCTTAATATCTACCATATTTATTTATTATTAAAATCCTTTTTCGTATAAATTCTTTTCAAAAGACTTCTTTAGCAATTGCAGTTGTTTTGATATTGAGGCATCATAAATCTTGTCATCAATAACTATCTTAAAGCCACCAATAACTGATGCATCAATCTTTTCAATCAACTTTATCTTACTGCTAAATTCCTTTTCAAGCAAATGAATAATCTTTTCCTTTGCACTGCTTTCAATATTTCGAGCAACATAAATTTTCGCAACCTTTATTCCCTTATGTTTATTATAAAGGTCTCTAAACTCACTTGCAATCTCTTTCAAATAAATTATCCTTCTTTTCTCAATCAAAAGAATAATAAAATCTAAGGTAAGTTTATCTGTTGCAGATGCAAACAAGTCCCTAACAATTCCTTTCTTGCTCCCAATATTTATGTTTGGATTACGCATAACAGCATTCAAAACCATATTTTCCTTACATGTCTTTCCAATCAAAGACATATCACTCATTATTTTCTCTAATGAATTTTGTTCAATTGCCAAATCCATAAGTGAACGTGCATAGCGAGAAGAAAGAATAGTTGAATTCATAAATGTAATCTAATTAAAGTTGAACTCAGAAACCCTTTTTTCAATAATTTTCTTATCGAAATCCCCTTCCTTAAGTTCTTGTTCCAAAACTTTGGAAGCAATATCGATTGAGAATTGAGCAACCTGATTCTTAAGTTCAGTTAGGGCTTGAAGCTTTTCATAATTAATACTATCACGTGCAGAGGCAACAATCCTTTGTGCCTCTTCCTGAGCCTTAACTAAAGCCTCTTGCTTAATAGTTTCTCCATGCAAACGAGCCTCTTTTAAAATCTCATCTCTTTCTTCCAAAGCCTTTTTCAAAAGAATATCGTTGTTAAACTTGAGGTTTTCCATCTCTTCTCTTGCTTTTTGAGCCTCGTCCAATGAGTTTTGAATTAGGTTTTCTCTTTCATCAATCATTTTAGATACTACAGGC
This sequence comes from Bacteroidales bacterium UBA4893, assembly GCA_002399025.1. GTDB lineage: Bacteria > Bacteroidota > Bacteroidia > Bacteroidales > P3 > UBA10566. The sequence goes on along the minus strand of DHCV01000008.1, from coordinate 56,688 downwards.
CATCCAAACTTGCCCAAAATCAAAAGCAAAACAAGGAAAACCAAAGTCATCCAAACCACTAAACCAAGTCCAGGAGTAATCAGTTCCATAAGAAATTATATTAAAAATTGAATTAAACTCTTTAATATTAAAGAGTAAACTACTTCATAAATACAACTAATAAACAAGTTACAATAGCAAATAAGGAAGCTCCTTCCACCAAAGCTGCTGCAACAATCATATTAGAACGAATATCGCCTGAGGCTTCAGGTTGACGTGCAAGTGCATCCATAGCACTTCTACCAATATTTCCAATACCTAAACCAGCACCAATTGCTGCCATACCAGCACCAATGCCAGCTAAACCATAAGCCCAAGGAGCTAAATTAGTAACTGCTTCCAATAATACATTTAATCCAGTCATAATTAATAATGTTTTTTTGAGTTATAAAATCATAATAAAATTAATCTTCTACAATAGAAAATTGGGTTCAAAGTTATACATTTTTATTTTTATGAACTAATTTTTATGAAGAAAATCATAAAAGTAAACACCTAAACTTCAAGATATGAATATAGTTAGGTAAATTCAAAACAAGATTTTTTTATCCCCAAAAACAAAGAAATAAAATAAAAATATGATAAAAAAGCTATGTAATTAGAAAAAATGAATAACTTTGCAACCTCGTAAAAAGAGAAAAACTTGTCTTCGTAGCTCAGCTGGTAGAGCAATTGACTCTTAATCAATGGGTCCGGGGTTCGAGTCCCCGCGAGGACACTTCTTTTAATCCTAAGCACTATTCAATTATGCTTAGGATTTTTTTATTTAAATATATTCTCAACATTCACTGTTCGCAATGTAAAGCCAAAATAATTCAAGCTATTTGGAGATTATAATCCTCAAACCTTATTAAAGACAAGTCAAAACTTGGTTTTGATGACACCAAAACAGCCTTTTGACGAGGTCAAAACCTTATCTTTATGAGGACGAAATGGCATTTCGTTTTAATGAAATGCCATCTCATTTATA
>DHCV01000008.1:53961-55530 GCA_002399025.1 Bacteroidales bacterium UBA4893 | reverse complement strand
AATGAAATGCCATCTCATTTATAACGAAATGCCATCTCATTATAACGAAATGCCATTTCGACTTCATCAACTCTTCGTTTAGAGCTCATGAAAACAAGGTTTTGGCTTTATCAATGCTTTGTTTTAATTACGTTATAATTTAGTTTTTAGAAGATTAATTAATTAACTACTCTACTAAGTACTCCTATGTCTTACATATAAGAGATTGTTTATTAGTTTTTGTCATTATAATATCTTAAATATCAAAGTCTTTTGAATGATTTTCAAAAAAAAGACTGTACATAAATTTGAAAGTTATATTTTTATATCTACATTTGCAAGTTGAAAATTAAAAAGAATACAAATTAAAATAAAAAAAACATGAAAAAAATTATCCTTTCTTTAGTTGGATTATTCTCGGCTATAGGTATTATGGCTCAACCAACTTTTGTTTCCACAACTCCTTCAAATAAGAATGTTGTTTTGGAAGAATACACAGGAATCAATTGTGGATATTGTCCAGATGGACATAAAAGAGCAAATCAATTTGCTGCTGCAAATCCAGGAAGAGTTGTATTAATCAATATTCACCAAGGAAGTTTTGCAGGAAATAATCCTGATTATAAAACAGAATGGGGAAATGCTCTTGCTGGTCAAACAGGATTAACAGGATACCCTTCTGGAACAATTAATCGTAGAGTTTTCTCAGGTACAACAACCGCACTTAATAGAGGTGATTGGGCTACTAAGGGAGCAATTGTTCTTGCTGAACCATCATTTGTGAATGTTGCTGCAAGAGCTGAAATTGATGCATCAACAAGATTACTTACCGTTACGGTTGAGGTATATTACACAGCAGATGCAGAAACTTCAACTAATAAATTAAATGTAGCTGTTTTGCAAAATGAAGTAGTTGGACCACAATCAGGAATGTCTGGAAATCCAGACTATGTTGTAGGAACTCAATACAGACATATGCATATGCTTCGTCATCTTATCACTGGTCAATGGGGAGAACTTTTATCACATGAAGGTACAGGAGTTATTCCTGCTGGAACTTTCTTTACTAAAACCTACACTTATACTTTACCAGAAGCAATTAGAGATGTGCCTCTAGAATTTGAAAACCTTGAAATAGCTGCATTTGTTACAAAAGACAATCAATTAATTTATACTGGAACTTTATGCCAACCAACATTTATTATTTCAACTCAATTTGGAGCAGAAATTAAATCTTATGAATTAGAAGATCTTTCAGGTTGTTCAAATTACGTAGGACAAAAACTAAAAGTTAGAAACATTGGACAAGAAACAATTAATTCAATGGTTATTGACACAAGAGTATTTGGAGTAAGCAATTTAACAAATTGGGAAGGAGAACTTTCTACATTCCAAACAGCAGAAATAACTAATCTTCCTGCTTTAGAGCTTCAAATAGGAATTCAAAATGATATTGATGTTATTATCCGTTCAATAAATGGAATCGATACAGACCTTAGAGAAGTGAGAACTTTCACAAAACCAGAACCAGGTAGTGAAGGACTAACACTTTATCTAACATTAGATAATTATGGATCAGAAACTACATGG
>DHCV01000008.1:31789-53794 GCA_002399025.1 Bacteroidales bacterium UBA4893 | reverse complement strand
ACTACATGGAATATTAAAAATTCTCAAGGTACAGTTATAAAAACAGGTGGTCCTTACACAGATGGAACATCAGATAGATTGAAAGTTGTTGACTTAGAAATTTCTGAAGGAGATTGCTATACATTTAAAATTAATGACCAATACGGAGATGGAATTAACGCTGGATATGGTGTTGGAGGATATTTCATTATTGATGGACAAGGAGATACTTTAGTTGCTTCTGATGGTAAATTTGCTGCAAGCGATACTAAGAAAATAGGTTACGGAAGCTATATTGGATTAGAAGAAGTTACTCAAAACGATGTTTCAATGACTATTTATCCTAACCCAGCTAAATATAACGCAACATTAGATATTAGCTTGGTTCAAAATTCAGTTGCTACTATTAAGGTTGTTGACCTAATGGGAAGAAACGTTATTGACCTTGGAACAAAATCAATGAAAGCAGGACAAAACACAATTGAACTTAATACTTCTAACCTAAATAGTGGAATGTATTTTGTTAAGGTTGCAACAGAAAACGGAATTGTAACCAAGAAGATTACCATTAATAGATAATCCTTTTTAAAACTATAATCAAAAGGCTTGTGTTTCCGACATAAGCCTTTTTTGTTTTCACCCAATCAGATTTCTTCCAAGATTTATAAATTAACTATATTTGAAAACTTAAAACTTTCACATCTGAGAAAAAGTTTATATCTTCGCAACTTGAAAATAAATAAAAATAAAATAGAATGAAAAGATTAATTTATGTTTTGCTTGCAGTTGCCATAGTTGGCTTTGCAGGTTGTCAAAAGAAAGAAACCCCAAAAGAAGAAACAAAAAGCCCTATGCAAGAAAAAGTTGACGAGTTTGCATCAGTTAGATTAACAACAGACCTTTCTCATTTGAGCCAAAATGAAAAGGAATTAATTAAGGTTTTCCTCGAAATAGGTCAGATTATGGATGATTTGTTTTGGAAACAAGCCTATGGAAATAAAACAGATATTGACACCATTAGTGATAAGGCTGCAAGAGAATTTGCAATGATTAACTATGGTCCTTGGGAAAGATTGAATAATATGAAGCCTTTTGTGGAAGGATATGGAGAAAAACCTCAAGGAGCAAATTTCTACCCAATTGATATGACTGATGAAGAGTATAATGCTCTTAAGGACAAGAATAAAGATAATCTTTATACTGTTATTCGCCGTGATAGCGAAGGAAAACTTGTTGTGAAATGGTATAGAGAAGAATACAAGGAAGAGTTGCAAAAGGTTGATAAGCTAATGGAAAAGGCAATCTCATTGGCTGATGATGCTGGTTTGAAGAAGTATTTGACAGAGAGAAGAAAAGCCTTCCAAACAGACGATTATTTCCAATCGGATATGGCTTGGATGGATATGAAACAATCAAAGCTTGATTTTGTTGTTGGACCAATTGAAAACTATGAAGACCGCCGCTATGGTTCAAAGGCTGCATACGAATCTTTTATTTTGGTAAAGGATGAAAAATGGAGCAATGACTTAGCTAAGTTTACTGCAATGCTTCCTCAACTTCAAAAAGAACTTCCTGTTGACCCAAAGTTTAAGAAAGAGATTCCTGGAACTGATTCTGATTTGAATGTTTATGATGTGATTTTCTACGGAGGAGATTGCAATGCAGGAAGTAAAACAATTGCAATTAATCTTCCTAACGACGAGAGAGTACAGCTAAAGAAAGGAGCAAGACGCCTTCAACTTAAAAACTCTATGAAGGCTAAGTTTGATAAAATACTTATGCCAATTGCAGAACAAATTATGGTTCAAGACCAATTAAAGAATATTAAGTTTGATGCTTTCTTCTCCAACGTAACCTTCCACGAAGTTGCTCATGGTTTGGGAATAAAGAATACAATCAATGGAAAGGGTTCAGTTAGAAAAGCCTTAGAAAACCAATACTCTGGTTGGGAAGAAGCAAAGGCAGATATTTTGGGACTTTATATGGTTGTTTCCTTAATTGAAAAAGGAGAAATTACAAATATCACTCAAGAAGACGCTTACGCAACTTTCATTGCAGGCATCTTGCGCTCAGTACGTTTTGGAGCAGCTTCAGCTCATGGAAAAGCAAACATGATGTGCTTTAACTATTTTGAAGAAAATGGAGCCTTTGCAAGAAACCAAGAAGGAAAATACGTTATTGATTTTACAAAAGCTAAGCAAGCTATGGAAAGCTGGGCAGCACTTGTAATTAAGGTTGAGGGAGAAGGAGATTTGGAATTCGCAAAAGCATATAATGAAAAGAATGGTGTTATTAAACCAGAACTTCAAAAGGATTTAGATAAGATTAATTCTGCAAAGATTCCAAAGGATATTCGTTTTGAACAAGGAAAATCAGTTTTAGGATTATAAAAAAATAGGTAATGAAGATTGCAATATTTGGAAGTGGTAGTTGGGCAACAGCAATTGTTAAGATAGCAAGTGAAACTCATCAAGAAGTTTTTTGGTGGGTGAGGGAGAAAGAAATTGTTGAGGGTTTAAAAAAATATAACCATAACCCACTCTACCTAAGCCAATGTGAGCTTGACTCAAACAAAATTAAGATTTCAAATGACATTAAGAAGATTATCTCAAAGGCAGATAATCTTCTCTTTGTCATTCCTTCGGCGTTTTTTGCTCGTTCTTTGGAAGGGCTAAACTCAGAAGATTTTAAGAACAAAAATGTAATATCTGCAACCAAAGGAATAGTTCCCGAAACAAATCAAATTGTTGCAGAATATATGAAAGAGAAGTATGATGTATCCTATGCCAACCAAGCAGTAATTAGTGGACCCTCACATGCTGAAGAAATTGCAAAGGAAAACCTTACCTATCTTACCGTTGGCTCTCACAATCCTCTTTTAGCAAAGCATATTGCAGACAGTTTCCAGTGCCGTTACGTCAAAACCACAATCTCAAAAGATATTGAGGGTATTGAATATGTTGGGATAATGAAGAATATCTACGCACTTTCAGTTGGAATATGTAAGGGCTTGGGCTTTGGAGATAATTTTATAAGCGTTGTTGTTGCCAACGGATTACGAGAAATGGATGATTTCCTTTCAGTTTGCTCACCAATGGACGAAAGAAATATTCATAATCTTGCTTATCTTGGAGACCTTTTAGTAACTTGCTACTCTCAACACTCACGAAACCGTACCTTTGGGCAGATGATTGGATTTGGTTATTCGGTCAATTCGGCACAATTGGAGATGAAAATGGTTGCCGAAGGATATTACGCAGCCAAATGTATTCATGATCTAAACAAAAAGTTTGGAGCAAAGATTCCAATTGCTGATGCGGTTTACAGAATACTCTATAAAGCTTCTTCTGCCAAAAAAGAATTTGACCAGTTATCTAATAACTTTCAGTAGAACCTTATTTTAAGAAATTAGAATCAAGTTTTAATTTACTAACTCTTCGTTTTAATTTATTAATTCTTCGTTTTAATTTCCTATCTCTTGATTAGGGAAAAAATAAGCTAAGGATAGTTGAAAATAACCTTAACATTAATAAAAATAACCTAAGCTTATTTTTAGCAAATCTTATAAGTCTTTTTTGGCAAACACCTAATAATCCCTTCCAATTCAAGGTTTAGGAGGCAAGAAGCCAAAACAGAAGGGTTTAGCTTACACTCAATAGATAAGTCATCAATATTTATCTCGTCCTTCCCATCAATCACATCATAAATAATGCTTTCATCCTTAGTCAAATGAGTAGGTTTCTTTGGTTTTGCCTTAGTTTGAGTATCAGAGGAAGAATCCCAATTCATAATATTCACAATATCATCAATGGAATGTAGTATATTGGCTCTTTGACTGCTAATTAGGTAGTTGCAACCATGACTATATTCATCGCCAACCCTTCCTGGGAGAGCAAAAACCTCCCTATCATATTGGTTTGCTAAATCAGCCGTTACCAAAGAACCGCTCTTCTTTGCAGCCTCAATAACAATAACACAATCACATAAGCCTGCAATAATCCTATTTCGTTTTGGGAAATTATAAGTCTCGGGCTTGGTTCCGGTCATAAACTCAGTAATCAACCCACCTTGCTTTGTCATTTCAAGAGCTAAGTCAAAATTTTCCTTAGGATAGATAATATCTAACCCATGACCCAAAACAGCAAAGGTAGGAATGCCTTCTTTGAGGCTTGCCCTATGTGAAACAGAATCAATCCCATAAGCCAACCCGCTAACAATTCCAATTCCATAAGTTTTAAGGTCTTGAATAATTTTTTCAGTTAGTTCCTTACCATATTGTGTTGCATTCCGAGTTCCAACAACCCCAACCATTCTCCTTAGATTAAGGTCTTGATTGCCCTGATAGAAAATGCAGATTGGATTATCGGGCAATTGCAAAAGTCTTTGAGGATAGTCTTCATCTTTAAAGAAAAGGCATTTGATATTATACTTTTCCATAAAAATCATTTCCTTCTCACATTTGTCAAACGTACTCTTATTGACAATAGCATCAATGGTTTTGGTTCTAGTCTTAAATATCTTTTCCAAATTGGAACGACTCTCGCTAAAGAATTCCTCAGTTGTAGAATAAACATTCATTATCTCCTTAGCAGTTGCAGGACCAACTCCAGGAATGTTTGCAAATGCTATATCGTAAATTGTAGCCATATCTATAGTTTTCTATTTCACAAAATTAATAATTTATTTTGAACTCAAGTAAAGTATTAGAGTTTTTAATTTTACCCTAATAAGGATTTATAAGAAAAGATAACTATGAATTTATGTCCTATTATTCTTTCTCTAAACAAGGAAAAAAATTATTTATATCAAGAATAAATTTATTAAAACGAAGATTAAATTTTACATGGTGGCAGGATGCACATTACATCCTGGCAGGATGTAGCCTACAAGGTGGCAGGATGTATAGTGCAAGGTGGCAGGATGCAAAAATTAATCCTTATATAATTAAATTATAATAAGGGTTTGATAAAGTTTTATCTGATAAAGTAAAATTTATTATGCTTTTTCATAGATAAATTAGAGTTGATTTTATAGTCAAATGAAAATTTCTTCATGGTAATTTAGGTTAAATGAAAGTAAAAAATAATTATGGAGTTTTTTTGAAATAATAATGTAATTTTGCATTATGAACGATTTTGTCAATAGAAAGAAAATAATTAACGACCCTGTTTATGGGTTTATTAATATCCCTCTTGGTAGTATATTTGATTTGCTTGAGCATCCGTATCTTCAACGCCTAAGGCGAATTAAGCAACTTGGACTCAGCGATTTGGTTTACCCAGGAGCACAGCATTCTCGTTTTGCTCACTCTCTGGGAGCAATGTTTTTGATGAATCAGGCATTAGATGTTTTGAGGCAAAAAGACCAGAAAATAACCGATAAGGAGATTGAAGCCTCACTAACGGCAATCCTATTACACGATATTGGGCATAGTCCTTTCTCCCATTGTTTGGAGCATTTCTTTTTTGAAGAAACACACGAAGAAGTTTCGTTGGAACTAATGAAAATGTTGGGAGTTTCGAAAATGGCTATTGATATTTTCTCAAACAAATATTCCAAACATTTTCTTCATCAACTGGTCTCTTCGCAGCTCGACACCGACCGATTGGATTACTTGACAAGGGATAGTTTCTTTACTGGAGTTTCGGAAGGAGTGATTGGGACAGAGAGAATTATTAAGATGTTATCGGTTAAGGACGATGAGCTTGTTGTTGAGCAAAAGGGAATCTATTCAATTGAAAAATTTATAATCTCCAGACGCCTTATGTATTGGCAGGTCTATATGCACAAGGCAGTAGTTTCGGCAGACATTCTGGTTAAAACCATAATCAAAAGAGCAAGAGAAATTCAGGGAAAAGGAATTGACCTAACGAAATCAATTTCTCCCTATCTTGCATATTTTATTCAAAATGGAACAAGAACCATTAAAGACATCAAAGCCATTGAATACTTCACAATGATTGATGATTCGGATATTTGGAACGCCATAAAGGTTTGGGCAAATAGTGAAGACTTTATTCTTTCCTATCTTTCTACTTCTTTGATGAATCGCAAATTGGGAAAGATGCAAATTCAGGATAAGCCATTTTCACAAAAGGACATTGAAGATGCAGTTAAGCAATTTGACCGAAAGCATAATCTAACAAAAGATGAAGTCAAGTCCTATTTCATACTTACAGATGAATTGAAGAATAAGGCATATAGTTTTCAGGACGATAGGATAAATATTCTATATAAGAACAAGGAAGTAAAAGAAATTTCAAGTGCATCAGACCAATTGGACAAAAGATTCTTAAGCAAAGAGATTAAGAAATATTATTTATATAAACTAAGTCTTTAGAATTTTAATATTGTAATAATTAGTCTTTTATGAGTTTTTCTTATCACTTATTTGTCTTTTTTATAACTAAGTTGTAACTTTGGCGAGTTTTTTAGAATTAAAGTTTAATATAATTATAGAAATGAAAAAGTATTTATTATTTGCTCTTGTGCTGACAATTGTTTTTGTTTCGTGCAAGCCACGTCCAACTAAGGAAGAAATAGTTGGGAAACCAGAAATTGAAGTAAAGGACGGAAAACTTACTCCTGAAGTTCTATGGGCTTTTGGAAGAATTGGAGAAGTGAGCGTTTCCCCAAATGAAGATAAGGTTTTGTTTACCGTTAAGTATTTTGATGTTAAGGCAAACAAAGGAAATTCCGAAATTTATTCAATGAATATTGATGGTTCTGACCTAAAACAACTAACCGAAACTTCAGGAAGTGAATGGAATCCTCTTTGGAGTCCTGATGGAAAGAAGATTGGTTTTTGTTATGCCGATGAGAATGGGGTACAAATTTATGAAATGAATTTGGAAGGAAAAGACAGAAAGAAGATTTCAAACATTAAGGAAGGAGATATTGAAGGTTTTACCTATTCTCCTGATGGAAAGAAAATCCTTTTCATCAGAGCAATTGCCAAGAAAGATAAGTATGCTTATTTGAAAGAAGGCTTAGATAAAACAACAGGAAGAATTAATGATGATTTGGCATATAGACATTGGGATAATTGGGTTGATGCAATCCCTCAACCTTTTCTTGCAGACTTTGACGGAAAAGAACTGAAGAACCCTATTAATCTTTTAGAAAATACAGAATTTGAGTCTCCAATGCGTCCTTGGGGAGGAATGGAACAATTAACCTTTTCGCCAGATTCTAAGCAAATTGTTTACACTTGCAGAAAGAAAGTAGGAAAAGAATATGCTTTCTCAACCAATTCAGACCTCTATCTTTACGATATTTCAACCAAACAAACCACAAACCTTACCGAAGGAATGATGGGATATGACCAAAATCCTGTTTTCTCTTCCGATGGAAAGCTTTTGGCATGGGAAAGTATGGAAAGAGACGGATACGAGGCAGACAAAATACGCCTTATGGTAATGGATATTGCCACAAAACAAATTAAAGACTATTCAAAAGATTTTGACCAAAATTCAAATGGACTAACATTCTCCAAAGATAATAAGAGCATATATTTTATTTCTGACTATCAAGGAAAAGATGATATTTATCAACTTACTCTTGCAGATAATAGTTTTAAAAAGATTACTAATGGCATTCACGACTTCACTTCCGTTATGATTGCAAAGGATAAACTGATTGGAACAAAAATGAGCATGTCCCAACCAATAGAGATTTATTCTGTTAATCCAGCTAATGGTTCAGAAACCAACATTTCAAACATCAATAAAGACCTTTTGGCAAAGGTTAAGATGGGAAAAATTGAAGAAAGATGGTTTAAGGCAACAGACGGAAAAGACCTACATTCATGGATAATCTTCCCTCCAGACTTTGATTCAACCAAAAAATACCCAACAATCCTTTATTGTGAAGGAGGACCTCAATCAACCGTTTCACAATTCTGGTCTTATCGTTGGAACTTCCAAATTATGGCTGCTCACGGCTACATTATTGTAGCACCAAACCGAAGAGGGCTTCCTGGTTTTGGGAAAGAATGGAACGAACAAATCAGTGGCGACTATGCAGGGCAATGTATGAGAGACTACCTAACTGCAATTGATGAAATGTGTAAGGAAAGCTATGTTGATAAGGATTGCTTGGGTTCAGTAGGGGCAAGTTTTGGAGGCTATTCAGTATTTTGGCTTGCAGGAAACCACAACAAACGTTTCAAATGCTTTATTGCCCACAATGGAATGTTCAATTTGGAACAACAATACTTGGAAACAGAAGAGATGTGGTTTGTTAACTGGGACTTAGGTGGACCATATTGGGACAAAAACAATAAGACAGCACAAAAGAGCTACGCAAACTCTCCTCATAAATTTGTTGATAAATGGGATACTCCACTAATGGTTATTCATAGTGAGTTTGATTATAGAATTGTTGCCTCACAAGGAATGGCAGCCTATAATGCAGCACTAATAAAGGGAGTTCCAGCACGCTATCTCTATTTCCCAGACGAGTCGCATTGGGTTCTAAAACCACAAAATGGAGTGCTATGGCAAAGAAACTTCTTTGATTGGTTAGACAAATGGCTAAAACCTATTACAAAAACCAATTAAGAGATTAGTTTGAAATAATTAGAAATATTAATAAATAAATAAGATAAGAAATGGAAATCATTGGAAAATTTTTAAAGACCTTACCCGAACAATCAGGAGAATCGCAAAGAGGACCTTGGGTAAGAGGAGGATTTGTGATTGAAACAGAAGAACAATTCCCAAAACAAGTAGCTTTTTCACTTTGGGGAGAAGACAAGGTTGCAATTGTAAGAACTATGCCTATTGGAACGCAGATTAAAGTATTCTTTTCTCCTGAAAGTAGAGAATATCAAGACAGATGGTACACCGATTTAAGATGTTTTAGAATAGATACCTTTAATCCAATTACCTCAGCAGGAGCACAAGAACAGCAATCACCATCATATTCTGCACCAAAGCCACAAGCTCCTTCAGCTCCAAGCCAATCTGCACCATTAGAGTCAGACCCAGCAGAAAATTACGGCTCATTTAATACTCAAGAACCAAGTGCTGATGACGATTTGCCATTCTAAAAGATAGCAAATAACTACTAATAATCATAAAGCTTAGTCTTAAAAATATAAGGCTAAGCTTTTTTAATCCCTATCAATTACATTTAGGTATTTTCATTATGTCTTTTCACAAAAGATAACCCTTCTCAAAAAAAAATTGGGGAAAATGAAATATGACTAAAAAAAATTAAAACGAAGAGTTAGTAAATTAAAACGAAGAGTTAATAAATTATTCCTTGATTGATTTGAAAAAACTCTTATATAATTTTATTTTTCTATAAGATAAATATTTTTTTCTCTGAGATAATTTTATTCAAACGGGCTTTTATTTAATCCAATTTTGGTTTTTGGGTGGACAAATAAGAATTTGATAAAACATAAATCAGAGCGAAGAAATAAGTACCCATATTTCTTTCTAACATTGATTCAAAAAGATAACTAAACCCAATAAGCAAAAATATTATTAGAAGAAAATACTGCTTTTGTTTTAGCATCCTTATCATTGGGAAAAGGAAAACCAAAACCAAAACCAAGAGTCCAACCATGCCTAAGGCAATTGTTGTTTGAAGATATTGATTATGAGCGTTGAGATAGGAGCTAAAACGCACATTTTCTTTTTCATACAAGCTTTCAAAGGTAGATTTTACGTCCCCTGTCCCAACTCCAAAAACCAAATTCTTTGAAACCAAAGTCCAGCTATTTGAATATATGAAACTACGTTGGGACATGCTGTTCGATTCATGATTGATATTCTTCTCTTGAGCAATATTCTCAATGGCATTTCTATACCTCATGCTTAAGAAATTTGAGTTTAGGATGAAAAATCCACAAACTATTAATACAAATAGAGTTATAAGAGCGGAAATACGCTTTTTCTCAACAAAAAATAAATCTATTAGAATCCATAAATAGGCAATAATCAATATCAATAAGCCTGATCTGGAATTTAACATTACTAAGAAAAAACTGATTAGAGCAATTGTGAAGATTTTAATTAGTTTAGCTTGGTTTGGAGCTTTAAGGAATTGATTTAAAGGGATTTTATATGTCAAAATAAGTCCAACAGATGCAAAGAGCGAAAGGTAGGAAGGGTGGAATTTAGCACCTAGTTTTGTATAGATTATTTCCCCAACAAGTGGGAGGGAGTTACTAATAGACCTAACAACTCCAGAAATAAAGCAATAGAAAATTGTAAGGACTAATCCAATAATTATTGCTAAGAAATAAGTCCATAATTTGTCTTTGGAGAGGAATTGCTTGGGTATGAAGATAAACAGAAGAGGTAAAATAATCAAAGACAATTTTATTTGAAGGTCAAAAAGTGCAGAATTTTTGTCTGAGCTATAAAAAACACCAATTATATGGAGGAAAAAGAAGGCTATGAGTAATAGAGATTCCTTATTTACACTTGGTTTGAGACTATATGCTTTTGAAAAGAAAGCACCCAAAACAGCTATTGCCAATAGGGAAATTGAAATAGATTTAAAGAATGGAGGAAGAAATATTGACAAGCAAACAATAATGATTGAAAGCACTATAAGCTTATCAATAATATCCTTAGTTTTGAGTTTCATAGAACAAATTTTCTATTATTAAATAAATGATTTAGTTGCAAATTTACACATTTTGAATATTATTTGTACATTTGTAGGTTGAAAATATTAGATTTTAATAAATAAAAGAAAGCTGAAAGTTGTGATGTTGGCAGGATGTTTTAGGTCAAGTATATCAGAAAAGTTGCATTTGAGGCTAAAACAAATGATTGAAATAGGTTCCAAAGGAATAAGCCAGATGGAGCAAATTTAATCAAATTATATAATAAAACGGAATTTAAGTTTATGAAACTTATTAGCATTGTTTCTCCTTGCTATAATGAGCAAGAAAATGTAAAATCTCTTTATGAAGAAGTTAAAAAGCAATTCGAATTATTGCCTCAATATAAATATGAGCATATATTTATTGATAATTCTTCAAAAGATAAAACGGTAGAGATATTAAAATCAATTGCAGAGCAAGATGAAAATGTTAAAGTTATTGTTAATTCAAGAAATTTTGGACATATTCGTTCTCCATACTATGCAATGTTACAAGCAAAGGGAGATGCTGTTATTTCTTTGGTTTCGGATCTTCAAGATCCTCCAGAATTAATCCCCGAGTTAATTAAAAAATGGGAAGAAGGATTTAAAATAGTTGTTGGTGTAAAGGAACAATCTGAAGAAAATTTTATTTTTTTTAAGCTTAGAAAAATGTATTATAATTTAGTTACAAAATTATCAGAAGTTGAGTTAATTAAAAATTTTACAGGATTTGGGCTTTATGATAACGTTGTTATAAAGCACCTTCGAGAAATAAATGATAATTACCCATATTTTAGAGGATTGATTTGTGAAGTAGGATTCGAAAAAGCAATAATTAAATATAAACAGCCATTAAGAAAAAGAGGAATAACTAAGAATAACTTCTTTACTCTTTATGATATCGCAATGCTTGGAATAACTTCTCATTCAAAAGTACCTTTGCGTTTGGCGACAATGTTCGGATTTCTAACAGCAATTCTTAGCTTAATTGCAGCCATAATTTATTTAGTTTTTAAAATTATTTATTGGGACTCAATGCCGATGGGACAAGCACCATTGTTAATAGGTTTATTCTTTTTCTCATCAGTCCAGTTAATTTTTATTGGAATAATTGGTGAATATATTGGAAATATACATACACATATTTTGAATCGTCCTTTAGTTATAGAAAAGGAGAGAGTTAATTTTTAGAATTAAAGTATGAAAAAAAATAATTCAAAACAGCCTAAAAATCTAATTAATACTCTTCCTGAAGAAGAGATAAATATTTTAGATAATAGTTCTTTCAATAGAACTGATAATTCAAATAAAATTTGGAAACTGATTTTCTTAATATTATCTGCATTAAGTTTAATATTACTTATTTTATTAAGTCAAAGTGCAGGTATTTCAGGAGATGAATTCTATCACTATGAACATGCTGAAAATGTTTATAAGTATTATTCATCTTTTGGGAATGATTCTACAGCAGCAGTAGTTACTGAGAAATATAATTTGCCTTATTATGGACAGAGCGTAGATAACTTTGCTTATTTAGTTACACATATTCTTTCTATTGATAATTATATGGAGTTTCGTCATGGATTAAACGCAATAATGGGTTGGCTTGCTATAATTTTTACAGGGTTTTTAACAAAAAAAATATCCGGATGGAGAGCAGGTGTGTTTGCAATTTTTTTATTATTGATTTCTTCAAGTTTTATAGGGCATTCATTCAATAACCTTAAAGATCTTCCTTTAGCAACAGCTACTATAATGACTATATATTTTATTGTTACTTTTTTAGAACAATTACCAAAGATAAAATGGAGTATAGTTATTATGCTCACTCTTTCAATTGCATTTGCAATAAGCATAAGAATAGGGGGGTTAATTGTTATAGGATATTTTGCTGTTTTTGCTATAGTATATTATATTTGGAGACAAAATTTTTTAAAGAAAGAGTTTTTTAGAGTCCTTTTGTGGAGTTTGGGAATAGTTCTCTTTGGATATTTTTTAGCTGTAGTTAGCTGGCCTTTTGCAATAAAATCTCCAATAGATAATCCAAAAGAAACATTAGAGAATATGACTAAATTTGCTATTTCTTTGCGTCAAATCTTCGAAGGACAAGCACAGTGGTCAGATGTTTTGCCTTGGTACTATACTCCTAAGTTTATTTTAATAACAATACCAATGGTTGTTATTCTTGGAGCATTGGCAGGATTTGTTTTAATGTTTAAAAACAAAAAACAATGGTTCTACTACTTTGTTTTACTATTTACATTTATCTTCCCAATCTTCTGGATTATTATAAACAAATCAAATGTTTACGGTGGTTGGCGTCATGCTATCTTCACTTATCCTCCTTTAGTTGCTTTTTCTGCTTTAGGAATAGAAAGCTTAGTTAAAGCCTACGATAAAAAGTATTGGAAAATAATAGTTCTTTCAGCTTTTGGACTTCTTTCAATCAATCCAATCATTCACTCAATAAGAAATCACCCTCATCAATATGTTTATTTCAATGAACTATCAGGAGGAATGGATAAAGCTTATGGAAATTATGAATTAGATTATTATTTTCACTCTCTTAGAGAAGCCTCAGAATGGGTAATTGCAAATGCAAAGAGAGATGAGCTAACAACGGGTAAAAAGATTGTGGTTGCTTGTTGGCATCCAAAACCAATTAATTATTATTTCCGACACGATACTGCAAAATTCACCACTGCCTTTATTCGCTATAATGAAAAAGGAGATGTTGATTGGGATTATGCCATAATATGCAATACAGGTATTGCTCCAGAGCAATTGCAAAGTGGAGTTTTCCCTCCAAAGAATACTGTTTATAAGGTTGAGGTTGATGGTAAACCAATTTGTGTTGTTCTCAAACGTAAGGATAAATCAGATGTTAAGGGGTTTGAATTAAAAAGTAAGGGACAATTAGATGAAGCTATTCCTTATTATTTAAAAGCAATCAATGCAGATCCTCAAAACGAAACAGCATTAATCAGCCTCAGTGAGATTTATTTAAGGAAGAATCAACCTGATAGTGTAATTATGTTCACTAACCAAATGCTAAAATTAAATCCTAACTCAGAAAATGCAAATTATTTTAAGGCTTATGCTCTTTTTATGCAAAATAAGGAGCAGGAGGCTCTTTTGCTTTGCGATAAGGTGATTAAGGATAATTTCAAGTATTCTCCAACATACTCCTTGGCAGCCAACATAAAACTCAAACAACAAGACCTCTATGGTGGAGAAGGATATTTGAAGGGATTAATAGAAATTGATCGTTTCGAAGAACAAACAATGCAACAACTCTTAGCAATATATCAAGCCTCAGGACTTGACCAAAGAAATGCCTACATTAAACTTTATTCAGTTTTGGAGGAACACTATAAAAAATCAGGAAATAAGAAATTAGCCCAAGAATACGGCGATGCAATAAAACAAATGTTAAATAATAGATAAAAAACAAAATAAAATGAAAGCAATAGAAGTTAAAAAAGACATTTACTGGGTAGGAGCAATTGATTGGAAGCTTAGGAATTTTCATGGCTACCTAACCCAAAGAGGCTCTACCTACAACGCTTATTTAATAGTAGATGAGAAAATCACATTAATTGATACAGTAAAAGGACACCTAACTAAGGAATTAATAGAAAGAATATCCGATATTATTGACCCTAAGAAGATAGATTATGTTATTTCCAATCACGTAGAAATGGACCATTCTGGAGCAATGCCAGAGGTTATGGAAATGTTACCTAATGCAATAGTTATAACATCAGTTGCAGGAGAAAAAGAACATAGACTACATTATAAGAAAGATTGGAAATTCCAAACTGTTAAGTCAGGAGATACCCTTAATATTGGAAAAAGAAACCTTCACTTTGTTATGACACCAATGGTGCATTGGCCAGACAATATGGTAACTTATTGTCCTGAAGAGAAAATCTTATTCTCAAATGATGCCTTCGGTCAACATATAGCATCAAGTGAAAGATTTGATGATGAATATCCAGTTGAAACAATTTTGGAAGAGGCAAAGAAATACTATGCAAATATTGTTTTACCATACTCTTCTCAAGTTGTTGGAGTAATGGAAATAGTTAGAGGTTTAGATATTGAAATGATTTGTCCAAGTCATGGTATTGTTTGGAGAAAAAACATACCTCTAATTCTTGAAAACTATGAAAAATGGGCTTCAAACAAAACTGATAAGAAAGCTGTAATTGTTTACGACTCAATGTGGCATTCCACCGAAATGATTGCTCAAATGGTTAAAGAAGCCTTTGAAGACAAGAAATACAACTACTATATCTACGACTTAAAAGATACTCACATATCAGATATTATGACTCAAATCATAGAGGCAGAATATATTTGTGTTGGCTCACCAACTCTCAACAAAGGCATATTGCCAACAGTTGCAGCGTTTCTAACCTATCTTCAGGGCTTGGCTCCAAAGGGAAGAAAAGGAATGCTTTTTGGGAGCTATGGTTGGGCTCAAGCCAATATGAAATCGCTTGAACGATATATGGAAGAAAGTAATATTGAAGTAAAATACAAAGTAAATATTAATTTTATTCCTTCAAAAGAGCAGTTAGATAAGATTAAACAAGAGGTTTTGGAAATAATCTAAGGGATTAATTTTCATGAAAATACAAAAGTCCCTTTATAAGTAAAATTAGAGAGGGACTTTATTTATTTTTTCTCTGAGATAAATATTTTTTTCTCTGAGATAAATTTATTTAAACAAGGTTTTATTTTTGGGACAAAGGCAGTAAGTAAATCCTAATGAAGAATATTGTCTAATGGATTAGCATATATTTTTAGGAATATGGTTTCCAATTCTTGATACTCACCAGGAATATCCTTTAATCCCTTTTGCATATACTCAACAAACGCTTCCTGCTCTTGTTTTGTGTAGTTGTCCTGATAGCGATAGGACTTATTGAGCAAATCATGAGCAATATAATTGGTGTTGAATAGCTTATAGTTCTTGTATATTCGATTATCAATAATCTGTGCAAGGGTACAAAATTTCTCATTCTTCTCAAATCCATTGCAGTATTCCAATTCTTCCTTTGTTATTGGCTTGGTTACAGAAATATGAACCTTGCCTTTGTTTTGTTGAATCCCACTTAGGATGCTGTTAAGGTCTTCATTTGGAGCTTTCTCATATTTTTGATAGGAAGAAACATAGAGCTCAGTTGTTTTCAAAAAGTCGCAGGGCTCATATTGATAGGAAATAGCAATGGGAGTAATGTTTAGCTCCATAAGATTATCAACAAAAGACCCCTCGCTACTTAGGGAAAACATCTTCAAAACAGCCATTTCGGTCTTATCGTCTCCGTTTTTTGTTCTTCCATTTCTTTGTGCTATCCAAACGGATTCTTTCTTTTGGGTAATGGCATAACGCATATAGGACGAAACATCCATTGAGTTTTTATAGAAATCCCTAATATTACCACCCCTAACAATCCTAAACATCTTATTCATCTTCCCAATATCAATCACAATCTCACCCTTCATAAGATTGCTCCCAAAAGTAATCTCGCAAGTGTTCAAATTATTCTCAAACAACTCTATGTTCAAAAGGGCAGAGTCCAAGGTAATATCTCTATGATTGGATATAAACATATTCTGCACATCCTTGCTCAAATATTCCTTAATACCACTATAAGTTAGCTCCGTTATGCTCAAATCCACAATCTTCCCAATCAAAGGATACATAAACATTGATTGAAACTGCCTAATGGTTTTTATCTCCAAGACTTCTTTCTTAAGGGCTTCAATTTCTTTATCAGGGAAAAGAGTTTGAGCAATTATTGGAAAATACTCATTATTCACAAATCTTGAAATGGCAGAAGGAATTTCGGAGTCGTTATAAGGTCTGATATCTTCAAATCTATCTTGCATAATAATATTCTTTCCTTAGAAATTCCTTTTATCAATGAACTTAATTGGCTTACGATTAGCCTCAGGAAGCTGTATCTTTTTAATCTTCTCAATGTCTTCAAACTTAATCTCTGGAGCAACCCTCAATCGAGCCCTAAACCTATCTTTAAGATCTTTCATCTTATTGTTTTGAGTAGTCTTACACCCAACATAAACCAAAATATTATCAGTACCAATCTCGTTGGAAGAAACCTCAACAATATAATTCTCAACATAATCAATATTATCCAAAACATCAAAGATTGAAGCAGGATAAAGGGTAGTTCCCTTAAGTTTAATCATCTGATTCTTTCTTCCCTTAATAGGGCTAATCCTCATTGTCTGTCTTCCACAAGCACAAGGCTCGTAGTGAAATCTTGCAATATCACCTGTCTTAAATCTCAAAAGAGGCATCCCCTCTACACCCAAAGTTGTAATTACAAGTTCTCCATATTCGCCTTCCCTAACAACATTATTATTATCATCAACCAATTCGCAAATAATTAACTCCGGATGATGATGACCTCCCTTTCCTTGCCCACATTCGCAAAAACTCGTACTCATTTCGGTTGAGGCATAGGTAGAATATAGTTCTATATCCCATTTCTCTTTGATTTTCTTTCCCAAAAGGTTTAATGAAAAATCATCTTCCCTTAGGTTCTCCCCAATACAAACAGCCTTCTTAATGCTTGAGTTCCTATAATCAATATTATTATTCTCAGCATAATTAATAATCTTCAAAATAAAAGAAGGTACACAAATAATAGCATCGGGTTTTATCCTCTTTATGGTGTCCCATTGCAATTCGGGCATCCCATTCCCAACCCTAATAACTCCAGCTCCCATTTTCCTAATCCCCAAACAATAGGCATATCCAGCCATGAAACGTTTGTCAAGAGTAGTCATTAGTTGATATATCTCACCAGAATGCCCACCAGCACAAATAAAAGAAATAAATTCGTTATAGGTAAGTCTGTCCAAGTCCTTATCCGTTAGGGCAAAGGTTGTTGGGTCGCTAAGAGTCCCTGAGGTTGTTATATAGTCAATAAGCTTTGATTTATCAACACAATAGAAATCCTCATTGTGTTTTTGCAAATCTTCCTTAGTAGTAAAAGGGATATTGACAAGGTCTTCAATTGTCTTTATCTTACTAATATCAATTTTATTTTTCAGAAACATCTTCCTATAGAAAGGAGAGTTTTGATTAATATAACTCAATATTTCCATTAGTTTCTCTTCTTGAAACTTCTTAATGGTTGATAGTGGTTGAAACTCTATTGTGGGGTATTGCATTATATTGTCTTTTCTTTAATCCTTAATATGTTTTCTTCTTAGAGGAAATGATTTTCTTTAAGCCAAGTTTTCAAAATCAAATTCCAATTTTTTGTTTCCTCCGATTTTGTCTTAAACATCCCAAACCCATGTCCTCCTTTCTCTAAAAGAACAAATTTACAAGGAATATTCTGTTTAATTAAAGCTTCTTTAAGCACAACACTATTCCTATAATCAACAACCTCATCGTCCTTTGCAGTTAGCAAAAAAACCATAGGCATATCTTTAGGGATTTGTTTTTCAAGGGAAAGCTTATCCAATAGCTCTATGGAATTATTCTTCCCAACCAAACTCTTACGAGATTTCTTATGTGCTATACTATCTTGCATTGAAACAACAGGATAAACTGGGATAATAAAATCAGGTCTTAGGCTAATGTCTGTCTTTATTCCTTTCTTTTCAAGAAAACTCTCCTTTGAGAAAGCTCCTGCCATTGTTACCAAATGTCCTCCTGCAGAAAATCCAATCAAGCCCAATTTATCGGGATTAATACCATATTTATTGGAGTTTTCTCTAATAATCTGAATAGCTCTTTGAATGTCTTCAATCATTGAAGGGTGATGATTTCCCCTAAAAGCAACCCTATACCTAAGAACAAAGGCCGTAACACCAATACTTCTAAACCACTTAGCAACCTCATAGCCTTCTGTTTTCATTGCCAAATGATTATAACTACCACCAGGACATATAATAACACAGGTCCCGTTTCTTAAACTATCATTGGGGAAGTAGGGGATGAGCTCAGGACGAGTCTGTTTTGCCAATTCTTTATTCTCCACTCCCACCCAAAGCTTTATCTTATCTCCCTTTGCTAATAAATTAGATGAAATAATAAGAATAGAAATAAAGAAGAGGATTAATCTTTTCATAGTATAATTATTGAAAACTTAGTTAATAGGAATAATTTCTCTAATCTCCTCTGAACTTATTTGACGATACTTAGGAT
This sequence comes from Bacteroidales bacterium UBA4893, assembly GCA_002399025.1. GTDB lineage: Bacteria > Bacteroidota > Bacteroidia > Bacteroidales > P3 > UBA10566. The sequence goes on along the minus strand of DHCV01000008.1, from coordinate 35,010 downwards.
TCTTAAATTGATTATCTTCAAAATCAAAACTCACTTCAAAAAACTCTTCATCGTAAAAAGAAAGAACAGAATTAGTGTTAGGATTACATTCAATGTAGGTAATATTATTAATATCAAAGCCCTTCTTCTGAACAATCTGCTTTATGAGTAAGGTTGCATTATAGGTTATTGAAGTTCCTGGGTTATCCTGATAGAGCTCAGTAACTATAATTATCTTCTTACCCCTATAATCCACTATCTTCAAACCACATTTGCCCCAAACTTCCCATTGCCCCATAAAGTCAAAAACCTCATCGTAATATTTCTCTGGAACCTTCATTGACTATCTCTATTTAATATTTCTTACCACCTCTTTACCAAATGATTTATTTGCAAGTTTTCTGTTGCGAGGACGATAAGTCCCTTCCTCCATCTCACGTAACATAACCTGAGTAAAGAGCTTAAACATTTTCTCCTCCTGCGATTCGTCCTTATAAAAAATCTCCCAAGCATATTCATAAAGCTCTTGCAAACGTTCTGCCGAATAGTGCTTAGGATGATAAACAACTTGCCCAGCATTATAGTGATTCCAGTCGTGGTCAAAAATTCTGTTCTGACGCATCAAATCATTATAAGCCTTTGTGTGAGGGAAAGGAGACAAAACAGTAAATTCAGCAAGGTCTAAATTAATCTCTAAAAGAAAGTCAATCAAACGCTTAATATCATCTTCGGTCTGATTATCCAAGCCCAAGAGAATTGTTCCCTCAACTCCAATACCATGATCATGATAGCGCTTAATTCTTTCCTTAATATAATCAGAAGTATCGTAAACAGCCTGATAAACATACCAAGCACCAGCCTTTGAAGCCATAGACAAAACCTTAGGGTCGTCCTCAATGGTGTGGCTGATAAATTTCTTCTTGAGAGGAATCATTGCCTCAAACAATTCCATCTCCCACTTAGTGTCCTGTGCCAATGAATTATCAACAATAAAAAGTCTATTATTATCAATAGTCTCCATTTCCTCAATAGATTTCCTAACACTGCGAGGTCTAAAATTCCTACCTCCCAAATAGGAAACAGCACAAGGATAACAACTAAAACGACAACCACGAGAGGCATGAAACAAATCCACCATCTGAACTCCCTTATGATTATACAAATCCCTCTTATACAAATCCCTTCTTGCAGGAGTAATGGAGTCAATATCGGGATACTTGCTCATAAAATTATATACCTTCTTCAATTCACCTCTTTCCCAATCACCAATCACCTCTTCCATCCTTCCTTCAGACTCTCCCAAAAACACACTATCGGCATAAAGCATAGTCTCTTCGGCATGCAACATTGTGGAAATACCACCAAAGATAACCTTTTTGCCTCTTTGACGAAACTCCTCAGCAATCTTCCATCCTCTCTTAACCTGAGTGGAAAGCATCATAGAAATCCCAACAAAATCACAATCTTCATCAAAGTTTATTTCCTCAACATTCTCATCAGTAAACAAAACCTCAACTCTTTGAGGCAAGGAGGCTGCAAAAACAACAGGTCCGTGAGGAGGTAAATTAAAAGTGGTCTGACCTGGAAGCTTATTCCACTTAGGATAAATCAATTTAAATTTCATATTTTTTCTTATCTTCTAATTCTAATTCAAGCTACAAAGATAATCTTTTTATAAATCAATTATTAATCTTTAATGCAATTTTGTATCATAATTAGAAAAACGTGGCTTAAAAGACCCAAAAATAAAAAAGAAAAGGAGCAGATTATCTCTAACTTGCTCCTTCCCTATTATCCCATTTTCAAGGCGTTATTCAGAATATTTTATTACCTCAACAGGACAAGACTCTGCTGCTTCCTTAATTCCATCGGTGTAATCCTTATAATTAACACCTTCAATAACGTTGGCAACATCATTTATTTTAAAAACTTCTGGACATATGTCTGCACATAATCCACAGGCTATACAGCCTTCTTCAATCCAAACTTTTTCTACTGCCATATTTTCAAATTTAGTTAGTACTATTTTGGTTACATGTAACATCAATTTAACGTAAAGGAGAATTGATTTATTGATATAATATCAAAATATTTTTTATTTTTAATTGAATGAGATTAATAATCAGTTTCTTATATTAGTAGTTTTTTATTTATAATTATTCTACTGAACTTGTCCAACAATTACAACATAGTTTTTGCCATATTTCTTAGCACATTTTGGACATGTTGTGTACCACATATACCATTTCTTAATGTTAAGTCCTTTTGATTGGATAATTTCCTTATAGTCATTGCACCATTTACCAGTTTCCCTGAAATTGCCTTCATAAACCTTGCTGTAAAACTTACCACTTAAAACTATGTTCTCAACACCAGAGACTTCTTTGTCAACTGCCAAGAAAATATCCATATTCCACTTTGACGTATGATCAGATAAACCCAAATTATCCTCTACTATTGCACCTTGGCTTCTAATCTTTTGGTCGAGCTTTCTCATAACAGAACCGAAATTCATTGGCATATGGAAAAAAGTATAAACACTTCCCTTAATAAATCTTTTATTCTCCCACTCAATTATTTTGTCATCCCATGGTATTGGGTCAAACTCAGAACAACAAATTGAATTGTCTACTTCTTGATTCTTCATAATAACTTTAATTTTTGGTTTATAATTAATTGTTTAAGCGGCAAATATAATCATTAACATTTAAGAATTACATTTAATTTCTATTTCTTTTCGCCTTTCTTTTTTGTCTAATCATTTCTTTGGTAATAGCTCCTTTAGGTGCTGGAGGTTCTTTCACAAACTTCATATCCTGGAGAACATCCACCAAATCTCTATCTGCACGATAAGTCATTTTACTAAACTTAACTCTTCTTGGAGTTATGTTCTCTTCTTTGTCAAAACCAAGACTTGTTATGGCAACTCCAAATGTTCCTATGCCATCAAGTTTGAGATTATAACCATCTCCCAATTTGTTTTTCATTATTATGGAAAGCTCTTTCAAAACAGCTAAAATTGCACTTTCTTTAGCAATGCTTTTTGAACTGATTTCTTTTGCAATTTCTTCCATTCCCAAAGTTCCTTTTGTTACAGGGACTGCAAAAAACTTTTCTTCTTTTGCTTCATTCTTAATGTAGCATTTCTTTCTTGTTCTGTAAAAATAAGCCATAATTACTATTTTTTTTAGTTTATAATTTTTTAGTCCTACTTTAGCTGAAAATAACCTTGATATATTTCT
>DHCV01000008.1:27419-31636 GCA_002399025.1 Bacteroidales bacterium UBA4893 | reverse complement strand
TAACCTTGATATATTTCTATTAAAACGAGAGATAAAACTAATTAAACAAGGAGTTTTTACACCAAAGATGCACATCTTTCACCCCAAAAGATGTGCATCTTTCGGTATAAAAGATGTACATCTTTTATTTTATCAAAATTTGTGGGAGAAAGATGAATGGAAACTCAAAGAACTAAGTTTTACTATCTTCAAAGTGCAAATATACAAAATATTTTCTAATTTGTCAATAAAAAACTGGAAATATTTATTGAGTTATTAAATATTGAAATATAATATAGATTAATCCTCTTTTCTAATAAAAGAGATGTCTTTCTCATTATGATAGGAAATAATAAAATACAAGATTCGTTAAAGAAATTATCTCTAAAAAAGGGATTAAGGTTTGCAAAAGGATTAAAAATGTTGTATATTTGTGAATTGATTAATGTTCTAAATATAATCTCATGATTAATACATATAGAAAATCTTCCATTGTTAAACTTATAGTTTTATTATTTTTATTGTCTCCTTATTATGCTTTTTCAGATAATAGAAATCCTTTAAATAAAACTGTGGTTTATGTTAGCTCTTTCAATGAAACAAATCATTGGGCAATAACATGCAAAGAAACAATAATGAAGAAGTTTGTTGATAATGGGTATTCTATAAAACTACTTGAATTGTACCTTAATGAAAAAATAAATCCAGATATTAAAGCAAGAACAGAAATAGTTAAGGATTATTTTGCAAAAATCAACGAAAAGGTTGATGTAGTCATGGCTTTTGATTATGGAGCAACAGATGTTTTTCTTACCTACACAGATTCCATAATTAGTAAATACCCAATTATATTTGTTTCTGAATTGGAGCGAGGAAGAGTTAATAATAAAAAAAATGTAACGGGAATTATTAGCGATTATGGTGTTGGTCAAGTTTATAAAACAGGACTCAGGATTTTCCCCAATACAAATAAAGTATATGTATGGGCAGATAAATCCCCAACGGGGCAATTCTTTATGAAGGAGGCAAAGTATATTCTAAAGGGATATGAAAATGATGGAATAGAGATAGAATATGGCGTTGACGCAAATAGCAAAGAAGAATTATTACTTAAATGCAGAAATTTAGAAAAGAATTCATTTGTAATATTTAGCACTTGGCAGGTTGATAATAGAGAAAAAAGATATTTAGCACAAGAACTTTATCCTCAAATAATAGCCAATACAAAAGTTCCAATACTCAATGTTTATGATGGTTTTATTGGAGAAGGATTTGTTGGAGGATTTGTTCAATCGGCTCAAAAGAATGCAGCAGCAGCAGCAGCTAAAGCAATGAGAGTTTTTAATGGAGAGATTCCAGAGAAGATGACAATTGATAATTTGCTTCCAACACCAATTTTCGATTATGCGAAAATAATAAATTTGGGAGGAAGTCCAAAATCTCTTCCTGCTAATACAGAACCAATTAATCTTTGGAAGGCCTTCTTCCTCTCTCATACTTTATTAATAATAATGTTCCTTGCAGTACTTATTGGATTGATAGTTGTTTTACTCCTAAGAGTTAGAAATAGTAGACTTAATAGGAGAATAATAGAAAAGGAGAAACATGAAAAGGAATTAGAATTAAATATTAAGCTATTATCATTTGCCATTCCTTCCTTAAAAACAGTTTTTTGTAATTTTGACGAAAGGGAAAAAATTGTTCAGTTAATAATTACTGACTATAATGGAGAAAAGAAAACTTTAAAGTATACTATTTTAGATATATGTGAGAAGATTATTGAACCTTCTTTTGTTGAAAACTTTAAAGAATTTTATAATAGTCTTATGCAAATTGAAGACCATCATGAATTTCAGTTTGAATTTATTGGAAAGTTTTTAGAAGATGAAGCATATTCATGGTGGCAAGTAAGAGGAATAGTTGAAATAAATGAAGATACAAATGGGAAATACAGACTAATGAATGCAATAGTTTTCAATATAGAAAATTTTAAGCTTACAGAATTAAAACTTAACGAGGCATTAGAAAAATCAATCCAGAGCGAGAAACTTAAATCTAATTTTATATCTAATATTAGTCATGAAATAAGAACTCCATTAAATGCAATAATTGGATTTACTAATCTTATAACTGAATCTGAAGATAAGGGGGAACAGCTTGAATATAAAAAAATTGTTAGAGAGAATAATGATAATCTATTAAATCTTGTAAACGACATAATAGACCTTTCGGATATAGAAACAGGTTTTATGGAAATAAAAAGAGTTAAGTTTGATTTAAAGCAATATTTTGATGAAATAGAGAGTGTTTTTAGATATAAAATGAAGGATGGTGTTGATTTAATTGTTGATAGCCCTCATAAAAGTTGCATAGTTTATATCGATAAAGATAGGCTGACTCAAATTCTGAAAGAGCTTATGGAAAATGCTATTAAATTTACTGAAAAAGGATATATTAAATTAGGATATGAGGTTATTGATGATAAAAAGATTAGATTTTATGTACAAGACACAGGAATGGGCATTTCTAATGAGAATATTTCTAAAGCATTTAATAGATTTGAAAAGCTTGATTCTTATAAATCAGGCACAGGTTTAGGATTATCAATAATAAAAGCAATTTTAGATTATGTGGGTGCAGAATATAATATTGAATCTAAAGAAGGAGAAGGAACCTTATTTTGGGCAAAAATTAAATCACAAATAATTATTATTGATGATGAGAATACTAAGGATACTAATATTGAAGTAGAATATTATGATTCTAAAAAAACTAGAATACTTGTTGCGGATGATAGGGCGTGTCCTATGTTTTTAACAGATAAAGCATTGAATGAAAAATATGATATTAGTTGTGCTAAAACAGGAGTTGATGTAATTGAAAAAACAATAATTGAAAATCCTGATATAATCCTGATCTCTTTAATGTCTTATGATATTGGAGGAAATGAAACAATTAGAAAGATTAGAGAGAATAATAAACGAGTATTTGTTATTGCAATATCTGAAATAATTACACCATTAGAAAAAGAAAAAGCTTTTTTTGCGGGATGTAATGAATTTGTTGGAATGCCTATTGAAAAAGAAGAACTAATCAAAATAATTGAAAAAGTTGAACAAGAAAAAGATTAAATAAAAACTTCTAACTAAAAGAGCTATTTATAGTTTCAAATTAAAGAGTTTTTATTCATCTGATAGCAAAATTGTCTTTATTGTTAACTTATCCTTAGTTTGCTTTTGTTTAATAATGCAATCTTTAATTCTCTTTCTAAACTTCCAGCAAGTCATTTGATTTAGTCCAAGAAGGTCAGAATATTCGTAAGAAGAGATTTCTTTACCCACAACGCATACATTATATGCAATGTAGAAAGCTTTGTTTATAGGAAATTTAATATTGTGAAATATAGTGTGAGCAGTGGCCGATTCTTCTTTTTTGCAACGGGTACACCTTCTTGAAGCAGTAGTTTTGCCCTCACAGTAATTAGTATTGCCACATTTTGTACAAACAAAACCATCTTTCCATTTAATTTTTGCAATGAACTCCAAGGTCTTATCCTTATCTTCAAACAATTCACTGGCAAGTTTTTCTGAAATATCTTCTTTAAATATCATTACAGAAATTTATTTTATTTAGTCTAAAATTAATCTTCGGCAAAGATACAAGTTATTTCTCTAATTAAGTGAGATTATAAGAAAAAATAAGTGATAATAAAATAATTTAATGGTGATATTATACTAATTCAAAAAATAGATATATCTTTGCATCGTTAAATCTTAAAAATTAGATAAAAAAATGAACGATACATTAAAACAAATATTTGGATTAGCTCCACAAGTTGATTTTGGAGAATTAATTAAGAATGGAGCAATTTTGCTTGACGTGAGAACAAAGCAAGAGTATGCTCAGGGGCATATTGAAGGTTCAATGAATATTTCGGTAGATATGCTGCCACAAAGCCTCAATAAGCTCAAAAACAAAGATAAAACCATAATAACCTGTTGTGCTTCTGGGATGCGTTCTGGTTCAGCAAAGAAATTTCTAAGCTCCAATGGATATTCAGAAGTGTATAACGGAGGAAGTTGGATAAATCTCAAGAAGAAATATAATCTTTAGATAGGATTGTATTAATACATTAACTTTAGTCAATAAAAAAGCACTTGCATTAATTTGTAAGTGCTTTAATTTTTGTGATTCAGGCGGGATTCGAACCCACGACCTACTGCTTAGAAGGCAGTTGC
>DHCV01000008.1:9314-27263 GCA_002399025.1 Bacteroidales bacterium UBA4893 | reverse complement strand
TTAGAAGGCAGTTGCTCTATCCAGCTGAGCTACTGAACCAACATTTGATAAAAAAAGGAATCCATTGATTCCCTCTTTGTCGGGGTGGCAGGATTCGAACCTGCGACCTCCAGTTCCCAAAACTGGCGCGATGACCGGACTACGCTACACCCCGAATTCTTTGTCCTCAATTCTTCTGCGGAGAGAGGGGGATTCGAACCCCCGGTACCCGTTATAGGTACGACAGTTTAGCAAACTGTTGGTTTCAGCCACTCACCCATCTCTCCAATTCCTTTCAGAATTGGTCGTGCAAAATTACAACTATTTTTATAACTACAAAATTTATACGCAATTTTTTGATAAATAAATTATGTTTTTAATCATTTCAACCTCTCTGACTATTGGATTTAATTCTTAGTTTTATTGATACAAATGAAACAAAGAGGGGGCAAAATCGTATTGTAATAAGATATTTAATTTACCCGAATTAGGTTTATGGAGAATCAATACAAAGTTTATAACGACAATCTTGTTTTGTACAACGATATGATTAGGGACATTGAGCAAGCGAAGAAGTGCGTTTCTTTAGAAACCTTTCGTTTTGGGACAGGAGCAATTGGGGAGAAGTTTCGTTTGGCTCTAATTGAAAAAGCAAGGCAGGGAGTTAAGGTAAAGGTCTTGATTGACGGATGGGGATCTAATTCCGATGTGTCGTTCTATGAACCTATGATAAATTATGGTGTTGAGCTAAGAGTTTATAGGAAGATTAAGCTTGCAAGGACATATTTCATTAAGAATCATTGTCGCAACCACAGAAAAATCCTTATTGTGGACAATCACATTACATATATTGGCTCTGCAAATCTTACTACTTATTCAATAAGTTGGAGGGAGTTGAACCTTAGGATAGAGGATGGTGAGCTGACCAAGCTTTTCAGGAATTCATTTAATGAGAGCTATAAAGCCTATAACAAATATAAGCTATCCAACAAGAGCTACAAGAGAAACCAATACTACAACTCATGGGTCTTGGTTCAGGATGTCCCCAATCCCTACCACCAATCCATAAAGAAGTACTATCAAAACCTTATAGACCAAGCAACTCAGGAAATAATTATTGAAAGTCCATATTTTCTTCCAGGTCATAGGCTAAGAAAAAAACTCTGCGATGCTGTTGAAAGGGGGGTTAAGGTAACGGTAATTATTCCTTTTCATTCTGATGTTAGAATTGTTGATATTGTATGCAGGAAATATTTAGGAGAACTTTGGGAAGGGGGGGTTGACATAAGATTTTATCAAATAGGAAACCTTCACTCCAAAGGTTTTATGGTTGATGAAAGAATATTCTCCATAAGCTCTGCAAATTTTGATTATAGAAGTTTCCGTTATCAATATGAATTAGCCCTAATTGGAGAGGAAACAACGGTAATAGAGCAATTGAAAGAACATTTCGAAACAACCCTAAAATACACAAAGGTTTTTGATTATGAAAATTGGAAAAATCGTTCGGGAGTCGATAAGCTCTTTGAATGGTTGCTTTTGCCTTTTAGATATTTAATGTAGTAGATAATATTCTTTATTGACTGACATTTTGTCAATTCTTTTGTATCTTTGCAATCTAAGAATAGAGAAAGATGGATATTCAATCGATAAAAACAAGATTTGGAATTTTAGGTAATAACCCACAACTCAATAAGTCATTAGAGATTGCACTTCAGGTCTCAATAACCAATATGAGTGTTTTGGTAACAGGAGAAAGTGGGGTTGGAAAGGAAGTATTTTCAAAGATAATTCATCAATATAGCTCAAGAAAACACAATAAATACATAGCTGTTAACTGTGGAGCAATTCCAGAAGGGACAATTGAAAGTGAGCTGTTTGGTCATGTTAGAGGGGCTTTCACAAGTGCTGACAGAGACCGTAAGGGCTATTTTTCGGAAGCCGACAAGGGAACAATATTCTTAGATGAGGTTGGGGAACTTCCTTTGTCAATGCAGGCAAAGCTCCTAAGGGTTTTGGAAACAGGAGAATTCTTGCCTGTTGGTTCAAGCAAATTGCAAAGAGTGGATGTTAGAATTGTTGCTGCAACCAACGTAAATCTCTTAGATGCAATCAGTAAAGGAAAATTTAGAGAAGATTTATATTATCGTTTAAGTCAGGTTTCAATATTTGTTCCTCCATTAAGAGAAAGAAAAGATGATATTTATCTGCTTTTCCGTCGATTTGCAGTTGACCAAGCCGAAAGATATAAGATGCCAATCATTAACTTAACTAATGAAGCCAGAAACTATCTTTTAAATTATCGTTGGAAAGGTAATATTCGTCAATTGAAGAATGTAACGGAGCAGATTTCTATAATAGAAAAGGAAAAATTAATCACCCTTGATGTTCTTAAAGAATATATCCCTCCAGTTTCAGCTCTGCCAATGGTTATAGATAGTTTTTCACATGATGAAAGCTTCTATAATCAAAAAGATATACTTCTTTCCATACTTAATAACAAACAACAAATTGACCTTTTAAAGAAAGAGATTGAAGAGATAAAAGTCTTTATCAAACAACTTATTGGAGAGCATAAGATAGAACCTCTTTTGATCCCAAAACAAACCTCAAGTGCCAATTTGGTCTATTCTCCTAACATAAAAGAAGAAGCCGAAACAGAGGAAGAAGAAGAGATAGTCGATAACGATGATTTCGCTGAAATTGACGAAAGCCCAATTACTCTAATTGAAATGGAGAAGAAGATGATTATTTCAGCACTTGAAAGAGCTAACGGCAAACGTTCCATTGCAGCAAAAGAACTTGGAATTTCGGAAAGAACACTTTACAGGAAGATAAATGAGTTTAAGATTAACCTCTAATCTGCTCAAATAAAATATGAAAGAATTCTTCATTCCCTCATCTAAAAGTATTAGCAATAGACTTTTAGTTATTCAACATCTTTCTCATAGTAAGGCTAAAATCAACAACCTATCTTTAGCTCAAGACACAATTTTGATGCAAGAACTCCTTTCTCAAATTGAGAATAGCAAAAATAAAACTCTCTATTGCCATAATGCAGGAACAGTGGTTAGATTTCTTTTGTCTTTGCTTGCAATGAAAGAAGGCACATGGGTAATTGATGGGGATGAAAGGATGAAAGAAAGGCCTATTGAGGATTTGGTGGATTCTCTAAAAGAAATAGGAGCTCAAATAGAATATATAGGTGAAAAAGGCAAGCTTCCTCTCAAAATTAAAGGTCAAGCCTTAAAAAGCAATAATCCAATAAAGATAAACTCCAAACTAAGCAGTCAATTTGCATCCTCCTTGCTTTTGGTTTCTCCCTATATTAAAGGAGGCTTAGAACTTGAAATTGATAGTCCTGTTTCACTTCCCTACATCGAAATGACAATAGCTCTTATGAAAGAATATGGAGCCAAGATTGAAGAAGAAAAGAACAGAATTAAAGTAGAAGAGGGTGAATACACGTTTAAAGAAACAATGGTTGAGGGCGATTGGTCTTCTGCCTGCTTTGCCTATGAAAAGCTTTGTATTTCTAATACATGCAATATAATAATAAAAAATTTAAGCCCCAATTCCCTTCAAGCAGATAAGATAGCAATGGATTATTTCTCTTTACTTGGAGTTGAAAGCCAATTTAAAGATAATAACCTAAACCTATCCTATAATCCACAAAACATATCAAAACAAGAAACCCTAATATTCAAAATTAAAGATTGCCCCGATATTTTTCCAAGCCTTGCAGTTGCTGGATTTGTATGCAACAAAACAATTATCTTTGAGGGAATTGAAAACCTGAAACATAAAGAAAGCAATCGCCTAAAAGCTGTTTTGGAAGGATTACATACACTTGGAGCAAAAGCAGAGATAGATAATAAGAATAGATTTATAATTTATCCATTTGGTCAAAATAACCCTTTGGAAAAAGATAGAGAAGAGAAAATTATTAAAACCTATAATGACCACAGAATATCTATGGCTTTTGGAATGCTTAGAGTGAAGTATGATAATATAATTATTGACGATTTTGATTGTGTTAAGAAGTCTTTCCCTCACTTTTGGATAAATGTTGAAAACTAAATTTAACACTCAAAGAATAGGCACAAAAACATTAAAACTTAATTTAAGCAATTAAAAGTTATAGAAATAACGTAACTTTGCAACCAGATAATTGATTATTGAATAAGTAATGGATACACAAAAATACAATTTAAGAGGAGTTTCAGCATCAAAGGAAGATGTGCATAATGCAATAAAAAACATAGATAAAGGACTTTTCCCTAAAGCATTCTGTAAGGTTATTGAAGATAAATTAACCTACGACAACAACTATTGTATGGTAATGCATGCCGATGGAGCAGGAACCAAATCATCTTTGGCATATATGTATTGGAAAGAAACAAAAGACTTAAGCGTTTGGAAAGGAATAGCCATTGATGCAATAGTTATGAATCTCGATGATTTGCTTTGTGTAGGCATAACAGACAATATCTTACTTTCATCCACCATTGGAAGAAACAAAAACTTAATCCCAGCAGAAGTAATTTCAGCTTTGATAAATGGCACAGAAGAATTTTTGGAACAAATGCGTCAGTTGGGAATAGGCATATACTCAACAGGAGGAGAAACAGCCGATGTTGGAGATGTAGTTAGAACAATAATAGTTGACAGCACCGTAACAGCAAGAGCCAAAAGAAGTGAAATAATTTCAAACCACAACATAAAACCAGGTAATGTTATAGTAGGATTAGCATCATTTGGACAAGCCACCTACGAAACATCATATAATGCAGGAATGGGCTCCAATGGACTAACCTCAGCCCGTCATGATGTATTCAACAAAGAACTTGCAAAGAAATATCCCGAAAGCTACGATAACTCACTAAACGATGAGGTGGTATATTGTGGAACAAAACAATTAACCTCCCCAACCGAAATAGAAGGAATGGATGCAGGGAAAATGGTATTATCGCCAACAAGAACCTATGCACCAATCATAAAGAAGATATTAGAAACACATAGGGCAAAAATAGACGGAATGGTACATTGTTCAGGAGGAGCACAAACAAAAGTATTGCACTTTGTAGATAGTGTTCACATAATAAAAGACAACCTCTTCCCAATCCCACCACTCTTTAAGATGATACATCAGGAATCACAAACCTCATGGCAAGAAATGTATAAAGTCTTCAATATGGGACATAGAATGGAAATCTACACCGACCCACAAACAGCTCAAGACATAATAGCCATAAGCAAAACATTCAATGTAGATGCCCAAATAGTAGGAAGAGTAGAGGAAAACCCAAAACCCAAACTAACCATAAAATCGGAATTCGGAGAATTTGTTTATTAATTTTCTGAATCAGGATTCGCAGGATTTGAGGATTAATAGGATTTCCACATAAACCAATCAAGAAAATCTACTAATCTTGAAAATCCTGATTCTGATAATAGATCAATCTAATCATTTAGTCAGTTTAATCACAGTTCAAGACAAACAAAAGGGGCAAGCACACAGTCCACTCCTAATTTAAAAATTTAAAATTACCATTTAAAAATCATTTTGGCTTATAATTCTCTGATGATTCATAAAAGAATAAATAAAAATTTCAATCTAAAATATTGACTAATAAATAAAAATTTCGTATATTTGCAAATATAAATCTGTGAGAATAAGTTCTTGGAGATTTAATTAAAAATTCCCCCAATAAAATTTAGTAAAAAAAAGATGCACATCTTTTACCCCGAAAGATGTGCATCTTTTGGTATGAAAGATGTGCATCTTTCGATAATTATCTCCTTGTTTTAAAAATTTATAATAAGGTTTTGTGAAAATATCTCCTTGTTTTGTGAAAATATATCCTTGTTTTATTTTGCTCAAACAAGGTTTTATTTTTTGCAAAGGATAATTAGGACATTAATGTCTTTAAATCCCTTAAACTCTTTATCAATTAATAAAATCACTCATTTGCAATAAAAAAACAATTCAAGAAAATATTTTTATTTTTTTTGTCAATTTATTTTCTTATTCTATTTATTATTGTAAGTTTGTAGTGCTGAAAGATAATTTCTTTTGTTACTATATATTAAAGACGATAAACCTTAAAACAATTATAATATGAAAAAAACATTATTTATTTTAGTTGCAATTGTATTTGCTTTAAATCTTAGTTCCAAAGCTGAAGACTTTTCAGCAGTAAATAGTGAGGGCGACACCATTTACTATAATATTATTTCTCCTTATTATGCTTACAGCCAAGTTGAGGTAACTTTTAAGGACAGTAATGAATATGCTTATAATGATGAATATATTGGTGCAATTGCAATTCCTGACTCTGTTCTTTATGATGGTAATTATTATTATGTATCTAAAATTGGTGACAGAGCTTTTTATTATTGCACTGGCTTAACCTCTGTTACAATTCCAAACTCTGTTACACAAATTGGGGATTTGATTTTTTACAATTGCTATGGGTTAGTATCTGTTACCATTCCAAACCATATATATATGATTCCATTTAATACTTTTTATAACTGTACGAGTTTACAGTCCATTACTCTTCCTGAGAATCTTATTTATTTGAATAGCGAAGCTTTTTATGGTTGCAGGAGTTTAACATCAATAACAATTCCTCATAAAGTAAGAAGTATCGGTCCTTCTGCTTTTGAGTATTGTACTAATTTAACTTCTGTTATTCTACCCGATTCTCTTACTGCAATTTATTCTAATGCATTTAAAGATTGCGTCAATTTAGATTCAATTACAATTCCTAATACTGTTACTTCAATTGGTGGTGATGCTTTTTTGAATACTCCTTTTTATAATAATATGCCTGATGGATTGGTGTATATAAATAATAATTTATACTCCTACAAGGGTTCAATGAGTCCAAACACTTCAATTGGTGTTCGAAATGGTACAATAAGTATTTCTGGAAATGCTTTTAAGGATTATAGCGGATTAGTATCAATATATATTCCAAACTCTGTTGCTTCTATAGGAAGTGCTACATTTATGGGTTGTAGTAATTTAAAAAGCATTAAAATTCCAGATTCTCTTAAAACTATTAACTCGTATACATTTTCTGGTTGCAGTAGTTTAACCTCAGTAAAAATACCTGACAATGTTATATCAATTGGTTCAAGGGCTTTTAACAATTGTACTGGTTTACAAACTATTGTTTTACCAAGCATATTGAATTTTATCAGTATTAATGCTTTTGATAGCTGCATTGCTTTAAGTTCAATAATTAATCAAGCAACAACTCCTCAAATGATTTTTTCTAATACTTTCAAAAATGTAAATAAAGCTATTCCTGTTTATATTCCTGTTAATACTCTTTCAAGTTATCAAACAGCTCAATATTGGAGTGAGTTTACTAATTTCATAGAAAGGAATTATCAATATATTGATACCACAGTTTGTGATGGAAATACTTATAATTTTAATGGTACAATTATCGATTCTGCTGGTATTTACTTTAATGATAGCATTATATTAACTTTGAATATTAATCCAGTTCCTGATGTTCCTTATGATTTGAACATATATAATTTTGCGATTAATAATATTGAAATTGGTTGGCAGGGTTATGCTGAAAGTTATGATGTTTATCGCGATGATAGTTTTATTGGTAATGTTAATAGTACTTACTATGTAGATACTAATATTAATGATGGACAAATCTATTGCTATAAAGTTAAAGCTATTAGTGGCAATTGTGAGAGTGAATTTAGTGATTCTCTTTGTTTTGAACTTGGATTAGAAAATATAGATAACATAAATATTCAAACAAAACTTTATCCAAATCCAACAAATAGTAAATCATATTTAGAAATTGAAGGCTTAACCTCTGAGGCAGATGTTTTGGTTTATGATATGATTGGTAGAGTTATTCAAAAGCATAAAGTTAATCAAAGCACAAAACATTTGGAACTTGACATGAGAGGAAATGAAAAAGGAATTTATTTTGTAAGAATTGTAAATGATAGTATAAAACATACCAAGAAACTTATTGTGCAATAGTAAGAAGTAAAAGTTGAGGTGTTGAGAGTTTGTTTTATTTAGCATTCTTAAAATACATTTATATCAAATATTTTTCAACTTTTGCTTTTATTTTTATAACTTATTGTAAGTTTGCAGTACTCTAATTTTTAGTGAACATTTAAATTATTAATCTTATGAAGAAAGAATTACTTATTTTAGTAGCACTTATTTTTGCTGTAAACCTAAACTCCCAAGCTCACGACTTTTCGGTAATGTATAATGGTGATTCCATTTATTATAAAATTACTTCATCTGCTTTTCCAAGAAGTGTTGCCGTTACATATCGGGGAAATTATTATAGTGCTTATTTTTATGAATACACTGGAGCCGTTTCAATTCCTGACTCAGTAGAATATAATGGGAATTACTATAAAGTTACATCAATTGGAAATTATGCTTTTTATTATTGTACTGGATTAACCTCAATTACTATTCCAAACTCTATTACTTCGATTGAAAATAATGCATTTGAAAGTTGCTTTGGATTAACTTCAATAACAATTCCAGACTCTGTTACTTCAATTGGAAATTGGGCTTTTTGTAATTGTACTGGATTAACTTCAGCTACAATACCAAATTCTATTACTTCAATTACTTATTATTCTTTTGCTGGTTGTAATAGTTTAACTTCCATAACCATTCCAAACTCTGTTACTTCAATTGGTGAATCTGCTTTCATTTTTTGTAGTGGTTTAACTTCCATAACAATTCCAAACTCTGTTACTTCAATTGGTGAATCTGCCTTTAGTGAGTGTACGGGATTAACTTCCATAACAATTCCAAACTCTGTTACTTCAATTGGTGAATCTGCCTTTAGTGAGTGTACGGGATTAACTTCAATTACTATTCCAAATTCTATTACTTCAATTTCTAATAGTATTTTTTGGGGTTGTGTTGGATTAACCACAGTAACAATTCCTAATTCTGTTAATACTATTGAATATGGTGCTTTTTCTTATTGCAGTGGTTTGACTTCAATAACAATTCCAAACTCTGTTACTTCAATTGGTAGTTTGGCTTTTTATAATTGTACTGGATTAACTTCAATAACAAATCAAGCAATTAATCCTCCTACTATTCAAACTAATAGTTTTAATGGAATTAGTAGCATTATACCAGTTTATGTACCTTGTAATTCTGTTCAAAGTTATCAAAGCGCATTAAATTGGAGTTTTTTTACAAATTATGTAGGTTTTACATCACTTCAATATATTAATACTTCAATTTGTGAAGGAAGTATTTATACTGATTATGGAGCAAATATTGATTCTGCAGGAGTTTATACTTTGGTTAGTGGTTGTGATAGTGTGATATTAACTTTAAGTGTTAATCCAACTTCAGAAATCAATTATTATGATACTATATGTGGAGGGGTTCAATATAGTAATTATGGTTTTTCTTTTACTGCCGACACAACAGGAATTTACACCCAAAACTTACAAACAATTAATGGATGTGATAGTATAATAAAATTAAATTTAGTTGTTAATCCTTCATATAATGATACTATTTTTGGTGAAATTTGTGAGGGAGAAGCCTATACTCAATTTGGTTTTAATGTAGATTCTACTGGATTCTATACACAAAACATGCAAACAACAATTGGTTGTGATAGTGTTGTTAATTTAAGTCTTATTGTTAAACCAATTTATAATATTCCTCATGATTTGAATGCTCAAGTAATATCTGATTATATTGAATTGACTTGGCAGGGTGATAGTAGTAGTACTTATGTTATTTATCGTAATGATGATTCTCTAACAACTACAACTACTCCAATGTATTTAGATTATGATATAATTCCAGAACAAACTTATTGCTATAAAGTAAAATCAACAAATGGAGTTTGTGAGAGTGAATTTAGTGATACTATTTGCAAAACATATCTTGGATTAGAAGATATTTCATTAAGCAATATTCAAACAAAACTCTACCCTAACCCAACAAACAGTAAATCATATTTGGAAATAGAAGGCTTAGTCTCTGAGGCTGATGTTTTAGTTTATGATATTGTTGGAAGAGTTATTCAAACTTATAAGATTAATCAAGGAACAAAAGAATTAGAAATTGATTTAAGTGGATATACAAAGGGCGTTTATTCAATAAGAATAGTAAACGAAAATATTTACCAAACTAAGAAACTTATTGTTCAATAAATTAGTGATTAATGGTGAATGGTTAATTGGGGATAAATATATAATAACAAAGTGCGAGAGAAATAACTCCCGCACTTTGTTTTTTTTAAATCTTACTTCTATTTTTTAATAAGCTCTTTTTGAATTCCCTTCGTAGTAGTTGATAAAGGCTTGGTTCACCACTTTGTTTCCTCCTGGTGTTGGGTAGTTGCCTGTGAAGTACCAATCGCCTGTGTGGTTTGGACAGGCTTTATGTAGCCCTTCTATGGTTTGAAATATTATCTCAACCTCGGCTTTGCAGTCTTGTGGGGTTAGGAGCTGGGTTATCTTTGCAGTGATTTCTTCATTGGTAAAGGGCTTATAGATTTCTCTAACATAATTAACTACCTCTTCTTTTGGTAGGTTCTCCTGTGCCTTACACTTATGATAAACCTCATCAATTATATGTGTTAGATTTCTTTCTTGCAAAAGTGCTATGGTAGCATTGAAGGCAATAAACTCTGTCATCCTCGACATATCTATTCCATAACAATCAGGGTAGCGTATTTGTGGGGCTGATGATGCTACAACTATCTTTTTTGGGTTTAGCCTGTCAATTATCCTTAATATGCTTTGCTTTAGGGTTGTTCCCCTAACTATGCTATCGTCAAGCACAACAAGGTTATCAACATAGTCCCTTATTTGTCCATAGGTTACATCGTAAACGTGAGCCACCATATCATCCCTATCGTTGTCGTTTGTGATGAAGGTTCTCATCTTCACGTCCTTAACTGCCAAATATTCCCTTCTTAAGCAGTCTTGAGAAAAGATTTCTTCCAATTCTTCCTTTGATACTACGCCTTGCTTTTGCTTTTCTATGATTTTATTTATCCTATTTTGGTTTATGTATTCGTTCATAGATTGTGCCAAGCCTTGAAAGGCAACTGAGGCTGTGTTGGGGATATAGGAAATTATGGTGTTGTTGAGGTCGTAGTTGATAGCTTTTAGGACTGAGTCTCTAAGGTTTCTTCCTAAGTTCTTTCTTTCTTCATAGATTGAGGAGTCGGTTCCTCTTGAAAAATATATTCTTTCAAATGAGCATTTTGCTGGTTTTTGTGCTGCTTCAATGATTTGCTCAACACTAATTCTTCCATCTCTCTTAACAATTAATGCTTCTCCGCAACCTAATTCCTTTACGTCATCTCTTTGCATGTTTAGTGCCGTTAGGATGGTTGGACGCTCCGATGCTGCAACAACAAATTCATCGTTATAGTAGTAAAAACATGGTCTAATTCCATGTGGGTCTCTCAAAACGAAAGCATCGCCATGCCCTAATATGCCTCCAATCACATAACCTCCGTCCCAGTTTTTGGATGATTGTTGGAGGATTTTACCAATATTTATCTCTTGAGCAATCTTATGGGTTATTGACATATTATCAAGCCCTTCATCCTTGTATTGGCGAAACAGCGTCTCCACTTCCTTATCCACAAAATGCCCAATCTTCTCGAGAATTACTGCCGTATCGGCTGCATTAACTGGATGTTGTCCTAGCTCAACAAGTTTTTCCATCATCTGGTCAATATTGGTGAGGTTGAAGTTTCCTGCAAGAATCACATTGCGAGTTTTCCAGTTGCTCTCACGCAAAAACGGATGTAGGTTTTCTATCTCGTTCTTGCCAAAAGTTCCATAGCGAAGATGTCCCAGATATAGCTCGCTAATACATTTCTCATTGGCAAATGCTCTTGATAAAACATCTTGAATGGGGGTATTGCTATTGCTTTTCTCAATGTTTATGTATGAAATGCCTGGCTCAGTGTTGAACTTAACCGATGCCAAGCCAGCACCGTCTTGTCCTCTGTTGTGCTGCTTCTCCATTAAAAGATACATCTTATTTAAGCCCCAAAACTTGCTTCCGTACTTGTTTTCGTAGTATTCCAATGGCTTTAGCAAACGAAGCATTGCAATTCCACATTCATGTTTAATATTATCGCTCATATAAATTTAGGATATTGGCACTCTCCTGTCAAGCCCAAAGCAAGATTTACTAACCTTGACCGGTGTTGGACATTGACGGCGTTTCCACTCATTAATTTTTACTAATCTTATTACTTTTTCAATTGTTTGTTTCTCAACATTTAGAGATTCCTTCTCAAAATCAATTAGAATTTCTTCTGCTGTCTTGCAATTCTCTATATGTTCTTTTAAGATTCTATCCAAAATAGGGTAATCAGGAAGAGAATCTGTATCCTTTTGTCCTGGACGCAATTCTGCTGAAGGAGCTTTGTTTATTGAGTTCTCTGGGATAGGTAGGTTGGTTGATTTAGGGTTTTCCTCCAAGAATTTATTATTGATATATTTTGACAATTCCCATACCTCTGTTTTGTAAACATCGGCAAGGATTGATATTGCTCCAGAAGTATCACCATAAATTGTACCATAGCCAACGGCAGCTTCAGATTTATTTGTTGTGTTTAAAACTCCAGCTCCAAATTTATTGGCAAACCACATCAAAGTAATCATTCTCAAACGACTTTGAAGGTTTTCTTCTGCAATATTGAAATTTTGATTTGGAAGTACTTCGTTATATGTTTGGCTGCATTGATTATAAGCATCCTTTATTGGGACAGTGTAATGTTCAATCCCTAAGTTATTTGCCGAAGCCAAAGCGTCATCAATTGAGTGCTGGGAAGAAAATTCGGAAGGCATAAGCACGCCAATAACATTCTCC
Organism: Bacteroidales bacterium UBA4893; assembly: GCA_002399025.1. GTDB lineage: Bacteria > Bacteroidota > Bacteroidia > Bacteroidales > P3 > UBA10566. The sequence continues at coordinate 14,389 of DHCV01000008.1, read as the reverse complement.
TTACCCAAGGCTCTAACGGCAAGTGCCACAACAAGTGCAGAGTCAATCCCTCCCGAAAGACCTATGATTGCTTTCTTAATCCCATTCTTTTGGAAATAATCCCTGATTGCTATGGTTAGTGCATCGTGAAGGTTTTGGATTTTGGAGCTTGAGTTTTGAACAATTGTTCTAAGGGTTATGCTTTCAAAAGACTTGCTTTCGGTCCTAAACAAAGGAGATAACCCACAGAGTTCGCCCTTTCGATTCAAAATAAAACTGCCTCCACCATAAACATATCCGCCTTCAGCTCCAAAACGATTACAAAATGCAATTGGAGCGTTGAGAATACGTGCAAAAAAGATTAGCTTGTCAAATAGTTCTTTTTGTGAGTCAGGGTGATATAAATAGTTGGAGCATATAATAATAAGGTCTGTTTGGATTTTCTCTTGTGCAAACTCTTCCAAGTCCTCCAAAAACCCAAAGGCAAGGGTATGATTCCTATATTTCACAAGTTCAATTCCTCCTCCTTGATTAAATCCAATGTCAAACTGAGATAGGTTTTTTTTTGTTGAAAGGGCAAGAACTTCCCCCTCTTGAACCATAACCAATGAATTAAAACGCCCTTCACTACTTTGGATTGGTGTCCCAAAAATCATATCTCTTTTCTCCTCAAGAAGGCTTTCGCAAACCAGCATTGAGTTGGAGTATAAATCACTATAAGAAGAATTGTTTAGCAAAATTCCCCCACTAATTGAAAGCTCAGGAAAGATTGATAAAACATCAATGTTAGCATCCTTCAAACATTCAGTAATAAGATTCTTGTTATAATCAAATCCTAATGTCTTTGGATTAATTTGGTTTATTTGAATTTTCATCTATTCTTTTAATGCTTGACGAATTTGTCCCTCAAGCTCTAAGGTTAGCTCCTCATTATCTAAGAGAAGTTGCTTAACAGCCTCACGTCCTTGCCCAAGCTTAGTATCTCCATAGCTAAACCATGAACCACTTTTCTTAATCACGTTCTTTTCAACGCCCAAATCAACAATTTCTCCGACCTTTGAAATTCCTTGTCCAAACATAAGGTCAAATTCCACTTGACGGAAAGGTGGAGCAAGCTTATTCTTAACAACCTTAACCCTAACCCTATTCCCAACATTATTTTCTCCTTCCTTAATGGCTTGAATACGGCGAATGTCCAAACGAACAGAAGAATAGAACTTTAGAGCGTTTCCTCCTGTTGTGGTTTCTGGAGAACCAAACATAACTCCAATTTTATCTCTTAATTGGTTGATGAAAATACAACAGCAATTTGTCCTGCTAATTGTTGAGGTTAGTTTTCTTAGTGCTTGCGACATTAGTCTTGCTTGAAGTCCCATTTTGCTATCTCCCATCTCACCATCAATCTCCGATTTTGGAGTAAGAGCAGCAACGGAGTCAATAACAATAACATCAATTGCACCAGAACGAATTAGATTATCTGCAATCTCAAGAGCCTGCTCTCCGTTGTCGGGCTGTGAAATAAATAGATTCTCAACATCAACACCCAATTTTTGAGCATAAGAGCTATCAAAAGCATGTTCAGCATCAATAAAGGCAGCAACTCCACCAGCTTTTTGAGACTCTGCAATAGCATGAATGGCTAATGTTGTCTTACCAGAACTTTCAGGACCATAGATTTCAATAACTCTTCCCTTTGGCAAACCACCAATTCCAAGAGCAATGTCTAATCCAAGAGAACCAGTGGAAATAACATTAACCTCAATTGCAGGTTTGTCGCCAAGTTTCATGATTGAGCCCTTACCATAATTCTTTTCAATCTTATCAATTGTTGATTGCAAAACTTTTAATTTCTCAAGCTTTGCCTCATCCACTTTATTTTCCTTTGCCATAATCTTAATAATTTATTTATTTGATTTTTATGATTTTCTAATATTTATTGCTAATTCAATTCCTTCAATAACGTCAATTGTAGTTATAGGTCTTGTAATGTGTTTTCCTATGTAAACCTCAATATCATTTTGACGAATTAAGGATAATTCTTTTGTAAGGGTTTCTCCCTTAATGTAATCGAGGTTCTCTTCAATGGCTTCTTCCAAGAGGAGATTATATTCAATTTCAACAATTATGAAGTCAGTAACCTCAAAATTCTGTTCCTTTCTAATGTTTTGTATCCTATTAACAAGCTCTCTTGCAATTGCCTCTCTCTTCAAGGAATCAGTTATTGTGGTATCCAAAGCAACCGTAATGGCACCTTCATTCATAACCACCCAACCAGGAATATCCTGAGTAATTATTTCAATATCCGAAAGAAGAAGTTCAATCTTCTCACCATTAATGTCAATGTCAATCCTTCCTTCTTTTTCAATATTGGCAATATCCTCCTGTGTGAAAGAATTTATTGAGTTGGCAATGGCTTTCATCTTTTGCCCAAACTTAGGTCCCAAAGACTTAAAGTCTGCCTTAGCCTTCTTGACCAAAACATTATTCTGCAAAGAAAGAAACTCTATTTCCTTAATATTAACTTCCGAAAGAATTAGTTCCTTTATCCTTTCAATTTGACTTATAAACTCTTGGCCTGGAGCAGGAATCATTATCTTATGCAATGGCTGACGAACCTTCAAATTATTCCTTTTCCGTAGAGAAAGAACCATTGAACAAATCTTTTGAGCAAGCTGCATTCTCTCTTCCAATTCCTTATCAATCAAGCTTTCATTTACAATTGGGAAGTCAGTAAAATGAACCGACCCAGTAGGGTTTTGATTTATGTCTTTGTTCTTATTGGAAACATTATTAAGGTCTAAGAAAAGTTTTTCGGCAAAGAAAGGTGCAATAGGAGCCATAAGCTGAGCCAACACTTCAAGGCAAGTGTATAGGGTTTGATATGCAGAAATCTTATCTTGAGTATATTCTCCTTTCCAGAAACGACGTCTTGATAAACGAACATACCAATTGCTTAAATATTCATCAACAAAATTGCCTATTGCTCTTGCTGCTTTTGTTGGTTCATAATCATTATATGACTCATCAACCATTTTCACTAATGAATTAAGCTCTGATAGTATCCAACGGTCTATTTCTGCTCTTTCATTATATGGAACTTCTTCTTCTTTGAATACAAATGAATCAATATTTGCATAAAGAGCAAAGAAGCTATATGTGTTGTAAAGTGTACCAAATAGTTTTCTTCTTACCTCATCAACTCCTTCAATGTCAAATTTCAAGTTTTCCCAAGGTTGAGAGTTTGAAACCATATACCAACGTGTTGCATCAGCTCCATACTTTCCAATTACTTCAAATGGGTCTACTGCATTGCCCAAACGTTTTGACATTTTGTTTCCGTTCTTATCCAAAACCAATCCATTTGAAACAACATTCTTAAATGAAACTGAATCGAAAACTAAGGTTGCAATTGCATGTAGGGTAAAGAACCATCCACGAGTTTGGTCAACTCCTTCAGCAATAAAGTCAGCTGGAAAATTCTTCATTAACTCTTCCTTAGATGTACTAAATGGATAATGCATTTGAGCAAAAGGCATTGCTCCAGAATCAAACCAAACGTCAATTAGGTCTGTTTCTCTAAACATCTTATTGCCATTTGCAGAAACTAAAACTACATCATCAATATAAGGTCGGTGAAGGTCAAAAGAATTATAAACTGAAGAAGCATATTTATTCTCCTTCATATATCCTTTTTCAACACTCTTTTCTATTTCATTTCTTAGCATTTCAACAGATGAGATACAAATTTCTTCGCTTCCATCCTCTGTTCTCCAAATTGGAAGTGGTGTTCCCCAATAGCGTGAACGAGATAAGTTCCAATCAACCAAATTTTCTAACCAGTTTCCAAAACGTCCTGTTCCTGTTGACTCAGGTTTCCAATTGATTGTTTTATTTAGTTCAATCATCCTTTCTTGCAATGCTGTTGTACGAATAAACCAGCTATCCATAGGATAATAAAGAATTGGTTTATCTGTTCTCCAGCAATGAGGATAGGAGTGAGTATGTTTTTCTATCTTGAATGCTTTTCCTTCTTGTTTTAGATTAAGAGCAATCTCAACATCCAAGCTCATATCCTTTTCTGTCAAGTTCTTATCGTAAGCATTCTTAACAAATTTTCCCGCAAATGGAGAATATGAATCAACGTTTACACTCTCCTTAACAAAGTCCTTATCTAAATCTTCAATACTATAAAACTTACCTGTTCTATCAACCATTGGTTGACGTTTGCCTTCTTTGTCTATTAAAACTAAAGGAGGTATTCCATTTTGTTTGGCTACTCTATCGTCATCAGCTCCAAAAGTTGGTGCAATATGAACAATACCTGTTCCGTCATCAGTCGTTACGAAATCTCCAGCAATAACTCTAAATGCTTTGTCTTGTGGTCTTATCCAATTTAATAGTTGTTCATATTCAATTCCAACCAAGTCCTTTCCCTTACATTCCTTAACAACTCTATATGGAAGAACTTTATCTCCATTAGAATATTCCATTGGTAATTCAGGAGTCTCAACATTGAAGAAAGATGCCATTAGTGGTTTAGCCAAAACAACAAGAATTTTCTCAGCAGTGTATGGATTGAAAGTATCAACCCAAACATAATCAATATTATTACCAACAGCTAAAGCAGTGTTTGAAGGAAGAGTCCATGGAGTTGTTGTCCATGCTAAAAAGTAAGCATTTGTATATTCTGTATTCTTGATTTTAAATTGAGCTACCATTGTTGTATCCTTAACATCACGATAACAACCTGGCATATTTAATTCGTGAGAACTTAGTCCTGTTCCAGCAGCTGGAGAAAAAGGCTGAATGGTATATCCTTTGTATAGTAAGCCTTTTTTATATAACTCTCCAATCAAAAACCAAAGAGTTTCAATGTATTCATTCTTAAAAGTAATATAAGGATTTTCCAAATCTACCCAATAGCCCATTTCCATTGTAAGCTTATCCCACAAATCCTTATACTTCATTACTTCAGCCTTGCATGCTTCGTTATACTCATCAACTGAAATTTTCTTCCCAATATCTTCCTTAGTAATGCCAAGATTTTTCTCAACACCCAATTCAACAGGCAATCCATGAGTATCCCAACCTGCCTT
>DHCV01000008.1:8622-9094 GCA_002399025.1 Bacteroidales bacterium UBA4893 | reverse complement strand
GGCTCGAGCCATAACGTGATGAATACCTGGCTGACCATTGGCTGAAGGTGGTCCCTCATAGAAAATAAACTCCTTACTTCCCTTGCGAAGCTTTAAACTATTTTCAAAAATATTATTGTCTTCCCAATACTTAAAAATCTCCTTATTAATAGTAGTTAAATCAAGCTGCTTATACTCTTGATATTTCTTTCCCATACAGCACTTATTTCAAATAGAATTTATGATAAAAATTAATATGCAAAAGTAATAAATATAATTAGAAAAATCAAAAACATAGTCTCATCATAAGTTTTTTTTATAATTTGCCAACAAAAAGATTAAGAATTAACGCTCTAATAATTAGACTTATAAAGATAATCTTTGGAGTTATTCTTATTAAAAAATCAAAAAAAAGACGTAAAAATTTGCAGTGTTAAAAAAAGGTCGTACTTTTGCAACTTCAAAACTAAAATGGGAGCATAGCTCAGCTGGT
>DHCV01000008.1:8251-8440 GCA_002399025.1 Bacteroidales bacterium UBA4893 | reverse complement strand
GGGGTCACAGGTTCGAATCCTGTTGCTCCCACAAAAAAATAGAAACCTTGTGAATTAATCATTTGCAAGGTTTTTTATTATATTTTTTTGAATAAAGGAAGCTATTATAGCCAAAAAATGTTCTAAAATGGACTAAAAACTGTGCAAATATTACGCAAATTTTTACCACTCAATCCAAAAGAAAAATCA
>DHCV01000008.1:7484-8105 GCA_002399025.1 Bacteroidales bacterium UBA4893 | reverse complement strand
CACTCAATCCAAAAGAAAAATCATACAAAGTTCACCTAAAATTAAAACGAAGATTTAAAAAAATATCTTCAGAAAAGAATTTATTATCTTCAGAAAAGAATTTAATGATATAGTGACTTTATAAAACTATATTTTGTTGAGATAAATAATTATCTTTATCCCTATTTTCTTCCAGTATGTCCAAAGCCACCTTCACCTCTTTGAGTTTCGGATAGGCTGTCGGTTTCTTCCCACTCAATTCTCTCATGCTTGGCAACAACCATTTGAGCAATACGTTCTCCGTCCTTAATTTCAAAGTCTTGATTAGAAAGATTAACCAAAATAACCTTCACTTCCCCCCTATAATCAGCGTCAATTGTGCCTGGAGTATTCAAAACAGTAACACCATTCTTTGCTGCAAGTCCACTTCTTGGTCTAACTTGTGCTTCATAGCCAATAGGTAATTCAATAAATAGTCCTGTTTCAACCATTGCTCTTTCCAAAGGTTTAAGTACTATTGACTCGTTAAGGTTTGCTCTTAAATCCATTCCTGCAGAACTCTCTGTTGCATACTCAGGGATTTGGTGTTTCGATTTGTTTACTATTCTTACTATCATCGATTATATATTTTTCTTTTTCTAA
>DHCV01000008.1:6168-7343 GCA_002399025.1 Bacteroidales bacterium UBA4893 | reverse complement strand
ATTATATATTTTTCTTTTTCTAAGCTACAAAACTAATATTTTATTTCCAATTATCAAATATAATATCCTCTATCATTCATTTCCGTTGCTTGAAGCAAAGAGTATTTATCATCAATCAATTTATAATCCCAACATCCCAACTGATGAAATATCTCCCCTCCAAATCCTTGTTTGAATTTATATAGTCCATACATTGGATGTGAAGGTTCTGCATTAGGAGATATTCCAAACATATCATATTCAGTGCATCCATTTGCTTTTGCAATCTCAATTGCTCTCCATTGAAGGGCATAGGTTGGCATATAGTTTCTGTGTTCATTAGAAGAGGCTCCATAAAGATAGGTCGCTCTATGACTCGAAAGCACTAAGAACATTGCTGCAAGAGGTTGATTATCCAAATATGCAATAAGCATCTTAACCTTTACTGGCAAATCCTCATTCTCAAGCTTTGCTTTCATAACAGATTGGAAGTATTTTAGCTCATTTATATGTAGTCCGTTCCTTGTTGCTGTTGTTAGATACAAATAATACCATTGGTCTAAATCTTTAAAGCTCATAGTCCTTACATCAACTCCCTTACGCTTTGCAAGTCCAATATTATATCTTGTTTTAGGTTTCATCCTATTTAGAATTTCCTCATGGCTCCCCTCAAGGTTAAGGATAATTGTGTTTGCAGGTAAAACATCTGTATTTGATTTTACAAGATTCCAGTTATTCGTTCCATAATTGAGTTTGAACTCTTGATATTTCTTATCAGGAGCACCAATCCATTCCCCATTTTCATTATAATCGCTTTCCTTGCTCCAATGGCTTTCCCAATTCAGGTCATATCTTATAGCAATACAATCCTTTGGCAAATATGAACGAAGAATTTCGGAAAGCTCTTCAAGAAATTTCCCTTGATTTTCTTCCGAAGGCTCCACTTCAGGACCATAAGGCACATAGGCAACGCAATCCTTGTTATTAAGATAGCGCAAAAACATTACAAAATCGGCTTGAGTATTGGAGAATCCTCCAACATTAGAATATAAATCTCTATTCCTTGCTCTAAAATCAAAAGCCGAAGACTCCACTCCCTGATTTCTCTTCACCATAGACCAAAACGAGGTCTGCTGAATAATGGGAGTTGAATATAGATCAACAATCTCTTTTTTCAGAATACTAAGTGTCATTAT
>DHCV01000008.1:5137-5979 GCA_002399025.1 Bacteroidales bacterium UBA4893 | reverse complement strand
TTTTTGCAAAGTTACCCCTAATAAAAATCCTAACCAAATTAAGAGAAATTCAAAAGAGTATTATTCAGCTAAATGAACCCTAAAGTATATGAGATTGAAGCTAATTTGAAAATGATAATATCAAACCCTAAACTCACCAAATCAAGTTCCAATCTCACTGATTCAAAATCGATTTTTTTCTAATAAAGATTGATTAGTTTAAAGCTTGAAATAGATAGGGTTAATCAAGCAATTATTCTTTTTCTATAAAGATCCTAATTTCTCCTTCACCCCATCTATATAGTTTTATATTAAATCTCTCTTTTATATCCCAAATGTAATCAGTTATATATTTACCAATTTCAATTTTTGGCTTACCAAAATACAATGTAAGCTTTTCTAATACTTGATTAAATTTTAAATCAAAGTCTTTAATATAAGGAGATTCATAGGTGACGCCAGTATCATTATTGTTTTTCTTAAATCTTGGAGTTTGTGAAAACTCTATATAAAAATACTTAATAATTGAATCATTTTCTGCAAAGTAATAGTTATTACAATTAGAAATTATTGAGTCTTGTATCTTATAATATCTTTTCCCTTTATTAAGATTATGTTTAGTGTCTGGTATATTCTTTTTTTCAAATATAAGTTTTGTATCTAATCCTCCATAAATACTTTCAAGGGAATCAATTTCTGATATAGTTATATCTTTATTATTTCTGATATAGTTAAAAATTGAATCAAAAGCCATTTCAAATCTTTCTTTACCAACATAATCTACACTATCAATATCATGAATAAAATATCTGACTTTAATATTATTGTCTTTAATATCAATAAATCCAAATTGATTTACATTC
>DHCV01000008.1:4050-4964 GCA_002399025.1 Bacteroidales bacterium UBA4893 | reverse complement strand
TCTTTCTTATTAAACTTTAATAATTGAGAATTGTCTTTTTGAGCTATACTTCTGAAACTACAATTAGATATATTAATATACTTAGGTAGGGTATCGATAACTACCATTTTCTTATTACTAACAAATCCAATATAGTTTTTAGTTGAATCTGAACAAATATGATACAAATTGTTGTCAGCGATAAAAGATGTTATTATTCTGAAATTATTATTGAATGAAAATGGTTTGTAATTAGTTTCTTGGAAATGTGTAATTAGTTCAGGAAGATTTTTAGACCCTTCAATATGCTCTTTAGAAGATTTTTCTCTAATCAACTTATTATAGTAATTTTCTCTACTTGGTTTTAGTTTATGTACGTTATCTAAAGTATAAATTACATTAGTATTTATTAGATAAAAAACTCCATTTAGCCTATAAACATTTGGAAATCCTGCAATATCATATTCATTATTTGTTTTCTTATCTCTAAACCATGTAGTACTTCCCCATTCTCCAAAATCCATATAAGTAACATAGAATTCTTCATCTTCATAAATCAAATCATCAGCCTCTTCTCCTTCAATCCATTTATAATTAGTCGTATCCAAATAGTAAGTTTTTGGATTGTAGTTTTCCTGAATTACGATATTATCTTTGTAAATAAATAGTTTACTATAATATATGTATTCTTTAAATGGATGAATCTCTTTTTCAATTTCTCCATTTTCTGATATAATTAGAAATTTATTTTCGCTCCATGAAGACTCAGTTAATGGGACTTCTTTAATAATGCAGTAATATTTATTATTGAATTTTACTGCATTATTAAGATAAATGCTTACTGCAGGTTTTGTTATTTGCTTCAGTTTGATATAGGTTGTGTCAATACTAATACTGATATTATATTCCTGAGCAAAACCTTGTATTGCAAAGAA
>DHCV01000008.1:3542-3895 GCA_002399025.1 Bacteroidales bacterium UBA4893 | reverse complement strand
TTGCAAAGAAAAATAATACGAAAAGCAGAATAGATTTTTTCATGCTATATGTATTTAATCCCTTATCTGCGAATTAGTTTTTTAATATCTAATTTATAGGCTATGGCGATAAAGGATAGGATTATAATTGTATTTATTATTAGTCTTATTGGGGTATTCTCAATTGGTACAAAGAACATTAATGCGTAAAGACAGAAGGATAGGAGAATATATAGGGTGATATGTTTCAGGTTATAGTTTACTGGATAATGCTTTTGACCAATTACATAACAAAGAACTGCTATTGTGAAATAACAAATAAAGGTAGTCCAAGCTGCTCCCATATATCCCATTATTGGAACTAAGATATAGTT
>DHCV01000008.1:3117-3350 GCA_002399025.1 Bacteroidales bacterium UBA4893 | reverse complement strand
CCAATTATTGCAATATAGGCTCCATAAATTGTTTTGTCGGTAACCTTATACCAAATACTAAGATTATAATAAATTCCAAGAAATAGATTTGCTCCCAGAAGTATTGGCACAACACCAAGTCCAACTCTATAATCACTTCCAACAAAGTATTTGAATATATCAATATATCCCATAACTCCAAGAAAGATTATGCAAAGGAAGATAACAAATATTGTCATTATGCTTGAATAGGA
>DHCV01000008.1:2189-2863 GCA_002399025.1 Bacteroidales bacterium UBA4893 | reverse complement strand
AGCTTATAGCAAGCTCCATAAATACCAATCTGACTCATCTTATAATCGCTAATTGCCTTTGCGTCGGTTATTCCTTCTGGAATTGTAACAAGATGTTTTAATGCAATCCTATCAAAGGTTTCATTTACCATTCCTGCCAAACCTCCAATCATTACAGGAAGTCCATAGGCAAGCATTTTCTTAAGAAGTTTGAAGTCGAAATTGAAACTAAACTTCAAATATTCTGGCAGTAGCAAAATGGCTGCAATCAATGATGCAAGGAAATTTGAAACGAAAATATATAAAACCAAATCATTGGGATTAAACCAAGAAGTAATTAAAATATTTCCACTTTTATAAAGGGTAGGGCATAGCAAGATAAAGAAGAGATTAAAAAAGATATTGGAGAAAATATCAATTGACTTAATCATTGCAAATCTTGCTGCCTTTTGTTTCACTCGTAAAAGAGCATAGGGGATAGCCCTTAGAGCATCAAGAGCAAGTATTAAAAGAAAAAGTAAGATATAGTTTTTATTGTCGGAGTATTCTAAGGCTGAGGAGATAGGATTTATAAAGATAAAGGTAATAACTAAGAAAAGTGTTGTTGAAACAAAGAGAGAAAGCATGGCAGTATTATAAACCACTCCCTTGTCTTTTTCAGTTTGAGTAAATCGGAAGAAAGCCGTTTCCATTCC
>DHCV01000008.1:1778-2047 GCA_002399025.1 Bacteroidales bacterium UBA4893 | reverse complement strand
CGGAAGAAAGCCGTTTCCATTCCGTAAGTAAGGATAATCATCAAGAAAGATATATAAGCATAAAGCTCACTAACCACTCCATAGTTTTGAGTTGCGATATTATAAGTGTAAAGAGGAACTAAAAGATAATTAAGAAAACGTCCAATAATTGTTGGCACCCCATAAATAGCAGTCTGCCCCGCAAGCTTTTTAATATCACTCATAAGTAAAACTATAAATTATCATTACTATACTGCAAAGATATGATTTTTCTAAAAGAGAATCCTAAA
>DHCV01000008.1:694-1625 GCA_002399025.1 Bacteroidales bacterium UBA4893 | reverse complement strand
TTTCTAAAAGAGAATCCTAAAAAGAGATTAAATGTATGAATATTATAGATTAATTTCGTAGCTTTGCACGATATAGTTTATATAAATGAATACAAGCAGATTGAATTTTATTGATTTATTTGCCGGAGCTGGAGGCTTGTCCGAAGGCTTTATCAGAGCAGGTTTTACTCCTTTAGCTCATATTGAAATGGATAAATATGCCTGCGATACTTTAAGAACCCGTTCCGCATATCATTGGCTCAAGAAAAATAATCAACTGAAAAAATATAAAAATTATCTGTTTGAAAAATGTGAAAAGGAAGATGGGAGTAATCTATGGGCTCAGGTTCCTCAGGATATAATAAACAGTGTTATTCATGAGGCAATTGGAGAGGACACAATAGATGATATTTTTGCAAAAGTTGATAACCTGAAAGAAGACAGAGAGGTTGATATTATTATCGGGGGCCCCCCCTGCCAGGCTTATTCTGTTGCAGGTCGTGCCCGAATGGGTAAAGCCGTAGAAGAAGACCCTCGCAATGAACTTTATAAATATTATGTAAAGTTTCTGGAACGATACCATCCTAAAATGTTTGTTTTTGAGAATGTTTTAGGAATACGGACTGCCAAGAAAGGCGAGCCTTTAAAAGATCTTACTCGATTAATAGAAAAGGCTGGATACAGAATGGAATTAAAAGTACAGAAAGCCTCCGAACACGGTGTATTGCAGCATCGTCAGAGAGTTATTATTGTTGGGTGGAAAGTAGAAGACGAAAAAGGGAACAAGACTTCTTACAATTATCCGGAATTAATCCCTGAAGAAAATAAATACGAAGTATTGAAAGATTTATTTGCTGACTTGCCATTGCGTAAATCAGGCGAAGGGAAATTGTGTGAGCCAGTAAATTACACAAAACATATTTCAGAAATGAAGTATCTAAAAGAATCCTGT
>DHCV01000008.1:0-557 GCA_002399025.1 Bacteroidales bacterium UBA4893 | reverse complement strand
TGAAGTATCTAAAAGAATCCTGTATAAGAGGGGTATTTGATTTTACCACACAACATATAGCACGTCCCAATAATGAAAATGATAGATGGATTTACCAAAAGGCGATTTCTTTATGGCTTAAAGAAGGAAAACGTTTATCATATGATAAAGATGTGGATGTCAGTCACCAAACTCACAAAAATAAGGAAACATTTCTCAATCGTTTTTCCGTAGTAGATCCATACGGTTGTTGCCATACGGTTGTTGCTCATATTGCAATGGACGGTCATTATTATATTTATCCTACTTTAAATCCAACAATAGAGAGTGTGCGTTCAATAACAATTCGGGAAGCAGCCAGACTGCAGTCATTCCCTGATGATTATTTTTTTGAAGGTAGCAGGAGTTCAGCATTTAAACAGATTGGTAATGCAGTTCCTGTAGTTTTAGCTCACAAAATTGCAGAAGAATTAAAAAAAATGTTATGTGATTATGAATAAAAATATTAAAACGGGAAATTTTGTATTCAAACCACGGGCGAGAATAATAAAAACAATTGGAGAAGAACTTATAAGTAA